>DATJKA010000105.1:0-69767 GCA_035491815.1 Gemmatimonadales bacterium | reverse complement strand
GCGGCTTCGAGCTGGCGACGCTGGATGAGGTGGCTCTTGCCGCTGGATTCACCAAGGGTGCCATCTACCGGCATTTCCCCTCGAAGGGCGCATTCCTGTTGGCGCTGTTCGAGCAGTACGCTGCAGTCGCGCGGGCCGGCTCGGGCGCTCGGCAGGCGCCGTGGTTCATTCCGCTCACGATGCAGTTCGCCGCCCAGGCGACGCGCGATCCGCTGCTGCGCCGACGGCTAGCGACCGTATTGTCGGAGGCTCCTGACGGCACCACGCCGGAAAGTCACCTTCTCAAAGCGATCGCCCGCGTATGGCCCGCCTGATCGATCTCAGCCACGAGATCGAGCATGGGATGGTGACCTACGGCGGACTCCCCGCGCCGACGATCAGCGACTGGCTGACGCGCGAGGCGTCTTCGAAGCGATACGCCGCGGGAACCACATTCCAGATTGGCAAGATCGACTTGCTCGCGAACACCGGCACGTACATCGACGCGCCGTTCCACCGTTTTCCGCAGGGTCACGACGTCGCCGGCTACGCGCTGGACCGAGTGGCGGATCTTCCCGGCATCGTGATTCGGGTGAACGGTCCCGGCCGGCCCATCGATGCGAGGCGATTCCAGGGGCTCGAGTTGGACGGCCGGGCAGTTCTCGTCCACACCGGATGGGATAAGCACTGGCGGACGGAGGCCTATTCGGCCGGACAGCATCCGTTCGTCACGAAGGACGCGGCCGAATACTTGGCGAAGTCGGGAGCGGCGCTCGTGGGCATCGATTCACTCAACATCGACGACGACAAGGACGGAACGCGGCCGGCGCACACGACACTACTGGGCGCCGGTGTCGCGATTGTCGAGCACATGACGAACCTCGGCGCGCTGCCCGATGGCGGCTTTCGATTCTTCGCCGTGCCGCCACGGGTGAAAGGAATGGGAAGCTTTCCGGTCCGCGCGTTCGCGCTGGCGGAAGGCTGGCGTCATTGACACCGTTTTGCCCCGCCGCTATATCCCGTCTCATGCAGCGCACGTCTTCGCACCGGCATCACCACGGTCACTCGGTTCACGGGGGATAGCCGGAGGCGTGTAGCACGTTGATCAATCACCGACGCCGGCCCCCCCCAAGGGCCGGCGTCGTGCTTTTAGGGCGACGTGGCGGACCCTGAGGAATGCCGGCTCGGCCAACATGGAGCCGAATCGATGTCCACAATCGCCCGATCCGCCGTTCCACTCCGCCTCGGCCTGCCGAAAGGTCGCATGGAGCAGGGCGTGCTGACCCTCCTAGCCGACGCGGGCATCCGCGTGCGTCCCAGCGCGCGCGGATACCGCCCCGACGTGTCGCTCCCCGGCGCCGAAGCCAAGATGCTGAAGCCCCAGAACATCGTCGAGATGCTGGCGCTCGGCAGCCGCGACATCGGCTTCGCGGGCGCGGATTGGGTCGCGGAGCTGGAAGCCGACGTGGTCGAGCTGCTCGACACGGGGCTCGATCCCGTGCAGCTCGTCGCCGCCGCTCCCGTGACGTTGCTCGAAGCGGGCCGGCTCCCATCCCGGCGTCTGATCGTCGCGTCGGAATACGAACGCCTCGCGCGCCGCTGGATCAGCAGCAGGGGTTTATGTGCCGAGTGCGTCCGTTCCTACGGCGCGACGGAAGTGTTTCCTCCCGAAGACGCGGATGTCATCGTCGACAACACCGCGACCGGCGCGACGCTGGAGGCGAACGGTCTCGCGATCGTCGATGTGCTGATGCACTCCTCCACGCGATTGTATGCGCACCGCGCGGCGCTCGAAGAGCCGGTCCGGCGGCGGTACGTCGAAGATCTCGTTCTCCTCATCAACTCCGTGCTCGAGGCGCGGCGTCGCGTGATGCTGGAGGTGAACGCGTCGGCCGCGTGCCTCGATGCGGTCGTCGCGGTGCTGCCGTCGATGCGGCAGGCGACGGTATCCCGGCTATTCGGCGACAGCGGCTACGCAGTGAAGGCCGCGGTGCCGCGCGAGCTGCTGCCGCAGGTGATCCCTGCCGTGAAAGCAGCAGGCGGCACTGACGTCGTTGTCTCCGCCTTGTCGCAGATCGTGCCATGAGCCTGCTCCGCCTCAACAGCAATGAAGGACCTCGGGCCCCCCAAGCCTTGCTCGCGGAGCTGGCAGCCCTCGATCCGGAGCTGCTGCGCCGCTACCCCGATGCCACGGCAGTCGAGACGGCGCTCGCCGCCCGCGTTGGCGTGAGCCCTGACCGGGTCGTCGTGACAGCCGGGGCGGACGAGGCGCTCGATCGCATCTACCGAGCGTACGCGGGACCTGATCGGCCGGTGCTGCTGCCCGAGCCGACGTTCGACATGTTGGAGCGCTTCGCTGCGCTCGCCGGTGCTCCGCTCGTGCGGGTGCCGTGGCTCACGGATGCGTTTCCGCTCGAACAGATCCTCGCCAACCTCGACAACCGCATCGCCATGGTCGTCATCGTATCGCCCAACAATCCGACAGGCGGCGTCGCATCGCGAGATGATGTGCGACGGATCGCGGCGGCCGCGCCGCGATCTTTGCTGCTGCTCGATCAGGCGTACATCGAGTACGCCGACGAGGATATCGACCGGGGTTTGCTCGACCTCCCCAACGTGGTCGTCGTCCGCACGATGTCGAAGGCGTGGGGTCTCGCGGGGTGTCGAGTGGGCTACGCCATCGGGAGCGCGGACGTGATCGCCGTGCTGCGTGCCGCCGGGGCGCCATATCCGGTCGCCGGGCCATCGCTCGCGCTCGCGCTGTGGCAGTTGAGCCGCGGCGATGCCGCGTTGCGCGATCACGTCGCGCAGGTCCGCGCCGAGCGAGCGAGACTTCGGCAATTCCTCTGCGCGCGCGGCGTCGATGCACGAGTCTCGCAGGCAAACTTCGTATTCGCCGACTTCGGCCGGCGGGCGGCGTTCGTCCGTGACGGACTCGGCGCTCGGGACATCCTCGTGCGCGACTTCCCCGCTCGTGCGGGCCTCCAGACGAGCCTCCGCATCACGCTGCCCGGTGATCCCGCAGACTTCGAACGGCTCACGCGCGCGCTCGAGACCGTACTCGCGCCCGAGGCGCTCGTCTTCGATCTCGACGGCGTACTCGCCGACGTGCGGGAGTCGCAACGGGCGGCGATGATCGCGACGGGCGCCGCCTTCGGTGTGGCGATCACGATGGCCGATGTGGAGCGCGCGTTGCGCAGTGGCGACGCCGCGAACGACTGGATCGTGACACAGCGGCTCATCGTCGAGCGCGGCAAGACCGTCGATCTCTCGAGCGTCACCGCGCGCTATCAGTCCCTCTATCTCGGAACGAACGGAACGCCGGGCCTGCGCGAGCGGGAACGCGCGATCGTGCCGCGCGCGGTGCTCGAGCGGCTGGCAGAGCGTCTGCCGCTCGCCGTGGTGACCGGACGCCCGCGCGAGGAAGCTCGCTGGTTCCTCGAGCGGGAAGGTCTCGCCCCGCTGTTCGGTGCGATGGTTTGCATGGAGGATGCGGCACGGAAACCGGATCCCGCGCCGGTTCGCCTCGCCCTCACGAAGCTCGGCGTGCAACGCGCCTGGATGATCGGGAATACGCCGGATGACGTGCGGGCCGCCGTGGGTGCGGGCGTGACCCCCCTCGGCATAGTCGCTCCCGGCGACGATCTCACCCTGACAACTGCCGCCCTCACCAACGCGGGTGCGGCCCGCGTTTTGAAACACGTCGCCGATCTCGAGGAGGTCCTTTCATGAGTTCACGCATTGCCAGTATCACGCGCGCCACGCGCGAGACATCGATCCGCATGACCCTCGATCTCGATGGGACGGGCAAGACGGCCGTGAAGACCGGCATCGGGTTCCTCGACCATCTGCTCGATTCACTCAGCCGGCATGCGCGTTTCGACCTCTCGCTCACGTGCGAAGGTGATCTGCAGGTCGATGATCATCACACGGCCGAAGATTGCGGCCTCGCGCTGGGAGAAGCGCTCGATCGCGCGCTGGGAGAGCGACGCGGCGTGAGCCGGTTCGGTTGGGCGCTCGCGCCGCTCGACGAAGCGCTGGCGCGCGCCGTGGTCGACCTCTCCGGCCGGCCGTTTGCCGATGTGGCCCTCGATTTGCGACGCGAGACGATCGGGGAGATGTCGTGTGAGAACATCCCGCACGTGCTTCGCTCATTCGCCACCGCCGCGCGGATCACGTTGCACGTCGATGTCCTCAAGGGTGAGAACGATCATCACCGTGCCGAGGCCGCGTTCAAGGCCACCGCGCTGGCGTTGCGGCAGGCGGTTGCTCGCTCGGGCTTTGACGACGTGCCGTCCACCAAGGGCAGCCTCACGGAGGCGCGGCGTGAGTGACGTCGTGATCGTCGACTCCGGCGTCGCGAATCTTGCGTCGATTGCGGGCGCGTTCCGGCGGCTCGATGCGACGGCGGTCGTCAGCGCCGATCCTGATGTCGTGCGCGGCGCGGCGCGACTCGTGTTGCCGGGCGTCGGAGCGTTCGGCGCCGGCATGGCGTCGCTGCGCTCGCGCGCTCTCGACGCCGCGATCCGCGATGTCGCTGCGCGCGGATCACCAATGCTCGCTGTGTGTCTCGGCCTCCAGCTGCTCTGTGACGCGAGCGAGGAGTCGCCGGGCGTGGCCGGACTCGGCATCGTCGCCGGACGATGTCACCCGTTGCCGCCGCACGTACGGGTGCCGCACCTCGGCTGGAACCGGGTGACCGCCGATCCGAACGCGCGGTTCGTGACCACCGGCATCGCGGCATTCGCGAACTCGTACGCGCTGCCCGCCGCACCGCCGGGATGGACGCCGGCCTGGGCGACGCACGGCCTGCCGTTCGTCGCCGCGCTCGAGCGCGGGCCGGTGCTCGCGTGCCAGTTTCATCCCGAGCTGTCCGCCGGCTACGGCGCCGCGTTGCTGGAGCGTTGGCTCACGAATCGAGCCGTGGCGTCGAGCGGTCCGCGCGCGAATGGATCGTCGGGCCTGTTGCGACGGATCATTCCGTGTCTCGACGTGCAGGACGGCCGCGTGGTGAAGGGCATCCGGTTTCAGGATCTGCGCGATGCGGGTGATCCGGCGGAGCAGGCGGCGCGCTACGAGGCGCAAGGCGCGGACGAAATCGTGATCCTCGACGTGGCGGCCTCCGCGAACGGCCGGGGCACGCAGGTGGAGACGGTGCGGCGCGTGCGTGCCGCGCTCCGCATTCCACTCACCGTGGGCGGCGGCGTTCGCACGGTGGAAGACGCGCGCCGCCTGCTCGCCGCCGGCGCGGACAAGATCAGCGTCAACACCGCCGCAGTGGGCCGTCCGGCGCTGTTGACCGAGCTCGCCGACGCGTTCGGCCGCCAGTGCGTCGTGTTGGCGATCGACGCGCGTCGCGCCGGAGAGCGGTGGGATGTGCTGGTGCTCGGCGGGCGCGAGGTCGCGCGCGGAGACGCCGTGGCGTGGTCGCGGGAAGGTGCGCGGCTCGGCGCCGGCGAGATCCTGCTCACGAGCTGGGATCGGGACGGCACGCGCGAGGGACACGATGTCGCCCTGTTACGCAGCGTGGCCGATGCCGTGCGCGTGCCCGTCATCGCGTCCGGAGGCGTGGGCACGCGCGCGCATGTGGCGGCCGCGTTCGCTGCCGGCGCGGATGCCGTCCTGGCGGCGTCAGTTTTTCACGACGGCGACGATACGGTAGACGGGATCAAACAGGATCTCGCCGTCCATGGAATCGCGGTGCGGCGATGATCGTGCCGAGCATCGACATCATGGGCGGACGCGCGGTGCAGCTGCGGCGCGGCAGGGAATTCGTCCTGGACGGGGGGGATCCCATCGAGCGACTGGAGCAGTTCTCCGTCGCGGGTGAGGTGGCCGTGGTGGACCTCGATGCCGCGCTCGGCCGGGGCTCGAACGCCGACGTGATCCGCGATATGGTGCGCCGCGCGCCGTGCCGCGTCGGCGGCGGGATCCGCGACCTCGAGAGCGCGCGCCGCTGGCTCGATGACGGGGCGGCGCAAGTCGTGATCGGGACCGCCGCCTCGACGGAGTTCTGCGGCGCGTTGCCGCGCGAGCGCGTCATCGCGGCCGTGGATGCGGAGCGCGGCGAGGTTGTGGTCGACGGTTGGCGATCGAGAACGGGCGCGAACGTGCTCGATCGCGTCCACGAGCTGTCGGCATTCGTCGGCGGCTTCCTGTTCACGCAGGTGGAGAAAGAAGGAGGAATGGCCGGGTTCGATCTCGCCGCGGTCGAAGCGGTCGTGCGTGCCGCTGGAGCAGCACGCGTGACGGCGGCTGGAGGGATCACGACTGCGAGCGACGTGGCCGAGCTCGACGCACGCGGGGCGGACGCGCAGGTCGGCATGGCGCTCTATACGGACACGTTGACGCTCGGCGCCGCCATCGCCGCACCGCTGACGAAGCCGCTGCCTGGTGAGGTGTGGCCCACGGTTGTGTGCGACGAAGCCGGCCGCACGCTCGGTCTTGTCTGGAGCACGCGCGAATCGCTGGCGCGCGCCGTTGCCGAACGGCGCGGGATCTACTGGTCCCGCTCGCGCCAGGCGATTTGGATCAAAGGCGAGACGTCCGGAGACTCGCAGACCCTGTTACGTGTCGATCTCGATTGCGACCACGACGCACTTCGGTTCACCGTCCGGCAGCGGGGCGCAGGGTTCTGTCACTTGAATCGCCGCTCGTGCTGGCCCTCGGCATTCGATCTCCCGGATTTGGAGCGCACGCTCACCGACCGAATGGCGCGGCCGGTCGCCGGATCGGGCACGGCCAAACTCCTGGCCGACCAAGCGCTATTGGCCGCGAAGTTACGCGAAGAAGCGGACGAGCTGGCGCGGGCGGAGTCGCCCGACGCAGTCGTGCGGGAGACCGCCGATCTGTTCTACATGGCGCTCGTGACCTTGGCGCGCGGGGGCGGAACGCTCGCCGAGGTGCGCGCCGAGCTGGCGCGCCGGCATGGCGCCGTCAATCGCCGGCCCATGGCGCGCAAAGAATGAGCGCGCGCCTGCTGCACCGCCGCTCGCTGGACGAGCTGGTGCGCCCGCGGGGGTCCGCCGTGCCGGCCGACGCGCTCGCGGTGGCCGCGCCGATCGTGGAGGCGGTGCGGACGCGCGGTGAGCCGGCGCTGCGCGAGTACGCCGAGCGTTTTGGCGACGTGGAGCCGGGGGGCCCGTTGTTCCTGGACCGGGGCACGCTCGATCGCGCCCTTGCCGCACTGGCACGCGCGGATCGCGCCCGCCTCGAGCGTGTCGCCGAGCGGATCCGTGTGTTCGCCGAGGCGCAGCTGCACGCGCTCGGCGCCGTCACGATGGCGGTGCCTGGCGGGTCGGCGGGGCACTGGGTCGCGCCGGTCGATCGCGCCGGCTGCTACGCCCCGGGGGGCCGCTATCCGCTGCCGTCGTCGGTGCTGATGACGGCGGTGACGGCGCGGGCGGCCGGCGTGAAACAGGTCTGGGTGGCGAGCCCGCGTCCCGGTCCGATGACGCTCGCCGCGGCCGCCGTTGCGGGCGTCGATGGCGTGCTTGCGGCCGGCGGCGCGCAGGCGATCGCGGCACTGGCGTTCGGGGTGGGACCGCTCGCCGCGTGCGACGTCGTCGTGGGCCCTGGCAATCGCTACGTCACGGCGGCGAAGCATCTCGTCGGTGGACACGTCGCGATCGACATGCTCGCGGGTCCTTCGGAGCTGGTCGTGTTCGCCGACGCCACGGCGTCGCCGGCGGTGATCGCCGCGGATTTGCTCGCGCAGGCCGAGCACGATCCCGATGCGCTGCCGGTGCTGGTGACGCTGGACGCGACGCAGGTCGATCGGGTCGATGCCGAGCTGGGGCGTCAAATTGCCGACTTGCCCACGCGCGACGTCGCCCGCGCGGCGCTCGCGAACGGCGGCGCGGTCGTGGTAGCGAGCGTACGGGACGGCATCGCGGCGTGTGATGCGCTCGCCCCCGAGCATGTGGAGGTCTACATGCAGGACGCGGCTGCGGTGGCGACGCGCCTCTCCCATTTCGGCGCGGTGTTCATCGGCGGCGGGTCCGCGGAAGTGCTGGGGGATTACGCCGCCGGCCCGAACCACGTGCTCCCGACCGCCGGGACCGCGCGGTCGCAGGGCGGCCTATCGGTCTACGCGTTTCTGCGCGTGCGCACCTGGCTGCGGATCGACGATCCGGCGGCGGCGCGTCCGCTCGTCGAAGACGCCGCGTGGTTCGGGCGGGTCGAAGGCCTCGAGGGCCACGCCCGCGCGGCCGACGCGCGGCTGGACTAGTCCGCCCCGACCGTCTCGCGCTTTTCCTGCTGCTGTGACTCGCGCAGGCCCAACGAGCGCTCAATCTCGCGCGTGATGTGCATCGAGCAGAACTTCGGGCCGCACATCGCGCAGAACTCCGCGCTCTTGAAGTATTCCGCCGGCAAGGCCTCGTCGTGCAGCTCGCGCGCCCGCGCGGGATCCAGCGCCAGCCGGAACTGCTCGTTCCAGTCGAACGCATAGCGCGCGCGTGACAGCGCGTTGTCGCGCTCCGTGGCGCCGGGGCGGCGCCGCGCGATGTTCGCGGCGTGCGCCGCGATCTTGTACGCGATCACGCCCTCGCGCACCTCCTCGGCGTTGGGCAGGCCGAGGTGCTCCTTCCGCGTGACGTAACAGAGCATGTCCGCGCCGAACCAGCCGATCATCGCCGCGCCGATCGCCGACGTGATGTGGTCATAGCCGGGAGCGACGTCGGTCACGAGTGGCCCGAGTGTGTAGAACGGCGCCTCGTGGCACAGCTCCTTCTCGAGCCGCACGTTCACTTCGATCTGATGCATCGGGATGTGGCCGGGCCCTTCGATCATCACCTGCACGTCTTTCTTCCACGCCCGCTCGGTCAATTCGCCCAGCACCGTGAGCTCCGCGAGCTGCGCCTTGTCGGTCGCGTCCGCGATCGAACCCGGGCGCAGCCCGTCGCCGAGCGACAGCGTGACGTCGTACTCGCGCGCGATGTCGAGCAGCCGGTCGTAGTGCTCGTACAACGGATTCTGCTTGCCGTGCTGCGTCATCCAGTACGCCATCAGCGACCCGCCGCGACTCACGATCCCCGTTACGCGGCCGAGCGCCAGGCCCACGTGCTCGCGCAGAATGCCGGCATGCACGGTGACGTAGTCCACGCCCTGCTGCGCCTGATGCTCGATGTTGTCGAGGATGTCGTCCGGCGTGAGCTTCACGACGTCGCCCGCGTTTTCGATCGCCTGGTAAATCGGTACCGTCCCGATCGGCACGGGGGACGCCGCGATGATCGCTTCCCGAATCGCGTCGATGTTGCCGCCGGTCGAGAGATCCATGACCGTGTCGGCGCCGTAGTGGACCGCGTGATGGAGCTTCTCGAGCTCACCGTCGATATCCGACTCGACCGCCGAGTTGCCGATGTTGGCGTTGATCTTCACGCTCGCGACTTTGCCGATCGCCATCGGGTCGAGTCGCTGCTTCAGGTGATTGACGTTGGCCGGAATGATCAAGCGGCCGATCGCGACTTCATCCCGAATCGTCTCGGCCGGTAGCGACTCCCGCTCGGCGACACGCCGCATCTCGGGAGTGATCGTGCCCTGGCGGGCGAAGCACATCTGGGTACGGCAGGTCATACGGAGCTCCCTTCGCCGGTACGAACCGGATCAGGTTCTGAGGGTGTGATCTCAGCCCCGGCACCCGCCGGGGCACCCCTGTCGATGGAGCGGAATCTAGTCTGTTCTAAACTTCGCGCGGGCGGGGAGGTCCGTAGCGTTCGGTGGGCTTGTGGGTCTTTTCCCACTCCGCCCGATACGCGAAGGGGTCGAGGCCGCTCGGCTGATCGAGCGCGAGGATGCCGTTGAGGTGGTCGATTTCGTGTTGCAACAGCTCCGCCATGGGGCCTTCGAGCTCCATGGTGACGACTTTTCCCTTCAGGTCGGTGTAGCGCAGGCTGACCTTGTGGGCCCGCGTCACGCGCACCAACAGGTTGGGGAAGGAGAAGCAGTCGTCCCAAACGTGGAAGTCTTCCGAGCCGACGTCGACGATTTCAGGGTTGATCATCGTCGCGCGGAACTTCCCGATCTCCACGAGGATGACCCGCACCGGCGCGCCGATCTGCGGCGCCGCAAGCGCGCGACCCATGTTGTACTTCTTGCGCGCGCCCCGCAGCGTGTCGCGCAAATCGTCGGAGAGCAGCCGTATCGCCGGTGACTTGGGGTCCTCCACCGGGGTGCAGCGAACTCGCAGGATCGGGTCGCCAAGTTGGCGAATGCGTCGTGCAGCCATGGGCGCGCCATAATTGCTGCTTTCTGTCCGTCATGCAACTGCCCTCTAGCCAGATAGCCGCTTAGTCGCTTAGTCTCTTAGCCCCTATGAGTTTAGCAGGCGTGGTACTGGCGGCGGGCCGCTCGGCGAGAATGGGGTCTCCCAAGGCCCTCCTGGACTTTCTCGGCCTTCCGTTCGTCGTCCGGATCCTTCAGGCGCTCGAAGTCCTCGAAGTCAAAACCCGCGTCGTGGTGCTCGGACCGGACGGCGGGCGCATCCAGCCCGCATTTGCCGGGAATGACTGCGTCATCGTGGAAAACCCTGAGCCCGACACGGGCCAAATCGCGTCGTTGCGCCTCGCGCTGCGCGCTGTTCAGGCGCTGCAACCCAGCGCAATCCTCGTTTGGCCGGTGGATCTGCCGCACGTCCGCGTTACGACGGTCGAACGCGTGCTCGAGGCCCATCGCCGGTCCAAGGCGCCGATCGTGGTTCCCATGTTCGGAGAGCGTCGCGGGCACCCGGTCATCTGGGGGGCGTCGCTCTTTGAGGAGCTGCTGACGAGCGAAACGGCCACAGATGAGGGAGCGCGCGCCGTGCTGCGGGCGCATCAGGCCGAGGTCGCCCAAGTGCCCGTGGACGATCCGGCGGTCATCGATTCGGTGAACACGCCCGAGGACTACGAGCGGCTGGTGCGAGAGTGGAATCGCGACATTTACTAGGTCTCTTGACTTCATTGACAATCCCGACAAAACCATTAGGATTCCAATCTAGGTCGCCGATTTGATTGCCAAGTTCATGTCTGCAAAGGACTTCCGAGAGACTTCATGACCGGCATTGAAGCGCACGTCCAGCAACCGTACAAGTACGGCTTCGTCACCGACATCGAATCCGAGGTGGTGCCGCCGGGCTTGAACGAGGACGTCATCCGGCTGATCTCCGCCAAGAAGGAGGAGCCGGCGTGGATGCTCGACTGGCGTCTGAAAGCGTATCGCAACTGGCTCAAGATGGCGGAGCCGCATTGGCCCAATGTGAAGTACGGGCCGATCGACTACCAAGCAATCAGCTATTACGCGGCTCCCAAGCAGATGCCCAAGCTCGACTCGCTCGACCAGGTCGATCCGAAGCTCGTCCAGACGTTCGAGAAGCTCGGCATCCCGATCGAGGAGCAGAAGCGGCTCAGTGGTGTCGCCGTGGACGCGGTGTTCGACAGCGTGTCTGTGGCCACGACGTTCCAGGCGGAGCTCGCGAAGTACGGCGTGATCTTCATGCCCATCTCGCAGGCGATTCGCGAGCATGCCGATCTGGTCCAGAAGTACCTCAGCACTGTCGTTCCGACGAACGACAACTTCTTCGCGGCGCTGAACTCCGCCGTGTTTACGGACGGTTCGTTCGTGTACGTGCCGAATGGTGTGCGCTGCCCGCTCGAGCTCTCGACCTACTTCCGCATCAACGCTTCCTCCACCGGTCAGTTCGAGCGCACGCTCATCATCGCAGACGAGGGGAGCTACGTCAGCTACCTCGAAGGCTGTTCCGCGCCGATGCGTGACGAGAACCAGCTGCACGCGGCGGTCGTCGAGCTGGTCGCGCTCGATAACGCGCAGATCAAGTACTCGACGATCCAGAACTGGTATCCCGGTGACGAAGAGGGGCGGGGCGGCATTTACAACTTCGTCACGAAGCGCGGCAAGTGCGCCGGCAAGAACTCGAAGATCTCCTGGACGCAGGTCGAGACCGGCTCGGCGATCACGTGGAAATACCCGGGCTGCATTCTCCAAGGCGACAACTCGATCGGCGAGTTCTACTCGGTGGCGGTCACGAGCCACAAGCAGCAGGCCGACACCGGCACAAAGATGATTCACCTCGGCAAGAACACGCGGTCGACTATCGTGTCGAAGGGCATTTCGGCCGGTCGCGGACAGAACACGTATCGCGGTCTCGTGAAGATCATGAAGGGCGCCGAGGGCGCGCGGAACTATTCGCAGTGCGATTCGATGCTGATTGGTGATAAATGTGGAGCGCACACCTTCCCGTACATCGACGTGCGCAACTCGACCGCAATCATGGAGCACGAGGCGTCGACGTCGAAGATCGGCGAGGATCAGATCTTTTATCTGCGCCAGCGTGGGCTGTCGTCGGAAGACGCAGTCTCGATGATCGTCAACGGCTTCTGCAAGGAAGTGTTCAAGGAGCTGCCGATGGAGTTCGCCGTCGAAGCGACGCGGCTGCTCGGTATCAGTCTCGAGGGGAGTGTCGGATAATGGCGGGACGGGTACTGCTCCAAGTCACAGGGCTTCGAGCGGCGGTTGCCGGCAATGAGATCCTGAAGGGCGTCGATCTCTCGCTTCGCGACGGCGAAGTGCACGCGATCATGGGACCCAACGGGTCGGGGAAGAGCACGCTGGCGCAGGTGTTGGCCGGGCATCCAGCCTACGAAGTGCGCGCGGGCACCGTGACGTATGACGGCAAGGATTTGCTCGACATGGACCCCGAGGAGCGCGCGCGCGCAGGCGTGTTCCTCGCGTTTCAATATCCCGTCGAGATCCGCGGCATCACGAACTCCTACTTCCTGCGCGCCGCGCTGAACGCCATCCGGAAGAATCGCGGCGAGGCCGAGCTCGATCCGATCGACTTCCTGCAGGTGCTCGAGCAGAAACTGAAGGCCATCGGCTGGGACGACTCGATGATGAACCGTCCCGTGAACGAAGGCTTCTCGGGCGGTGAGAAGAAGCGCAATGAAATCCTGCAGCTCGCGGTCCTCGAGCCGAAGCTCGCCATCCTGGACGAGACGGACTCGGGCCTCGACATCGATGCCCTGAAGACCGTCGCGGAGACGGTGAACAAGCTGCGGAGTCCGAACCGCGCGTTCCTGATCGTGACCCACTACCAGCGGCTGCTGGACTACATCACGCCCGACGTCGTGCACGTGCTGGCGGATGGGCGGATCGTAAAGACCGGCGGGCCCGAATTGGCCTTGGAACTCGAGGCAAAGGGGTACGACTGGCTGCGTGATGGCGCCATGGTGTCGTGACGATGGCGGCGACGGGGACGGTCGAACGGCTGGTCGGCAGCTATAACGCGTGGGCCGCGAACGGCGCGTCGCGCGCGCCGTCGTGGCTGAAGGAGCTGCGGACCGGCGGCATCGCGCGATTCGCCGAGCTCGGATTCCCCAACATGAAGCAGGAGGCGTGGCGGTTCACGAACGTCGCGCCGATCGCCGAAGGCTCGTTTGACGTCGCGAAGCCGCCTTCGCGGATCCCGACGCTCGACGAAATCCGGCCCTACCTGCTGCTCGAAGCCGGCCCTCGGCTCGTCTTCGTGGACGGTTTCTTCCAAGCCGCGTTGTCGACCCCGTTCTTCGACGACGTGCAGAGTCTCGCACATGTGGTTCAGCACCGTCCGGACCTCGTGCGCGCGCACCTGGGCAAGTACGCGTCGGTCGGTGAACGGCCGTTCTCCGCGTTGAATACGGCGTTCGTGCATGACGGCGCATTCGTTCACGTGGCGGCGAAGGCGACGGCCGAGCTGCCGATCCAGCTGTTGTTTGTGGCGACCGGGGAGCAGCGAGTCGTCATCCATCCGCGCAACCTCGTGGTCGTCGAGCGCGAAGCGCGCGCCTCGATCGTCGAGACGTACGCCGCGCTCCGTGACGGTGCGTACTGGACGAACGCCGTCACCGAGATCGCCGTCGGCGACGGTGCGCGCCTCGACCACTACCGCGTGCAACGCGAGGGGGTCCGCGCCTATCACGTCGCGACGACGCAGTCGCACCAGGGACGGGACAGCACGCTCAACCTGCACTTCGTCGCGTTCGGCGGCGCGCTCGCGCGGCACGACATCGGCGCGGTGATGGCGGGACCCGGCGGCACGCTGATCCTCAACGGCCTGTATCTGCTCGCGGGTCAGCAGCACGCCGATCATCATACGACGATCGACCACGCGGCCGACCACTGTGCGAGCCACGAATACTTCAATGGTGTGCTCGATGACAAGTCGCGCGGCGTGTTCACCGGCCGCATCATCGTGCGACCGGGTGCGCAAAAGACCGACTCGAAGCAAACGAACAACAACCTGTTGCTGTCCACCGATGCGCATGCGGACAGCCAGCCGCAGCTCGAGATCTACGCCGACGACGTGAAGTGCACCCACGGCTCGACCGTGGGGCCGCTCGATCCGCGCGCCCTGTTCTACTTGAAGAGCCGCGGCATCGGCGCGGACGAGGCGCGGCGGCTGCTCACCTACGGCTTCGCCGCCGAAATCCTCGGCCGCATGGACGTCGCGCCGCTGCGGGCGCAGCTCGATCAGATCGTGCGCGGTCGATTGGCGGAGTGATGAGCGACCTCGGCGATCTGTACCAGCAGGTCATTCTCGATCACAATCGCAATCCGCGGAACTTCAAACGGCTCGACTCAGCGAATCATCGGGCCGAGGGCAACAACCCGCTGTGCGGCGACCGCATTCAATTGTACGTCCAGGTCGATGGCGGGACGATCAGCGACATCGGGTTTCAGATGCCGCAAGGGTCCGGCTGCGCGATCTCGAAGGCGTCGGCGTCGCTGATGACCGACGCGGTAAAGGGAAAGACGGCGGGGGACGCCGAGTCGCTGTTTCAGGCGTTTCGTGACATGCTGGCGGGCGGCGCGAACGCGCCCGGCAAGCTCGCGGTGTTTTCGGGTGTGCGCGCTTTTCCCAGCCGCATCAAGTGCGCGAACCTGGCCTGGCACGCCCTGCATGCGGCGCTGCAGAATCAGGCGGAGCCGGTGACGACCGAATCGGCGAAGGATTTCTGATGCTCGACACCAAGCGGATCCGCGCCGACTTCCCCATTCTCGAGCGGAAGGAGAATGGCGCGCGCCTGGTCTACCTCGACAACGCCGCGACGAGCCAGAAGCCGCGCAAAGTCCTCGACGCGATCCTGCACTACTACAGCTTCCACAATGCGAACGTTCACCGCGGTGCATACGCGCTCGCCGTCGAAGCGACGGACGCGTACGAGGCGGCTCGCACCGCGGTCGCGCGCTTCGTCAACGCCTGGGCGCGCGAGGGCGTCGTCTTCACACGCGGCACGACGGAATCGCTCAACCTGGTGGCGGCCTCCTGGGGACGGACCCACGTGCAGCGCGGCGACAGCGTGGTCGTCACGGCGATGGACCACCATTCCAACATCGTGCCGTGGCAGATCCTCTGTCAGGAAAAGGGCGCGACCCTCCGGATGGTAGAGATCACGAAGGACGGCCGGATCGACCTCGCGGACTACGGCCGGGCCCTCGAGGCCAAGCCCAAGATCGTGGCCTTCCCGTACGTCTCGAACTCACTCGGCACGGTCAATCCCGCTGCCCAATTGACCAAACTCGCGCACGCCGCGGGAGCCGTGACGGTCGTGGACGGCGCCCAGGCCAGCCCGCATATGCGCGTGGACCTTCAGACGATTGGTTGCGATTTCTACGCGCTGTCGGGACACAAGATGCTGGCGCCGATGGGGAGCGGCGCCCTCGTCGCGAAGCCCGAGCTGCTCGAGGCCATGCCGCCGTACCACGGCGGCGGCGAGATGATCGAGCGCGTGTGGGACGATCATTCAACGTGGAACAAGATTCCCCACAAGTTCGAAGGTGGAACGCCGAACGTGGAAGCGGCCGTCGGACTGGGCGCCGCGATTGCCTATCTCGAGCAGCTCGGCCTCGATCGCGTCGCTGAGCACGAGCAGGAACTCGCCCGGATCGCGATCGAGCGCCTGTCGCAGGTCGAAGGGGTGACCGTGTATGGGCCGAAGGATCATCGTGCCGGTGTCGTTCCGTTTACGTACGGCGACGTCCATCCCCACGATTTGGCAACGATCCTGGACCGGGACGGGGTCTGCATTCGCGCGGGCCATCACTGCACCCAGCCGTTGATGCGGCGTCTCGGCGTGGCAGCGACGGCGCGCGCCTCTTTCTACATCTATAACGACGTGGACGATGTCGACGCGTTGGTTGCAGCGCTGCGGAAAGCAGGGGAGCTCTTCGGCGTGCCGGCGTAGTTCCCCGTCCCTCTTCCCTCGTCTCGCTTCCCCCTTAGCTTCCGCGCATGCCAGAACCGGTCGTCGTCGATCGCATCACCAAACGCTTCGCGGGTCACACCGCCGTGGACGCGCTGTCACTCACCGTGCCGGCGGGAACGATCTACGGGCTGCTCGGACCGAACGGCGCCGGCAAGAGCACGACGATCCGGATGATCATGGACATCTACGAGCCCGACTCGGGCGCCGTGCAGCTCTTCGGCACGGTCGCCGGCGGCCGCAGCTATTCCGCGCGGATCGGCTATCTCCCCGAGGAGCGCGGGCTGTACCCGAAGATGCGGGTCCTCGATGTGCTCGTGTTTCTCGCCGAGGTGAAGGGCGTCGCGCGGCGGGTCGCCCGCACCAAGGCATCGGAATGGTTGGACCGGCTGGGCCTGTCCGACTGGCGGCTCCGGAAAGTGTCGGACCTCTCGAAGGGGATGCAGCAGAAGGTGCAGTTCATTTCGACCGTCCTGCACGATCCCGATCTCGTCGTCCTCGATGAGCCGTTCTCGGGTCTCGATCCGGTCAACTCGCAGGTGCTGCGCGAGACCGTCCTCGACGCGCGCCGCCGCGGCAAGACGATCCTGTTCTCGACGCACATCATGGAGCACGCCGAGCAGCTGTGCGACCGGCTGTGTATCATCGCGCGTGGGAAGAAGCTGATCGACGGAACGCTGACCGAGGTGAAGCAGCAGCGGGGCGGCCGCAACCTGCTGATCACGTTCGACGGCAGCCAGGGCGGCGCGGCGCAGATTTTCGCCGACAAGCGCCTCGTCGCGCGTGTCCAGGACCTTGGGCAGCAGGCGGAGCTCGAGCTCGCAACGGGGGCGGATCCCCAAGAGGTCCTGCGGGCGCTGGTGAATTCGGGCGCACGCCTCTCGCGCTTCGAGCTCGCGACTCCCTCGTTGCACAAGATCTTCGTCGATCTGGTGGGTCCGGAGGCGGCGACGGCGGCCGCGGTGCCGGGCCTGCAGGGAGCGGGCCGGGCATGAGCAAGATCTGGGCGGTGATCCGTCGCGAATTCGTCGAACGGGTGCGCACGCGCTGGTTCTGGGTGTCCGCGCTGCTCGGTCCCGTGCTACTGACGGGCGTGATCGTCTATCAAATCAAGCAGTCGGCCGGCGGCGCGGTGCGCGACGTCGCGGTGCTGGACAGCTCCACGAGCGGCCTGGGCGACCGGGTCGTCGACGCGTTGGTCATCAGCCAGGCGTTTCGGGCGACCCGCGTGCCGGCCGGCCCGCATGCGGTCGACTCACTCACGAACCTCGTCGAGCAGAAGGACCTGAACGGCTTCCTCATTATCTCCGACGAGCTGACGAAGTCGGGCAAGGCCGAATATCGGGCATCGAATCTCGCGATTGGGACCATCGAGGAGATGCAGCGCGCGCTGAATCGCCTCGTGGAGAAAGTGCGGCTCGAGAGCAAAGGCGTCGATCCGACCGTGGTGGATTGGGCACAGGTGCACGTAGCCCTGGACCAGAAGAAGATCATCGGCGGAAAGGCGCGCAGCGAAAGCGCCGGTCAGTCGCTCGTGATGGCGTACATCACGGCCGTGCTGCTCTTCATGGCGATCCTGCTGTATGGCGTGAACGTCATGAGCTCAGTGCTGGAGGAGAAGACGACGCGCATCATCGAGGTGCTGGTATCCTCGCTCCGTCCGTTCCAGCTCCTGCTCGGCAAGGTGCTGGGGGCCGGAGCCGTCTCGTTCTTCCAATTCGTGATCTGGGGCGTCTCAGCGCGCTTGCTGATCGCGCTACGGGGACCAATCGCCCGTTCGCTCGGTGCTGATCCCTCGAAGCTGAATCTCTCGCTTCCGGAAATCCCGTTCGCGACGCTCGTCGTCTTCCTGGCGTTCTTCGTCGGCGGCTTCTTGCTCTATTCGGCGATGTTCGCGGCTGTAGGGGCGATGTCGAGCAATGAACAGGAGGCGCGCCAGGCGCAGCAGCCGGTGACCTACCTTCTCATGATTTCGTACTTCTCGATCATTGGGCTCACCAACGATCCCAGCTCCACGCTCGCGCGCACGCTCTCGCTGGTGCCGTTCACGTCACCGATCGCGACACCGGTCCGGTTCACGGCCGGAAGCATACCCATTTGGGAAGTCGCACTGTCGTGGGGAATTCTGGTGGTGGCAATTGTCGGAGTTACGTGGGTCGCGTCCCGGATCTATCGCGTCGGCATCCTGATGACTGGGAAGCGACCAACGCTCAAGGAACTGGTCCGTTGGGTGAGAACAGCCTAGGACCGGCAAAGGCTAGACGCACAGACGCGAGGGAGACGCGGAGAGGCCGAGCGGCTGAGGGGCTATGAGGAGTGAGGCGTTAGGAGAGCACGGCATGCGTAAATCGGATGCCGTGCTTTTTCTTTTGTTCTGTCAGTTTGGTGGTATGGCCCACTACAAAACACTCAAGGCTTGGCAGCACTACTCCTCGCACCTCATAGCCCCTCAGCCTCTCGGCCTCTCGACCGCTCTCTCGACGTCTCCTCCCTCGGCTCGTTATTCTTCGACCTATGGTGGATTACGACGTCTTAGTTGTTGGCGGTGGTCACGCCGGCACCGAAGCCGCGGCCATGTCCGCTCGTCTTGGTGCGCGTACCCTCCTGCTCACCTCGAATCTCGAGACGATCGGTCAGATGTCCTGCAATCCCGCGATCGGCGGCATCGCCAAGGGTACCGTGGTTCGCGAGGTCGATGCCCTCGGGGGCGTGATGGGGCGCGCGGCCGATCGTGCGACAATCCAATTCCGCATGCTGAATCGCTCGAAGGGTCCCGCCGTGTGGGCGCCGCGCGCGCAGGCTGATCGCACGCTGTACAAGCGGGCCGTCCGGTTCCAGCTCGAGCAGTTTCCGACGCTCGAGCTCGCGCAGGGGATGGTCACAAATCTGCTCTTCGAGCGCGGCGGCGCGCGCATCACCGGCGTCGAGACGGGCGATGGCCGGCGCTTTACATCGCACGCCGTCATCATCACCGCGGGGACATTTCTGCGCGGTCGCATCCACCTCGGTCTCGAGACACAGATTTCCGCCGGGCGCGCCGGAGATCCGCCTTCTGTTGAGATGGCGCAAGTCATTGCGACTATTGGACTTACAGTGGCGCGCTTCAAGACCGGCACCCCGCCACGCGTCGACGGGCGATCGGTGGATTGGAACCGCGTTGAGCGCCAGGACGGCGACAGCGCTGAATTTCGCTTCTCCTTTCACGAGAAGACCGAGCGGCCGCGGCAGATGCCATGCTGGATCACGTGGGCCGGCGGCGAGGTCAAAGAAATCATTCAGCGGCATCTGAAGGAGTCGGCGCTGTACGGCGGCGCGATCAGCGGGCGCGGCCCACGCTACTGCCCGTCGGTGGAAGACAAGATCGTGAAATTCCCCGACGCGAAGCGGCACCAGATCTTCCTGGAGCCGGAGGGATTGGACACGACGGAGCTGTACGTGAACGGCCTGTCCACTTCCCTGCCTCCGTCGGTACAGCTGGAATTCTTGCATGCGGTGCCCGGACTCGAGCGCGCGCGGATGACTCGACCGGGATATGCCATCGAGTACGACTACTATCCGCCGACGCAGCTCACACCCTGGCTCGAAGTAAAGAGCGTCGAACATCTCTTCTTCGCCGGCCAGATCAACGGCACGACGGGCTATGAGGAAGCGGCCGGTCAGGGTGTGGTCGCCGGGATCAATGCGGTACGTCGAATCCGCGGTGCCGAGCCAGTGGTGTTCGGGCGGCAGGAAGCGTATGTCGGCGTACTCGTCGACGATCTCGTGACACGCGGCGTGGACGAGCCCTACCGGCTGTTCACCTCCCGTGCCGAATTCCGGCTGTTGCTTCGCCAAGACAACGCACTCCGCCGTCTCTTCCCTCTCGCCGAGCGACTCGGCCTCCTGACGCAGGACGAGCTGCGGGCGGCGGAGCGGAAGCTCGAGCTCGAAGAGAAAGTGCTCGATGTGGCGCGGCAGGCGACAATCACGCCCGCCCAGGCCGAGGGGCCGCTCGCGTCGACCGGCACGACGTTGTCCGAGACCGAGCGCATCGCAGTCGTGGCGAAGCGACCGGGGGTATCGCTCGCTGAGCTGTTCGCTGCGGCGGGCACCGGATTGGATGTCTCGGCTGAGGCGTTGCTCGCAGCGGAGATCGACATCAAGTACGACGGCTATCTCGCGCGTGAGCGCGATGCGGCCGCGCGCCTGGTCGAGCTCGCCTCGTTCGTTCTGCCCGAAGACCTTCCCTACCTCGAGCTTCGCAGTCTCGCGACCGAGGCGCGCCAAAAGCTCGATCGCGTGCGTCCGACCTCGCTCGCTCAGGCAGCACGGGTGCCGGGTGTGACGCCCGCCGACCTTCACAACCTGGTCTTCGAAGCGACGCGCTGGCGCCGCCGGGTGGCTTAGCCCCTATCGTTGCAGTTTCACGTGAAACGTACACTCTTTCGTTTCACGTGAAACGAACGTATATTGAGCTGCCACTTTCCCCGCGAGTTATATAACTCCTTGTCTTGTAAGAGATTACAATGTCACGTGTAATTGCGATTGCCAACCAGAAAGGCGGCGTTGGCAAGACAACGTCCGCCGTCAATCTCGCCGCGTCGCTCGCGACCGCCGAGCGAAAGACGCTGCTGATCGATGCCGATCCGCAGGGCAATTCGACGAGCGGCGTCGGGATCGAGCGCGATCGAATCCGCCACTCGCTCTACGACGCTCTGATCGACGCGTCGCCGCTTGCGCAGGCGCGCTTCCCGCACGTGCACTTCCCGTATCTCGACGTGATTCCCGCGACGCAGGACCTGGTCGGTGCCGAGCTCGAGCTCGTCAACCAGAGCGGCCGCGAGACGCGGATGCGCGACGCGCTGCGCGATATGCGTGATGAGTACGGCTATGTGATCATCGACTGCCCGCCGTCGCTCGGCCTCCTGACGCTCAACATGCTGACGGCGGCCGACAGCGTCGTCATCCCGATCCAGTGCGAGTACTACGCACTCGAGGGGCTGTCGCAGCTCTTGAACACGGTGAAGCTCGTGCAGCGCAATTTCAATCCGGCGCTCGCCATCGAAGGGGTGTTGCTGACGATGTACGACGCGCGTCTCAACCTTTGCAAGCAGGTCGCCGAAGAAGCGAAGGAGTATTTCGGCGCTCGCATGTTCAACATGACGATCCCGCGCAACGTGCGCCTCGCCGAGGCGCCGAGCTTCGGGAAGCCGATCATTCTGTACGACGTGCAATCGGTCGGCGCCAAGAGCTATCTAGCGGTCGCGCAGGAGCTGATCCGTCGAGTTGAACAGGGTGCGCCACCCTCGCCCAACCTCCCCGCCATTGAAGCGTTGCCGTCGCCGCCCCCGGAGGTGCCCGCATGACGGAAACCACCGCAGGAAGACGTCGCCTCGGCCGTGGGCTGGAGGCACTCCTTGGACCGACCCGCGAAGAAGCCGAGCGGGAAGGGAGCCTCGTCGAGCTCCCGATCCAGGACATCAAGCCGAATCCATTCCAGCCGCGAAAGACCGTCGATCCCGCCGCGCTCGATGAGCTGGTGTCTTCGATCAAGCAGGCGGGATTACTCCAGCCGGTCGTGGTCCGGCGCGCGCCCGCCAATGGTGGCTACGAGCTGATCGCCGGCGAGCGGCGGCTCCGCGCTTGCCAGCAGCTCGGCTGGGAGCGTATTCCCGCCGTGCAGCGGGATGCCGACGATCGCACGCTGCTGACGCTCGCGCTGATCGAGAACCTGCAGCGCGACGATCTCTCGCCGGTGGACGAAGCGCGGGGCTACGAGCGGCTGATTGCCGAGTTCAAGCTCGCGCAGCAGGACGTCGCCGACGCAGTCGGCCGCGACCGGTCGACCGTCGCGAATGCGCTGCGGCTGCTCAAGCTGCCCGAGGCGGTGCTGGAGATGTTGCACGAAAAGCATCTCTCCGTCGGCCACGCGCGCGCCCTCCTTGCGCTGGAAGATCCGCGCATCGTGACGAATCTCGCGCGCGAAGCGGTCGCTCAGGGGCTCTCGGTCCGCGAGGTCGAAGACCGGGTTCGTGGCGGGCGTGCCCCCGAGCGGCGGCCACGGATGAAACGGGGGTTGGGTGTCGCGCCCGAAGTCCGGCGGGTCGAAGATGCGTTACGCCGGCGGTTGGGCACCGACGTGCGCGTGACGTTGCGCGCCAAAGGGAAGGGACAGATTCATCTCTCGTTCTACTCGAACGACGATCTCGCTCGCCTCCTCGAACTGATCCTCGGGGCTCCGTTCGACGGATGAGCGGTCGCGGGGTGACCATCGTCATCCACGCGGATGGCGACCTGGAATCGAAACAGTACCGCATCCCGCGCTGGGCGCTGTTCGCAGGGAAGTGGGGTGCCGGCGCGATCGCCGTTTCCGTCGTGCTGTTCTTCGCGTTCGCGGGGCCGATCTTCCGCAACGCGGCGCGCGTGCCGGGTCTCGAGCGCGAGGTCTCACGACTCAAAGTCGAGAACAGCCGCGTGCAACAGCTCGCCTCCGCGCTGAACCGCGCCGAAGCGAACTATCAGGAGCTCCGGCAAATCCTGGGAGTGAAGGCGCCGCCCACGACGCGCGGCGGCTCCGTCGAGCGAACCACCGACCTCGCGACGACGATGCTCGCGGTCCCGGTCCGGGCCGCCGTTCCGGGGAGCAATCATTATGAGACAGGCGCCTCGGTACCGTCCCACTGGCCGCTCGACGTGCAGGGATTCGTCACGCGCGGCCAGGTGCGCCCGGGAGGCGGGGGCGTGGATGAATCGCATCCCGGCATCGATATCGCCGTGCCGCTCGGCACGCCGGTGCGCGCATCGGGCGGCGGATCAGTGAGCGCCGCGGGCTACGATGCCGACTACGGGCTCTTCGTCCTCTTGCGGCATCCGTCCGGGTATGAGACGATGTATGGTCACTTGTCACGGCTGATTGCCGCCGAAGGTGACGAAGTTCCAGCCGGGCAAGTGATCGGCTTGTCCGGCAACTCGGGGCGGTCCACCGCGCCTCACCTGCACTTCGAAATCCGACACGACGACAAGTCGGTCGATCCGCTGGAGCTCGTAAAGGAGGGAAGCCGCTGATGGCAGTCTTCTCTGAAAAGAATCCGACGGCCGGCGGGCGCGACGGCGTGCCGGGCCTATCGATCATCGGCGCCGGCATGCGGGTCGTCGGCGACATCTCCGCCGACGGCGTCGTGAAGATCGAAGGATCGGTCAGCGGCACGGTGCGCGCCGCCAAACAGGTCCTCGTCGCCAGGGGCGGGGAAGTGGAAGGCGACGTCGTCAGCCGCGAAGCGATCATCGGCGGCGAAGTGCGCGGCGCGATCTACGCCGAGGAGCGCGTGGAGCTCCAGGCCACCAGCGTCGTCCATGGCGACGTGCATACCAAGCGCCTGCTGGTCCAGGAAGGCGGGGAGATCAACGGCGTACTGCGGATGGGCGAGGATGTCGGCCAGCCCCCGCAGGTCACCCAACGCCCCGCAACGACGACTTTGGCTCGAGCCTAGATATCCACACGGTAGCCCCAGCCTCATGTGGATTCTCTAATTCTTTGTGCCAATTAGTGTTATACGATAGTGTCGTGTGGAAGACTTTTGGCTGTCTCGATACTGTGATTACGGTGTCGTAAGTGCGACTAGACACCGTAACCCAGTTCCTCGACGGCTACCTCAGAATCGCTGAAGAAGTCGCCGACGCCCCCGAAGCCCTGAACGGACTCCAGATCGCGAACAGCGGAGAGGTCACTCGCCTCGCTGCGGCGGTCGACTTCTGTGAAGCGACCGTCCGCCTTGCGGCCGAACAACACGCCGACCTTCTCCTCGTCCATCACGGAATGTTTTGGGGCGGTCTGCGTCCGATCGTCGGCCCGGCACACCGGCGACTGCTCGGGCTGACCAAGGCGAACATCGCGCTGTACGCGGCACATCTGCCGCTCGACCGTCATCCCGATGTCGGCAACAACACCGTGCTCGCGCGGATGCTCGGGCTCAAGATCCGTGGCGACTTTGGATCGTATCACGGCGCTCCCATTGGTGTCTGGGGAGAGTTCAACGGGAGCCGCGACGAGCTCGTCTGGGCTATCACGAAAGCGCTCGGCACTGCCCCCAAACTGTTCCCGTTCGGCCCGGATCGGCCGCAGCGCGTCGGCATCGTGACGGGCGCCGGTGGCTCGCTCATTCCGCAGGCCGCGGCCGCGGGGCTCGACACGTTCGTTACCGGCGAAGGGCAACACTGGACGTTCTTCGACGCCGAAGAGCTGCGGCTCAACGTGATCTACGCCGGCCATTACGCGACCGAGACCGTCGGGGTCAAAGCGCTCGCCGAGCATCTGGCGAAAAAATTCGACCTCCCCTGGACCTTCCTGGACCATCCCACGGGATTGTGAGTCCAAAGCGAGTCCTGGCCGTGTTGGCCATCGCCGAGCTGCTCGGGATGGCGCCGTGGTTCAGCGCGTCTGCGGTTTCCCCGACGCTGGCGCGCGTCTGGTCGCTCTCGCCGACGACGACGGCATGGCTCACGATCTCGGTGCAGCTTGGCTTCGTCGTCGGCGCGCTCGTGAGCGCGATCCTGACGCTCGCCGATCGACTCTCCGCGCGCCGTTTGGTCGCCGTCTCCGCGGCGCTCGCGGCGGTGGCGACGCTCGGCGTGGCGGCGTCGCCGAATGCGCGCTACGCGATCGCCTGCCGGCTCCTGACCGGCGCCGCCCTGGCCGGCGTTTACCCACCCGGCATGAAGATCGCTGCCGGGTGGTTCAAGGAAGGAAGAGGACTCGCGATCGGGGTTCTCGTCGGCGCGCTCACACTCGGATCCGCCAGCCCGCATCTCGTCCGCTGGGCTGTCGCGCCGGCGGCCTGGCGCGCGGTTCTGATCGTTGCGGCGGCCAGTGCCGTCCTCGGCGGACTGTTGGTGCTGCTCGTTCCCAATGATGGACCGTTCACCGCCCCTTCGCCGCCGTTTTCGCTAGCGGCTGCGCCGCGCATTCTGAAGGATCGCGCCGTGGCGCTCGCGAACCTCGGCTACCTCGGTCACATGTGGGAGGTCTACGCGATGTGGACGTGGATGGCCGCGTTCGTCGCGGCGAGCGAGCGCGCGCGTCGCGGACCCGATGCCGACGTCACGAGCCTGGCGGCGTTCGTCACCTTCGGAGTCATCGGGATTGGCGCGGCAGGATGCTGGCTCGGCGGTCGCTACGCCGATCGCTGGGGACGCACCGTGGTCACCAGCGTCGCGATGGTGCTATCGGGGACCTGCGCGCTGCTCGTCGGCGCATTATTCGCTGCGCCGCTGGTCGCGCTTCTGCCGCTGCTGCTCGTCTGGGGCGTGACGGTCGTCGCCGACTCGGCGCAGTTTTCCGCCGCGGTGAGCGAGCTCGCGCCGCGAGACTACGTCGGCACCGCGCTGACACTGCAGACGAGTCTCGGCTTCTTGCTCACATGCGCGACGATCTACCTGCTGCCGACGATCGCCGGACGGATCGGCTGGCATTGGACCATGAGCGTGCTGGCGATCGGACCGGTGCTGGGCGTGTGGGCGATGCTGGCGCTGCGGCGGCGGCCAGAGGCTTTGCAGCTCGCCGGCGGTGCTCGCTAAGGAACGAGAAAGACTCCGACCTCGCCGTCGTAGTCGTCGGCGCTGCGCGTCGTCCCGACGGGAGCCCGCCAGGCTCCGCCGTCGCGGCGCACGTTGATGCGGTGGAGACCGCGCGAGATCCGAAAGACTCCCTCCCACGCCGAATCGTCGGCGGAGACTCGCGTAAGCGTAACCGGCTGCCAGTCGGTGAAATCACCGCTGATCTCCACGGTCGTCGCTCGAATGGCATGTACGATCAGGCGGACGGCATCGTCTTCGGCTGTCTCAATGTCGAGTCGCGCGTCTTCGGGTGGATCGACGGTGGCCCCGTTGCCGGAATGCAGCGAGATCGACGGGACCCGCGGGGACGGGTTTGGTCGGCGGAGCCCGACCGAGCCGAGTCGTAAGGCGGCCGTGGCGTAACGACCGGCGATGCTGCCGCTCACGGCGTCGGTGGGATATCGCCCTCCCGAGACGACCAGCGCGGCATGTGTGCCGAGCGCCAGCGCGGCGCTTCCTTCGATAAAGACACCGCGGCCGCCGCCGCGACTCCACACTCGTGTGCCGAGCACTCCTTCGAGCGTGACTTTCGCGAGGCGCCAGCGCGCCGAGGACCGGAGGTCGCTGTAGGCGGTGTCGCCAATGAAGGAGCGATCGGCGGATGCGAACATCGTCATGTCGCCAACGAGCCACCATCTACCCAGCACGAGCACGGCAACGGACCGCGCGCCGCTCCCGAAAGAGGCGCTGCCGACGGTGGCGCCGAGCCATGATCCGCGAGTCCCCTGCATCCAATGGATCCGCGCTTCGAGGTCGGCATGCCTGAAGCTGGCGATATTCGCGTACTGGCTGGCGCCGGCGGCGAGGCCAAGCTCGCCGCGCCAGCGGGAGCCGATCGGCGTAAACCACGAGCCATTGGCGGACGCGTCTACGCTATGACGACCGCTCTCAAATCGCAGGTAGGTGCCGCGCGCGTTAACGAAGCCGCGCCCGGCAGGATCATCCCATCGCAGGACTGAACCGAGCGATGCGGCACCGGACGCGAGGAAGCGATCGTACTTCACGTTCGAGACGCCGGCCTCGACGTTGCCGGCGACTTGTGCAGAGACCGGACGAATGCAGGCGACGCATGCCAGGCCGACGAGCGCGAGCCGCCGCACGGAGGCGAGCTGTCTAGGGTCGGGTCGGGCGGGGAGGTTGGCCGGCCGGACCCGCGTCGGTGAGCGTGTTGGCTCCCGCATTCACGCGAATCGACGTCGCAGCCGCCGGTGGTGCGCCGAGCGCGATGTCGCGTTCCACGGCGCGGCGGAACTCGACGAGATCGGCGTCGCGCGCCCTGGGCGCGAGCGCGAGCACGGCGGCTGCGGCGCTGTCCGCCGGGACGCCGCTCGCTACCAAATCGGCGAGCACGGCGAGCGCCATCGTCAGCGGAGGACGGCGCGCGGCGCGAAGCTTCGCGAGGAGTTGTGTGCTGGCGCCGGCGCGCAGCGCCGCCACGGCTGCTTCGAGCTCGGGCGGCGTCGAGCTGTTGCCCAACGCGGCCCGCACGGTGCCGAGATCGCCCGCGAGCCGTCGCACCGCGAGAACGATGCGCTCGCCGGCTGCCCCCTTCGTCGTGCCCTCGAGCGCTCGCTGGACGAGCGGCTCAGACGGCAGTCCAATACTGCGGGCCGAGTCAACGATGGCGACGACAGTCGCGCGTGTGTTCGGATCGAGCCGGTCCAGCCGCGGATCCTGCACCGGCGTCTGGATTGCGATGAGCAGCGCAGCGATGATCACGTACCGCCTCCTGTGACAGTCACAACCGAGCTCGGCGTACCGAACTCATCGTCTGACGCGTGCGGCGCGGTCGGATCGGAGCGCCACTCCACCCCGTTGACGAGAAACGCGTAGCGATAGCGCCCCGGCGGGAGCTGCACGACGGCCGCCCAGACGCCGTGCGCCACCTGCATCGGCGCGCGGTTCGGGTCCCAATCGTTGAAGTCGCCGACCAGCGACACGGACGCGGCCTGCGGCGCGACGAGAACGAACTGAAAAGGGGTTTCGCCGGCCACGTCTCGGCGGGCCCACGGCCGCGCGACGATGACCGCGGCCAGCACTGCGGCCACCGCGAGCCACGGCCAGATCATGCGCGGCTTGGCGCGCAGCGCCGCTTCGGGTCGGGCATCTGCGGCAATCTCGCGCAACACGCGCGCGTCGAGTGCCGGATCGATGCCCACCGGGCGGCGCAGCTGTTCGATTACCCGCTCGACCAGTTCGTCTCCGTCAGACATGTCGTGCCTCGGTCAAGAGCTTTTGGAGCTGCTCGCGGGCCCGCTTCACCCGCATCTTCAGCGCCGACACGCCGGCGCCGGTCACTTCCGCCATCTCTTCATACTCGAGATCCTCGACGTGCTTGAGGAGGAACGCCTCGCGGTACTCGGGACCGAGCCGCGCGAGCGCGCGCTCGACGAGATCGGCCCACTCCAGACGTTCGAGCTCGTCAGGGCCGTTCGGGGTCGCTCGATCGAACTCGTCGGCCGCGACGAACACGCGGCGGCGCCGCGCGGCGCGGGCACCGGTGGTGCGGCAGCGGTTGACCAGAATGCCGTACAGCCACGCGCCGAACCGTGCCGGATCGGTGCAGCGGCCGAGCGAGCGATAGGCGCGCACGAAGCTGTCCTGCAACGCCTCTTCCGCGTCCTCGCGATCGCCGATCATGTGCACGGCATAGCGCCCCAAGCGATCGCGATAGCGCGCGACCAGGGCGCCGTACGCGCTGATGTCGCCGGCCCGGACCCGGCCCACCAGCTCCGCGTCGCTGGATTCCACCTTCCCTATACCCATCGGATGAACACCCACGTCACGTTGTGACGAACCCCGAGTTCATTTAGGTATTCAATGCAATCGCGCCCCCGCCGTCGGCGCAACACCCTCGGAGGATTTTTGACGATGCCCAGACTCACGATCGCCCTGCTCGTGCTCGCCGGACTCGCGACGGCGTGCTACAAGGACGATTCCAGCGGCCCGGCTCGCGGTAGGCCGATGGCGAAGATCCTGCTGACCGACGATCCATTTCCATTCGATTCGGTGCAGAGCGTCAAGGTCTACATCGTGAGCATCGCCGTCTCGACGCATCCCGACACCGGCACCTCGGCCGACAGCATGCAGTGGGTCACCGTCGCGGCGCCGCACCGGCAGATCGACTTGCTCACGTTGCAGCAGGGTCTCACCGATTCGCTTGGTATCGGTGTCGTTACCGCGGATCAGTACAAGGCGGTGCTCGTCACCATCAATGTCGATTCGTCGGCCGGGATCCAGTTCAAGAACGGCTCGCAGGCGACCGTGCGATGGAACGGCAGCGGCCAGGAGTCGTACGGCGTCTTCGTTCAGGCGCCGGTCAGCGTTCCGGACACCGGCGCCGTCATCGTGATCGACTTCGACGTCGGCAAGAGCTTCGTCTACAACCAGCTGGGCGACGGTGCGTTCGACTTCTTCCCCTGGATTCGTGCCGTGAACCGCGGGGCGACCGGCGGCATCGCCGGCACGGTGACGAGCGACTCGAGCGCCGGCGTTCCCGGACCCGTCGGCAATGCGACGGTCACGGCGTACGGCGGCGGCCCGTCCAATTGGTATATCCTCTCCACCGGCAAAACGGACGCCGCAGGCCACTATCGCCTGGCATTTCTCCTCCCCGGCACGTACATCGTGGGTGTCGATCCCCCGACGGGCAGTAACGCCGGGGGTGCGCTCGACTCCAACGTCGCGGTCAATCAGGGCGTCGAGACGACGCACAACGTGATCCTCTCGGCGTTCCACGGCTCGATCCTGATCAACGGCGCGCTGTCCATGCTGAACAACCACACGAATCGCCTCGAGGCATTCGTCGTCAACGCGCAGCATCAGCAGGATACGGCGGCGGTCGTGGCGTGGCAGAGTCTGGACACGGCCATCCTCGGCCTCACGACGTACGTGGACACCACACACGTCGCGCGCGTGACGTCGAAGGCTATCGGCACGGGCCGCATCGTCGCGACGAGCGGCCAGCTCGCGGATACGCTCGTGATTCACGTCGCGCCCGACAGTTCAGCGGGTCCTTCGGCGCACCACTGAACCATGACGTCACGGCGCGGCTATATTGCGCGCCGTGACGCCCCCCCCACCGGCTCCTCCCGCGCACCATCGCCCGGGCGGCGGCTTTCGGAACCCGTGGGTAGCCGAAGCCGTCCCCGGGTTCGGCAGCTTGCTCAAGTGGATGCTCGTGCATCGCACCACACGGCCGCGCCCGAAAGACCCGGACCCTTCCGTGTTTTCACGCGTGCGACCTTCGTTCGCCGCTCCGCGAGCGCCGGATGCACAGCTCACGATCACGTGGGTCGGCCATTCCAGCCTGCTCATCCAGCTCGCGGGCCTCAACATCCTGACGGACCCGATGTGGAGCGAGCGCGCGTCGCCGGTGTCATTTGCGGGCCCGCGTCGTTGGGTCGCACCGGGGATCGAGTTCGATGACTTGCCGCCGCTCGACGTCGTGCTGCAGTCGCACAATCACTACGACCATCTCGACGATCGGACGGTGCGGCGGTTGATTCGACGCTTCCCGGATGCACAATGGGTCGTGGCGATGGGACTCGCGTCGTTCATGCGCGCACGCGGCGCGCCGGCGGCGCGAGTCGTCGAGCTTGATTGGTGGCAGCGGCACAGCGTCGGATCACTGCAGATCGTGGCCACGCCGGCGCAACATTTCAGCAGCCGCGGATTCGGAGATCGCGGCGATACGCTGTGGTGTGGGTACGCGCTCGCGGCGAGCGCCGGAGCAGGGCCGCGCGTCTTCTTCGCCGGTGACACCGGCTATCACCCGGAGTTCGGCCTCATCGCGCAGCGCTGCGGCCCATTCGACGTCGCGTTACTGCCGATCGGTGCGTATGAGCCGCGCTGGTTCATGCGGTATCTCCACATGAACCCCGAAGAGGCGGTCCAAGCGTGTCGCGACCTCAACGCGCCGGCGATGGTGCCGATTCACTGGGGCACGTTCAAGCTGACGGACGAGGCGATGGACGAGCCGCCGATTCGGGCACGCGCCGCATGGCAGGCCGCCGGCCTCGCAGCGGGCGGCTACCGGCAGCTCGTGCATGGTGAGACGATCGCTATTTCAGGGGAACGACGAACCGCACGATGATCTGCTCGGCGGTTTGCGGGCTCACCGTGCAGAAGCAGTCTTGCCCGATGATCTGCTTTACTCCCAACACTTCCGCCTCGGCGATCCCGGCGACGTCGCGATAGGTGATCTCGACGGCGCGGCCGTCGATCACGCGGTAGCTGACCGGCCGGCCCAGCAGCCGGTGGTGCGGGTCGATGCGCGCGAGCCCCTCCGCGAGCTTGCGCTGCAGCTCAGTGATCGCGTCAGTCGCGGATGGCGGCGGCATTGCGTCGCATCCCCTCGAGGCCGGGCCGGCTGAACGGCGTGTCGCCGAACCGACGCGCGAAGCTCGCGTCATCCATGGTCGCGAACGCGCCGGCGTCGGGACTTGCGACGTCGGCTCGCGGCGCGAAGCCGGCGTCGAGCGTCGCGGTTGCAAAACTCACATTCCAGGGACACACGTCCTGACAGACGTCGCAGCCGAACAGCCACTCGCCGACGTGCGCGTCCTGCGTTGGCGAGAACGGCCCGCGGTGCTCGATCGTGAGATAGGAAATGCACGCGCGCGCATCGAGATCGCGCGGCCCGACGAAGGCGTGTGTCGGGCAGGCGTCGAGGCAGCGCGTGCACGTGCCGCAGCGATCGGCGTCGAACGGCGGATCGGCGTCGAGCGCCGCGTCGGTCAGGACGACACCGATGAAAGTGAACGAGCCGATCGCAGGATGAATCAGCATCATGTTCTTGCCGATCCAGCCGAGTCCGGCGAGTTGCGCAAGCTCGCGCTCGGGAACGGGTCCGGCATCGACGTAGCACCGGGTCTGGGTGCCGGGGGTCAGGTGTCGGATCGTCTCGGCAAGCTGTTCGAGACGCTTGGCGAGGACATCGTGGTAATCGGAGGACCACGCGTACTGAGCGACGCGCGGGCTCCGGCCCTGGGGGCTCGGGACGCGGTCGCCGTGGAAATAGTTGGTGAGCGTCACGACCGCCGTCTTCGCGCCGGTCATTATGCGGCGCGGGTCTTTGCGCTTTTCGGCCTGGCGATGCAAGTAGGTCATCGTGCCCGCGTGTCCGTCGGCGAGCCAGCGCTCGAACTCGGCGGCGTGCGGGTTACGGTCGAGCCGCGCGATTCCGGTCGCGGAGAATCCCAGCTCGGCGGCGCGCTGCTTGATCGCGATCACAAGCCCATCGTCTCCCGTCGCCAGCGCGCGAAGTTGACGACGTCTCGAACCGGCGGCACCGCGTGCTCGTCGCCGTAGGCGGTGAGCATCCGCCACTGCATGTAGTCGCGTTGCGGCAAGGGCAGAAATGGCGGGCGGCGATACCAGCCCGTGGCGCGAAAACTCCACGAGAGGCGCAGCAAATCGACGGCGAGCCGCGGGTTCACGAGTGCCCGCAGCGCCAAACGCAGATAGAGTCCCGACCAACTCGCGATACGCTGCATTCCTTCTGTATATTCCCGGCCTATGACGCTCGCAAGCAGTGTCGAGCCGCGCGCGCTCGGAGGACTCGCTCGCTATCGGAGCGAGTTTCCCATCTTCAGGGACAAGATCTACCTCAACACGTGCTCGCTCGGTCCGCTCGGCGAGCGCTCTCGCCGCAAGGTAGCGGAATTCCTCGACATCTGGCAGAGCCGCGGCGCGTCCGCCTGGTACGACGTGTGGTGGGAGGCGCTCGCCGACCTGCGCGCACGCTACGGCCGGATCATCAATGCCGCGCCCGGCGAAATCGCGCTGGCGCCGAGCATCTCGGTCGCGCTCAGCGCGGTGGCGGAGTCGCTCGATTACGCCAAGCGGCCCAAAGTCGTCATCACGTCGCTCGATTTCCCCACCGTCGCCTATCAATGGCTGGCGAAAGCCGACAGCGGTGTGGAGCTCGTGGTCGTCGACAGTCCCGACAAGATCAGCGTCCCGGTCGAGGCGATCGCCCGTGCCATCGACGACCGGACCGCACTCGTCGTGACGTCGCACGTCTACTTCACGAGCGGCGCAATCCAAGACATCACGCGCATTGCCGCGGCCGCGCACGCGCACGGCGCGCTGTGCCTCATCGATGCCTACCAGTCGGTCGGCCAGATCCCCGTCGACGTGCGGGAAACGGGCGTCGATGCGTTTCTCGCCGGCGGGCTCAAATGGTTGCTCGGCGGCCCCGGCATCGTGTTCCTGTATATGAAGGAAGCGGTGACACGCCGGCTCGAGCCACGGATCTCCGGATGGTTCGGGCAGCGCGAGCAGTTTGCGTTTGACCCGCGGAGCTTGACCTTTCACGATGACGCGCGCCGGTTCGAGATGGGCACGCCGGCGCTCGCCGCGGTGTACGCGCAGCTGGGCGGTCTCGAGTACATCGAGGAGATCGGCGTGCCGGCGATTCGCCAAACAACCACCGCGCTCACCGAAGACCTCATCGCCACGATGCGCGCGGCCGGATTCACGCCCAAAGTCGCCGCCGAGCCGGCCCGGCGGTCCGCGATCGTCATGGTTCCCACGCCGGACCCCGCGGCGAGCGTGCGGTACCTCGCGGCGGGCGGCATCATCGTGGATAGCCGGCCGGGCCACGTCCGGTTCTCGCCCTTCTTCTATAACGTGCAGGATGACCATGTCCGAGCAACCGAGCGCCTCGCCTCGCAGCCCGCTCACTGAAGACGAACAACTCCTCATCCCGCCGCAGGTCGTTCCGGTCGAACGGCGGGCGTCCTTCACGAGCACAGACCCGTGGCGTGTGCTGCGGATCATGGGCGAATTCGTCGAGGGCTTCGACACGCTGTCCGACGTCCGCAACGCCGTAACGGTGTTCGGCTCCGCGCGCACGCTGGAGGACGACCCCTTCTACGAGGCCGCACGCGAGACGTCACGGCTGCTCGCCCAGGACGGTTTTGCGATCATCACCGGCGGCGGGCCGGGCATCATGGCCGCGGCGAATCGCGGCGCGAAGGAAGGCGGCGGCCTCTCCATCGGCTGCAACATCGAGCTGCCGTTCGAGCAAGGCACCAATGAATGGGTGGAGCGCTCCATCAACTTCCGCTACTTCTTCGTGCGCAAGACGATGTTCGTGAAATACTCGACCGCCTTCATCACGTTCCCGGGCGGCTACGGCACGATGGACGAGCTGTTCGAAGCGCTCACACTGGTGCAGACGGGCAAGGTCAAGCAGTTCCCCGTCGTGCTGTTCGGCAGCAAGTATTGGAGCGGGCTGGCCGACTGGCTGAAAGAGCGCGTCGCGGCGGAAGGAAAGATTTCTCCTGAGGACCTGAAGCTGTTCCTCGTGACCGACGAGCCGAAGGAAGCGGTCGGCTGGATCGTGGCGGCGCGCGAACGCCGCACCCGCGCCTTCCGCGCCATGCAACCGATGAGTCAATCGACCCGATGACGCAAAACGACTATCTGCGCGGACAGCGCATCAGCCCAAAGGCGATCACCGGCAAAGAGACCGTCGCCGACCTCGTCGACAACGCCTTCCTCGCGTACAACGCCGGGCGGCTGGGCGAAGGCTGCCGGCTGTTCGCCGAGCGCATGCTCGAGGACGACGTGACCGTCGGCATGAGCCTCACCGGCGCGATGACGCCGGCGGGGCTCGGCATGTCGACGATCATTCCGCTGATCGAGGCGGGCTTCATCGACTGGATCGTTTCGACCGGCGCGAATCTGTATCACGACGCGCACTTCGGACTCGGCATGGCGATGCACCGCGGTACGCCGTTCGCCAACGACGTCGAGCTCCGCGAGGAAGGCGTCGTGCGGATCTACGACATCTTCTTCGACTACGACGTGCTGCTCTCGACGGATCGGTTCGTGCGCGAGGTCTCCGCACGGCCGGAATTCCAGCGGTCGATGAGCACCGCGGAGTATCACTATCTCCTCGGCGGCTACGTGCGCGAGCGTGAAAAGGCGCTCGGCCTCTCGCGTAAGTCGGTGCTCGGCGCGGCGCACGCGGCCGCCGTGCCCGTCTACACGTCGTCGCCGGGCGATTCCTCGATCGGCATGAACGTCGCCGAGCAGGCGCTGTCGGGCAGCAAGCTCCGTTTCGACGTCAGTGCCGACGTGAACGAGACGTCGTCGATCGTGTTCGCCGCGAAAGTCCACGGCGGCAAGAGCGGCATCCTGATCATCGGCGGCGGAAGCCCGAAGAACTTCGTGCTCCAGACCGAGCCGCAGATTCAGGAAGTCCTGGGGATCAGTGAGAAAGGGCACGACTATTACCTGCAGATCACCGACGCGCGGCCCGACACCGGCGGACTTTCAGGCGCGACGCCGTCGGAGGCGGTGAGCTGGGGGAAGGTCGATCCGGACAAGCTGCCGGGCACGGTGGTCGCGTATCTGGACAACACCGTCGCCTTCCCGATTCTCGCCGCGTATGCGCTGGCGCGGCGGAAGCCGCGCGCGCTCAAGCGTCTGTACGACCGGCGCGCGGACATGATGCGCGAGCTGACCGATTCGTATCTCGAAGCGAAGGCGGATCGGGATGCCCGCGCCGAGGCCGCGTCTGGGGGACGCTAGGCGCTCCTCGTCCCGAGGGTACGCGGCGTACGTCCTCGGGCTGCTGACGCTCGTCAACCTCTTCAATTATCTCGACCGCAACGTCGTCTACGCGGTGTTCGAGCCGATCAAGCACGACCTGCGGCTGTCGGACGCGCAGCTCGGCTGGCTCGGGTCCGCGTATATCGTGGTCCTGTCGCTCGCCGCGCTGCCGCTCGGGGTGCTCGGCGACCTGCGCTCGCGCAGCAGCGTGATCACGCTCGGCGTCGGCGTGTGGAGCGCGTCGACGGCGGCGGGCGGATTCGTCAACAAGTTTTGGCAGCTGTTCACGTGCCGCGCGCTCGTCGGCTTCGGGGAAGCGGGATACGCGCCCGCGTCGCAAGCGATCATTGCGCAGTACTACAAGGGACGCCGCCGCGCATTCGCCATCGGCGTGTACTCGGTCGGCATGGCGCTGGGCGGCGTGCTCGGCATCTGGATCGGCGGCATTGTGGCCGAGCGCTACGGCTGGCGCTGGGCATTCATCTGGATGGGATTTCCCGGGCTGGTGCTGGCGCTGCTCGCGTCCCGGATTCGTGAGCTCGACCGCCGGCCGCCGCCGCCGATCTTCGATACACTGCAGCGCTGGTGGCATCAGGGCACGCGGGGCGTGATCTACTATGTCATGCCGCTCGCGCTCTGCGCCGGGATCGGCGCGCTGCTGGCGGGATTTCTGTCGCTGTTCGAAGGCATTCCATCCCAGATTGGGACGGCGTTCTTCGGCGTCGGCGTGAGCGTCGGCATTGCGTGGACCGTCTGGCGGCTCGTGCCGCTCGCCGTGCGACGCACGACGGAAGCCGGGGCTGTGGCCGCCGGTGCGTTCGACGACTTTCAGGACGCGGCGGCGCTGGTGCTGCGGACCCCGACGCTGATCTGGATCTTTCTCGGCGGCGCCATGGTCACCTTTGCCGTCAACGGACTGATCGCCTGGGCAGCCGCGTTCATGCAGCGCATGCATGGACTCTCGGTCGCGAACGTCGGCGCGCAGTTCGGCGTGTGGGCGCTCGCCGGCGGCGTGCTGGGCGCGCTCGTCGGGGGCAGGCTCGCCGATCGCCTGCAGCATCGCTGGAGCGGCGGGCGCGTGCTCGTCTCGGGCGCCGGATTCGTGCTCGGCGCGCCTGTGTGCGTCGCGTTATTGCTCGTGCACGATCTGCGCTGGTTCGCGCCGCTCATTCTGGCGACGTATTTCCTCTATACCTGGTACAACGGCCCGCTGGCGGCGGTCATCCTCGACGTCGTGCCGCCCGCGGTCCAGGCGTCGGTGCTCGGCGCGTTCGTGCTGTTTTCGCATCTCGCGGGCGACGCGCTCGCGCCGCCGCTCATCGGCTACTTGAGCGATCGCACCGGCAGCCTGCGAACGGCCATGCTGTTGTTGCCCGCGGTCGGAGTACTGGGCGGCGCGATCATCCTGATCGCGCTCACGACCGTGCGACGCGACATGCAGCGGATGAGCGCGCTCGACATTCATGTCTCCGGTCGGAGTGGAGGGGGGAGGGGGAGCTGACGTCATGAAGATCGCGGTCATCTTCGACGCGCTGCATCCCGAGTGGGAGGACGCCGACTTCAAGCGCGAGGTCGAGCAAAAGGCCGAGGAGGCCGAGTACGACGTGGCGCGCGCGCTGATGGCCGGCGGGCACGACGTGCAGCTGATCGGGATCGGCGATGACGTCGCCCCCTTCCTCGCGAAGCTGGCGGCGTTTCAGCCGAAGCTCGTCTTCAACGGCTGCGAGGGATTTCGCAAGAACGCGCGCCACGAGTACGCCATTGCCGCCTTGCTCGACATGTACGGCTACCGCTACACCGGGTCGTCGCCGACCGCGCTGCTGGTCGCGCGCAACAAGTCGCTCACGAAGAAAGTGCTCGCCTACCACGGCATTCGCGTGCCCGCGTTCGCCGAGTTCCACGAGGGCGACGAGCTGGTGCGCCCGTCGGAGCTGCGGTTTCCCCTGATCGTGAAGCCGCTGCTGGAGGACGCGTCGATCGGCATCGCGCAGGCGTCGGTCGTCGAGGATGACGCAAGCCTCACGCAGCGCGTCGAGTTCATCCACTCCAAGTACCACCAGGCCGCGATCGTCGAGGAACTGGTCGAGGGCCGCGAGGTATACGTCGGCCTGCTCGGGAACGACGACGTCGAGGTCTTGCCGCTCACCGAGATGACGTTTGGCGAGCCGGAGACGGGCGAGCACCGCATCGCGACCTACAAGGCAAAATGGGACGAGGATTACCGCAAGCGCCGCAAGATCAAGAACGTGTTCGCCAAGGGTATCTCGGACGATCTGACGCGCCGCATCGGCGAGATCTGCAGCACCGCGTTTCACGCGCTGTGGCTGCAGGATTACGGCCGCGTGGACGTGCGGCTCGCGCACGACGACGAGGTCTACGTCCTCGAGGTCAATCCCAATCCCTTCATCGCGGCCGAGCATGAGATGGCGGAGGCGGCGCAGAAGGCGGGCATGAAATACAACGCCTTCATTCAACGCATCGTCGACGAGGCGCTGGCGCGGTGAGCCGGCGCGAAGTCCCGACCCCCGAGCTGCGCTGCCCCACCTGCCATACCGAGCTGGAGCGGTTCTGGAGTCATTGTCCGAGCTGCAGCCGCCGGCTGGAGTGGCCGGACGTCCAGCGCGAGACCGGCGCGGAGTGCGCCTACTGCGGCTGGATGGTGTCGGATGCGCACTCATTCTGTCCGTGGTGCGGCCGCGACATCCAGGATGACGCGTCGAGCGAGCAGCCGCTCAAGGCGCCCAAGGGGTTCAAGTTCCACCGCCGCTGCGAATGGGGCTGCGGCGGCGGCGTCATGTACCCGATGCGGTTCTGCCCTTGGTGCGGGCGAGCCCAGACGTGGAAGTACGAGGACTTCCAGAACGTTTGCCCGCACTGCGACCGCGGCGTGGACGACTGGATGGCGACGTGCCCCTGGTGCGGCGAAGACGCGACCGGTCGTGATCTCATTCCGCGCGCCTTGCGGCGGGCACGGCGACTGCTCATCGTCGCCCGGATTCGCGACTGGCATTACCGCGTGATGCTGCGGCCCGGCGTTTCCGGGGTGGCGCCGCGCGCGCCCAAGGTGATCGAGCTCGATCGCCGCTACGTGACGGGCAAGCGGCGGCGCGACGAGATCTCCTGGAACATGCTCACCGGCCTGCTGCTCCACGAGCTCGGCCACTCGTTCCTCTATCATCATTGGTCGTGGACGCGCAGCGGCCGGTTCCGGCGCGCGTTCGGCGAAGTGCGCAAGGCCTATCGCGTGGCGGATGAGCACTGGGTGGACTTCGAGCGACGGCGCATCGCCACGACGTTGACCGACTATGTGAGCGCCTACGCGGCGACGCACCCCCAAGAGGACTTCGCCGAGACATTCCGATTCTATGTGATGAGACGCGGCCGCTTGCGCGAACTGTTCAGCGAGTTCGGCCGGAAGCGCAAAGGCGTCCGCGTCTACGAGAAGTTTCTCGTCTTACATGACTTTGTCCGGAGCTTGAGAGGCTGGAAGTAAGAGCGGCGAGAGGCTGCCGCCCCTCGCCGCCCTTTCGCCGCCCTTCGCCGCCGCAGTTATCCAGCGAAGCAGTACGCGCACCCCTTCTCCTGCGCGCGCGCGACTGCGAGCACGCCGGAAGGTACCACCTGGACGCCGGGAATCAGGCCCGCCACCCAATCCGCTTTCACAGCGGCGGCATCCATGTTCATCTTCTGCGCGACCATGCCGCTGAACACCGTCAGCGCGACGTTGCAGACGCCGATCTGGGCGCCGCTCGCGAGCAGTGCCTCGACGCCGGTGCCGGGCAGCGGCAACGGCAGCTGCTTTGCGAAGCCGTTCGCCGTCGCGGGCGCGTCGCCGTTCTTGATGTTGAACACTTCGCCAAGATGGTATTTCGCCCAAAGCGCATCCTGCATCGCCATCGGGATCGCGCTGTGGCGCATCACGATGACCGCCGAGTTGTCCGTGTCTTTCGTGCCGTAGTTCTCGTTGTTGCCGTTCAGCCACACCCGTGGCCACACGACGGCCATGCCGCCGTTCACCTCGGGCGCGTCGAACAGCATTTTGTGCTTGCCGGTGATCTTGTTGAGCCACGTCTCGAAACTGGCATCCATGCCCGCCTTCGTCATTCGCCGCGGCTGCGCCTCGAGCCGGAGCGGCGTCAATCCCGCCAAACCGGCCGCGGCTGCAGTGGCCAGCGTTCCCAGAAATCCACGGCGATGCGTCGTCACGTCGGTGAACTCGAACATCGTACTCCTCCTAGTGGTGAAACCGTGTGGGATAAGCGACATCCGGTGGTGGATCGCCATTCGGCCAATCGTTCTCTTTGCCTTTGAAATCGGGCCGCGGCCGCGCGTTGATGTAGGCCGCGACGTTGAACGCCTGACTGTCGGGCAACGTGCCCGGTGCGTCGAACGGCATGTTGCGACTGATGAACTCGGCGGCCGTGCGCAGGCGCGACATCCCGGCGCCGATGTTGTACGACTGCGGTCCCCAGAGCGGTGGCGCGACGGTCGTCCCTTCGCCGGACAGGCCGTGACATTTCGCGCACGTGGTCGTGAACACCCGCGCACCCGCGGCGGTGTCCGCCTTGAACGACGCCCACTTCTGTAAACGAGAATTCGGCTCCGGAGGCGCCACCGCGGCGCCGCGCGAGAGAAACGCGAGGTAGGTGACGATATCGCGCATATCCGCACCCGCGGGGTCGAGCGCGGTGCCGTTCATGCTGCGCCGGAAACAATCGTTGACCCGAAACTCGATCGTCTCCACGGCCCCGCTGCGCGCCCGGTACTGTGGGTACCGAGCAAACGCACCCATCCACGACCCGGTCGTCTCACGGCGGCCGGCGTCGAGGTGACAGCTCGTGCACCGCAGTTTGTTGCCGACGTGCGCGGGCAGGCTGTCGCGCGTCGCCGTGGCGAGTGCGCGGCCGCGTCGCACCGCGTCACCGAACGGTCCGGCGGGAATCGTGGTATCGGCGCGCGCGTGACTGTCCTCTCCCGCCGCCGCTGCGGGCCGTGACGGCGCCCGGCAGGCAACGACCAGAAAGAGCGCGCAAATACTGGACGAAATCGGACCAGGGCGGACGGCGGCGGCGTGCACGGGCGAGATAATACCGGCATTTGGACGGGCGGCAACCTTCCGCAGGCCTTCCTCTATCCAAGCCAGCGTCTCCCCTCACCCGGAATGTCCATGATTGCACCACTACTGCTCGCGACCGTCCTCGCGCTCCAGACTCGCCCTGCGCTCGACTCCGCTACGGCCATGCGCGTCCTGACGCAGCTGCGCACCAGCGACTCGATCGTCTGCGCGCTCGCCGGTCAGGCCATCACGAATTTCGGCGGTATGTGGAATTGGCGCAGCGAGCCGGGCATGCCGATGCCGCAGCCCATGCCCACGCCGATGCCCATGCCCGGCGGCGGGGGTGGCGGCATCGACGTCGGCTTTCACGAGCACCGCCATGACCTCGATCCCGCGGTGATTCGCGTCTTCCGTTCCTTCATTCGCGACGACAACCGCTGCGTGCGCAATATCGCGGCACGCGTGCTCGGCAATCATGGCGGGAGCGAGAGCTACCCACTCTTCATCAGCCTCTTAAAGGACGCGCGCGCCGATCTCCGTGAGACCGGGGCGCTGGGACTCGGCGAGCTCGAGGATTCTCGCGCGCTCGGGCCGCTTGGCGACGCGCTGAGTGGCGACGAGAGCCCCGCGGTCCGCGCGATCGCGGCGTGGGCGATTGGAGAAATCGAGGAGAAGAGCTCGATCGACGTGTTGGTGCGCGCGCTCAAGGACCGCGCGCCCGAGGTTCGGCGCACCGCCGTCTGGGCGCTCGGAGAAATCGAAGACAAACGCGCGGTCCAGCCGCTCAGCGTGGCGCTGAACGATCAATCGGTGGACGTCCGGATGATCGCCGTCTGGGCGCTCGGCGAGATCGAAGACCAGTCCGCCGTGCCCCTGCTTGCCGGTGCAGCCAAGGACCGGGAGCCGCGTGTGCGGCAGAACGTAGCCTGGGCGCTCGGTGAAATCGAGAGCGCCGAGGGCGTGACGGTGCTGGAAACACTGATCCGCGATTCCGACATCGACGTGCGCAAGACCGCGGTCTGGGCGCTCGGTGAAATCGAGGACGCGAGTGCGATCGAGCCGGCCGTCCTGGCGCTCAAAGACGCCGATTCCGACGTGCGCGTGCTCGCGGCCTGGGCGTTGGGCGAGATCGAGAACGAGCGTGCGGTCGAGCCGTTGCTCGCGGCGTTGAAGGACTCGGACTTCGACGTGCGCGCCACCGCGGCCTGGGCATTGGGAGAGATCGAGAGCCCGCGCGCGCGCGACGGGCTGGTCGCCGCACAGCGCGACGAGTCGGGCACGGTCCGGCGGGCCGCGAGCTGGGCGCTGCGGCAGATCAGCAACAATGACGACGACGATGACAGCGGACCGCATCCGCACGTTCACGTGCACGTGCCGCCGGTGAAAGTCAAACCTTGATGCGACCGCGCTCCACGATCTGAAAGTAGTCCCGCAGCTCCTCGGCCTCCCGGGTGTCGTCCCAGCCGAGGAGCTGTTTCATTCGCGCGGCGACCTGGGGGATGACGCGCTGCGCGCGGTCGGAAAGCTCGTAGTACAGATGCAGGCGCCTGATCATGACGTCTTGCACGCGCATCGCCATCTCGCGCTCGACCGCGTGCGTGACCTCGGCCCAGATTTCCGGCCGGCCGGCAACGATCGCCTGGCCGAGTGACCGGTCGCGGTCCACGAGATTGAGGACTGCCGCGGCTTCGCTGCCGTAGCTCGCGACGAGATGCCGCGCCGTGGCTTCAGGCGCGCCGCGCGCGCGCGCCGCTTCAATCAACACGTCGAGCTCCGCCGCTTCACCTCCGACGAGCGGCAGACTGTCGGTCGCCGGCCGGCCGGCGAGTCGTCGTCCATCCTGCTCGTGCAACCGCGCCGCGACACGATCCACGACGTCGCGAGCCATCACGCGATACGTCGTGAGCTTGCCTCCGGCAATCGACAGGAGGCCCTGAGCGCTCTCGACCACGCGATGCTCGCGCGACACGGCGGACGGATTGGCGTGGTCCTGTCGCAACAGCGGGCGCAGTCCCACCCATGCCGACACGACGTCATTGGTCGTGAGGTGCGCGTCGGGAAACGCGGCGTTCGCCGACCGCAGCAGGTACGTGACGTCGGCCGCGGATATGCGCAGCGCGTCCGGTGACGCATCGGCGTCCGTGTCCGTCGTGCCGATGTAGGCGAGATCGTCCCACGGCAGCACGAACATCACGCGGCCGTCGAGCTGTGAGATCAACGTGATCGCGTGCTCATTGCCGATCCGACGCCGCGCCACCGTCACGTGCACGCCCTTGGTGGGTCGGAGCAGCGGGCTGGACGACGGATCATCGAGACGCCGCACGTCGTCGGACCAGGGACCCGTTGCGTTCACCACCACGTGGGCGCGAATGGTCGCGGTCTCACCGGTCAGCACGTCACGCACCGCGGCGCCGCGCACGCGCCCGTCGGGCTTGAGCAGCGCCGTCGCTTCGACGTAGTTCGCGGCGAGCGCGCCGGCTGCCAACGCGCTGCGCAGCGTCGCGAGCACGAGCCGCGCGTCGTCCACCTGCGCGTCGTAATAAAGTGCCGCACCGACGAGCCCGCGATCGCGGAGTCCCGGCTCGATGCTCCGTACTTGCTTGACGCCGTACCAGCGATGGCGATGCACGTTGCGGAACGCCGCGAGCAGATCGTACAGCCACATCCCCGCGCGCAGCTTCCAGGCGGGGACGCGGCTGCCGCGATAGACGGGAAAGAGAAACGCGAGCGGGCGCACGAGATGGGGCGCGATCTTGAGCAGCACGCGGCGCTCGTGACTCGCTTCGAACACGAGCTTGAGCGCGCCTTGCTCCAGGTAGCGAATGCCGCCGTGAATCAGTCGCGACGAGTGGGACGACGTGCCGGCCCCAAAATCCCCCTTGTCGATTACCGCGGTGCGAAAGCCGCGCAGCGCCGCATCCCGCGCGATCCCGGCGCCGGTGATGCCGCCGCCGATGATCAACAGGTCGAACGGCGCGTCGGCCAAAGCCTGTAGCGTTGCGGACCGCGGTGCCGGCAACTCCCCTCCACTTGGGGCCGGTGGTAGGTTTCGAATCTCTGTCGGAGGGACGGAATCTAATGCCCGGTCTCAACGGACGGCGCGTGGCAGTCGTCGCCGGCGTCCGGACGCCATTCAGCAAAGCCGGCACCGCGTTGAAGAACGCGCGGGCCGTCGATCTCGCCCGCTATGCGACGCGCGAGCTGCTGGAGCGCACGAATCTCGATGGACACGACGTGGACGAGGTGATCTTCGGGCAGGTCGTTCCGTCCGCGCTCGTGCCGAACATCGGCCGCGAGGTGAGCCTGCTGCCGCAGTTTCCGAAGGAAATCCCCGCCTACTCGCTGAACCGCGCCTGTGCCTCCGCCAATCAAGCCATCTCTGCCGGTCACGATCAAATCGCCCTCGGCAATGCCAACGTCGTCGTCGCCGGCGGCGCCGAGGCGCTCTCGGACATTCCGATTCTCGCGTCGCGCCGCCTCGCCGACATTCTGGTCGAAGCGAGCAAAGCAAAATCGCTCGGCGCGCGCATCAAAACGTTCGCCAAGATCCGGCCGAAAGACCTGATCCCCGTGGCGCCGGCGATCGCGGAGCCGTCCACCGGCGAATCGATGGGCCAGTCGGCCGAGAAGATGGCGAAGGAAAATCACATCCCGCGCGAAGAGCAGGACCGCTGGGCGCTGCGCAGTCACACGCTCGCGGCCCAAGGGACCGCCGACGGCCGGTTGACGGCGGAGATCGTGCCGTGGCTGTCGACTCGCCCGGGCGAGCCGACACTGAAGCAGGACAACGGCATTCGCACCGACTCGACCCTCGAGCAGATGGCGAAGCTCAAACCGGTGTTCGATCGGCGCTACGGCAGCGTCACGGCGGCGAACTCGTCGCCGCTGACCGACGGCGCCTCCGCCGTGCTGCTCATGAGTGACGAGCGCGCCCGCTCGCTCGGCTACGAGCCGCTCACCTACATCCGCTCGTACGCGGTTGCGGCCGTCGATCCCGGCTGGCAGCTGCTCCAGGCGCCGATCTTCGCCGTGCCGAAAGCGCTCGAGCGCGCGGGGATCCAATGGAAGGATCTCGGGTTGATCGAGATCCATGAGGCCTTCGCGTCGCAGGTGCTCTCGAACCTCCAGGGGTTCGCCGCCAAGGGCTGGGAGATCAACGAGGACATCATCAACGTCATGGGCGGCTCGATCGCGATTGGGCATCCGTTCGGCGCGACCGGCGGCCGCCTCGTGACGACGCTTTCCAATGAGATGAAGCGACGGGACGTCCAGTTCGGGCTGATTTCCGTGTGCGCCCAGGGCGGCATGGGTTTCGCGATGGTCCTGGAACGCCGCTGATGGCGACGCTCGCAGCGCCGCGCAGCGCCACGCCCGCGGTCACCTGGGACATCGACGACGGCATCGCCACCGTCGTGCTCGATCTCAAAGGTCAGCCGGTCAACGTCATCTCGCGCGCCGTCAAAGACGAGTTCCTTGCCTGCTTCGCTGCCCTCGCCGACGACGGCCGCGTCCGGGCGATCGCGTTCTTCTCTGGTAAGCAAGACAATTTCATTGCCGGCGCCGACATCGAAGAGTTCGTGCGGCTCGGCTCGGCCGCGGAGGCGGAACGCCTGTCGGCTGACGGCCAGGAGATGCTCGACCGCATCGCCCGCTTCCCCAAGCCGATCGCGGTGGGGATTCACGGCGCCTGCCTGGGCGGCGGGTTCGAGTTCGCGCTTGCGTGTCATTATCGGGTGGCGACCGACCATCCGAGGACGTCGATCGGCCTCCCGGAGGTGCAGCTCGGGATTCTACCGGGCGCCGGAGGTTGCCAGCGTCTGCCCCGGCTGATCGGCGCGCGCGCCGCGCTCGACATCATTTTGGCGGGCAAGAGCGAGCGTGCGGCGAAAGCCTTCCGGCTCGGCATGGTGGACGAGCTGGTCCCGGCTCCCATTCTCGCCGACATCACGCTCGCCGCGGCCCGCCGCATGGCCGCCGGCTGGCGACCCAAGCGCAAGCGCCCCGGCGGGTTCCTCGGCTTCCTGCTCGACGGCAATCCGCTCGGTCGCGCGATCGTGTTTCGCGCCGCCCGCAAGCAAATCCTGGAGCGCACCGGCGGCCATTACCCCGCGCCACTCGCCGCGCTCGAAGCGGTGGAGCATGGACTCAAGCACGGGATGGCTGAGGGCCTGAAACGCGAGGCGCAGCTCTTCGGCCAGCTCGCTGTGACCGACGTCTCGCGCAAGCTCGTGCAGATCTTTTTCGCGACGAATCAGCTCAAGAAGGATCCCGGAGTCGAGAACGCGCCGCCGCCCGTTCGCGTCGAGCGGCTCGGTATCATCGGCTCGGGGTTCATGGGATCCGGGATTGCCGGCACCGCCGTCGCGCAAGCCGAGGTGGACGTCCGCATGAAAGACGCCGATCTCGGTCGCGTCGCTCAAGGGATTCTGGCGTCGCGCGCGATTCTGGACGATCGCCTGAAGCGCCGCCGTATCACCAAATACGAGTATGCGCGGCTGGTCGCGCTCTTGTCGGGAAGCGACACGTACGCCGGCTTCGGGCGCGCCGAGCTGACGATCGAAGCGGTATTCGAAGAGCTGGGGGTCAAGCAGCAGGTGCTGCGTGAGGTGGAGCAGGTGCTGCCGGCGCACGGCGTCTTCGCGTCCAACACCTCCACGATCCCCATCACGCGCATCGCTGAGGCCGCGCGTGCGCCCGAGCGCGTGATCGGGATGCACTTCTTCTCGCCCGTCGCGAAAATGCCGCTGCTCGAGGTGATCCCGGGCGCGCGCACCGATGCGCAGACGATCAGCACCGCCGTCGCGTTCGGCCGGCGCATGGGCAAGACCGTCATCGTCGTGCAGGACAGTCCGGGCTTCTGGGTCAATCGCATCCTCGCGCCGTATGCCAACGAGGTCGGTCATCTGCTTGCCGAGGGTGCGTCGATCGAGGAAATCGACAGCATGGCGGTGCGGTTCGGCTTCCCCGTCGGTCCGGTCACACTGCTCGACGAAGTCGGACTCGACGTCGCGGTAAAAGTCGCGGGCGTCATGCAAAGCGCGTATTCGTACATCCAGCCCGCACCCGGACCCGGCGTCGACGTGCTCGTGAAAGACGGGCGGCTCGGCCGCAAGTCGGGGCGCGGGTTCTACGTCTATAGCGGCGGCAAGAAGCGCGGGGTGGACGAAAGCGTCTACGGTCTGCTCGGGGTTCATCCCAACGGCGGCCCGCGCCCCTCGGAGATCCTGCAGCGCCTGCTCCTCGGCATGGTGAATGAAGCGGCGCGCGCGCTGGGCGAAGGCGTCGTCCGCAGCCCGCGCGATGGGGACATCGGCGCGATCTTCGGCTTCGGCTTTCCGCCGTTCCGGGGCGGGCCGCTGCGCTATGCGGACGATCTCAGCGCTGAGCGCGTCGTCGCCGATCTCGAGCGCCTGGCGGAGCGCTACGGCGCGCGGTTCGCCCCCAGCGAGGTGTTGCGCGAGCACGCTCAGAGCGGCACGAAGTTCTACGCCTGATGCTGCGAGCTGCGTTCCTGTGGTTGAGCGAACAACCCAGCATCTTCAAGTTCGTCCGCAAGAATCGCCTGGCGCGCCGGCTGGCCTCTCGCTTCGTCGCGGGCGAAACCGCGGATGAAGCGATCGCCACGCTGCGCGAGCTCAACGGCAGCAACCTCTCGGCATCGCTCGACCTGCTCGGCGAATCGGTCCTGCATGCCGAAGAAGCGCAACGCGCGTGCGCGACGTACCTCGACTTGCTCGATCGCATCGCCGGCGCGCACGCCAACGCGAACGTGTCGGTCAAGCTCACGCAGATGGGCCTCGACATCGACGAAGCGCTGTGTCTCGCCAACATGCGGGCGATCATCGGTCGCGCGAAACAGCAGCAGTCGTTCGTGCGCATCGACATGGAGCAATCGACGTATACCGCGCGGACGCTGCAGCTCTTCCAGGACGTGTTTTATCCGGAGTTCGGCAGCGCGGTGGGCGTCGTGCTGCAGTCGTATTTGCGCCGTACCGCCGCGGACGTTGACACCATGGTCCGGCTGGGCGCGCGGGTGCGACTATGCAAAGGCGCCTACAAGGAGCCCGAGGACGTTGCGTTTCCCGACAAGCGTGACGTCGATGCGAACTTCGTCGGCTGCATGGAGCGGCTGATGGAGCGCGGGAATTACCCGGGGATCGCGACGCACGACGCGAAGATCATCGAGCACGCCAAAGGATTCGCCAAGCGGCGCGGCATTCCGGTCGAGCGCTTCGAGTTCCAGATGCTGTACGGCGTGCGGCGCGACCTGCAATACCAGCTGCGGCGTGAAGGCTACAACATGCGCGTCTACGTCCCGTTCGGGACGCATTGGTATCCGTACCTGATGCGCCGCCTCGCCGAACGACCCGCAAACATCGCGTTCATCACGACGAACATCCTCAAAGAGTCCGTGCACCGCCGCCGCTGATGGACGACACGACGTTGGGCGGCTACGAGGAGGTGCACGGGCGTCCGCCGGCGTTCGGTGGTCCGGACGGCCGACCGTACTCCGTCGGTACGTTCGCGGATGACACGTCCGTGGACGGACGCTACGGGGCGGCGTTGCTGTTCGTCTGCTGGGGCGAAGGTGAGCGTCCGGTCGGACATCTCGAGACCGACTACCTGGCGTTCGGTACCACGCCGGAGGAAGCGCTTGCCCCCGTGCTCGCGCTGACGCTCGAGCAGGTCAAGGCGCTTCTCGATCAGTGCGTCGCGCGATCCCGGGAGCGGGCATGAGCGCGACCAGCGGCGTCGTGCTCGCGCGGGTCGGCGGCGGTTATCGCATCCACACCGACGCGGGTGAGATCACCGCGACGCTGCGCGGCAAGCTCAAGCATGAGGACTCGGGTCGCGTGGTGCCCGGCGACGTCGTCGAGCTCGAGGGAACCACGATCGCGGCGATCCGCCCGCGCCGGTCGGTGCTCGCGCGCCGCGCGGCGCAGGGGAGCAGCGGCGCGGGGCCGCGGCGGGCGCAACCCGTGGCCGCCAACGTGGACCAGGTGGTGGTCGTCACATCCGCGCGCGATCCGGAGCCGAGCCCCCGGATGATCGATCGCTTCCTCGTGATCGCGGAGGCGAACGGATTGCCGGCGGCCATCGTCCTCAACAAAATCGAGCTCGATCCGGCGATCGAGGAGCCGCTGGCCCGGCGCTTCAAGACCGCCGGCTATCAGCTCCTGGCGACCTCGGTGAAGGCGGACGAGGGGCTCGCGGCGCTGCGCGACCTGCTGCGGGGCCGGCACTCGGTCTTCACGGGCGCCTCGGGCGCGGGAAAGTCGAGCCTGCTCAATGCGCTCGAGCCGGGGCTGAAGCTGCGCGTCGGCGTGATCAGCGAGAAATGGCGCACCGGCAAGCACACGACCACCGCCGCCGAGCTCGTGCCGATCGCCGGCATCGGGTACGTCGTGGACACGCCCGGTCTCCGCGAGGTCGGCGCCTGGGGAATCGTCCCCAATGAGCTCGGCGCCTGTTTTCCGGAGTTCAGACCGTATCTCGATCAGTGCCGGTTCGACAACTGCCGGCATTTGGCCGAGCCGGGGTGCGCGGTGCGGGCGGCACCGGCGAGCGCGATCGATCCCGATCGCCTGCTGTCGTACGAGCGGATCTACGAGGAAGTCAGCGAGCCTTCCTGGTCCAGCGGCCGGCGTCGCGGGAGGTGACTTTGGCCATCATGCGCGCGAACGCGTCGTCCAGATCGATCTTTTGGGAGTTGGCGATGCAGATGACGACGAACAGAATGTCGGCGAGCTCCATCGCGATCGAGCCCTCGGGCTCGTCCGCTTTCTTCTGCTTCGGGCCGAACTGATGATTGATCTCCCGCGCCAGCTCTCCGACTTCCTCGGCCAACCGCGCCACGTTGGCGAGCGGCGGGAAGTAGCCCACCTCGAACTGGTCCACCCACTGGTCGACGGTGTGTTGGGCCTCGCGCAAGCTCATGGATGACCTCGTAGCGCCGTTTCGGGGCGAGCGGTATGCCGCGGCTGATCGGTTGAGCCGTCTCATCGCGCCGCCGTATGACGTGATCGATGCGGCCGAGCGCGCGCGGCTCGCCGCGCTCGACGCTGACAATATCGTGCACGTGATGTTGCCGGAAGCGCCGCCCGGTCATGCGGAGGACGAGCGCTACCGCGCGGCAGCGGAGCGACTGACCGCATGGCGTCGCACCGGCGTGCTGCGCCGCGATGCCGAGCCGGCGCTGTACGTCCTGGCGCAGGATTTCACCCTGCCGACCGGCGAGCGACGCACGCGGCGCGGTGTCTTCGTCGCGGCCAAAGCCGAAGGCTACGAGCCGCGGCGGATTCGGCCGCATGAGCGCACGCACGCGGGCCCCAAAGCCGATCGCCTCGCGCTGCTGCGCGCCACGGCCACGAACATCGAGTCGATCTTCCTGCTCGCGCCCGATCGCGAGCGCGCGCTCGCGAACGCTCTGGCCGCCGTCGCGCAGACCAAGCCGGACGCGACCGCGGAGCTGAATGGGGTTGGCATCAGGATGTGGATCGTGCAGGACCCGTCCCGCATTCCCCTTCCCTCGTCCCCCCTGTACATCGCCGACGGCCATCACCGCTACGAGACGGCCAGTGCGTACGCGCTCGAGAACCCCGCCGCCGATCGCGTGCTCGCACTCGTCGTCTCCGCCCAGGATTCGGGGCTCGCCGTCCTGCCGACGCATCGCGTGATCTTCGGTACGGGCCGCGACCTCGATCGCCTGCTGCCGCGCTGGCGCGAGTCGTTCGACGTCCAGGCCGTCCCCGCCGGCCGCGATCCGGTCGCGCATCTGGCGTCGATCGGCCGCGACCGCACGGCGTGTCTCGTCGCCGATCGCTCGCGCATCCTCACGCTCCTGCTCCGTCCCGACGCGCTGCCGGACCGGCTGCCGATGCTGGCGCAGAGCGACGCGGTGCGCGAGCTCGACGTCGCGCGCGTCGAATCGTTCGTGGTCAAGGAGATTCTCGGCGCCGGGACGTCGACGCCGATTGTGCGCTATGTGGCCGATGCCAAGGAAGCGCTCCAGCTCGTCCAGCACGGCGGCGCGGCGTTGGCGGTGCTGCTCAATCCCACGAAAGTGGAGCAGGTGTTCGCGGTGGCCGACGCTGCGGACGTGATGCCGCCCAAGTCGACCTATTTCGTTCCGAAGGTGCCGAGCGGTTTAGTCTTGAGGGCCGTGTCGTAGCGCGGCGATCAGCGCCTTGCAGAACTGCGGCAAGTCCGCCGGCGTCCGCGAAGAGATGAGGTTGCCATCGACCACGACGGCGCTGTCCTCCCAAATCACGCCGGCGTTCTCCATGTCGTCCTTGATGGCGCGCACGCTGGTCGCGCGCTTGCCTTTCACAATCTTTGCCGAGATCGGTACCCAGCCGGCGTGGCAGATGAACGCCACGGGCTTGCCGGCCTGGTAGATCTCGCGCGTCAGTCGTAAGACCTTGTCGGAGCGGCGCAGCTGATCGGGTGCGAAGCCGCCGGGAATGACGAGCCCGTCGAAATCGGACGCGTCGATCTGGTCCACGTCGGTATCGACGGTGACGGGATAGCCGCGCTTGCCGGGATACGTTCGCTCGCCCAGGCCGGCCACGGTTGTGCTCGCCCCTTCCTCCTCCAGCCGGATTTTCGGGTACCACAGCTCGAGGTCTTCGTACAGGGGCGCCGCAAAGAACAGAATTCGCTTGCCTTTGAGGGTCATGCGCGGAACCTATATCTTTGGCCTTCGTGAGTCCACGTCATCGTCAAGCAATTCTTGATAACCTCGACGGCATCTATCGCGAGGCCTACGATCGCGCGAAGAAGGCAGGCGACGAGCGCCGCATGGCCGACCTCGACGCCGCCTACCAACGCGAGCAGCTGCTGCTCGAGGTCTTGCTCGACATTCGCGACGGCTTGAGCGTCTCCGGCAAACCGAAATCGCCCGAGCCCGGCCCCAGTCCGATGGCCGCGCTCGACACGATCCGCCGCATCACCAAACTCCGCTAGGAGGAAGACCGTGCGTCGTGCGTCGTCCGTCGTTGCTTTGTTATTGCTCGCAGCCTGCGGCTCCAAGGCCGATCTGGTCATCCAGGGCGGCTCGGTCTGGACCGGCTTGTCCACCGGGCGCGGCCGTCCCGGCGCCGTGGCGATCGGCGGCGGCAAGATTCTCGCGGTCGGCGATTCGGCCGAAATCGCCCGCTATGTCGGCAAGAACACCGAGGTGCTGCACGCCGCCGGCGGGCTGGTGATTCCCGGCCTCTCCGACGGGCATACGCATTTCGTCGACGGCGGCTTCCAGCTGGTGTCGGTCGACCTCCGTAATGCCGCCACGCCGCAAGAGTTCGTCCGCCGGATCAAGGAATACGCCGGCCGGTTGAAGCCGGGCGAGTGGATTCTCGGCGGCGACTGGGATCACACGCTCTGGCCCGGCGCGCCGTTGCCGCGCCACGAGTGGATCGACTCGGTGACGCCGAACAATCCCGTGTTCATCAACCGGCTCGACGGTCATGAAGCGCTCGCGAACGCCGCCGCCATGCGCGCGGCGAAGATCACGAAGGACTCGAAGGTGCCGTTCGGCGGCGAGATGCTGCGCGATGCGCGGGGCGAGCCGACCGGGATCTTCAAGGACAACGCGCAAGACTTGATCGGCGCCGCGATCCCGGCACCGTCGGCCGAGCAGCAAGACTCGGCCGTGGCACGCGCGCTGGCGTACGCGGCCTCACTCGGCGTCACGGCGACGGCGAACATGTCGGCGTCGTGGGCGAATCTCGCGGCGTACAAGCGCATGGAGCGGGCGGGCCGCATGACCGCGCGCGTGTCGCTCTATCTGCCGATCGAAGACTGGCGCGCCGTCGCCGACAGCGCGGCGCACGACCGGGGCGACGACTGGGTCAAGATCGGCGGCGTGAAGGGCTACATGGACGGCTCGGCCGGCTCACGTACCGCGTATTTCTTCGAGCCGTTCTCCGACTCGGCAGGTTACAGCGGCCTGATGCATCAACCCGAGCCCGACATGCGGGCCTGGGTCGGCGCCGCCGATTCCGCGGGGCTGCAGATCGCCGTGCACGCGATCGGCGACCGCGCGAACGCGATCATCCTCGCGATCTATGACAGCGTCGCGCGCGCGCACGGCGCACGCGACCGGCGTTTCCGCGTCGAGCACGCGCAGCATCTCAGGCCGCAGGAGATTCCGCTGTTCGGGCAGCGGCGCGTGGTGCCGTCCATGCAGCCCTACCACGCGATCGACGACGGCCGCTGGGTGGAGAAACGCATCGGCCCCGAGCGGATCAAGACGACGTACGCGTTCCGCCGTTTGCTCGATACCGAAGCCCCGCTCGCGTTCGGCTCCGACTGGACGGTCGCGCCGCTCGACCCGATGCTCGGCGTCTACGCCGCTGTGACGCGCCGGACACTGGACGGGAAGAACCCCAATGGGTGGGTGCCCGAGCAGAAGATTTCCGTGGGCGAGGCGCTGCGCGCGTATACCTACGGCAACGCGTGGGCGACGTTCAACGAGCAGAAATGGGGTACGCTGGCGGCCGGCCGGTTCGCCGACGTCGTCGTGCTCGATCGCGATCCGTTCGTCGTGCCGCCGGACTCCCTCGGCACGATCAAGCCGCGGTTCACGATTGTGGGTGGGAAGGTGGTCTACCGGCGGGCGTCACCCTGAGTATTTGAAGCCGGCGTCCTTGAGCGTCAGCGGCTCACCGTCGTGCTCGACGCCCGCGTTGACGATTTCGCCGAGCACGAGGGTGTGATCGCCGGCGGGTAGCGTCGCGACCACGCGGCACTCGACCCATCCCAGCGCATCGACGAGGATCGGCGCTCCCGAGAGGGGCGCCGGTTTCGTTTTTATCCCCTTCAGCTTCTGCGGCGCCTGCTCGGCGCTGCGGCCGAGCTTGCCCGCGAGATCGCGTTGGCTGCTGAGGAGTAGGTTGATCGCGAAGTGGTGCGCGTTGCGGATCATGCCGATGGTCTTCGATGCGTTCTCGACGGCGACCACCAGCATGGGCGGTTCGAACGCCGCTTGCGTCAGCCAGTTCGCGGTCATGGCGTGCTCGTCGCCCCCCCCGGCCGTCGTGACGGTGACGACGTACAGGCCATAAGGGAAATGGCGCAGGACGGTCTTCTTGGCGGCTTCGTCCATGACTCAAGTTACTTCTATTTACCGGACCGAGTTGCCAGATTAACCGTGTCTCCGTCTCCAGGGTCGCCGTCCCATGCTCCTGCTCTACGCTGCGCTCGCCGTGGTTTCCGCCGATACTGGATCGTCCATCGCCTACTTTGATCGCTACCGGGACATCACCGAGCTCGCACCCCTGTCCAACCGGGTCGCCACGGTGACGAACTTCGTGTTGCGTCGCGACGCCGCGGAGATCTCCCTCGTCCAGGGGACGCTCTATCTGCTGTCTCCCGTCGGCGGCCGCACCGTCGGTGCGGTGTTCCGCGGGAACGGACGCATCCGCCTCACCCCGCCGCATCCCGCCGAACAAGAGGCGTTGCGGCATGCCGTCGGAGCGCCTGCGCTGGACGACAGCGTCGGCGAATTCATTTTGATCTTCTCGGATTCGACGAAGGATCAGTTGCAACGATTGTCGTTTGGGCCCGGCGCGGTCCCCGATGATCTGGCGGGGGATGTGCGCGACTTCATCGGTAGCCTCAAGGGACAGAAGGAGAACACGTTCAACGAGAGCGTGATGTCGTCGCTCTTGAATGACGAGCCGGACGGCTTCTTCCTCGCCAACATTCATCGCGAGCACGGATCGCCGCTGGTGTTCATGTACGACCCCGCCGTCGTGGAATCCGTCCGGCTGCTGCGTCCGGCGAGTCAGATGCATTATGGCGCGCATTGGTGGGTGGTCACCGAATTTGCGCCCGCCCAGCCGTTGCCGGGGAGCGCCGGCATGTGGCACTATCGCCAACGACTCGACGCGCCACACTATGCGCTCGAGGTGTGGCTCAAACCCACTCCCGGCGCCGATCTCGACTATGCCGCCGCGGCGCGGGTGTCGATCGCGGCACGCGAGGCCACGGGTCCGTGGCTCCATTTCGCGCTCCATGAGAAGTTGCAGATCGATTCGGCTCGATGGAACGACGGCACCCCGGCTGCTACGTTCAAGGCCAAGGATGACGAGGACCTGTGGGTGCGCGCGCCGCATCGCCTCGCGGCGGGTGACACCGCGTCGCTACTGGTGTTCTACCACGGTAATCTGATCGATCGCTACGTAAACTGGTTCTTCATCGATCCCGGCGCCGCGTGGTATCCGCGGAATCAACAGGGCAGCGACGCCGCATCGTTCGACATGGTCTTCCACAGTCCGAGCTGGTATCCGCTCGCGAGCATCGGCACGCGCACCGACTCGTCGTTGGACGGAAAGGTGATGACGACGCATTGGGTGACGTCGCGACCGACTCCCTTCGCCACGTTCAACCTCGGGTTGTTCGACACCTATCACACTGAGGCGGAAGGCGTGGCGCCCCTCGACATCATGATGTCCGAGGAAGCGCATCGGGCGCTGGGGCGGAGCATCGCGTCCGGAGGCTACATGATGGCCAGTCAGAAGAACATGTCTCAGGTTGTTGCCGCCGACGTGTCGAACAGTCTCAAGTGGTTCACGCACGCCTTCGGCCCGCCCCTCTTCGATCACTTTTACGTCACCGAGATTCCGTACGCCGAGGGTGTGTCGTTCCCGGGCATGATCGACCTGTCGTGGGCAACATTCCAGAACACGGCGCTCGACGGGTTCGACCAGTTCTTCCGTGCCCACGAAGTCGCGCATCAATGGTGGGGCAACGGCGTGCGTCCCGCGTCCTATCGTGACGCCTGGCTGAGCGAAGGCGTGGCGTCCTTCTGCGGGCTGTGGTACCTGCAGAGCGTCCGCAAAGGCAACAAGGAGTACTTCCGATTCCTGGATACCTACCAGCAGAACATCAAGGACAACCGCGACGCCGGCGCGACGTGGCTCGGGTACCGCGATGCGTCCAATGAGCGGCGCTACGGTTACCAAGCCATGATCTACGAGAAGGGCGCGTGGATCACGCACATGCTGCGCATCCTGATGCTCGACCTCAACACGGGAAAGGACGATCGCTTCAGCGCCCTGATGCGCGATTTCCACGAGCGCTTCGCGGGGAAGAGTGCGACGACCGCCGACTTTCAGCGCGTCGCCGAAGACCATATCGGGATCCCGATGGATTGGTTCTTCGATCAATGGGTGAAAGGCGTCGCACTTCCGACCTACCACGTCGCCTGGACGAGTGAGACGACGCCGGAGGGACGGCAGCGAGTCCGTCTGCGTGTGACACAGGAGGGCGTGCCCTCCGATTTCCAGGCCTGGGTGTTGGTGTCGGCCGATCTCGGCGAGAATCGATTTGCAAACTTCCGCATCAAGGTCACCGGGTCCCAGACGGAGTATACGAGTCCGCTGCTTCCCGTCGCCCCGCGCGCTGTGACGTTCAATGAGCTGCACAGCGTCTTGGCGGACGTGAAGACCGAGCGCTGGTAGGCTATTTTCCAGACATGCCGCCGCGTCCCCGTACCGCGCCCAAGTCGGCCTCAACGGCGCTGAAGCAGAGCCGAACGAGCAGCGCCTTATCCAAGGCCGAGCTGCTGGACATCTATCGCCTGATGTTCCTGTCGCGCCGCATCGACGACAAGGAGATCCAGCTCAAACGGCAGAACAAGATCTTCTTCCAGATCTCCGGAGCGGGACACGAGGCGGTGCTGGTGGCCGCCGGTAAGGCGCTCCGTCCCAGCTACGATTGGTTCTACCCCTACTATCGCGACCGCGCGCTGTGTCTCACGCTCGGCATGACGCCGACCGAGATGCTGCTCGCTGCGGTCGGCGCCGCCGACGACCCCAATTCGGGCGGCCGGCAGATGCCGTCGCACTGGGGCCATAAGCAGCTCAACATCGTCAGCCAGTCGAGCCCGACCGGCACGCAGTTCCTCCAGGCGGTCGGTTGCGCCGAAGCCTGGCTTCGCTACAAACGGATCGACGAGATCAAGGACAAGCCGAGCCACAACGACGAGGTCGTCTACTGCTCTGCCGGTGACGGCACGACGAGCGAAGGCGAATGGTGGGAAGCGCTCAACAGCGCGAGCAACCTCAAGCTGCCGGTGCTGTTCCTCATCGAGGACAACAAATACGCCATCTCCGTGCCGATCGAGGTACAGACCGCGGGCGGCTCGGTCTCCAAGCTCGTGAGCAATTTCCCAAATCTCCTTGTGGTAGAGGTCGACGGCTGCGACCCGATCGCGTCCTATGAAGCGTTAACCCGTGCCGTCGAGTGGTGCCGGCAACGCAAAGGGCCGGCGCTGGTCCATGCGCACGTCACACGCCCGTACTCGCATTCGCTTTCCGACGACGAGATTCTCTACAAGCCGTTGCGCGAGCGCGATGAGGAGGCCAAGCGGGACTGCCTGATCACGTTCCCGAAACGGCTGATCGAGGAGGGCGTCGCCACGGAGGCGGACATCGAGGCCATCCGGGCGCAGGTCGAGGAAGAAGTGCAGGTCGCCGCCGACATGGCGCTCGCGTCGCCGCAGCCGAAGCCCGAGTCCGCGCTGCTCTGGGTGTACTCACCGGACGTCGATCCCACATCGGAGCAGTTCGACACTGAAGAGGATCCGCATTTCACGGGAGAGCCCACCACCATGGTGGACCTCCTGAACGCGTGCATGAAAGACGAAATGGCGCGCGATCCCCGGATCGTCGTGTTCGGCGAAGACGTGGCCGACGTGAGCCGCGACCAATACCTGAAGGAAGTGAAGGGCAAGGGTGGCGTCTTCAAGGTCACCTGGGGGTTGCAGCGCCAGTTCGGGAGCGACCGCGTCTACAACTCGCCGCTCGCCGAGGCCAACATCGTGGGCCGGGCGATCGGGCTCGCGACCCGCGGACTCAAGCCGGTCGTCGAAATCCAGTTCTTCGACTACATCTGGCCCGCCTATCACCAGCTCCGCAATGAATTGGCGACGTTACGCTGGCGCTCGAACAACGCATTCACAGCGCCCGCGGTCGTCCGTGTGACCTACGGCGGCTACCTGAAGGGCGGCTCCGTCTACCATTCGCAGACCGGCGCCGTGGTGTTCACGTCCGTGCCGGGGCTGCGCGTGATTTGTCCGGCGACCGCACTGGACGCGAACGGACTGCTGCGCACCGCCATTCGCTGCGATGATCCCGTTGTCTTCCTCGAGCACAAACACCTCTACCGCCAGACCTACAACAAAGCCCCGAACCCCGGTCCCAACTTCATGATTCCGTTCGGGAAGGCGAAGGTGGTGCGGGAGGGGACCGGCGTCACCGTTGTCGCGTACGGCGCGGTCGTGCAACGGGCGCTCGTGGCGGCCAAAGAAGTCGAGGAGCAGCACGGCCTCAGCACCGAAGTCATCGATCTCCGCTCGCTCTCGCCCGTCGACTGGGAGACGATCGAGGCGTCGATTCAGAAGACGAACAAGGTGATCGTGGCATACGAGGACGCGCAGTCGTGGGGCTACGGCGCCGAGCTGGCCGCGCACATCGCGGATCAGTGCTTCCCGTGGCTCGATGCGCCGGTAAAGCGCGTTGCCTCGACCGACACGTTCGTCGCGTATGCCCCCGACCTCGAAGACTTCATCTTGCCCCAGGTGGAGGATCTCGCGCAGGCCATTCGCGAGCTGCATGCGTTCTAAGCCCGCGATCCTCTATAGCGCTCTCTTCTTCTTCTCTGGCGTCACCGGACTGATCTACGAGCTGCTGTGGGTCCGGGTCCTGTATCAATCGTTCGGCTCGACGATCCAATCCGTCACCACCGTCGTCGCCGCCTACATGGGGGGCCTGGGCCTGGGGGCGTGGGCCTTGGGAAAGGTCGCGGATCGTTCGAGCCGTCCAGCCCGATTGTACGGATGGCTCGAAATTGCGATCGGTGTTTTCGGAATCGTCTCGCCGCTCGTGCTCGGCGTCGCGCATTGGATCTATGTCGGAACGGCGGGCGCCCTCGCGCTCGGCGGCACCGCGAGCGTGGCGCTCCGGTTTGGACTTGCGGCACTCGTCCTTCTCGTTCCCACGACGCTCATGGGCGGGACGCTGCCGGTCCTGACGCGAGCCCTCATGGGCGAGGATCGGGGCATGCTCAAGCCCTCACTCGGTCGGCTGTACGGCTTGAACACGCTCGGCGCGATGGTCGGAACGGCGCTCGCGGGATTCTTTCTGATCGAGCTCGTGGGTGTGCGCGCGTCCCTGTGGGCGACGGCGCTGCTCAATTTCGCGATCGGCGTCACGGCGATCCGGCTCGGTCGCGAGACGAATCTGTCGGCGGCGACCTCCGACCCCCAACCCCTGGGACCCCGCGACCCCCTTCACACCCTCGCGCTCGCGCTTCTTGGCGCCACGGCCTTCGCGTCGCTGCTCGATGAGATCGCCTGGACGCGCGTGCTGATCATGATCGTCGGCGGCTCGACGTACGCGTTCACGCTCGTGTTGCTCGTCTTCCTGCTCGGCATCGGGATCGGGAGTGTGATCGTCGCGCGGCGGAGCACGCCCCGGCCGGACACCGCGGCGAGCGCGGCACTCGCGCAAGGGATCACCGGCGTCGGCGCCGCGGGGTTGTTCGTGTTCTTCGGCCTGTTGCCGATGTATATCATCGCGGTCTTCCAGATCGAAAACCTCGGCGCTCCCGGTCGCCTGCTGCTGATGGGCGTCGCGGTCGGCGCGGTCGTGCTCATTCCCGCGATCGGGATGGGTATGACGTTCCCGCTGCTCACCGATCTCGTGGCGCACCGGCGCGAGGCGCGCGGCGCGGACGTGGGGGCGGCCTACGCACTGAACACGATCGGAAGCATCCTGGGCGCGGTGCTCACCGGGTTCGTGTTGATCGCGGCGCTCGGCACCCAGACGACGCTGCGCGTCGGGCTCGCCATCACCGGTCTCGCTGCCCTCGGTCTCGCCATTCTGATCTCACGCGGCATCGTCGAAAAGTCCGAGCTCGACCGGCGGATCCGCGTGCGCGTACTCGCCGCAGGTGCGCTGGGGACCGCGACGCTGGTCGCTGCCTTCGCCGCGCCGGGCTGGAGCACACGCCTCATCGACTTGGGCCCCACGATCTATGCGCGCGAGCCCATGGACCATGCGGCGCGCGAGCGCTTTCTCGCGCACCGCGGCGTTCGCCAGCTCGCCTTCCGTGAAGGCGCGAATGCCACCGTGAGCGTGTGGGAAGGCGAAGCCGGCCGCTCGCTCCGCGTGAACGGCAAAGTCGACGGTTCCGATCGCGGCGACATGGACACCCAGCTGATGCTCGGGATTGCGCCTGTCCTCGCGCGCGCCGGCGCGTCCTCCGCGCTCGTGATCGGTTTTGGCACCGGCGTGACCGCGCGCGCCATCGCTGACGTGCCGGGCATGACGCGGGTCAAGGTTCTCGAAATCGAGCCGGCCGTCATCGCGATGGACAGTCTGTTTTACGGCGTCAACGACTCGGTGCTGCGGCGCCCGGCGGTGCACTTCGTCACTGACGACGCGCGCAGCGGCCTGCAGCTCGATCGCAGCCGGTATGACGTCATCGTGTCGGAGCCGTCGAATCCCTGGATCGCGGGCATCGCGACGCTCTATACGCCGGAATTCTTCCGGATCGCGCGCAGCCGCCTCTCCGACAGCGGCGTGTTCTGCCAGTGGATCCAGCTCTACCAGCTGCCGCTCCCCGTCGTTGCGGGGATCGTCCGGAGCCTCCACGAAGTCTTTCCCCATGTGAACGTGTGGTTCGGCGGGACGTCCGATTTGATCGTGTTGGCGTCACCGCGTCCGCTCGCCTATGACCGCGCCTGGCTCGCGCGCTTGTTCGGTCCCGGCGGTACGCTGGCGACGCTCGGCCGGGAGTGGCTCAATGTGGATGCGCCGGAGCAGCTCTTCGGCCGCTATCTGCTCGGCGACTCCGGCACCGCGAACCTCATCGCCCGCGCGACGTTCGAACACAGCGACAACCGGCCGCGGCTCGAGTTCGTCGCCGCGCGCCGCTTCCTCGATCCGGACGACGACACCTACGACGTATTCGACTCGCTGATGCACATCGGCTCGCGCGTCGACGGCACGTCGCCGCTCGCGATGCTGCACGTGCTGGCGGCCCGGCGGAGCGACAGTGACCTGCTGCCGTATCTCGACGCCGCACGGCGCGCGCAGCCGGAAGTGGAGGAATGGACGGTCCGGACCGCCGGCATCCAGTTGGCGGAGGGCGACACGACGGGCGCGGATTCGCTGCTCCGAGTCGCGCTCGAGCGCGGACCGCGCGCCGATGCGCTATTGATGCGCGCGCTGCTCGCAGCCGCGCGCAATCGGCCGTTCGCGATCGCGGCGCTGCGGGAGGCGCTGGCCGCCGGCGCGGACACCGGGCAGGCGCAAGCGGCGCTTGCCTGGTTACTGGTCCGCGGTTCGCGCTGGGACGATGCAGCGAAGCAAGCGCGCGGCGCACTCCGGGCTGCGCGGGGGACGTTCCGCCACCCCTTCCCCGGCGAGTTTCTCACCCAGGCGCTCAGCCAGATCGCATTGAACGCGCCTCCAGCGCTGGCCGACAGTGTGATGAGCGAGGCGGTCGCCCGGCGACCCGGGTCCGCCCGCTACCGCGAGCTTGCGGCGGTCACGGCGCTGCGCGCGGGGCGCTGCCAGGCCGCGGCGGATCGATTCGTCGAGCTGCTCGAGTTCGCCGTCGAACGTGAAAACGGCCCAGCGTTGGTGCGCGATTGCTGGGCCGGGAAAAAACCTACGACGGGGAGTGGAAACGAGATCCGGGGGGCGGCGGCGGAGTCAGGGGCGGTGCGGCATTGAGCACGTCGCGAATTTCTCCGGCGGCCGCGATCGCGTGATCGACGTCGCGTGACAATGCGCGCGCTTGCTGCGTCGCGTTCGTCAAATCGCTGAGGACCGCCGCCACGCCCGCCGAGCGTAGCCGCAGCAAGTCGAATCGCACGTTCTGCATCGCCAACACACACGACTCGATCTGTTCCTCGACCCGCTTGCGGCGGGTGAGCAGGTCGCTCAGCGCTTGCCGCTGCCGCTCGAGCAGGCTGAGCTGGCGCTCGCGCTCCGTGCCTTCTTCGTGCTGCCTCACCGCTTCGATCCGGATCTCGATCCGCGCGAGCGCGCCGTCGTCGACGTCGGCGCTCATTCCGTGAAGCATCCGTGCCAGGTCTTCCGCACGCTTGAGCAGCCCGTCGATCGTAACGACCACGTCCGGCAGCAGCTTCTGCTCGGATGCCGGTACGCGATCCATGATTTTCAGAATCGCCTCGCGGTCGTTGCGTGCCTGGCGAACGGTCTCCGTGTGCTTGCCGAACTCATCGGCGTCCGGCGCGGGGAGTGGCCGGCGTGACCCCGCCGCGAGTGATCCCAGCTGTGCGTCCGGCGCCGCAGGACGATTCAGCACGTCGCGCCACGAGTAGCCGTTCTGCCACAGCTTCATGTAGCTGGGCAGCAATCCGAAGGCCGCCCACGGCACCGTGAAAAACAGCGACCAGCCGAGTCCCCCGCCCGTGATCAGATCGATGACGGTCAAGCCGCCGCACACCGACGCCCAGGAGACGAACGAGTCGCGGAACTTCGCCACCATGCGCGGCTCGCCACTCGGCGTGAGGTCGCTCTTAGGATCCTTCTTGAGCGGGCGCGTCGAGCGGCGCCGCTCCGCCCGCCCGCCGCCCGTCATGCGAGCGGGAGAGCCGCCCCCGCCGCCCCCCCCGAGACGCGTTTCGGGTCGCGCGAGGCCACTGCCGATGCCGCTCCCGATCCCACCGCTCGTGCGGCGCGACGGACGATAGGGCGGCGCACTGCGCGACTCGAGCGCGCGGCGCAGCGCATCGGCCGTCGGCCAGCGCGCCTCCGGCTCCTTTTCCAGCGAACGCATGACGCAGGAGGCGAGATCGTCGGGACACGTCGGCGTGCGATCCTTGAGGTTGGGCGCTTGCTCCGTGATCTGCTTGAGCAGAATGCCGGGCACGGTCGGCGCTGAGAACGGCAACTCGCCCGACAGCATCTGGTAGCCCACGACGCCCAGGCTGTAGATGTCCGAGCGCCCGTCGATCTCACGATCGCCGGCCGCCTGCTCGGGACTCATGTAATGCGGCGTGCCGATGGCGACGCCGGTCGCCGTCAACGTGCCCGGCCCCGTCGTGGACGTCAGCGCCTTCGCGATGCCGAAATCCGTCAGCACGGTTCGGCCGCGACTGCCCTCGAGTAGGATGTTGTCCGGCTTGACGTCGCGATGGATGATGCCGAGCGCATGGCCGGCGCCGAGGGCGTCGGCGGTTTCCATCATGATGCGGCGGGCTTCTTCGGCTGGCAGGCGCTCGCGGCGCTTGAGACGCGCCGCGAGCGATTCACCGTCCACGTAAGCCATGACGAAATAGACGAGGCCGTCCGGTCCCTCACCGACCGAGTGGATCGGTACGATGTGCGGATGGGAGAGACGCGCGGCGGTTTCGGCTTCGCGCAGAAACCGAATGCGGATTTCTTCCCGAAACGCCAGCTCGGGGGGCAGCACCTTCACCGCGACGCGACGTTTCAGCCGCTCGTCGCGCGCATGATACACGACCCCCATGCCCCCTCGCCCGATTTCCCCCTCGAGTGTGAAGGAGGACCCGAGGGCCTGACTCAGGCGTTGTGCCAGCGAATCGATCATGCTGATTCGGAATCCATTAGCGGACTAAGATTTAGCCGCAAGCTTGCGACGTTGCAACCGCTTTTGGCGCGTCGAGTTGGCAGGGCCGCGCCTGTTTGGCGGCGTTGTGTGGAACGGCCCTGCCGCGAGCGCCGTTTTTTTGTGGCATAGACGGTGCATTCAGGTGCCCGTATGCGGTCCACAAATCCTACAATTGGAGATGGTATGTCCGATCGGATGAGTCTGCCCGTGCTGCCGTTGCGCGACGCCGTGCTGTTCCCCGGTGTGGCGACGCCCATCGGTGCCGGCCGTCCCGCGACATTGCGTGCCATAGAAGCCGCCCTCAAGCAGTCCGACCACAGAGTCTTCGCGGTCGCCCAGAGAGAAAACGTCGATCAAGTCTCACCGGGCGTGCTCTACACCACCGGCACCATTGCCCGGATCAGCCAGGTCCAGCGAAATCTCGGCGGCGTCCAGCTCGTCCTGCACGGCGAAGCCCGAGGAACCGCGGTCCATTATACCGAGACGAACGGGTACCTCGAGGCGACCGTGAGGGAAACACTCGACCTCGCCCCCCTGAATGAGAAGGATCCGGCGTTCGTTGCGTTGCATCGCGAGGTCCGCGAGCGCGCCGGGGAGTTGGGCCAGAAATCGGGCCTGCCCACGGACGTCGTCCAACAGGTGCTGCAGGGCGTGAGCGACCCGGGCGCGCTTGCCGATCTGGTCGCCGGCCATCTCGACATTCAGTCCGCCGAGCGCCAGCAGCTGCTCGAGACGCTGGCCGTGGAAGACCGGCTGCGCCGTATCCTCGTGCACGTACAACGGCAAATCGCCGTGCTCGACGCGCAGGAAGACATCAAGTCGCAGGTGCAAGAAGAGCTGGGCGAGCGCCAGCGCGAGATGTTGCTCCGCGAGCAGATGAAGGCGATCCGGAAAGAGCTGGGAGAGGAAGGCGACGCGGCTGAGGCCGATGATTTGAAGAAGCGCCTCGACGCGCTCGACCTGCCCGAGGCGGCGCGCAAGGAAGTCGATCGCGAGCTCGCGCGCCTCGAGCGCGCCGGCCGCGAGTCCATGGAAGCGCAGGTCATTCGTACCTACCTCGAGACCGTGGCCGAGCTGCCGTGGAATAAGCGGACCGAAGAGTCGCTCGACTTGAAGCGGGCGGCGGAAATCCTCGAGGAGGATCACTACGGGCTCCAGGACGTGAAGGACCAGGTGCTCGAATTCCTCGCGGTCCGCCAGCTGCGCCAGCAGCAGCCCAAGGAAGAGGCGCCCGGGAACGAAGACGACCGCGCGGCACGCGCACCGACGCTGCTGTTCGTCGGACCGCCCGGCGTCGGGAAGACGTCGATCGCGAAGTCCATCGCGCGCGCCATGGGCCGGCCGTACGTCCGGATCTCCCTGGGAGGCGCACGCGATGAGGCTGACATCCGCGGCCATCGCCGCACCTACGTCGGCGCGATGCCGGGCCGGATCATTCAGGGCATGAAGCAGGCAGGGGCGAAGAACCCCATCTTCTTGCTCGATGAGGTCGACAAGCTGGGAATCTCCTTCCAGGGCGATCCCGCCGCGGCGTTGCTCGAGGTACTGGATCCGGCGCAGAACGACTCGTTCACCGATCATTACCTCGGCGTGCCGTTCGACCTGTCGGAGGTTCTGTTCATCGCCACGGCGAACTTCATCCAGAGCATTCCGGGGCCGCTGCTCGATCGCCTCGAGACGGTCAACTTCGCGGGCTACACCGAGCGCGAGAAGCTCGAAATCGCCAAGCGCTACCTGGTGCCGCGCCAGCTCCGCGAGAACGGGCTGCGGTCAGATCAGCTGACGCTGACCGACAAGGCGCTGGGCGAAATGATCGCGAGCTACACGCGGGAAGCCGGCGTCCGTCAGCTGGAACGAGAGATCGGCAAGCTCGGCCGCAAAGTCGCGCGGAAGATCGCCGATGGCGCGGCGCAGCAGGTGACCGTCGCGCCGGCGGACGTGCCCGATCTCATCGGGCGGCCGAAAGTTCATCCGGAGCGCATGGCCGGCGAGGATCAGGTCGGCGTCTCAACCGGGATGTACTACACGCCGGTCGGCGGCGACATCATGTTCGTGGAAGCGAGCGTGATGCGCGGCAAGGGCGAGCTCGTTCTCACGGGCCAGCTGGGCGATGTAATGAAGGAATCGGCACGCGCCGCGCTGACCTATGCGAAGTCGCATGCGGACTTGCTGGGCATTCCCGAGGGCGCCTTCATCGACACCGACATTCACGTGCACGTGCCCGCAGGCGCGATCCCCAAGGACGGTCCGTCGGCCGGCGTCACGATGGCGACAGCCCTCGTGTCCGCGCTGTCACGGCGCGCGGCTCGACACGACATCGCGATGACCGGTGAGATCACGCTGCGCGGCCGCGTACTGCCGATCGGAGGAGTGAAAGAGAAGGTGCTGGGCGCCGTGCGGGCAGGGATCACGTCGGTGATTCTGCCGAAGGAAAACGAGCGCGATCTCGAGGATCTGCCGGAAGACGTCCGGAAAACGTTGGACGTCCATTTGGTCGAAGACCTAGGCGAGGTCCTCACGCTCGCACTGCGAGGGGCACGATTCGAAGCGGGTCACTTGATCTTCGAGACTGAGGCGCCGATCCTAGCGCGCGCTCACTCCGGCCACCACTAGATCAACGGCCGCGTCGCGCCAGCGCTGCCGCAGCGCCGGCTCGTCTGCACCAAGTGGCCGCGCGCTCGCGGCGACAACGGTTTCCATGTTGAGATAGCCGACCATCAAAATCAGGGCTTGGGCGGCGGCCAGGTGCGGATCGAGATCATCCCGCACCTGGCCGAGCCCTTGGCCTTCCGCCAACAGCACGACCAAGCGCTTGATCGCCGGCCCAAAGGCCGCGCTCTTCCCCTGCCCCAGCAGCGACACGAGCTCAGGATGACCGGCGAGAAACTCGAATTGCGCCCGGAGCGTCGAGCGCAGCCGCTCGATCGGCGGCCCGGCGGGCGACGTCACCCGCGCGAGCGCCGCCTCGAGCTCACCGAGAGACTGCTCGAGCACCGCCTGAAAGAGCCCGCGCTTGGAGTGGTAGTAGTAAAAGAGCAGCTGTTTGTTGACGACTGCCCGGCGAGCGATTTCTTCGACGCGCGCACCGGCGAACCCCCGCTTAGAGAACTCTTCGCGAGCCGCGGCGATAATGCGCAATGCTCTGTCGTTGCTAAGCTTAGGAGGCATGTCTAAATCGTCAACCGTTTGGTTGACGAAATCTAATACTTCGAGCTCGCGATCGCCACGTTTTCCGGAACGCGGGACAATCCATTCTTGAGAAAAGCCAGCAACACCCGATTCACCTCGTCCGGCGCTTCCTCGGGCGCGTCATGGCCGGCGTGGGAGACCAGAACGAATTCACTACGCGGGAGCTCGTGAGCAAACCGGGTGCCCACCGCCAGCGGGATAAAGCGATCGGCATCACCCCACAGGATCAGCGTCGGCGTGTGTACCTGCGCGAGGCGGCCGCCGCCGAGCGTATCGAACCTGAATTGTCGCAGCACGCTCCGCAACGCACGTCCGAAGTCAGGGTCCGGGACCGGCGCGTAGTACTGATCGACATCAGCCTCGGTGACTTTCGACGGATTAGCGAACATCGATCGGACGATCCGGCCCGTCACCCAGCGCCCTCGAAAAGCAGTCGCCACGGCTCCGACAAAGGGCCAGCGCGCGATTCTCAGTACGCCGGGCCAGCGCACGCCAAAACCGGCGGCGTCTATCAGGACCATTCCCCGCACCCGGTCCGGATACCGCAGTGCGACCTCAGCGGCGATTGCGCCCCCCATCGAATGACCGACCAGCACCGCGCTCGAGATGCCGAGAGAGTCGAGCAGCGCGACGACGAGCCGCGTGTAGTCGGCGTTGCTGTACCCCTGCCCCCCCCGTGGCTTGCCGGAGAAGCCGAAGCCGCGATTGTCGAATGCAATGACGCGGTAGCCTGCCGCGACTGCCGCAGGTAGCTGATATCGCCAACCATATATCGAAGCTCCAATGCCATGGATGAAGACAACCGGCGTCCCAGTGCCGGTGTCGATCATCCGGATCTCCGTCCCATCGATGACCCGATTCTGCGCCCGGAACGGCGTGCCGGCTGGATAGCGCTGCTCCGGCGGGATGGGCGCTGCTCGGCACCCTGCGAGGCATAGCAGCGCGACCACGAGCCATCTGCTCATGGGGACGGCAACGCGCGGCGCGCGAGCAGCGTGATGAGGGGATGAGACGTCCAGAGCCCGCTGACACTGTCAGCGCTTCCCCAGGTCAAGACGAGCTGGGACTCGTCCACGAGAAGCATCGTCGCGTCCGGAGCGTCGTCCGCGGCGGATGTGAGCCATGCGGGGGCGTCGGCCGGCAAGTCGCCACGCAGCCGAACCGCGAGCCGCGCGCGACCCTCGGCGCGGCGCCAGGCGGGGATCGTGGGTCGCCACAACTCCGCGGCCATGATTCCTTCTACACTCCGCTCCGCGCGCGCCACCAGCTGGATGATGAGATTCGCCACCGCTCGGCCTCCGGCGATCTCCCGGGTGACGGGATCGCCAGGTCGGGAGAAGCCGCGGAGGTCGCGGCCGAGGCGATCGAGCGCCTCACCCTGGAGGGTCGCGAGGTGCGCGAGCAGCGCCTGCGGATCGGTCGGACGATAGCGCGCCGGCCGCGTTGGCGGCGGCGTGCGTGCCGCCGCGCCGCGGGTGACGAGGCCCTCGAGCGCGCTGTAGGCGTTAGCGCGAGCGAGCCGCGCTCCGCGGGCCACGGCGTAGCCGGTCGCGGGCCCAAGCCGCAGCAATGTTGCATATACAACTGACTCGGTCGGCGTGAAGCCGAATGGGGTCAGATCGATCGCCATTGTAGTAGTAAATACTACTACTTGCCTGAACGATTGGCCAATCAGATCACGTTGAGCGGCATCCCCAAGAGCTTCGCGATGAGCGCGAGGCGGAACGTGACGTCAGTTTGGCGCTGGGCCGGACTCTTGCCCGGGCCTTCCAGAGGGAAATAGTGCGAAACGACAGGGTTCTCTGACTTCGGCATTACCCGCAAGCCGGCCGGAGCCCAGATGCCCTGGTCATCGCATTCGCTAAACAGCCGGGCGAGCACGCGAGCCGCGCTCGTCACTTGGCGCACGATACCCAGCCTAGTCAACAACTCCAGCCAATACAGCGCAAACGGAACGTCTTCAATGTGGCCCTGTGCGTCGGAATGCAGCGGGTCGCCCAGAATCTCGAATAGCGGCCGGAGCTGCTTTTTGCCCGCGAGGACGTAGAACTCCCGCCGGGGTGTCGGGATCGAGAAAAAGGCCGCGAGGCGATCGAGGAACCCTGCGCGCTCGCGCTGCACGGCCGGCATGAACGCGAGCATCTCGACGGAAAAGACCGTCGGCGTGTAGTTGAGGGGATCCAGCACGGTCTTGCCCTGGGCCTTTTTGAACGGCTTCTGCGCGACTTCACTGCGCAGATACATCGAAATGTCACTCGCGATGCGATGCGCCGCCCCGCGCAGCCGTGGATCGTCCTGGTGCGCACCCCGGGCGAGCGCCGCCGCAGCCGCTTGCGCACCCATGCTGCGCGCCCAGAGCCCGAGTCCCGCGTCGGTCTTCGCGGGCCGCTGAAACTCTACCAGTAGCGTCGGATCGTCGTCACGCGACAGGAGCCGGAACAAAAAACGATCGGCGAGGCGGAACGGACGCCCGTCGGCCGGCCAGCCCAGCTCGAGCAAACGGCGGTACTGAAAGACCGTGCCCGTTTCCTTCCACCCCATCGCCTTCGCGGGACCAGGTGCGAGGAGATTCGCGCCCCACAGCCCCGAGTCCTTTTGCTTCCGGATGATCGCGAGTGATTCCTTGTAATGCAGGATCTCTTCGCGCAGCTGCGCGACACGCTCGGGATCGCGCGCCGGCTCCGGCACGACCTCCATGAGGGTCCGATATTGGATGGGTAAACTGGCAGCCTCATACAACCACGACAAAGGCACTGTATGTGTGGAGGGAATCTCCAACCGCCGCTCCAGGAGTGACGAGGTCGGGGACATCTGGTGCCGCGGGTCAAAAACGGGCGCAAACTTACCCGCCGCCTGTCCAATAGGCAATCGCCGGAGATTAACCCATTGTCACTGCGTATGTTCCGATGCGTCCTTATCGTGCAACATCCTGCATTCTATCGCCGCGGCCTCTGGAATTCCGACGACGGCAACCAGCGCGGCAACGTCGCGTCATTGGCGACGGCACGGGCCGTTCGCACCGTCACGCGGACCTCCTGCGCCATCCCCGCGTACCGGAACGACGGCTGGTACTCATCGCTCGGCTGATGATAACGCTGCGCATTGTATAGATCCGCCTGCTCTTTGCCCCAACCGAGCGGCCGGCCGACAAAGTCGAGTCCCGGCTCGATCGAAAGGGCCGGCACGCCCGCGCGCGCAAACGGGAAATGATCCGAACGGAAGAATGCACCACGGACGTCGGGCTGCGCTTTCACGGTCAGACCTTCGGCACGCGCCGCGGCCTCGAACTCCGGGCCTAACGTCGAGCGATCCATGCCGAGGGCGGCGATGTCGCGTGTAGCGCCGCGCGTGTTGGTGACGTCGAGATTCAACACAGCCGCCGTCTGCACGAGCGGAATGATCGGCTGGGCGACATATCCCTCACTCCCCAACAACCCGCTCTCTTCCGCCGTGGTCGCCACGAACACAATCGAGCGCGCCGTGCGCGGCATCGCCACGATGGCCTTCGCGGCACCGAGTAGCGCCGCGATGCC
>DATJKA010000104.1:0-50171 GCA_035491815.1 Gemmatimonadales bacterium | reverse complement strand
GCGAGATGGGCAATCCTATCGTCGGGGCAGTAGTTCGGATTGGCACGGACGGGCTGAGCTTCACGACCGATTCGTCAGGACGTTTCCAGGCATCAGGCTTACCAAACGGAACTTTGGACATACGCATCACCGCCATCGGCTATGACAGCACGGCCTTCGCGGTCCGGATGCGCGACTCAGCAACGGTTGCCGGTGATTTCCCGATCGACTTCAACGGCTATCGGCTTCCTCCCGTCGTCGTGCAGGCGCGTGCCGAGGCCCTCATGCCCCGGTACGCAGACTTCGAGCGGCGCCGCCAGCGCAAGCTGGGCGCCTACCTCCGCTGGGATGAGATAAAAAAGCAAGGTTTCAACACCGTCGGCGAAGCATTGCGTTCGATCCGCGGCGTTCGCATCGAGTGCAATCAGGCGCAGTTCGAGTGTGCGGCCGTCATGGTACGGACACCGCAATGCCACCCGCAGTGGTACATCGACGGGATCGAGGTTCACTCGTTCGACGAGAGCACGCCGATTCGCGATGTCTATGGGATCGAGGTCTATCGCGGCCCCGGCGAGACTCCCGGCGAATACACCGGGTCGAACGCCGCGTGCGGCGTTATTGTGGTGTGGACGAAGTCGAAGCCGTACCGCTAGGCACGACCGTCCCTTCGAACGTCACCGATCGCGGGCTCGCAAAGCCGAAGGTCAAGGCGGTCACCAGCAGATCGCTCCAGCGGGCGCGCGATTTGATCCGCAAATTGGCGATACGGCCCCCCGTCCCCACCTGCCCGGCCAGAACGTCCTCCGCGCTCGGCTTCGCGGCGAGCACGAGTCCCCAGAACATGTATACCGGGTGCTTCGTCACGCTGAACGCGGTCCCTTGGACCGGGGCGCGCGCCGACTCCGCCATCGAGGTCGGCACGCCGAGCTCGGTGGCGTCGAACGTTATGGCACAGCCGCTCAGGGTGAGAACGCCGGCGAGCACCGTCAGTCCGGCACGCATCGCAAAACGAGTCACGAATCTCCCGGATAAAAAAAGGGACGCGCCGTCCACGGTGGACGGCGCGTCCCAAAGCTACTGCCACTTACATCCCTATGGGAGCCTTGAGCGCGACGTGCGCGCCGATGCCGATGATGCCGCCCTTCGTCCCGCCGCCGAAGTTCTCGGAATCATAGGCGAGATGCAGGCCGATCATCCCCAGTCCCACATTGGCACCGAGCGTCCACGCGATGTTGGAGTTCGTGCCGCTCACGCCGGAGTACTTGTACCAGCGGTTTTGCACCGCGAGGTACGGCTCGATGCTGAGTCCCGGCGTCGGGACATTGACGCTGACCGCGCCGCCCAGGCCGAAACGGAAGAGCGACGAGTCACCGTTGGCCGCGCTGACGTGGTTGCCGCTTGCCTCGAGGGCGATCGACAGTGGGATCAAGCTCCCCCCGATCACGCGGAACGACGCCTTGCCGCCGACCGACGTATAGCTGTCGCTCAAACCTTTCGGCTTCCAGCTCCCGAGCCCGGCGGTGAGACTGATGTTGGCGAGGCCGAGCGTGGCGCGCGCGCCGAACGCCGTCCCCTTGCCGAGGTCCGCGTTGGGCATCGCGAGATCGCCGCTGATTGTCACTCCGGTGCCGCCCTTCGGACTGCTCCAGTTCGGCATCCCGAGCGACTGCGCCGCGAGTGGTGCAACCGTGAACGCGGCTGCCGCTACGACGGTGAGCATGCGCTTCATGGCTATCCTCCACCTCGAGAGAGACGGTTGAGTCACTGACGGCGCTCGTTGACGGTCCTACGGTAGGAATTCACGTTCGCCAAGTCAATCTGTGTCAACCTAATGCACCCACACGGCGCCAAGTGACACACCCTCGATGTCACCCAAGCCGGCGCTGATCCGTGCGTCAAACCGCGGCGACAGCCGGAAATCGGCGCCAAGCCCGAGCGCGAACAGAAAATCGGAGTTGCCGTTTCCCGCGACCAGGAGTCCCGTCGGCTGCACGTAGGGCACGATGCTGACCTTCGAACCCTGCGGCTCCACGCGCCGGCCGAGCGACAGGCCGACCGGGATCGTCACCGCGGAGTTGCCGCTGACGAACTCGCCGCCGATGCCGAGAATCAGGGCTCCGTCGAGCGGGAAGTCCTCAGTGTGCGTCACGACGCGCTCGCGTGCCTCGGCGCCAATGAGCAGCACGGAGCTGCCGCCGCCGCCCGGCGCATAGATGCCGCCGCGAAAGCCGAGGTCGAACTTCGCTTGCGCGATGCGATAGACGCCCTCGAATGCCGTCCCGCCGCCGTTGGGAAACGTCAACACCAACCCGAGCTCCGAGCGGTTAAACGCGCGATAGGGTGCGTTGAAGCTGGGAAGGCCCGTCGCCTGCGCCTGGGTGGACGTCGCAAATCCGGCGGCGATGATCGACAGCAACAGCGCGCGATACCAACGCATGCAAACTCCTGGAAGGTGGTGCGAAGGTTACCCGACCACGCGAGCGGCGTTCCGGAAGTGAACCGGAACGCCGCTGCGTCCACGGAGATCCTAGTGCCAGAGTGAAATGCCGATGCGGCCACCGATCGCGATGTAGTCGGCGAAGGGGCCGAGCTCGGTGCTGGACGTCACATACTGCACGCCGACTTCGTAACGCCACGCGGCGCTCTCGTACGGCTTCCGCCAGCCGATGCCGCCTTCGAGCTTCAGCGCAGTGCCGCTGCCGCCGCCGAGGTCACCCAGGACCAGGCCGGCGCCGCCGGTGAAGTACATGCCCTGTTTGTGTCCGCCCGTGCTGTTGGCGAACAGCGCGTTGAGCTGTGGCGCCATGATATAGGTCGTCGTGCCGTTGATCGTGCTGAACGTGAAGGACAGGCGCGGCTCCCACATCATTTTGCTGCCGGCCTTCGGCACAAATCCAAACCGGACGTCGAGCGGCGTCTGAATGTTGATCCCGCTGCTGCCGCCCGTATAGTTCGGACTCACGAACGCGACGCCGAGATCGACGCCGAGCTCGTGCTTGGCGCCGCCCATCGACATCGTGCTGGAACGTCGCTGCGCCTGCGCCATCGACGGCAGCGCGAGGACGACGGCGGCGAAGACCATCCCGCCAAAGAGCTTCCGCATAACAGAGCCTCCAGTTGGGGTGGCGAAAACCGCCACATCGTTAAGAACGACAAGAGTTTCTGTCAACTAGGAGTCCCCTGAAAAGCCGACGGCCCGTCCGCTAGTGCGCTGACGGGCCGCCGTTTAGACGTTACCGCGTGACGCGGCTCACGCCGCGATCGGTTACTTGTGCTTGCTGCCACCCATCGGGAAGGTCAGACCCACGGTCACCGGAAGCTGCGCGAACGTCAGGTCGAACGCCTTCGCCGTCAGATAGCGCGCCTCGACGAACAGGCTCGCCGACGACATCGGGAACCGGATGCCGGCGCCACCACCAAAGCCGACGGAAGTCTTGGACGTGTCGGCAAGGCTCTCTTTGATGTTGTAGAGGCCGACGCCACCGAGAATGTAGGGTTTGATCTTACCGGCTGTTGCGAAGGGATACACCACGCTGACCATGCCGCCCATCAGCTTCGTGTTGCCGCTGCCAACGGCGTCCTGGTGAGCCGTCTGAGTGTACGTCGCTTCGACGCGAAGACGGACCGGCGCGGTGCCGAGCGCAAAACTGCCGCCCACACCAAAATGGAACCCCATCTTGTCGCCGTACACGTTCTTGTCGCCGTAGTCACTCATCGGATTCGTGATGCCGACGCCGATCCCCAGCGTCGTGCCCTGCGCCATCGCGGGCTTTGCGGCTGCTGCACACAGCCCCGCGACAGCGAGTACCGTCATAATGCGCTTCATGGACTTCCTCCTAGGAAGAGGTGATGCTATGGACCCAAGTTGGTGACGAATGCGGAACGAGCTCCGCAGCCCGGACTACGGTTGGAAAAACGTGTTACAAAGTCAATAGAGTGGGCTAATCTACTGCAGGACTTGCACTTCCAGCGACGATCCTGACGACATTTGACGCCACCTGGAGGAAGCCGCCGGCCACTTTGAGCCTGATTGGGGCCGCCCCCGACTGGGTGACTTTGACAATTCCCTCGCCCAGCAGCGTCATGAACGGCGCATGCCGCGGCAGAATTCCCACCAAGCCGTCGTAGGCGGGCGCTACTACCGCGTCCGCCTCGCCGTCGAACACTTGGCGCTCGGCCGAAATCACTGAGACGTGCATCACACCGATGCCATCTTCTTCGCCTGCGCGACAACGTCCTCAATCCCGCCCTGCATGTAGAACGCCTGCTCGGGCAGCTCGTCGAATTCGCCGGACACCACGCGCTCGAACGAAGCGATCGTGTCCTCGAGCTTCACGTACTTGCCCTCGAGGCCCGTGAACTGCGACGCGACGAAGAACGGTTGCGACAAGAAACGCTGCACGCGGCGCGCGCGACCCACGAGCCGCTTGTCCTCTTCCGACAGCTCGTCCATGCCGAGGATCGCGATGATGTCCTGGAGATCCTTGTAGCGTTGCAGAATGCGCTGCACCTCGACAGCGACCTTGTAGTGCCGATCGCCCAGGTACTGCGCGTCGAGGATGCGGCTCGAGGACGAGAGCGGATTCACTGCGGGATAGATGCCGAGCTCCACGATCGCGCGATCGAGTACGACCGTCGCGTCGAGGTGCGAGAATGCGGTCGCCGGCGCGGGATCGGTCAGGTCGTCGGCGGGCACGTAGATCGCCTGCACCGATGTGATCGAGCCTTTCTTCGTCGAAGTGATGCGCTCCTGCAGCTCGCCCATTTCGGTCGCGAGCGTCGGCTGGTAGCCGACGGCGGACGGCATGCGGCCGAGCAACGCCGACACTTCCGATCCCGCCTGCGTGAAGCGGAAGATGTTGTCGATGAACACCAGCACGTCCTGGCCTTCCACGTCGCGGAAGTACTCTGCGACCGTGAGGCCGGTCAGCCCGACCCGCAGCCGCGCGCCCGGCGGCTCGTTCATCTGGCCGTAGATCAGCGCGACGTTCTCGAGGATGTGCGCTTCCTTGAACTCGAGATACAGATCGTTGCCCTCGCGCGTCCGCTCGCCCACGCCGCAGAACACCGACTTGCCGCCGTGCGCCTTGGCGACGTTGTTGATCAGCTCCTGAATCACGACCGTCTTGCCGACGCCCGCGCCGCCGAACAGCCCGATCTTGCCGCCCTTCACGAACGGCGCGATCAGATCGATGACCTTGATGCCGGTCTCGAAGACCTGCGTCTTGGGCTCGAGGTCCACGAACGCCGGCGTGCCGCGGTGAATCGGCCAGCGCTCCGCGTCTTTGGGGATTGGCGCGCCTTCGTCCACCGGCTCGCCAATGACGTTCAGGATGCGGCCGAGCGCGGGCTTGCCGACGGGGACGGTGATCGGCTGGCCGGTGTCGATGACTTCCATGCCCCGCACCACGCCGTCGGTCGAGCTCATCGCCACCGCGCGAATCTGATTGCGGCCGATGTGCTGCTCGACCTCGGCGACGAGGCGGTTCGAGTCCACCTGCACCGTAATGGCGTTGTAGAGCTCGGGCAGCTGCTCGGGCTCGAACTCGACGTCGAGAACTGGTCCAATAACTTGGACGACTCTGCCAACGTTGTGCTGTTGTTCACTGGCTTTCGTTGCCATTGAGAATCCTTGGGTTTCTGGTGCCTGGTGTCCGGTGTCTGGGGCCCAGACACCAGACACCAGACACCTAGCCTTTGAGGGCTTCCGCACCGCCGACGATCTCGGCGAGCTCCTGAGTGATCTGGGCCTGCCGCGCGCGATTGTACGTGCGTTGCAAGAGAGTCAACATGTCGCTGCCCGCATCCGTTGCATTCTTCATCGCCGTACGCCGCGCGCCGTGCTCGGCCGCCGCCGTCTCCACCAGCGCCCGGTACATCTGGTTCTGCACATATAAAGGAAGGAGCTGGCGCAGGATCTCTTCGGCCGACGGCTTCAGGATGTAATTGACCGTGGCCTTTGTTTCTTGACCGCCCGACCGCCGCTGTTCCGGTGGAGTCACGGGCAAAACCCGCAGCGTCGTCGGCGGTGTCGATACCGCCGAATTGAACTTGGCGAATACGACATCCACTTCGTCCAGGTCACCGTTCGCAAAGCGGTCCATCAGCGGCTTCATCAGCTCCCCGGCGTGCGCGAACGTCGGCTTGTCGCCGATGTCCACGCGCTGCGACGCGATGTTGCGCTTCGTGAACTTGAAGAAGCTCACACCCTTCTTGCCGATGAGATGCAGCTCGGTGTGCGCGTCCTGCGCCTCGAGCTCGGCCAGTCGGCGCCGGGCTTCGCGAATCAGATTCGCGTTGAACGCGCCGCACAGCCCCCGGTTCGACGTTATCAGCAGCAACGCCGCGCGCCGCACGCCTTTGCCTCGCGCAGAATCGCCAGGCTGGCGCAAGAGCGGGAACCGCTCGGCCAGTTCGGGCGAGTACAACTGTCCAATGACTTCGGCGAGCGCCTGGGCGTACGGCCGCGCGCCGACCACGCGATCCTGGGCGCGCTTGAGCTTGGACGTGGAGACCAGCTCCATCGTCTTCGTGATCTTCTTCGTGTTCTGAACGGAGCGAATGCGCCGCTTCAGCTCGCGCGCTTTGGCCATTACAGCGCCTTGTACTCCTCGATCGCCTTGCGCAACCGGCCGCTCAAATCGTCCGACAGCGCGCGTTTGGTCCGGATCTCTTCGGCGATGTTCGGATGCTGCGCCGCCATGAACTCGAGCAAGGCCTTCTCCCACTCCTTGATCGCGGGGACTTCGACGTCGTCGATCAGGCCGCTCGTCACGGCGAAGATCACGATGATCTGCTGCTCGACCGGCATCGGCTGGTACTGCGCCTGCTTCAGGACTTCCACCACGCGGGCGCCGCGCGCCAGCTGCTTCTGCGTCGCGGGATCGAGCTCGGAACCGAACTGCGCGAACGCCTCGAGCTCGCGGTACTGCGCGTGGTCGAGGCGCAGCCGCCCGGCGACCTGCTTCATCGCCTTGATCTGCGCGTTGCCGCCCACGCGACTGACCGAGATGCCGGCGTTCACCGCGGGACGCACGTTCGAGTAGAAGAGGTCGGTCTCGAGAAAGATCTGCCCGTCGGTGATCGAGATGACGTTCGTGGGGATGTAGGCCGAGACGTCGCCCGCTTGCGTCTCGATGATCGGCAGCGCAGTCAATGAGCCGCCGCCCATTTCGTCGGACAGTTTGGCGGCGCGCTCCAAGAGGCGGCTGTGGAGATAGAAGACGTCGCCGGGATAGGCCTCGCGACCGGGCGGCCGCCGGAGCACCAGCGACAGCTGGCGGTACGCCGCGGCCTGCTTCGACAGGTCGTCGTACACGCACAGCGTCGCCTTCTTCTCGTCATACATGAAGTACTCGGCCATCGTGCAGCCGGCGTAGGGCGCGATGTACTGCATCGGCGCGGGCTCCGACGCCGATGCGACGACGACGATCGTGTAATCCATCGCGTCGTGCTCTTTCAAGCGTTCGACGACGCCGGCGACGGTCGAGTTCTTCTGGCCGATCGCGACGTAGACGCAGATGACGCCCTGCCCCTTCTGATTGATGATCGTATCGATCGCGATCGCGGTCTTGCCTGTTCCTCTATCTCCAATGATCAGCTCGCGCTGGCCGCGGCCGATCGGAATCATCGAGTCGATCGCCTTGATGCCGGTCTGGAGCGGCTCCTTCACGGGCTGGCGCTTGATGATGCCGGGCGCGATGACTTCCACCTTGCGCGTCTTCGTGGTGTGAATCGGGCCGAGCCCGTCCACGGGGCGGCCGAGCGCGTCGACCACGCGGCCGACCATGGCGGGACCGACCGGCACCTCGAGCACGCGGCCGGTGCGGCGCACCTCGTCGCCCTCACGCAGCTGGAGATAGTCGCCGAAAATGACGGCGCCGATGTTGTCCTCTTCGAGGTTCAGCGCGAGGCCAGTGATCTTCTCCCCGGTCGCCGACACCTTGAACTCGACCATTTCACCCGCCATCGCGGACGTGAGCCCGTAAATGCGGGCGATGCCGTCCTTCACCTCGAGCACGGTGCCGACCTCGCGGACGTCGATGTCCGCCAGATCGGCCGCCTTGATTTCCTTGAGGAGGAGGTCTTTCAGCTCGCCGGGACGCAGAATCGAATCAGTGGCCATGGGACCGATGGTTGAAAGTTTGTGAAAAATATCACTAAGTACAGGGCGGGGGAAGGCGGCGCAGAGCGGCAAAAACTAGACACGGGACCTGGTTCTTCCTTTCATAAACCGTGTCAGGACGCCGCGGGGCCCTAACTCGCGCAGCTCCATTGGTGTCGCGCCAGCTACGCGTCGGGCTGCTCCAGCCAAATGGCTCGGGGAAGCATAGCCCAAAATCCGCACGACGCAGCGGACCGTATACCCCGGGTTCCCGAGCAGGTCGGCGGCGCAGGCCGCCCGGGCGAGATCGATCACACGCTTGAGGTTCGGCGCGCCCCCCGCCCCGAACTCGCGCGACAGGTGCTCGCGCGTCACCCGCAGCGCCTGCGCCACGTGGGCGGTTTTGGTGGGCGTTCCGGCGCGCCGCAGGACCTCGTTCCACGCCGCGAGCTGCAGGCGATCGGTCAGTCGCAGGAGCCGGGGCGCATCGGCCAGCGCCGTGCGGCGCGCCACCTGTGCCGTACGGGCGGCGATCCACTCGCCGGCCACGGCGTTGTCCACCCCTTCCACGAGCACGGTGAATCCGGCGTCGCGGCACGACGCCAGCAACGGCCCGTCATCGGGCCGGACGGCAGAGAGCGCATACATCGGAATGCGGGGAAACCGCGCCGGCAGCGTCATTCCACGGCCGTCGCAGTTGCGGACGTCCAGCACCACCGCGTCGACGAGACGCTGCTCGATCAGGCGCTCGACCGCCTGGATGCTGCGGCACAGGCGCACGTTTCCGGCGCCGCGCGGGTAGCCACGCTTCACCGCGCGTCGCGCGTCGCGCCGGGGGAGGAAGACCGGGACGACGGGATATGCCGCCGAGGTCGCCACAGTCATGCCTGTACCAACGCTTGTTGCATTTCCGCGGCCTGCATCAGGACGTCGCGTGCATTGTCGTAGCTCACGGTGTCCCGCGCTTCGACGAGCGGATGCCAGACGCAGGCCGTGATGCCCTCGGCTTCCTCCGGCACCGGCTCGCCCTGGCGGGACTCGAACAGAAAAAAGTGGCAGAACTTGTGAATCGTCTTCCCGCGAAAGCGGAAATACCAGTCGATCACTTTGATGGGTCCGTGCAGCACCAGCTCCTGGAGCCCCGTTTCTTCGCTGACCTCGCGGCGCGCCGCGTCAGCCGGTGGCTCGCCTGATTCCAGGTGGCCCTTCGGAAATCCCCAGTTCTTGTAGGAGTCGCGGATCAAGAGAAAGCGAACTTGCCCATCCGGCCCGCGGCGAAACACGACGCCCCCCGCGCTGGTTTCGCGCGTGGCGCGCGGCTGGGATTTGCGGCCCTTCTTGCGGCGGGGAGTCATAGCAATGCGTCTAAAAGACACTGAAGGTGAAGTACTTCCGCGGATTCGCCTGAATGTCGGAGAGCAGCTGCCGCAGCTGAATCATCGTCAGCGTCGTCTCCCGATAGAGTGCCGAGTCCGCCACGAGCAAGCCGAGCGTGCCGCTGCGATTCGAGATGCGTGAGAGAATGGTGTCGGCGTTCTGCAGCACCCGCACGAGACTCTCCTGATTCCGATTCGCCGCCGCCATGAGCTGCCGGAAATCCTGTGACGCGGCGCGGAGGTCGGTGCTCGTCGCAGCCCCGTTATTAAGGATAGTCGCGAGCTGTCCCTGGTTGGTCGCGGTATCCACGCGACCGAGCGTCGTCCGCAAATCCGTCGCGACGTGCGACAGCGCTTCCGAGCCCTGCTTCAGGTTGGAACCGACGTCGCCGATCACGTCGGCCTGCTCGTTGGTCACGCGCGCCAGCCGGTCGGCAACCTGACCGAAGTCGTGAATCGAGCGCCGGAGGTCCATCACCGCCTGCGAGTCGAACGCGCTTTGCACCCGCGCCGCGACCGTCCCGATGTCAGTCGCGATCCGGCTGGCCTGGGCGGTGAGCTGACCGATATCCGGCAGCGTCGCTCCGGGCCACTTACCGCCCCCGACCGCCTCCGCTTCGACCAACGCTTGCCGGATGTTTGGGTCGACCGGTGGCGGGTCGCTCGAGATCAGCGTCGCCGCCCACTCGCCGAACAACGACGCGGACGCGGCAATCACGGCGGGCTTCAGCGGCGGCGTCACGCCGGCGTAGATCTTGAGGTCCGCCTCAACCCAGTTGCCCGGTGCGAGGCGGATCGCCTCGACCCGACCGACACGCACGCCGCGCAGCACGACGGGACTGCCGGCGCCGAGGCCCCCGACGGTGCGGAAGCGGGCGGTATAGATCGCTTCGGTCTTCCCGAGATGCGCGCCGGAAAGCCACAGCGCGCCACCCACCACGAGCGCGAGCGCGGCGATCACCACCAGGCCGACGGCGAATTCGTTTTCGCGCCTCACTCAGGCCGTCCCTCGATGAATTGCCGCACCACGGGATCCTCCGTCCGCTGGATCTCCGCGACGGTGCCCACCTGACGAATCCTTCCTTCATAGAGCATCGCGATGCGGTCGCCGACCGTATAGGCGCTGCGCATGTCGTGCGTGACGACGACTCCGGTCACACCGAGATGTTCGCGCGTGCGCACCATGAGGCGGTCGATCACGGCGGAGGTCACGGGATCAAGCCCGGTGGTGGGCTCATCGTACAGGATATAGCGCGGCTTGAGCGCGATCGCCCGCGCAATGCCGACGCGCTTGCGCATCCCGCCCGACAGCTCGGCGGGCAGGCGACTCTCCGTTCCCGACAGATCCACGAGTGCCAGTGCTTCCCGCACGCGCTCCTCGATTTCCTCGTCCGCCAGGCCGCGCCGCTCGAGGCCGAGGGCCAGGTTCTCCGCCACCGTCATCGAGTCGAATAGGGCGGCGAACTGAAAGACGTAGCCGATGCCCTGGCGCAGCTCGGTGAGACCGTCGCGATCGAGCGTGCTGACGGCCCGGCCGTCAACGATGACGTCCCCCGCATCCGGGTGCAACAGCCCCACGATGTGCTTCAATGCCACGCTTTTGCCGGTGCCGGAGTAGCCGATGATGACCACGGTTTCCGCGTCGCGAATCTTGAGCGTGAGTCCCTGGAGCACGGGCTTGGCGTCGAACGCCTTGTGAAGATCCTGAAACTCGATCATAGCAGCACGACCGCCCAGAAGGCGTCCAGCACGAGAATGAGAATCGCGGAGTACACGACCGTGCGCGTGGTGGCGCGGCCGACGCCCTCCGCCCCGCCCCTGGTGCCGAGGCCCACGGTGCAACCTACGAGCGCAATCGTCGCGCCGAAGCTCGCGCTCTTCAGCAGGCCGAACCAGACGTCCTTGAACAGATAGAAGAGCTTGAGTCCCTTGATGAAATCGGGCGTGGACAAATCCAGCAGCGCGAGGCTCGTCAGCCAGCCGGTGATGATGCCGATCGCGATCGCAAACGCCACGATGATCGGAAACATGAGCGTGGCCGCGACGACGCGCGGGACCACGAGATAGCTCTGCGGATCGTAGGCCAGCGTCTCCAGCGCGTCGACCTGCTCCGTGACTTTCATCGTGCCCAGCTCGGCCGCCATACTGGCACCCACGCGGCCGGCGAGCGCGAGCCCCGTGAGCACGGGACCGAGCTCGAGCATCATCGTCTTGCCGACGAGCGTGCCGACGAAATACAGCGGGACGGCGCCGGTGAACGTGTAGGACGCCTGGAGCGCCAGCACGACTCCGGTGAAGGCGGCGATGAACAGGGCGACGGGGAGCGAATCGACGCCGATGCGGCGCATCTGCACGACGAGCAGACGGCCCCAGATGCCGACGTCGCGGAGGCCGCGCAGCATGTCCATCAGGAAGTGGCCGAACCGCCCGACGGCCTCGACGGCGGAGATGGAGCGGCGGCCTATTGCCTGAATCACGGAAAACAAAAGTGGCCCAGATTGCTCCGGGCCACTAGAGGGACTGCGGGTGCTTAGGCGGCGAAGCTGGCGAGCGCCTTTCCGACGTCACCGTCACGGAGCCGCTTGAGCGCACGATCGCGGAGCTGCCGCACGCGCTCGCGCGTGACGCCCAACATGCCGCCGATCTCCTCGAGCGTATGCTCGCGACCGCCGTCGAGACCGAAGTACAGCCGCAGCACCTTCGCATCGCGCCGCTGCAGCGTGTTCAGCGCCTGCTCGATTTCGTCGGACAGGAAGCGATCCATCGCCTGATCTTCCGTGTCCGGCAGGTCCTCGGCGATGAAGCGCTCGATGAGCGAGCGGTCACCGTCCGGATCGAGCGGGGCGTCGAGCCGCACGTCGCCCGTGTTCAGCGCGGCGAGCGACTGCACGACCTCGAGCGACAGCTTGGTCGCGTCGGCGATCTCTTCCGGCGTCGGCTCGCGCCGCAGCGTCTGACGCAGGTACTCGGCCGTACGCACGATGCGCGACAGGTCGGCCGTCCGGTTCAGCGGCACGCGGACCGTGCGACCCTGCCGCGCGAGCGCGGCGAGAATCGCCTGGCGGATCCACCACACGGCGTACGAGATGAACTTCACGCCCTGATCGGGATCGAACTTCCGCGCGGCCGTCAGCAGACCGACGTTGCCCTCGCCGATCAGATCGGTGAGCGGCAGACCGCGGTTCTGATACTTCTTCGCGACCGAGATTACGAACCGCAGATTGCGCTTGACCAGCTCCTGCATGGCGTCCTGATCGCCGGCGCGCACTTTCCGCGCGAGCGCGATCTCCTCCTTCTGCGTGAGCAGCGGAGTCTTGGAGACCTCGTGGAGGTACTGGTCGAGGATGTCGCGCTCGTGCTCGTGATGGCCGAGACCGGTGAGCAGACCCCGGCGCCGGCCGCGGCCCCCACGGCGCTTGGCCACGCGCCGCTCAGTCGCGACGGCGGGGGCAGGCGCGGCGGTCGCCTTGGTCTTCGGCGCGGGAGCCGCTTTGGTCTTCTTCCGGGTGCTCGCCATTTTGGATTGCCCTATTTGGGTGCTCTTTAGTACGCAGACGCGGCGAAAATGTTCAGGGGTTATGCGGAAAATCGCTTGACACCGCCCTAACGCTCCGATAAGATGCCGTGTTCCCGTCCGGCGTTTCAGGCCGTTTCGGGGGCGGCAATATAACGGGGGCGTAGCTCAGTTGGGAGAGCGCGTGAATGGCATTCACGAGGTCAGGGGTTCGATCCCCCTCGCCTCCATCCGGATGGACGGATGGGCAGTCGGGCGGCGGATGGGCCGTAAGACCCTGGCCGGGTGGTAGATACCCTCTCATTGGGCGGTTAGATTTTGGCGGCGTGCGGGAATAGCTCAGTTGGTAGAGCACAACCTTGCCAAGGTTGGGGTCGCGGGTTCGAGTCCCGTTTCCCGCTCCTCAATAAGGAATAGAAGGACACAGCGACGCGGGGTGGAGCAGTCTGGTAGCTCGCCGGGCTCATAACCCGGAGGTCGTGGGTTCAAATCCCACCCCCGCTACTGACTCAATTGCGGATTGTGGATTCTGGATTGCGGATTGGAAATGCCGGTTCAATCCGCGATCGCAAATCCGCAATCCGCAATTCGTTGCCAGGGCGGTTAGCTCAGTTGGTTAGAGCGCCACGTTGACATCGTGGAGGTCACAAGTTCGAGTCTTGTACCGCCCATGCGCGCCCATAGCTCAACTGGATAGAGCGCTTGACTACGGATCAAGAGGCTGGGAGTTCGAGTCTTCCTGGGCGCATGACATCACGTACTCACGGGGCGTAGCGCAGTCCGGTTAGCGCGCCTGGTTCGGGACCAGGAGGTCGGAGGTTCAAATCCTCTCGCCCCGACTCATCACGTCACTCGCGACCCTGCTCTGCATCTCCCCGAGCATCGCCGCGCAAGCGCGCGTCCACGAGCTCCTCGGACGCATGACGCTCGAAGACAAATTCTGGCAGCTCTACATGTTTCCCGGCGCGTTGGACGACTCCTCCAACGACTACTCGCACGGCGCATTCGGGCTCCAGATCCCCGCGGCGGACAGCAGCGCGAGGAATCACGCCACGCGCATCAACGCCGTTCAGCGCTACGTCATCAGCCACTCTCGGCTCGGTATCCCGCTGATCCCGTTCGACGAGGCGGTCCACGGCCTCATGCGGCCCGGCGCGACCGTCTTCCCCGCGGCCGTCGCGCTCGCCGCGACCTGGGACACCGCACTCGTCGCGCACGCCGCCGGCGCGATCGCGCGCGAAACGCGGAGTCGCGGCATTCGCCAGGTGCTGTCGCCCGTCGTCAACATTGCGAGCGACGTCCGCTGGGGACGGGTCGAAGAGACGTACGGCGAGGATCCGTATCTCGCGACCGTGATGGCCAGGGTCTTCGTGGCGCCGTTCGAGCAGGCGGGTGTCGTCGCCACACCGAAGCACTTCGTGGCGAACGTCGGCGAAGGCGGCCGCGACAGCTACCCGATCGACTGGGACCCGCGCACGCTCGCGGAGACGTACTTCCCGCCGTTCGAGGCCGCGATCAAAGACGGGCACGCGCGCTCGGTCATGACGGCGTACAACTCGGTCGACGGCGTTCCGGCGACGCAGAACCGCGCGCTGCTCACCGATCAGCTGAGGCGCGCTTGGGGCTTCACGGGGTTCGTCATCTCGGATGCGGCGGCCACCGGCGGTGCAACCGTGCTCCATCACACCGAAGCAACCACGCAGACCGCGGCCCGCGACGCGCTGCTCGCCGGTTTGGACGTTGTCTTTCAATCCTCGTACGATCAGCACCGCCCGTATCTCGACGCGTTTCGCCGCAGGCTCATTCCACGTGCCGTCATCGACTCGGCAGTCGCGCGCGTGCTCCGTGCCAAGATCGCGCTCGGGCTGTTCGATCATCCCTACGTGGACGTCGACAGCGCCGCGTACTGGAACGGCAATCCGGCGCACCGCGCGCTCGCGCTGAATGCGGCGCGCGAGTCCATCGTCCTGCTCAAGAACGACGGCGGCGTGCTACCTATCGCGCGCACCACCCCCTCGATCGCGGTCATCGGGACCGATGCCGTCGACGTGCGACTCGGTGGGTACAGCGGACCGGGCAATCATCCGATCTCGATTCTGAACGGCTTGCGCGCCGCCGCCCCCACGGTGCGCTACGCACCCGGGCCCGGACGCAGCTCGCCGGAATACACCGTCATCCCCGCGTCTCAGCTCAGCGGGCTGCATGGGGAGTACTTCGACAATCCCGAGCTCAAAGGCACACCGGTCGTCACGCGCGCCGATTCGATGGTGAACTTCGGCTGGACGCTCAACGCGCCGGCCCGCGGCCTCGAGCTCGACTGGTACTCGGTGCGCTGGACCGGCCGCCTCACGGTGCCGACCGTCGGAGTTCATCGCATCGGCGTGGTGGGCAACGACGGCTTCCGGCTCTACGTCGACGGCAAGCTCATCGTGGACGATTGGCGCAAACGGTCCTACGACGTGCGACTCGCGGAGGTGGCGCTCGAGCCGGGCCGTTCCTATGACGTGCGGCTCGAGTATTTCGAGACGACGGGACCCGGTCACGTCCAGCTGGTCTGGGATGCAGGCGTTACGGCGGACTGGCGCGCGGAGATCGACAGCGCGGTGGCGCTCGCGCGGCACAGCGCGGTTGCCGTCGTCGTCGCGGGGATTGAAGAGGGCGAGTTTCGCGACCGATCGTCGCTTGCGCTGCCGGGCCGTCAGGAGGAGTTGATCGAAGCCGTGGCGGCGACGGGCACACCCGTCGTAGTGGTACTCGTCGGAGGCAGCGCCATCACGATGAGTCGCTGGCTCGACCGCGTCGCCGCCGTGCTCGACGTGTGGTATCCGGGAGAAGCGGGAGGACAGGCGGTCGCCGAGGTCCTGTTCGGCGACGTGGACCCGTCCGGCCGATTGCCGATCACATTCCCGCGCAGCGAAGGACAGCTGCCGCTCGTATACAACCACAAGCCGACTGGCCGCGGCGACGATTACGTCGACGGCACCGGCCAACCGCTGTTCCCGTTCGGATTTGGGCTCAGTTACACGTCATTTGCGTACAGCGATCTCGTGATCGAGCCCAAGACAATCGCTCGGACCGCAGGCGCGACGGTGCGTTGCCGTGTGAAGAATGGCGGGATGCGCGCCGGCGCCGAGGTCGTCCAGCTCTACTTGCATGACGAGCTCGCCACGGTGGCGCGGCCGGTGATGTCGCTCGCGGGGTTCGCGCGCGTCGAGCTCGCGCCGGGCGAGGAGCGCGAGGTCGTGTTCCACCTCGGGCGCGAGCAGCTCAAGCTGCTCGATCAGGCGATGCGCTGGGTGGTCGAGCCTGGCGAGTTTCGGGTGATGGTGGGGAGTTCTTCGAGGGATATCAGACTGCGGGGGATGCTAACGGTACGATAGAGTACCGTACGGTTCGATCCGTGAATAGATTACGCGCCTCACGCGCCAGTAGCTCAGCTGGATAGAGCGTCGGCCTCCGGAGCCGAAGGTCCCGCGTTCGAATCGCGGCTGGCGCACTTCAGAATACGATCGACACGCCGATGCGTCCCAACGACTGCTGGATCGGCGCCGCCAATTCCCCACTGCCGTCGTTCGTCTTCCGCGCAAAGCGCTGAAAGCCGTAATCGCCCGTGACCTGGGCCCGCCCCTTGAGCGCGTCCACGGTCAGGCCGAGGCCCAGGCGGAGCGCGCCGAGCGCCGACGTCGTACCGCCGCCCGAGTATTTCGAGCCGAGCATCAAGCCGCCGTTCAACGCCATGTGCACGCCGGGGCCAAGCAGGTACGCCATGCGGGCGCCGGCCGTGACGGCGCCGACCGACTGCGCCTCGAACTCCGGATCCGCTTTCCGGTTCATGAACCCCAGCTCGGCGCTCACCGGACCGGAGATGTAGTAGCGCAGCCGCACGTCCACCTCCGACGCATCGAACGGCGTGGTCGCGGCAATGGTGTCCTTCGGTTTGTACTTCACCTTCGACACCAGCGCATCGACCGAGAACTTCTTCCACGAGAGCGTCGCCTTCGCGCCCATGCCGGACCCCTGGTAACGCAGGTCGGCCGAGACTTCGCGGTAGTCGCCGAACACGACTTGCGGGCCGATGGAGATGCTCTGGGCGGTCAGGCGGTTCAGCGGTTCGGCGGTTAGGAACAGCGCCAGACTCCAAACCGCCAAACCGCCCAACCGCCGCTGCACCGTAGTCATCGCCCAGCTCCCGGCCGCGCGACTGGAGTCACGGTGAGCGCGACCTGTTGGCGTCGCCGCGTGTTCTCCTGCGAGATCTCCGTATTCCGCCGCGAGATCTGCTCGCGCAGCAGCTGATTATAGAGAATGTTGCCGCGCGCCGGCTGCGGCGCCGGCTTTTTCAGTGTCATGATGAATCCTGCGAGCACGATCCCGCCGCCGATCGCCCCGCCCTCACGGAGCGACGCCGAGCCGAGGTTGCCGTTCGAGAGCGCCGACGTTCCGGCGAGCGCGATGCCGGTGTAGACGAGCGCGAGTCCCATCGGCCGCCAGCTCTTGGGCGGCACTTCGGTCTCCGGGAGATAGGTGTAGCCGGGCAGCTCGGTGAGATGCGCCAGCGTATCGACCGCGCCGTGCGTGACACGAATGGGCTGCGAGGTCGAGAAGCTGTTTTGCCCCACGGTCGCCTCGACCACCACCGTGTAGTTCCCCTCGGGGACCGGATCGCCGCTCTGCGTCCGCGCCTGCCAGCGGAGATTGACCTGGCCGTTCGCGACCGTCGAGTCGATGCGCAGTGTCGTCGAGCCACCGACCACGCGCGTGACGACGCGCGCCGGCTGCGTCACGGTGTAGCGAATCGGTACCGCCCCTTGCCCGCCGATGAACGTGATGCTGTCCACCACCAGTTGCCGCACGACGAGCACTTGCGTCAGCGCTACCTGAAACGCGCTTAGCGCCTTGGGGGACGTGCGGTTGGGATCGAGCGTGCGCTCGGGCTCGAGCAGCACGACCTGCTTGAACGCATCCACCGCTTTCAGAATCGAGTCCATGCCGCTGTACGTGAAGCCGAGCAGCTCATATGCGCGGGCCCGGTCGTATCCGTTCAGCCGCTCGCGAAGCGACGCCTGCCCGCTCGTGAGCGCAGCGCGATAATCGAGATTGTCGTAGGCCTGTTGCGCCCGTTTGAGCGTGGGATTCTGGATCGTCTGGGCCGCCAAACCGGCGCCCACCATCACCAGGATCGCAGTCGTCGCCAGCACGCGAGCGTTCATGTCGTCACTCCGGGAGCAGCGTGTAGCGTTTGCGTACGGGGCTGTTGGCGGTCACCTGGACCGTTTCCGTAATCGTCTTATAGCCCGCGCGCTCGATCCGAATCGTGTGACGTCCCGCCGCCAACGCGTAATCCACGACCGGCGACTGGCCGACGTCGGTGCCGTCGATGAAGATCTCACCGTACGGATCGGCCGCGACCGTGATGGTGCCCTCCGGCGCCGCACTAGGCGGCGGAGGTGTCTGGCGCCTGGTGTCGGGGGCACGGCGTTGTGTCACGGGCGGTGGAGCAGCGGATGGCTGCGTCGCGACGCGGACCGTCTCGACGGTGGCCGCGACCGGTGGCGGCGTCACTGGTCCCGCCTGCGGCGGCGACGCGGGCGGGGCCTTCTTCCCAAACGCCACGTAACCACCCACGCCGAGCGCGACCACGACGAGCGTGCCCACGACCATGCCGACGCTCGACCGCTTCTTCTTCTCGCCCGGGATCTTCATCCCGGCGCGCGGGATCGGCGTTGTCGGCGCGTTCGTCACCTCGGTGGGCGCATCCGGGGTTGCCGTTCGGGCGGAGGGCGGCGGGCGGCGCTGCGCCTTCGTGCGCTCGCCGGACTTCGGCGCCGTGACGGGTTGCTCGGGCCAGACCGCGGTCGCGAACTCTTCCATGGTCGCGAAGCGCTGCTCGGGTTCCTTGGAGAGCGCGCGCGAGATCGCCGCGGTCAAAAACTCGGGCGAGTCGCGCCGCTTGCCGCTCGCACGCGGCACTTCCTCGAAGATGTGCTTATAGAGGATTGTGTGAACGGAATCCCCGGTGTAGGGCAGCTCACCCGTCAACATGCGATACGCGACCACGCCGAGCGAGTATTGGTCGGCGCGACCGTCCACCGCCCCGCCCTTCGCCTGCTCGGGCGCCATGTAGTGCGGCGTGCCGATGATCATGCCGGTGCCGGTGAAGCCGCTCGCCGCCTGCAGCGCCTTCGAGATGCCGAAGTCGGTCAACATCACTTTGCCGTCATGGTCGAACATGATGTTGGCGGGCTTCACGTCACGATGCACCACGCCGCGCTGGTGCGCGTGGCCGAGCGCGCATGCCGCTTCCCACAGCACGCGCTGGATGTAATCGATCGGGAGCGATTGCCGCTGGTCGAGCACGTCTTCGAGCGACGTCCCCGCGATGTACTTCATCACGAAGTAGTTGAGGCCGCCTTCGCTCTCGACACGATAGATCGGAATGATGTTGGTGTGGTCGAGCTTCGCCGCCGTCTTCGCTTCCTGCTGGAAGCGTTTGACGATGTGCTCGTCCATCGAGATGTCGGGCGGCAGGACCTTGATGGCGACCTCGCGCTCGAGCGTCAGGTCGTGCGCGAGAAACACGGCGCCCATGCCGCCTTTGCCGAGCATGCGCTCGACTTTGTATTTCCCTTCCACGAGGCGCTGCAGGCGCTGCATCAAGTCCTGCGTGCCGCCCTGGCCCGCGCCCATGGTGCCGCCACCCGTGACGTCCGCGCCGCAGGCGTAGCAGAACTTGCTGCCGTCGGGGAGCGGCGTGTGGCACTTGAGGCACTCCATCGTGGACCCGGGTGCTCCCGTCATGGACGACGCGGGCCGAGGAGCGAGCGACGGGTACCGCCGCTGATCCGCGCAGAAGACGGTGGCCGCCGTTTCGACTGCTGCGGCACCGCCGGACCCGGCTGGATCAGCGCGCAACTGCGCAGCACTGCGAGCTGCGGAATCAGCCGAATGCACATCGAGTAGCGCTCGGCGACGCCGGCATAGTCGACCACCGCGAGGTAATAGGACCCTGCGGCCAGATCGAGCATCAGGTTCTCGGTGGAGCCGGCGTTGAGCGATGAGCCGACCTCGGAGACGTCCGGGCCCGTCGATCCCGGCACCGTCTCGACATAGACGTCGATGTCGGAGGAATCCTGGCCCGCTACGAACGGGCGCCCCTGGAGCCGGATCAACACCGAGTCGCCGAGGCTGTGCGCCGGGACTTCGATGCGGTACCAGTCGATCTCGAACGGGTTGTCGATGTTCATCGTGTCGGTGAACTGCACGTTCGACACGTGAATGCGCGACTTGGGGTTCGGCTGTCCGGGAATACTGTCGGTGTAATGACAGAGGTCGTTTTCTTCGTAGGCGTCCGCCTTGATACGCGAATCAGCCGTGAAATAGCCCTGCGCAACCGTCAGTCCATAGCGCTGCACGCGCGAAAAGAAGGTCAGCACGTGAAGGTCATGGCCCGGCAGCGTCTTGAGCGCCACCGTCGTGGACTCGCGGGGCAGCTGCGCCGGATCGAACTCGTCCCCCTTGCAGCGATAGAAGTCCGAGCTGATGAAATCCACCGAGTCGCGCCCGTAGAACTTCTCGATGGGATCGCCCGCCGCGCCATAGGCATAGGCGAGCGAATCGAGCAAGAAGGTGCGCGTCGCCGAAGCGCTGGTGTCGCCAAACGACGGATACTGGATGAAAAACGTCAGCGCCTGCGTCGTATCCGAGGTGTGGAAGTGGAACCAGTCCTCACCGAGGCCGAGGGTGCGGTCCACCGGCTCGAACGCGAGCGCCGGATTGGTGAAGAGAATCGGCGCCAGCGCGGTGCCGGGCCACGGTCCGCCCAAATCGAGATCGATGTCGGACGGGAAGGTGTCGTTGGGCTCGAAGATGTCGTCCTTCAGGACATTCACGGTCCCGGTGTCGAGCCCGAACACGCCGGCGCCCAGGAAGAACAGCTTGTCGGAGTGCGCCGGCGGCGGCACCCAGAACGAGATCTGGCCGAGGCCGGTGTTCGGATCGCGGATGCGCGAGAACGGATACTCGATGAGGTTGATGCCGGACAGCTGCGCGATGAACAACGAGTCGACGCCGACGCCGTAGACCGTCACCACCTCACCGTAATGCGCCGTGCGGGGCCGCACGCTGTCGATCTCGAGCGGGTTCGAGACGCGCAAGCTGAGGTCGGCCTCCTGCGCCTTCTCGAACGCCACCGCGCGCGCGATGATGTCCACGTTGCCGCTGTTCACGCCCGTGACGGTTGCGTAGCCGCAGCAGTCCTTGTCCACCCGGGCGATCGATCCCGAGCCGCTGATGAACGCGAAGTCGACGTTGGTGATCGGCACCGTGTCCGCGCCGCTGACCTGCCACGCCTGCGCGTAGACGGACATCTCCTGGCCGCGCAGCACCACGTGGGCCGGCGCCTGGAGAGTGACGAAAACCTTGTCGCTTTTGTCCGTCGGGAAGGCGCAGCTGGCCCCCGTCAGGGCCGCCGCGAGAGTCACGATGGGTGTCGCTCGGTACATCCCGCGCATCCAATCCAGTCCGTGAGCTTGAGGACCGAACATACAATACGCGGGATTGTCCGGCCAGACAGTGACTTAAAGCGTGCCCCGACGCTTGAGATCGAGGTACTTCGCGACCACGGCCTGCGCCGCGCGCTCGGGTGTGACGTCGATCACGATCACTCCCGCGCGACGCATGAAGCCCAACGCCTCCTCCCGCGCATGTAACAACTCCTCCGCCGCCGCCTTGCGATATGCATCGCGCGGCGTCTCGGGTCGCAGTGCCGCCACCGCGTCGATCTCCGGATTGCGCAGTGTGACCGCCAGCGGCAGATGACGCGGCCGCAGTGTCGCGACGTTCGCGACCAACGCATCGGAGGCGAACCGATCGATGACGTCGGTGAACAGCACCGTCAGCGCGCGCTTGCGATTGCGCGCCGCCAGATAGCGAAATGCGCCGGGGTAGTCGGGCTCGACGAGCTTCGGTTGCACCTGCGCCAGCACCTCGAGCACGCCGCGCACTCCGGCCCGCCCGCGGTCGGGCGCCACGAAATGCTGTACGCCGTCGGCGAACGTCATGATGCCGACGTTGTCGTCGTGCTGCGCCGCGGCATACGCGAGCTCGAGCGCGGCCTGGACCACGAAGTCGAGCCGCGCCACACCGGCCGCGACTTCGGCGGTCATGAGGCGTCCGGTATCCAGCACGATCAACACCTGCTGGCGCCGCTCGGCCTCGTATTGGCGGGTGATCACCTTGTTGCGGCGGGCCGTCGCCTTCCAGTCGATATGCCGCAGGTCGTCGCCGGGCACCCATTCGCGCAGCGACTCGAACAGCCGCCCCTCGCCCAGCTGCCGGATCGGCTTCATCCCCGCCTGGCGGCGCCGTAGCGCCTCGGCCACAGACGCGCGGAGCCGGACGGAGACAATCGGCGGATAGACCACGACGTCCCACGGCAACGGCAGCCGCAGTCGCAGTCGTCCGAGGCCGAGCGGTCCCAGGCTGTCGAGCACGAATCCGCCGCCACCGCTTTCACGGCCGCGCCGGTGCCCGACGACGGGGACAGACTCGCGGAGCGCGGAGCCGCCCGGAATCCGCACGGCGCGCGGCGGCTGCGGGCCGCCGAGGACATCCGGGCGGATCTCGCGCACGGTAAGCCGCGCGCGGCGCGGTGAAAGATTGCTCCAGCGATACGTCACCTCCGTCGTGTGACCGACCGACAGCGCCGGCAGCGGCTCGCGTGTGACGACCACGCTCTGCGCCAGCGAGACGTCGATCCAGACGAGGGCGACGAGCAGCGCGTCGGCGAGCAGCATGGCGTCGAAGGCCCAGCCCGTCCGGTAACCGGCCACGCCCAGCAGCGAGAGCACCGCGGCGAGCGCCAGTGCGCGCGGCGTCCACAGCAGCCCCGCGACGGTCCCGAGGAAATACCAGAGCAGAATGAACGCCGCGAGGACGAGGCCGACGAGAATGATCGGCGGCAGGCTCACGCGGTCGGCGCCTCGGTGCGATCGAGGATGGCCTTCAGCGCCTGATCGGCGGTCACGCCTTCGAGCTCGAGCTCGGGCGCCACGCTGATGCGATGCCGCAGCACCGCCGGCGCCAGCAGCTTGACGTCGTCGGGAATGACGTAGTCACGCCCGTCGAGCAGCGCGGCCGCGCGCGCCGCCTTGAACAGCGCCACGCCGGCGCGCGGGCTGGCGCCGAGCGTGAGCGAAGCGGCCTCACGGGTAGCGCGCACGATCGACGTGATGTAGCCCGTGATGCGGGGCTCGACGCGAATCGCGTCGACCGCCTGCCGCAGCTGCTCGAGTCCGGCGGCGTCGACGACGGGCGTCACCCCGTACGTCTCGGTGCGGTCCGCCTCGAAGCCTTCGACGTAGCGCTGCAGGATCCCCTGCTCCACACTCGCCTCGGGATAGCCGATCTGCACCTTCGCCATGAACCGGTCCAGCTCGGCCTCCGGCAGCGGATACGTCCCCTCGAACTCGATCGGGTTCTGTGTCGCGAACACCGTGAACGTCGCCGAGAGCGGATGGCTTTGCCCGTCGACGGTGACGGTGCGCTCCTGCATCGCCTCGAGCAGCGCCGCCTGTGTCTTGGCGGGCGCGCGGTTGATCTCGTCGGCGAGCACGAGATCGGCGAAGATCGGGCCGGGACGGAACGTGAACTGGTGCGTGCCGGTGAGCAGCGAGATGCCGGTGATGTCCGCGGGCATCAAGTCCGGCGTGAACTGGATGCGGACGAACCGCACGTCCAGCGCGAGCGCGAGGGTGCGCACGAGCAACGTCTTCGCCGTGCCGGGCACGCCCTCGAGCAGAATGTGCCCGCGCGCGAGCAGGCACACGAGCACTTCGCGCGTGGCGGCGTCCTGCCCGAGCACCACTGTGCGTAGGGCGTCTACGATCCGTTGCGCTTGGGGCGCGCGCGGGGGCGCAATTCCTCCCACACATCCTCCACGGCTTGGGCGGTATCGAGCACGCGCGCCTCACTGTGATCGCGCGCGCGAAGCAGATGCTGCAGGCGGCGGACGGCGGTACGACCGCTGGGCGCGCGCATCGCGAGCTCCAGCCCTTCGAGCCACGGTAGGACGTCCACGCTCGTCGGCGGCGGCTGGCCGGCGCGACTGAGTCGCCGGCGCAGCCCGAGCGCCAGGCGTTGCACGGCGGTATCGGCGTCCTCGGCGCTCTCGAGACCGGCGCCGAGCGCCTCGAGATGCTCGAGCTGCGAGCGACGGCGCCGCTCGATCACCGATTGTGCCGGTCCGAACCGAACCGCCATGGTCGCGAGCCAGACGAGCGCGACGGCGATCAGCTGCAGAATCGCCCAGCCTGCCGGCGTGCGACGCAACCAGCTCCACGTTTGAGCGGGCAGCGAAGGACCGCTGTAATCGCCGAATCCCTGGTGGTACTCGTCCCAGACGACTCGTCCGGGGTGCTCGGCGGACGGCGTGAGCACGGCGAGCAAGATCATCGGGACGTCGGTATCGCGCCACACGACGTTGGTGAACCAGCCGCCGTCGCTCGCGAGCGTGATGATGCCGCCGCCGCGATAGCGAAGCCGCATGACGACGGGGCGGTTGTTCACGGCCGCCACGAGCGTGTCGGCGGCATAGGGGACGAGCGTGCGGCATGCCGGCCGGGTAAGGTCTTCGTCCTCGCCCTTCCTGAGGCCTGCAATGCCGCGGCGGGAAGTCGTATCGGGGTACGCAGCGGTCAGCACGCGCGCGGCCCGCGGCAGTCTGATGCCGTTAGGCGCCCGCACCGCGACGCTGTCGCGCCCGAGGTCGGACTGCAGCCGCCAGCCGGCGCACCCCGTGACGCCACCGCCGAAGCCGCTCGCCACGACCTCACCGCCGCGCCGGACATACTGCACGACCTGGTCGATCTCATCGTCGTCGAGCGGGATCACCGGATCGAGAATCGCGAGGACCGCGGGATAATGGGCACGCGTGGTCGTGAGGGTCTTCAGCGACGTGCGCCGGCGCTCCGTCGGCCGGCCCAGGCGAGTCAACACGTCGTAGAGTGCCTTGCTGCCGGAAGGACCGGTCAAGAAGGTCGACGACCGGATGTCGAGCTCCGACACGCGGGAATGACGGCTGCCGGCCCAGATGGCGGCGGCCAGCGCGATGACGAAGAGTACGGCGGCGCCGATCTCAAGCCGGTACGACATGACCTCCCCCGGTCCGGATCAGCTCTTGCGCCGCGGCGCCGAACGCGGCGTACTCGTCTGCGTCACACGGCACCGCACCGAACAGATGGCGATACAGGGACGCGACGAGCGTCGCGAGCGTCGTGCGCGCGCCGGCGTCGAGCCGCGCCTCGCCCACGTATTCCGCCGGCGTCTTCGACGCGTGGAAGCGCACCACCTTGCGCTTGTCGAGCTCGAGTACGACGGCCAGGAAGAGATGTCCGAGCGCTTCGACGTAGCGGCCTCGCGACGCGAGCTCATCGGCGAGCGCGAGATGCGCGCGTGCGTCGCGGATGACCGCCGCTCCCGCGGGCGCCGCCTTGGGGCCGCTCCGCGCCGACGGCCGGACGATTCGGACCATCACGTAGCCCATGTGCACCAGGATGACGACGAGCGCGACGACGAGCAGGATGAGCACGACGTTGAAGCCCACGGGATGAGCAGCCGCCACGTTGTTCATCCAGTTGATCAGATTGTGCCACAGCCGCGACAGCCACGAGGTCACGTGCTGTCGCTCGACCCACTCGTACTCCGATCCCTGGAAGACCTGACCAAGCGCCCGCCGCAGGGAGTCGGCGGCGGGCGGAGGAAGCACGGTCGGTGGGGGGGGGCTTGGCGCCTGCAGTAGCGTCAGCGTGCCCCCAGTTGCTGGCTCAGGATCTGAAGATCGAACGCTTCACGCCGCACGCGGGAATCATAATAGAGAAGCGTGAGCGCGCAGGGCAGAATCGGCGCGAGCACCACTCCCATCGCGACCGACAGCACGCTGAGGAACGGCTGCAGCGGCGACGTCGGTCCGAGCACCTGGCCGACGCCGAAGACGACAAACCACGGCAGCAGCGCCGTGAACAGGAAGATGACGAGGCAGGTCAGGAAAACCTTCATGCGCGCTGCGCGGGTGAGCTCCCAGGACCGGCCGAACGCGTCGAACGAGCTGTCGAGATCCTCCAGGACGACGACCATGCTGGTGAGGCCATAGCCGCACAGCACCCACGCCATGAACCAGATCGCGCCGACGACATACGCGATCATCAGCAGCACGCCGATCGCGGCGCCGAGCACCTTGCCGAGGCCGACAACGACTATCCCGGCGAGGATTGCGGCCATGTAGATGACGAAGATGAGCAACGTCTTGCTGATGGCGACGACGAGCAGGGGAATGATGCGGCCCATACCGAACTGCAAGGCGGAGCTCAGCGTCGGCTCCTGACCGAGGTAGGAGTCCGAGATGATGCGGATCGTCCCCGCCTTGAGCAGCAGGCTGATCGTCGTGTAGACCAGCAGACCGACGAGACCCATGAGAACGAGGCTGAAGACGTGCGTCTGGATCCAATTCGCGGCGGCAATCGGATTGGTCGCAAAGCGGACCATGAAGAACACGAACAGGACGGCGGGGGCACAGATGAGCAAGAGGCTCAGCCGCATGAACAGGCCGAAGTGACGGCGGTAGATGTTGAAGGTGCCGTCCAGGATCTCGCCGATCAGCATCGGCCGGACGTTGGTGGTGCCGGTATTCGCGCTAATAGACACGCTCCGTGCAAGGGTGAGGCTCCAGCGCTAAGATGTGGAGGTGACGACTTCCGCGCGAGACCTGGATCTTCGCCAGCGCCATGGCGTCGAGACACCTGAGCACGTCGACGTGCACTTCGAGCTGGCGGGCGTCGGCTCGCGGCTGGCGGCGGGCCTGCTCGATATCGTCCTGTTGGGGGTGGCACTCCTGCTGCTGTGGTTCGGCTGGGGCTGGATGTCGGACGCTTTCACGGGGCACCGCATGGCGGGTGGGTGGATCACGGCGCTCACGATCCTGCTCACGTTCACGCTGATCTGGGGCTACTTCACGCTGTTCGAGGCATTGAACGGCGGCCGCACGCCGGGCAAGCAAGCCCTCGGTATTCGTGTCGTCATGGACACGGGTCGCTCGCTCACGCCGCACGCGGCGGTCGTCCGCAATCTGATTCGATTCCTCGACTGCTACGTGCCCGTGCCGGTCGCGCCCGCCGTCTTCACGATCTTCTTCCATCCGAGCAATAAGCGGCCCGGCGACATCGCCGCCGGCACGATCGTCGTGCGCGATCGCCCGACCGACTGGGTACTGGGCGCCGCACCGATTGCTGAGCCTCCCGCAACGCAGCTGATCGAGACTGGGCCGCCCGAGCTGTCCGAGGACGAATTTCGCCTGCTCGATCGCTTCTTGGGGCGCATGAATGAGCTCGCCCCGGAGGTCCAGGTCCGCATCGCGGCCGATCTGGTGCGGCGCTTCGAGGGCAGGATTCCCAGGCGCACCGGCGATCCGCAGGCCTACCTGGTCCAGGTATTCGCCGACGAACAGCTCAAGCGCCGCAGCCGCTTCGCGCCGCGCGCCCAGGCCGGCGCGGCCGGCCGCATCACGGTCCCCGCCGAGCGGTTCGTGCAACGCAAGCGCGACGGCTGGGAAGCGTTCCGTACGACCGCGTTGCGGATGGAGCGGTCCGGCGTGGGCGCGCTGGCCGGCGGCGAGATCCCGGACTTTGCGCGCCAATACCGCGAGGTTGCGGCCGATCTCGCGCGAGCGCGCACCTATCAGGTCGATCCCCGAGTGATCGAATACCTGGAGCGGGTCGTGAGCGCCGGCCACAATGCGCTCTATCGGGCGCGCGGCCGTGAGCGTACGCCCCTGCCCCACTACATCCTGCGCGATTTTCCGGCTGCGGTCGTGCAATCGTGGAAGTACGTGGTGTTCGCTTTCCTTTTATTTGCCGTGCCGGCGGCCATCGGCTACGTGATGATTCGTGAGAAACCCGAGCTGGCCGAGGAGATCGTCTCGCCGGTCATGGTCCAGCGGGCCGAGCAAGCAGCGGAGCGCGAAGTGGAAGGGCGCGGCTATGCCGAAACGGAGAGTGACGAGCGCCCCGTCATCGCCGCCGCCATCATCACCAACAACATCCAGGTGTCGTTCGGCGTGTTCATCGGCGGCATCACGGGCGGCCTCGTGACCGCGTGGCTGTTGTTCGCCAACGGAATGATGCTGGGCCTCGGCATGGGACTGTTCCAGAACTACCACGCGCTCGGCTATCTGATGACGTTCGTCGCGGGGCACGGCGTGCTCGAGCTCACCGCCATCTTCATATCCGCCGGCGCGGGGTTCCGATTGGCGAAGGCGATCATCGCGCCGGGCGACCGCACCAGGCGCGACGCGCTCGTCGTCGAAGGGCGCATCGCGGCGCGGATGATCGGGTCGGTGGTCACCCTGCTCGCAATTGCGGGGACAATCGAAGGCCTGCTCTCGGCCAGCGATGCCCCCGCAATCTGGAAGTACGCCGTCAGCGCGACGACGGCGTTTCTGCTCGTCCTCTATCTACTCAACGGCAAACGCTACCTCAGTTATTCTGTGCCCCCTGTAAGATCCAGTTTCGGATCGTATTGATCGTCGCGTTGGGCAGACAGCCCGACCCGCTGCAGCCGAACGGCATGCGCGCGCCGACCCCGCCGACGCTCGCTTGCGTCCCTTGAATCTTGTGCACGAGATAGGACGAATCGGGCCGGAACGGCCTGATGCGCTTCAGCGCCGGGACCTCGCCCGAGCTGACGTTGACGATGCTGGCGAAGGCGAAACCCGCGCGCAAATCCATCCCCTCGTTCGGCGGATGACAGCCTGAGCAACCGGGCGGCCCGTTGAAGACGGCCGCCGCCACGTCGGTCGCGAAACTGATCGGCGTCGCGCTCACGTTCGTGACCCGCGTCGCGACGGCCGGACCCGCGGTGGCGGTGATCGTCGCCGCGCCGGCCGAGGCAAACGTCGTGACGACGGTCGAATCGAGCGTCGCCGTCGCGGACACCTTGGCGATCGTCGAATCGCTCGAGCTCCACGTGACGCTGTCCGTCACGTCGGGATGGTCGAGCGAATCGAGCACCGCCGCGTAGAACGGCGCCGTTTGATTCGTCTTCATGGTCACGTCGGGCGCGCCGAAGTTCGCCGGGCTGATTCGCACGGTCTTGGGCACCTGATCGACCGTGATCGAATTCACCCCGAACAGGCTCGGCGCCGCCTGGGCACGGATCGTCGTAGTGCCGTTAGCAACGGCGGTGATCGTGGTCGTCTTCGCCGTCGTGGGATTGAATGACACGACTCCCGCCGTGACGGCACTCCAGGTACAGAGGTGATTCGGGATCGTGTCGCTCGCCGAATCGAGCACGACGCACGACGCCTGCGCCGATCGCCCGAACGCCGTCAGCGTGCCGAACGAATTGGGGTTGAGGTTCGCCGTCACCGGCACCTGCCTGACGACGATCGTCACCGCCGAATCGGTGAGCGCGTTCACGGTCGCGCGGATCTTGACGTTGATGCCGGCCGCGCTGCTCGCGCTGTCGGCATGCGCCAGCCCGTCGGGATCGATGCCGAGCTTCGTGTTGTTGGTGGCCCAGACGACGGTCTGCCCGCCGATTGCTGCCCCGCCGGAATCGCGCGGCTCGGCGGCGAAGCGCTGCGTGTCGCCGACGAAGTTCAGGGCTGCAGGACTTCCCGGCGTGACGGCGATCGCGGCCAGGATCTGCCGCACCACGAGCGGCGCACTGTCGCGGACGGTGCGCGCGACCAGCACGATCGTATCGCGCCCGGTGCTGGCGTTGCCGGCGATCAGACCGGTCGCCGCCCCGATCGTCCCCACCGTCCCCGAATGCTTCAACGACCACGTGATCCCCTGCGGGCTGGGTACGATCGTGTTGCCCGAGTCCCGCACGACGAAGCCGAGCTGCAACGAGCCGTTCAAGCGATTGATCACCGCGGAGTCGATCGCGGCGGGCAGCGCGCCGCTGGACGTGATGTCCACCGACTTGTAGACCAGCGCGACGCCGACGCGCACGGTATCGCTCAAGCCGCCGGATGCGCCGACGACACGCGTCTGTCCTTCGTTCTTCGATTGAATGACCCCGGTGGTCGGATTGACCGTCGCCACGGCGCTACTCTGCGTCGTCCAAGTCAGCGCCGAGCCGGCAATCGCATTGCCGCGGGCATCCTGGGCCGTGACCGTGGGCGTCAGCGTCGAGTCGATCCGACCGAACGTCACGGTGTCGGGCGCGATGGAGAGCGTGACGGCCACCTGCTGCACCGTCGCGGTCACCGAGTCCGAGATGCCGTCGCCCGTTGCGACGATGCGGGCCGTCCCGTTCGCGACCGCCTGCACGATCGCCTTGTGCGTGCCGCTGTCGACCGCCGTGGCGACCGGCGCGTTACGGGAGACGAAGGTGAACGTGACGCCGGGGATGGAGGCGTTCAGCGCATTGCGCGCGTCGGCGGTGACGATGGCCGTGTCGTGCAACGAGGCGAACGACGGCGCGGACGGCGTGAAGACGATGGATCCGATGCGCGTGCGGATCGCGTGTGCGCCACTCGACACGGCGGTCGGCGTGCCGTTGACGACCGCGAGCGCCGTGACGCTTGCGCTGCCCAGTCGCACGCCGGTCACCAGGCCGGTGCCGGAGACGGTTGCATGCGTTGTATCGGAGGAGGCCCACTGGAAGGTGACGCCGGTCGACACGGGAGTGCTGCCTGACAGCGCGGTCGCGGTGAGCTGGCGCGTCCCGGCCAGAATTACCGTGGAGTCGCCGTTGATGACGACCGAGGTAATCGTCGGAGGACCACCGCCACCATCACCGCCGCCACCACCACAACCCATCACCAGCGCGACTCCGCACAGCCACAAACCACAACGATGCATGACGGCACTCCCCAGGAAGGAGACGTCCTAGGATGGCCGCCGCTGTGACGACTGTCTAGAGGGTTGGTGATACGACCGCGCGGGCAGCACTGGCTTTCGCGCAACCGGAATCGTCGTGACGGATGACCCGCTCGAGCCAGTCGACGTTGTCGTCAGCGTGAGCGGCCGCGGTGACAATCCGGGCAATCCCGGCGGGGCGGAGGTCAGGAAGTTGCTCGCGTCGACGGGGCCCGCGTAACAGTCGCCGCCGGTGCATGGACCCGAGGCGCTGTTCCACCAGTTGAACTGCGCGTTGATGTTGTCGCCGATCGCGATGACGGCCGCGAGCGGATTGCCCGCGAAGGAATTCTGATGCACGTCGTGCACGACGCCCCCCCCGACGGACAAGTTCGTCTGCAATCCCGCCTGCGCGTTGCTCTCGATGCGGTTGTGCGTAAAGAGGACGCGGCCACCGGTGTAGTACGCGGCCGCCGAGGCTGTGCCCGAGATGCCGTTCGAGTCGACCGCGACCGCGATGGTGTCGAACAGGAACTGGTCGCCGCGCAAGCCGTAGGCCCCGCCCCGGATCGTATTGCCGCGCACTACGGATCCGGACAGCAGCGAGTTCAGGTACACGCCGGTGTAGCAGTTCTCGACCGTATCGCCCACGGTGGTGAAGCGCCGCGCGGCATTCATCAGGATACCGTACTGCGATGAGTTGGAGCCCGTGCATTGCACGTGGTTACCGGAGAATGCGACGCTGCGTGTCGAGCCGCTCCCCGTTCCCGCCTGGATGCCGACGAACGCGATGCGCGTCAGCTGATTGCCGGCAACGAGCGCGCTGTCGCCGCTCAGCACGATGGCATACTGGACGGAATCCATCACCAGATTCGTGGCCTCGTGCAGCCCGGGCACCGCCCCGTTCACGTAGACCCCCTCATACATCTTGCTGAAGGTCGAATGGCGGACGCGGGCATCGAGGGACGAGCCGCGCGGGAAGAGGTAGATGCCGTAGCCCAGGTCGCACCCCGGCGCCGCGTCGGTGCAGCCGCTGAACTGCAGGCTGTCGGCGAAGAAGTCGGTGCCCTGGAACTGCAGCGACGAGCCCTGGCCGTTGTGCAGGAACTTCGAGCGGGTCACGCGACCAATGTTCCCGTCGATGTTGCCGTAGCCCGCCGCGCCCGCCACGTCGTCGAAGTTGACGATCGTGCCGTCAACGACGACGGTGTCGGCGTTGTTGGCGCGCAGCCAGTAGTACCCGTTGCCGCTCACGCTGACCGAGTCGCCGTGCAGCGCGACTTCCATCAGGACGTCGCCCGAGCACTCGCCGCAGCCGCCGCTCAAGTTCAATGCATCGGAGATCGAGCCCGCGACGACGCTCGTATCCACCACGACGCGGCGCGTCTGATTCGTCCGCACGGCGCCGCTCCCGTTGCGCTCGACGCGGCTGTGCGCGACGTAGAGCACGGGGTTCGTCGTTCCGAACTCGGTCCCGATGTCGATCCCGGCGTTCTGGTTGTCGGAGATGGTCGACCTGAGCACGACCAGCGAATCCACGTCGGTCCACTCGACGCCCTGGTTGAAACCCGTGATCCTGCTGTCGCGCACGAGGACCAGCCCGGTGTGCGGCGAGCAGAAGTTGTTGTCGACGGCAGAGCTTCCCGAATCACCGCGGAAGAAGCTGCGGTCGATGCGGACCGTGTCCATCGTCGCCGACGTGCAGCTCGTGACGCCGCCGCCGAACGTGCCGGAGAGCGACTCGATCTTCGCGTCTTCGAGACCCAGGTTGCGAATGCCGTTCGCGTCGAGCGCGAAGTAGAAGTTCCGGAACGCCACGTTCTGCACGACGGCGCGCTGGCCCGCGTTGAACCGCAACGCCGTGTGCGAGCCGCGCTGCGCGTCGCGGAACAGGGGCCGCGTGGTCGTGTCGCCGACGGTCCCGCCCCGAATCACGACGCCGACGCCGAGCTGCCCGTCCTGGTCGAAGTCGTATGTGCCCGACGCGACGTGGATCGTGTCTCCTTCGGTGACGAAGGGGAACGCCCGCGACGGATGCTCGAAGGGGAAGGCGGCGGTACCGAGCTGGATCGCGGCGCCGGTGACGTGCCCATCCACTTCCCACACCGCGCGATGCGGCACGACCGTGATCGTGGCCGCGGCCTGGACGCCGGGGCCGGCCTCGCCGGTGATCGTCACCGTGCCGGGGCCGCGCGGCGTGACGAGCCCCGTGCCGTCGACCGTCGCGATGTTGTAGTCGGACGAGCGCCACACGGCGTCGCTGACGGTGACCAGGCGCCCCGCGGTGTCGCGCGCCTGGAGCAGCAACGGCAGGGGCTGCGTGGGCGCGAGCTGCGCGCTCGCGGGGAAGATCGAGAGCGTGCGCGCCGAGCCGGTGCCACACGACGTGGGCGCGAGCAGGAGCACGCGCTGGCCCGGGATGTCGATGCCCACCGCGTAGGACAGGATGATCAGCGCGTCGACGCTCTGCACCAGGCCGTCGGCGTTCACGTCCGCGAGGCCGGTGTCGAACACCGTGGTGTCCACGACGAGCGGCGTGGTCGAGAGCGTGTCGATCACCGTGTCCACCGGCAGGCCGACCACCTTCGACAGCGTGAGCAGCGCGTCGCGGCTGTTGGCGTGGCCATCGCGGTCGATGTCGCCCCAGCGGCCGCGCGCCGGGCAGATCGTCCCGCTCAGCGTCGTGAGACTCGGCAGCAGATTCGTGAACGTCCCGGCGCCCGACATTTCGCTGAATGACAGCGTGAGCGGCGTGCCCGTGGTGTCCAGGATCGTGAACGGCAGCTGCGTCACGGTCACGAGCCCGGACACGCCGACCGGCGAGACTGCCGTGAACTTGAGGATGCCCTGCGCGATGCTGTCGCCGTTGAAGGCGGGCGCCGGGAAATTGCCCTGGTAGTTCGCGTTGCCGCAGAACGGCGCGCACGTGCTGAGCTTGGCGGGATTCCAGACGAGTCGCGCCGTGTAGCTGCCGAGTTTTTCGCCGCCCGACGCGGTCATGTCGACCGCGACGGGAACGATGACCTGGCCGCCGACGAACCCGGTGAGCTCGCCGCCCAAGCGCGCGGTGACCGACTGCGCGTGCGCCGCTCCGGCGAAGCCGAGCCCGAACGTCAGGGCGAGCAGGAGGAGGCCGAGGGGGACGCGCTTCATTGCCGTTTCATCCCGGGCTGATATTCGTCGGTCGCGTCCGCGCCGACCTGGACCACCGACCCGTCCGTGCGCTGCAGGAAGAGTCGATAGCGCGTGTAGTTCGCGGCGAATAGGAGGCCTTGGTCGGTCCACGCCGGATGCTCGGCGGTTCCGCTCGCCCAGGCGAGTGACGTGACCGTCGCATTCGCCGTCGCCGGGGCCTTCGCGATGGAGTAGTAGCCATCGACGTAGACCATGAAGACGAGCGAGTCACCGGCCGGATTCCAATCGACCCACGTCGGTGAATAGATGGAGCAGCACACGAACTGGTGCACCAGGATGTCGGCGCCGGTGTCGAGGTTCGTCACGTGCACCGTGCCGGTCGAGGGGTCGGTATATGCGACGTCACGGCTGCCGGGGATGGGACGCCACGAAACGCCACTCGGGGAGACGGCGAGCTTCTGCGCCTGGTTCGTGCCGTCGGCGTTCATCGTCCATATCCCGCTGGGAAAAGCAAAGACGATCTCCGAGCCGTCGGGCGACCAGTCCGGCGATGTGTTGGTCGCGAATTGGCCCGTCAGGTGGACGGGATTCGCGCCGTTCGCGTCGGCTTTGCAAATGCCGGGCGTGTAGTAGTAGGGGTTCTGGCACACAAACAACACGCTGCTGCCGTCCGGTGACACGCGCGGCCGCCACTCGTACTGCAGCGTCGCGTCGGAGCTGTCGCCGACGATGGTGACCGTGGTGTCGAGCGCCGTGCGGATCGAAAGCCCCGACACACCGGCCTGACCGGGTTGGAACGCACTGCCCCGCGAGAAATAGAGCGGCCGCGGCAACCTGAGCTCGGGCGCGCATGCGTCGACGATCCCGTTGCCCACGCGGAAGCCGCCGGTCGACAACCCGATCGATGCAGACAGCATCGCCAGGGCGTCGCGCGACGTGACCTGCCCGTCCGCATCGACGTCGCCGCGGCCCGCGACGTCGAACTGCGGCGGCACGGGCAGGCCGACGGCCGCGCTCAACGTGGCGAGCGCGTCTCGGCTGTTCACGATGCCGTCGCCGTCCAGGTCGCCCCACATCCCCGAAGCGTGGCACGCTTGCGCGACGTCCAAGACACCATCCGCGGTCCGATCGATGCCGACGTTGTCGCGGAGCGAGAGCGTCTCGAGCGAGAACCACGCGCCATCCGTCACGCCGCCCGCGAGCTGGAACGTGATCCGGAAGAGCGGCTCTCCGAAGTATGGGCTGGTGCAGCTCGCGGTGCTCACATCCACGAACGCCGACCCCGTGCTCACGTTCAGTGCCGGTCCCAGGTTCGTGCAGAGCTTCGTCGCCGACACGTACGTGAAGCGCGTGGGGTCGTAATGCACGCGGACCGCGAACGAATCCAGGCCCGAACCCGAGCCGTCGTACTGGCTCGCCACCACCAGCGCGAGCGAGCCGCCGCTCGGCACCGCAAATACCGAGTCGCCGCTCGCGACGAACTGCACGGGCAAGCGAGTGCCGGTTTGGGCGAATGCGCCGCGCGCGCTCAGCACGACCAGGAGGACGCCGCAGAGGCGTTTCATTGCATCCTCCGCCGGTTGTCCTCACGGCCTCTGGCAACGCGACGGCTCTCGCGGGCAGCGCGGTCCGCGGCGAGCGTGGCGCGTGCCTGCTCGTCGCGACGCAAGCCGGCCAGCGCCGCGGGCAACGGCGCCCGGCTCCGCTGGCGCGACGGCTTCGCGGTCGGCCGAGCGGTTGGGTCGCGCAGCACGGGGCGTGGCGCCAAGCCGGGCTTCGGCGCAGGCTGCGGCGTCCTCGAGATCGCAGCCGCAGGCGCGGTCAGCGCCGTTCTCGCAATGATCGTCGGCCGTAACACCGGGGGCGCCAGCGGGGGCAACGGCAGCGGCTGGGTCGCCAGCGGCGCGTTGTCGAACACGGTCAGCGTCGAGTCGGCACCCGGTCCGCCGGGCGGGATGCCGCCGTCCACGCCCCACCAGTTGCTGTCGGCATTGACGGTGGCGTCGGCAATGTTCGCGACGGCATACAGCCCATTGCCTTGGAATGCGTTGCCGTGGATCTCATGCGGGCCGCAGCAGCTGAGAACGGCCACGCCGTTCCGGGGATTGTTGCGGATGTTATTCCCGCGCATCGAGAACAGACCGGCGTCGATCCGCACGGCGGCCGAGTCGCTGCCCGAGACGCCGTTGGAATCGATGACCACGACGGGGGCGCCGAGCTGGTAGACGTAGATGCCGCTGCCCTGGACGTTGCGCACGGTGTTGCCGCTGATGACGGCGCTGCCGTCGATGTTGTCCGATACCGTGATGCCTTGCGCCCCGCCGGTGAAGTAGCTGGTCGAGGTGACGGTATCGATCAGATTGCCGCGCACGACGGCGCTGTCGACGCTACCGACGAAAATCGCGCGTTCTCGAGCGCCGTGAATCGTGTTCGAGTCCACGCGCGCCGCGGGCGTGTGCTGGAAGACGAAGCCGTTGATCGAGATCGCGCTGCCCGTGCCGCTGCTGAACGTGCTGTTGCCCACCACCTCGGCGCGGATCGGACTGGTCACCTGGATCGCACCACCGTCGTTGCCGGGGCCGAGCAAGGTGTTGCCGCGGATGGCGGCGGTGTTGCCGTACACCCCGCCCTGCAGCTGGATGCCCATGAAGCAACCCTGGATCGTGTTGCCGCTGATGCGGAAGTTCGAGTTCGCGCCGTACACGCCGCGCACGAAGCTGGCGCCGCTCGTCGGGCACGTCACGACGTTGTTCAGGATGATCGCGCTGTCGGTGGGAGCGGCGAACGCGTTCACCTGAATGCCGTACGACGACGGCCGCACCACCTGGTTGTCGTGCACCACGCCGATCGAATCGTAGATGTTGACGGGATACGCGTAATCCGTGAACGCGCTGTTGCGGACCGTATCAGGACCCGACGGCGCCGTACCGCTGCCGGTCGTCTGGATCCCGTAGGCCCCCTGCGTCAGTGACAGGCTGTCGGCCACCAAGGCGTCGGAATTCGCGTTAATGCCCTGATCGACGTTGTTCATCGTGACGCCACGCACGACCACCAGCGGCGCCGTCGTGACCGATCCGAACGTCGGGCCCGACGCGTACACTCCGTACGCGGTATTCGTGATCGTCGAATGCGTCACCGTGGCGCCGGAATCGGCGAGCTGCAGCGCGTAATAGAGATTGTCGCCGGTGAAGTGGCTCACGTTCACGAGTGCGCGACCGCTGCGTAGGCCATCCACGCACTCGCTGCAGCCCGACGCACCCTGCATCGAGACGCTATCGAGATCTACGCGAGCGCCGCCGGGCACGGTGTCGCGGCCCTGCGCGTCGAGGATCTCGCCGTTGTTGGTCGCGTTGGTGAACTGCGAGCGCGTGACGCGGAGCCGCGTGAAGTCGGAGGCGAAGCCACCCTGCGTGCCGTCCACGCGCGTCGAGTCGATCACCACCGTGTCGAGCTGGAAGGTGCTGAGCCAGTAGTTCTCGAACCCAGTAATCGTGTCGGCGACGATGGCGAAGGCATCGGCTCCGGGTGTGCCGGTCAGGTCGAAGCCGTCGGTCTCGACGCCGGTGATGACGGTGCGCGTCGCGAGGCCCCCGCGCAGCCGGTTGGCCGAGACGCCGCCCGAGCCGTTGGCGGAGAAGTGGTTGTCCTCGAGCAGCAGCGCGACGCTGGGCGGCACGGGCACGATGCCGAACCCGCCCAGGCCCGCGCTCACGTTCACGGCGTAGCGGAAGTTGTCGTGGATCGTGGACCGCCGGACGACGACGCTGTCGACCGCGTTGGCGAAGATGGCGTCGTCGCCGAAATCGCTCGCCTGCACGTCTTCCACGAGGAGCAATCTGCCCGCGCCCTGCACGGCGATCGCGCCGGCGCAGGACTGCGACTGGCCCGCGCCGCGTATCTCGGACCGCCGGACCTCGAGGCGCCAGATGTCCGACGCCCCCACGCCGAAGTCGCCGCACAGCCCGCTGCCTTCGAAGTAGTGGAGACTGTCGACCACGAGCGTGTCGACACCCGTGCCGACGACGCCGATCGACACGCGATCGACGGTCACGTTACGGACCTCGGCGCGCACGCCGGCGGTGAACGCCAACGCGGCGTTCGCGAAGTTGCCGCTGTTCGTGATCACCACGCCGTTCGTCCCGCCCGGGAGTCCCTGCACCAGCACGCCGACCGAGAACGACGCACCCTCGTCGTAGCGGCCCGGCCGCACGATCACCGTGTCGCCCTCGGCGCTCACTTTGCTGGCCTGCGCCAGTGTGGCGTACGGATGCGCCGCGGTGCCGAGCTGGTTGGTCGCGCTGACGGCCAGCGCGTCGACGTAATGGCGGCTGCGCCGGCTCACGACCACGACCGTCGCTACCGCGCTGTCGCGCGCGCCGCTCTTCCCGGTGATCACCGCGGTACCGGGACCGATCGGCACGCCGCGGCCGTCGGCAAGCACGGCGACGACGTTCGGATTGCTCGTCTTCCAGAACACGTCGGGCAGCACGCGCACGACGCCGGACGCCGTTGCGCGCAGCTCGAACTGCATCTCCTGATCGTGACCGCTGATCACCGTGTCGCCCGACGGCGTGATCGCGTAGACGGTGGTCTGATCGCTGCCGCAGCTCCCGATCGCGACGCGCTGGACGCGGAAGCTCGAGACGTCGATGCCGACGGCGGCCGAGAGCATGATGAGCGCGTCGCGCGCTTTGACTGCGCCGTCCGCGTCCACGTCGGACAGGCCGTGCTCGGGGAAGGCGGACACATCGAGCCCGACGGCCTCCGACAGCGCGATCAGCGCGTCGCGCGAGCCGACGGTGTGGTCGCCGTCGGGATCGCCCCAGTACCCGCGCGCCGGGCAGAACAGACCGCCCTGGATCGTGGCGCCGGATGCCTGGTTCGCGAAATCGGGCGCCGCCGAGAAGAGGTCGCTGACGTCGAGCGCGACGGCGGTCGTCGTCGCGCTGAGCGGCGTAAAGCGGCCGATCCCGAGCGTGATCGTGCCGACGACACCGGCCGGATTCGCGCCCGCCAGCTTGAGCACGCCTTGCGCGGCCGAGTCGGTGTTCGCCTGGATCGAGCCGAACGAGCCTGCGGTCCCGGCGTCGAACCGCAACACCGCCGGATCCCAGCGCAGCGTCAGCGCGAAGGAGCCGAGCTTGTCGGGGCGGCCGCTCCAGTTGGCGACGATCGGCACGTCGAACGGCATGCCGACGAGCGACGACATGTCGCCGGCCGTGTTGACCGTGATCGCCTGCGCCCGCACGGCCTGCGGCGCCAGCCCGAGGGCGAGGATCGCGAGTACCGTCCGGCGGCTCATCGCGTCCCCTTCCCTGTTACCGCGCGCTGCGACCGGAGCACCGGGGGCGACAACGGCACCGAGCCGTCAGGCGTCGTGAGGAAACCGGAGAAATCGATGGTGCCCGCCGGGCCGTCGACGAAGTCGCCCGTCGTGGAGACGCAGCCGGTGAGGCCGCCGTTGCACTGCGGGCCATCCGTCGCGTTCCACCAGTTGCCCTGTGCGTTGACCGTGCCGATGCTCGCGATCCAGCGAATCGCGTCGAACACGTTCGCTTCGAAATTGTTGGCGGTGATGACCGACGACTCGCCGCCCGAGCCGACGAAGATGCCGTTGTAGTTGCCGTGGATCCGGTTCTTGCGGATCAGCATCGGCCGGCCGACGTCGATCGCGACGCCGGCGGAATCCATCACGACGTTGCTGTCCACGACGACGAGGTGCGCGCCGCCGCCGTACGTCAGAACGCCGCGGACGTGTGACTGCAAGATGCGGTTCTGCGAGACGACGCCGGAATCCACGTTGCCGAGCTCGACCACGGCCTCGGGGAGGAACGTAGAGTAGGTGTACTGGTTCGCGACGTTGTTGCGCAGCACGTCGGCCAGCAGCCCGTTCAGAACGCGGAACGCGTATCCGAAGCTGCGACTCACGGCGTTGTCCGTGATCGCGACGGTATCGATGAGGTTCGCGAACACGACCGGGGACGAGCCGTCGCCGATCGAGTCGAAGGCCGCGCCGCTGACCGTGAGCGACTTGAGGTAGCTCGCGTCGATGCCTTCGCCCGCCAGGGCGAACGTGCCGCCTTGTACCGTCAGCGCTCCATCCGGCGTATTGGAGTTCCCGGCGATGCTGATCATTCGCGTGTTCACGCCGCGGAACGCCGAGTTCGAGATCCGCGCCGTCGGGGCGGTCAGCGAATCCCAGCCGGCGATCATGATGGCGCCGCGCTGGTTGTCCTGCATCGTCCACTGATCGAGCCGGCTGTCGTGCACCGTATTCAGCACGACGCCGGGCCCGCTGCCGCTCGTGAACTGCACGTACGATCCGAGCTGGAGGACCGGCGTCGACCGGGCCGGGCTCCCTCTGTTCCCAATGTTGCACTCGGGGCCGCAGTCGATGCCGCCCGAGCCGAAGCCCTGATTGCGCACCACGACCGAGCCCGAGCCGACGACGACCCGCGCCGAATCGACGAGCACGCCGCCACCGGTGTTGTCGTGGAGGTTGAGCGAGTCGAGCCGCACGGAATCGGCGCGCGAGATCGCGATCCCGAAGCGCACGCTGCAGAAGAAGCAAAGCGCCGGGTTCGCCGCGGAGCTGTCGACTTCGATGTTCGACAGGCTGACCGTGCGCACGCCGTCGGCGAAGAGTCCGCCCAAGAGCCCGCGCAGGTGGCCGGTGTGCATCGTGAGCGTGGCCGTCGGATCGACGGAAATGGCCGCACCGTTCGCGACGCCCAGCACGACACTCGAGTCGATGCGCACGTCGCCGACGCGTCGTACGTCCACGCCCGCGTTCTGCGCCACGCCCCTCACCGTCAGATGGCTCACGTCCAGGCGGCCGAATCGATCGACCGTCAGCGCGCCGTCGTTGCGAATATTCGTGAAACTGCTGCGCGTGATGGTGGCAACGGCGCTCGAATGCGTCACCGTATCGCGTGCGACCGGCGACAGCGCGACGCCGCGATCCACATCGCTCACCACAACCGTATCAATCGTGACCGTGTCGGCGTGAACGCCGATGGTCTGATCGGACGAGCCGCCACCCGACTGGATGGTGCCGAGCGCGAGCGTCAGCGACCCGACGGAGTCGGCGGTCACACCGCCGGCGGCTTGAGCCGAGAACCCCGTCAGCGAGCCGCGGGCGAGGCCGACGAAGAGCGCGGCCTGGCCGTTTGCGACGCCGAGCACGGCGAGGTTCGTCACGATCGCCGAATCGCCGTGCGCCACGGCGAGTCCCGCGACCGAGTCGTTGCGCGACGCGATCACGCGGATGTCGGCGCCGCTCACGCTGACCGCGCCGTTCGAGTCCGCCACAAGTCCGGCGATCACGGCCGAGTTCACGCCGATGCCGGTAAACGTGGCGACCTGGGCTTTATGGACGCTGAAACCGGGGCCGCGCAGCGAGGTCGCTGTGATCGAGCGGACGTTCAGGGTATCGACGCGCGCATCGAGACCCGCGTTCGACAGGTCGAGGAATAGGTTGCGCAGGCTCACGCGGCCCGAGGCGTTCGCCAAGATCGCCGGACCCGAGCTGTTCTGGATGTGCGGCATCCCGCCGGCAGTCGAGTCGCCGATCACGATGACCGGCTTCGAGATCACGGCCGCACCGTACGGCACGCTGGCCCTGGCGATCCGCACCGTGTCGTTCGGCGCAGCGTGGTCGAGTCCCGCCTGAACGTCGGGGAACGGATACGCCGGCGAGCCGAGGAAGATCGTGTGGCCCGCGCCCGCGACGGCATCGACGTACCACGTGTGCCGGTCCTGCACCGTGATGGCGACGGGCTGCGGCGTCACGCCGATCGCCATCGCGGTGATCGTCGCGGTGCCGTTGCTCACTGCGGTGATGGAGCCGCTCGAGTCGACCGTGGCCACGCCGCTCGCGTCGGTGCTCCACACGAGCCCGCGCGCCGACGTCGGATTGCCGGCAGAGTCGAGCACGGTGGCGGTCACCGGCGCGACGTCACCGCTGGCGAGCGTCAGCGAGCCCGGCGCGAGCGCCAGTGACGCCGCCGCCGCACCGCCGCACCCCGACGCATTGGGCGTGCCGACCCGGAAACCGGTGGTCGAAAGCCCCACGGCCGACGAGAGAATGATGAGCGCGTCGCGCGTGTCGCCGTCGCCGTCGTTGTCTACGTCTGCGTTGACGAGCGTGTACGGCGCGATCGACAGCCCGACCGCCGCCGTGACGACGAGCAATGCGTCGTTCGAGAGGATCTGTCCGTCGTGATTCACGTCGCCCCAGGTCCCGGCCGTGGTGCAAACCGAACCGGGCACCGCCGTGACCGGAATCGAGGAGAACGTCACCGACGCCGTCAGCTCGGGAGATGCGACCGCCACCGGGGAGGAACCGGAGGGGACGAGCATCTCGAACGTGAGCTGCGCGACGGAGAACAGACCGCCGAACCCTGCGACGGAAGTTCCCGCGAGCGTCAGCGATCCCGTCGCCGCGGATGCCGCGTTCACCGTCGGAGTGCCGAACGCGCCCCCCGCGGTGCGCACGTACCGGAGCACGGCGGGATCCCAGCTCACGACGAGCTGATAGGCGCCGAGATCATTCGACGGAACTGCCCGCATGTCGATGACGAGCGGAATCGTCGCCTGCTGGCCGCTGTCGAGCCCGACGGTCGCCGGATACATCCCGACGAGCGCCTGCTGTCCCCGGGCCGGAGCGGCCAGGAGGATCAGCAGTGCAAGCGACCCGACGATGCGGCGCACTGGACCGTTACGGCTTCACGACCGCCGGCGGAGCCGCATAGACCGTGTGCGCCACCGAGAGATGCGGCGCGAGATTCGCGAGCGAGCGCGCGGCCGACAGCTCTTCCATCTGGAGCGTCAGCCCGCTCGACCAGTTGCTCTGCCGCACCGTGAACGTCGCGCTGTAGAGCGTCAGGTTGGCAAACCCCGTCGCGCTCGCGCCGGCGAAACGGATCTCGCCGCTCTTCGCGCCGTTCGGATTCGCGACGCGCAGCCCGTCGTTGATCGGGTCCTCGGCCTTGTACTCGAGCGTGCCGGCGTCGAAGTGCAGCCGGCCGGTGAAGCTGCCGACTTTCACGTTCGCGTCGGAGCTCCGGACTTGCACGCTGACGTGCACGGTCTGGCCGACACCGGCGTGGAGATTGTCGACGATGACGTACGCGTTGACGCCCTGATCGACGGGCGGCGGCAGCGGGTCGGGGCGCGTGGGCTCGTCGGCGCACGCGGCGCCGATGAACACGACCGCCATGGCGATACTGCGAAGTGGCAACATGATCCTAGTCCTCCCTCGGCAGTGCCGAGCTAGGGGGTGATGCGCGCGGAACCGGATACGACCACGTACCGTCCGCTCGTGAAGTAGTTGAAGAAGTTCGGCGACACGCCCGACACGTCGCTGACCTGCAGAACGTGGCCGTCCGAACCGGTGCCGACTGCCGTGAACCAGAGGCGCGCCAGCGTCAGCGTGCCGGAGCGCGAATTCGCGTCGACCGCGGCGAACCGCAGCACGCCGATCGCCGAACTGTCATTGACGGTCGGCGCGGGATAGTTGCCCACCGACACGCTGTCGAACGTCAGGACGGTAGTGTTCCAGCTGAAGCGCGCGTTGTAACTGCCCAGCGAATCGGCGACCGCGAGCTGATCGACGCGGATGTCGATCGCTACGCTCTGCCCGACCTTCCTCACGCCGAACGCGCGGCCGTTCGTGACTGCGGCGATGAGCATGTCGCCCGGCGCACTGGCAGCATTGCCTACCGTCACGACCATCGAGTCGGCCGCGCTCCCGGCCTGCGCGACGATGACCGCCGAGCCGGCCGCCACGCCGCTCACGAGGCCGCTCGCGCTCACGGTCGCGACCGCCGGGCTGCGGCTCGTCCAGGTCGTCGTATTGGGCAGGACGTTGCCGAACGAGTCCTTGATCGTATCGGACAGCTGCACCGTCTGACTCGGCGCCGTCGTGCGGATCGCGGCGTAGCCGGGTGTGACCACCAGCGACGCGGGTGCGCCGAGGCCGACGATGAAGCTGACGTTGACGGTCTGCGTTCCCGTGATCTGCGTGGACTGCACCGTCACCGTGGCCGTGTAGGTCCCCGGCGCGAGTGCGCCGGTCGTGGCGCTGAGCGTCAGCGTCGCCGGCGCGGTCGGGCCGCTCAAGGAGCCGGACAGCCATCCCGGCGTGCCGGTGTTGTACTGGATCGCGAAGCCGAGGCCGCCCAACGTGCCTGAGCCGGTGTTCGTGACGTTCACGCCCTGTGAAGCCGGATTCGACCCGCCCGCCGTCGCGTTGAACGTGATCGTGTTGGGGTTCACACCGATCTGCGGATTCGCCGGGCTGGTGATGTTGAGCACCAGCGTGTCGGAGTCACTGCGGATCGCCGCGATGACGCGCGCCGTGCCACCGGCCGTGCCGGTCCGCGCGACGATGAAGCGCGAAGTGCGGACGCGCACCAGCGACGTGTCGAGATTGAGGAGGCTGACGGGAACCCCGACGACGGGAATGCCGCCCGAATCCACGACGACCGTCATCAAGAGCGAGTCGCCTTGCGCCAGGCCCTGCTGCTGCGGACCGACGGTGACCTGACAGCCCGATGTCGCGCCGCAGGGGCCGACGTAGTTGACCGTGATCTGCACCGGCGGCGGCGTGACCGAGCCGGCGGAGATCTGGACGGTGTCCGCTCCGGAGTACAGCACCGCCGCGTCGGACGAGCGGACGCCCTCGAGCAGAATCGAGAATTGTTCGGGATCGGAGAGCAGCGGCACGGTCAGCGGCAGATCGACGTTGCCGCTCGTGTCGACGGCGACCGTCGTGTCGATCACCAGCGCGTTCGACGGCACGCGCGCGATGCGGATATGGAGTTGGTCGAGATCGCCCGAGAGAATGCCGGGCATCGATTCCGTGAAGACGGGAACGATGGCGAGGCTGACGCGATCGCCGGGTGAGAATCCTTCGGCGCAGGAGAGGGCCGCCGCCAGGCCGCCCACCACCAGCGCTAGACGGCCCAGTTTCACTACCGCGCCCACTCGATATACGCGCCCAGTCGTGGCCCAAACAGCGAAACGCTCGTCGTGCCGTCGTGCAGCGTCCCGAAAGCGACTTGCGCCTGTACGACGCCGGTCGCGCGCGAGCCGAGACGATAGCGGAGATCCGTGCCGGTGCGGAGCAGGTATCCAAGCAACGTCAGTGAGCCGGTGCTGTCCGCGCCCGTGAGCTCATGGCGGAACTCGATGAGCGGCGACAGCGTCGCCTTCGGACCGAGCGGCCGGTCCATGCGCGCGCCGATCGCGAGCACATTGCCGCGCGGCACGGCGACGGTGCCGGCCGTCGCGCTCATCCGCATCATCTCCCAGCCGTAGAGCTGCAGCTGCGAATTCCCGAGCGGTGTGCTCATCGCGGCGTAGGCCAACACCCGATCGCCGATCGTGCTCTGCCCGCCGCCACCGAGATCGTTCGCCGCGGTCGTCGTGTACACGAGCGCCCCGCGGAAATATTTCCCGCCACCGAACGGGCCTTCGATGCCGAGCCGGCCGCGCACTTCGCCGCCGGGAGTCATCGGCGTGCCACCCTGCACCGGCGTGTAGCTCGCGCCGTAGTGGTAGCTCGCGCCTGTACCGACCGCCCAGCTGTTGCCCATCTTGAACGCCGACGCGAATCCCGCTGAGATCCCGCCGCCCGAGCCAAAGCCCGGCGTCGTGAATCCCAGCAGATCGGTCGCCGTCACGCCGAACAGCGGGATCGTGGTGTCGGGGACGGCAGTCGCGCCCGTGGGGATGGTGCCGACGACATTGAAGATGAGCCGGCCGGGGATCACGCTCACCGTCGCGCGCACGTCGGTGTCGACGAGTCCCGAATGGTCCAGCGTCTTGCCGTTCGCCTCTTTCACCGTCGCGCTCGCGAACGCGGTGCCGACGTCGAAGACGAAGCGACTACCGATCCGCTGTGTCGCGCTGATCGGAATCGTCAGCTCGCTGATCCGCTTGAACGCGAGTCCATCGCCGAAGGTGTAGGACTCGAACACCACGCCCGTGCGCGCCGCCGTCGTTCCCGCCTGCGCCGCGGCGAGCGACGGCACGGCGAAGCCGAGGAGACCGACCAGCATGCGCGCGCGCATCAGGGACGGCGGAAGATGATCCGGATGATGCCCGACGCCTGAATGACGCTCGAAATGCCCTGGCTCTCAGGCGTGGGATTCGTGACGATGCTGCTGACGCCGGTTTGCCCACCGGTGACGTCGGCGATCGTCGGCGTCGTTTCCTGCGTGGTCTGATTCAATGCGCCGGTCGTCGCGGGCTCGGTCGGCGTCGTCACCTGCGTCACCGCTTCGACGACGGTTACGACGTCACCGGACGATCCCTGGACCGCGGGCGCCGCTTCCGCGGCCTGCTGCTGCTGCGCCGCCTGTTGGAATGACGGATCGGCGCGCACCGACGCGCTGAACGCCGCCGCGGCGCCGCGATAGTCGCCGCGATCGAGCGCATCGAGTCCCTGACTGTAGGCGAGGAAGGCCGCGAGATTTCTCGGTCCCTGCTTCAGGATGCGCTGCCGCTCCGCCTCGGTCAGTTGAATGCCGAGCTGGCTCGCCAAACTGAACGCGAGCTGCTTCTCGAGGTCGAGCAGCTGCTTGAACGTGCCGTTGGCCTGCGCGCCGGTCCGCACGTCGCCGTTGCCGCGGACGACTGCGGCCGACAACCGCACCGGCCCTTTCTGCTGAAGCGCCGCGACCCCTTGCACCATCCGCTCGGCTCGCAGCAGCCGGCCGACGCGCGCCGCGGTCGCGGGATCCGCGCGGCTCGATTGGCCGAGCTTGAGCTCGTCCAGCAGCGTGCCGATCTGCACGCGCTCGAGCAGTCGCAGGCTCCGAATCAACGCGAGGTCCGACGTGAGCAGCTCGGCCAGGCCCCGCGAAAGCGGCTGGAGACTCGAATCGCCCACGATCGTCAGCGGCAGCACGGCGACCGTCGATGGCGCAGGTGCGAGCGCGGTCAGCGACGATTCGCTGGCGAGTGCCGCCCGCGCGGTCTGAACCGACTGCTCGCGCAGCGCGAGCTGCGCCTTGGCCCGCACGGCCGCAACGCCCCGCGCCTGCGGGTACTTCGTCGTGAAGTCGGTATAGGTGGCGTACGCGAGATCGTAGCGGTTGTCTTTTTCCTGGCAGCCGCCGATGACCATGGGGCCGAGCGCGTCGCCGGGGGCCAGCATTTGCCCGGCATTGGCGACGACGACCGCGGTATCGCACCGTCCCGCGGCCAGCAATGCGGCGGCGAGGCGGAAGCGAATCTGGGCGTTGTTGGGTTGCTGTGCTGCTTGTGCTTTAAGGGTAGGGATTTGTGCAGGTGTGACAGCGGCGGGCCGTGGCCCCCCCGCACAGGCCACCACCAAACCAGACATCCCTAAGAGCAGATACCGCGGACCAGCCTGAATCTGGGACTCCACCTAGGAGAAGGGGGTGTAAGATGCCCGTGGCCGGACCCCGCGCAAGTACGGGGACGGCAGGGACCTGATTTACCGATGTCTGACCGGAACCGCTATGACGCGCGTCACGAGAAAGGGGACGCGGGACGAGGGACGTGGGATGCGACTATAGAGGAAGGCGAATCGCAGGGCGCGTCGAGGCCACCACGCCGTCGATGGGGCGAAACGAGGACGGTGCTGCCGGCTCACTCGATCGCTTGGAGCATCTGCCGCATTTTGCGGGCAAGGTCTTCGATCTGTTTGAGCGCAGTCAGCGTCTCCTCATCGTACTTCTCCGGCGTGAGGAGGAGCAGCTGCGTCTCGGCAAGGATGGCCGAGAGCGGGTTGGAGAGATCGTGCCGCAGCTTGGACAGCGGAGACTTGGCCTCAGCCATCAAAGCAACGAACGGTACAGATCCCGCAGGTGATGATCCCGCAGGTCACGTACCGACTGCCACAGGTCCTGCTCCGAGCCGGCGCAGAAGATCTCGGCGCTCGACCGTTCCGCTTCGGTCCCCTCGGCGCCGAACAGGATCCGCCCGCGCCAGAAGCCGTCTTCGGTGCGGCGCAGGGAGAGTCGGATGTCTATGGGTTGTCCGTCAAAGCGAATCGGAGGCAGGTCGTGGACGACCGTATCGGTTGGCGCAGCAGCTATATATCGGGCAGGTTGTGCAGGCATGCCGATCCAGGGCTGGTTTTAAAGAACATTATAAATGACTTGGAGTTACGCAATACCAGCCGCGCGGCGTGCGGCGTGCGTCGGGACCAGCCGAACGACGCGTACGACGCACGTTTAGGGTGAAGGGGCCGGCGTAAACGTGAGCGCGAACAGGATCAGGCTGGCGACGAGGAGCCAACGCCGAGATCTGGGCAGTGGCCGATATGCATCCAGCACCGGCGGATGTCCGAACCGACCGCGCGACAACAGCAGCACGATCACCGCCCAAAGCAACCAGCTCTTCGACAGATACCCCAGCAGGACGACCAGCACCCAGAAGACCCGCGCGACGTGGCGCTGCGCGCGCGGGAATGCCGAGTACAAGATGTGCCCGCCGTCGAGCTGGGCGATCGGCAGCAGGTTGAGCATCGTCACGAGCATCCCGATCCATCCCGCAAACGCGAGCGGGCTCAAGCGGACGGAGCTCGTCAGATGAAGGCCGTGCCGCAGCAGCCAGGTGAGGACCGAGTCGCCGAGGGGCCAGACGCCCCAGCCGGTATCGATGTGCATCGCCGCGCCCGAAAGGCTCGGGTCCATCATTGGATGGCTGTGGGCCAACCCGATCCAGAGGACTGGCAGCGCCACGACGAATCCGGCGAGCGGACCGGCGGCCCCGATGTCGAGGAGTTGGCGCCGGTCGTTCAAGATCGTTCGCAGCCGAATGAACGCGCCGAACGTCCCGATACCGATGGGCATCGGCAAGCCCGGCAGAAAGTGCGGCGGTGAGACGTTCACTTGATAACTGCGGGCGGTGAGATAATGGCCCAGCTCGTGGCACAACAGGATGGTCATGAGCGGCAACGAAAATTCAAAGCCACCCACCCATCCGCGGAAGAACGCCGGAGTCCAGGCCATCGGATTGAACAGCAACCCCAGCTCGGCCGGGAGCGATCCTCTGATCACCGCGCCCGAAATCGTCGTCAGGAAGAGCGTCACGAGCAGGAGCACAACGTGTAGGCCCCACACCTCGCGCGGCTTGATCGTCGGCCGCGTGAGGACGAGGTGGCGGCCTTCCGGCTCGTTCGACCAGTAGTAGCTGCCGGGCCACTCGCGGAGCGCCGCCGCGAGCTCGGGGGAGGGGGCGTCGTGCGATGGATCTACAAGTGCGTCAACGACTTCACGGTCGTGGAGGGGCGTGGTCCGCCACGCCAGCAGAAACCTTGTGAGGCTCACGCGGGCGCACTATACTTGATCGTTCGCATACCGCTGGATTCCCAAGTTTCCATTTTCAACCAGGACAATCCCCCATCCCGGGGTTTCCCCCGCCCGCCAGAACACGGAGTTGAAGCACACGTGGATATCGCCGAACTGAAGAGAAAATCCGTCGCGGAACTGCACGCGATGGCCGAGAGCCTGAACATCACCAACTACTCTGGGCTCCGCAAGCAGGATCTGATTTTCCGCATCGAGCAATCGCTCCTCGATACCGACACCGTTCTGCGCGGCGAGGGAGTGCTCGAAATCCTTCCGGAAGGCTACGGCTTCCTCCGCAGCGCTGACTGGAACTACTTGTACGGGCCCGACGACATCTACGTCTCGCCGAGCCAGATCAAGCGGTTCGATCTGCGCACCGGCGACACGATCACCGGCCAGGTGCGGCCGCCGAAAGAAGGCGAACGCTACCTCGCGCTGCTGAAAGTCGAAGTCGTCAACGGCGAGGAGCCGGAGAAGGCGAAGCATCGCGTCGCATTCGACAACCTGCGCCCGCGCTACCCCGAGCAGCAGTTGAAGCTCGAGCGCAAGGACGGCGACTTGTCGATGCGGGTGATGGACATTCTGTGCCCGATCGGCAAAGGCCAGCGCGGCTTGATCGTATCACCGCCGAAGGCCGGCAAGACCATCCTGATGCAGAAGCTCGCCAACTCCATCATCGAGAATCACCCCGAGGTCTATCTCATCGTGCTGCTCATCGACGAGCGGCCCGAAGAGGTGACCGACATGGAAGAGAACGTGAAGGGACCGAACGTCGAAGTCGTGTCCTCGACGTTCGACGAGCCCGCCGACCGGCACGTGCAGGTCGCGGACATGGTAATCGAGAAGGCGAAGCGCCTGGTCGAGCACGGCAAGGAC
>DATJKA010000103.1:0-16958 GCA_035491815.1 Gemmatimonadales bacterium | reverse complement strand
CGCGTCTCTCGGCGGCGAAGCAGGCCAGTCTGGAGGTCACGCTGGCGGACGGGACGCATCTCAGCGGCTGGGCGACACTCGAGCTGCCGCAACATCACTCGCGGCTGCTCGATTATCTCAACGCGGCGGCCGAGCCGTTCTTCGCGATTGCGACGGCCGACGAGGTGCACGTCATCAATCGCTCGCACGTCCTGTACGTCCGGCCCGAGGACTGATCGATGCCGACTCGGCTCGACCCATTCGTCGACGTGATGCTGCGCGAGCGCGCCGATCAGCTCTACCTGCTGCCCGACGAGCCGGTCACGATCGTCAAGGACGGCAAGCCCCGCAAAGTCTCGAAGCAGCCGCTCACCGACCAGCACATTTACGCCCTGATGGTCGAAGTCGCGCCGCCGGAAGCGGCAGACAAGATCGATCAGCAGTCCGAAACCGAGTTCGACTATGCCGGCGGCAACGGCCTGGTGCGCGTCAAGATCGTGCCCGAGTCGGGCCGCTTGACCGCCGTGATCTCCGCGGTACGACGCGCGTCCCAGGAAGCGATCGCGGCTCCTCCGGCCGCGGCGGCAGCCGCACCGGCCGCCGAAGAGCCCGACGTGACCGCCAAACGTCCGGCCGTCGCGGCCCGGGCCGCGGCGCCCCCCCCGCCCCCGCCCAAGGGAGCGACCGCCGCCAAGGCAGCTCCCGCTCCGACGCCGGCCGCGCCACCGCGGGCGCCGCGGGCATCCGTTATTGCGGCCGCACCCATGGTCGATTCCCCGGCGCCGGACATCGCGGTCAGCGCACCGGGGACGCTGCCGGGCGAGTTCGCGTCGTCGCAGTATGCCGCGGCCGAGCAAAAACTCGCTTCCCTGCTGCGCGCGCTGGTGAAGTCGGGGAGCTCCGACCTGCACCTGCGCGTCGGCGAACCGCCCCTGTTCCGCACGCACGGTGAGATCAAGCGCCAGCAGGGACCGGCGCTGAGCGTCAACGACCTCGAGCTGCTCGTGCTCTCGATCATGCCGGAGCGCAATCGCGGCGAGTGGAAGGAGACCGGCGATACCGACTTCGCGTACGAGATCCCGGAGCTCGCGCGCTACCGCGTGAACGCCGCACGCGACCGCAAGGGACCGGTCGCCGTGTTCCGCGTGATCCCGGCGAAGGTCGTGACGGTCGAAGACATGGGCATCCCGGAGGAAGTCCAGAAGCTGTGCTATCTCACCAAGGGCCTCGTGCTGGTCACCGGCCCGACGGGCTCGGGTAAGTCGACGACGCTGTGCGCGCTCATCGACCTGGTGAACCGCACGCGCTCCGATCACATCATCACGATCGAAGACCCGATCGAGTTCGTGCACGAGAACAAGAAGTGCCTGATCACGCAGCGCCAGGTGCACGTGCACACGGAGAGCTTCAAGACCGCGCTCCGCGCCGCGCTGCGCGAGGATCCCAACATCGTGCTCGTCGGCGAGCTGCGCGACCTCGAGACGATCGCCATCGCGATCGAAACCGCGGAGACCGGCCACCTCGTGTTCGGCACGCTGCACACGACGACCGCCGCCTCCACGGTGGATCGCCTGATCGATCAGTTCCCCGCCGATCGGCAGGCGCAGATCCGCGTGATGCTCTCCGAGTCGCTGAAGGGCGTGATCTCGCAGACCCTGTGCAAGAAAGCGGGGAACGCGGGGGGCCGCGTGGCCGCGCGCGAGATCCTGCTGACGACGCCGGCGATCTCGAACCTCATCCGCGAAGGCAAGACGTTCCAGATCCCGTCGATCATCCAAACGAGCAAGAAGCTGGGCATGCTGACGATGAACGACGCCCTGCTCGACCTCGTCGAGAAGAAGCTGATCGATCCCGACGAGGCGTACATGAAGTCGGTGGAGAAATCGGGACTCGCCGCGAGCCTCAAGGCCAAAGGCTTCAAGGTCACGCTCACGCAAGAGAGCTAATCTGCCGGGTCGAGATTTCCCGGGGTACATGATGCATGCGTGTATGGCGGGGTAATCCCTACCCCCTGGGCGCGACGTGGGACGGCCAGGGGGTAAATTTTGCGCTGTTCTCCGAGCAGGGGACCGGCGTCGAGCTTTGCCTGTTCGATTCCCCCGATCAGACCGATCAATCACAACTCATCCGCGTCACCGAGCGCACCGACCAGGTGTGGCACTGCTACCTGCCCGACGCGCGTCCGGGCCAGCTCTACGGGTATCGCGTGCACGGCCCGTACGAGCCGGAGAAAGGCCTGCGCTTCAATCCCGCGAAGGTCCTGCTCGACGCCTACGCCAAAACGATTACCGGCGACATGCGCTGGGACGACACGCCCTACGGCTACCGCATCGGCGCGCCCGAGGAGGATCTCGCGCGCGACGACCGGAACTCGGCCGCTGCGGTGCCGAAATGCGTCGTCATCGATCCCGCATTCACCTGGGGTGACGACCGGCCGCCAAAAGTGCCGTGGAATCGCACCGTCATTTACGAATGTCACGTGAAAGGGATGACGCAGTGTCATCCGGACGTCCCCGAGCGCCTGCGGGGGACCTATCTGGGAATGTGCGCCGAGCCGATCGTCCGGCACCTCCAGTCACTCGGCGTCACGACGGTCGAGCTGATGCCGATCCATCATCACATCACGGCACGGTATCTCGTCGAGCGCGGCCTCAAGAACTATTGGGGCTACGATTCGATCGGCTTCTTCGCGCCCGATGCGCGTTTTGCCGTCAAGGATCCGGTGACGGAGTTCAAGACGATGGTGCGGACGCTGCACGCCGCGGGCCTCGAGGTAATCCTCGACGTCGTCTACAACCACACCCCCGAAGGCAACCAGCTCGGCCCCATGCTCGCGTTCAAGGGCATCGACAATTGCGCCTACTATCGCCTGGTGCCCGACGACCCGCGCCATTACGTGGACTTCACCGGCACCGGCAACAGCCTGAACATGCAGCACCCCAATACGTTGCGGCTCGTCGCCGATTCGCTGCGCTACTGGGCGATGGAGATGCACGTGGACGGCTTCCGCTTCGATCTCGCGCCCGTCCTCGCCCGCTCGCTCTGGGAGGTGGACCGGCTGAGCGCGTTCTTCGACGTGCTGCACCAGGATCCCGTGCTGTCGCAGGTGAAGCTGATCGCCGAGCCGTGGGACGTGGGACCGGGCGGATATCAAGTCGGCGGATTTCCGGTCGGCTGGGCGGAGTGGAACGGCAAGTATCGCGACACGGTCCGGAAGTTCTGGAAAGGCGACACGGGCCAGATCGCCGATCTCGCGTCCCGCCTGTCCGGCTCGGCCGACATCTATCAGTGGACGCAGCGGTCGGCGTACGCGAGCATCAACTTCACGACCTGTCACGACGGCTTCACGCTGCACGACCTCGTGAGCTACGAGCAGAAGCACAACGAGGCCAACGGCGAGAACAACCAGGATGGCGCCAACGACAACGACAGCCGGAACTGGGGCGCGGAGGGACCGACGGACGATGCGGTGATTCTCGACGCGCGCTATCGCGCGATGCGCAACTTCATCGCGACGCTCGCGCTGTCGCAGGGCGTCCCGATGATCTCGCACGGCGACGAGATCGCGCGCACGCAGCAGGGCAACAACAACACCTACTGCCAGGACAACGAGATCACCTGGGTGAGCTGGAAACTGGACGCGCGACAGCGCGCGCTGCTCGAGTTCACGCGCAAAGTCTTCGCGATCCGCGCCGAGAACCCGGTGCTGCGCCGCCGCACGTTCTTCAGCGGGCAGGTGGAGGAGCACCGGGGACTGAAAGACCTGACTTGGCTTCGCCCCGACGGCGCCGAGATGGCGAAGGACGACTGGCACCAGGCGGACGCACACGCCCTCGGCATGCTGATCGACGGCGATGCGACCGACGAAACCGACGAGACGGGCGCGCCGATCAAGGGCGAGACGATGCTGCTGCTGGTCAATGCGAGCGAGGTGAGCGTCGACTTCCGCATGCCCGCCGGCAAGTGGCGCGCGGTCATCGACACCGATGACCGGCCCGACCCTGCCGGCGAGCATTACACGCTGACGCCGTTTTCGCTCGTCCTGTTGCGCCTTACGCCTTGATCGTTTTCGACGCGTCGTCCCATGTCACGGCGGCGCGGCGGAAGTACGACTCGTTCGCCATGTGGCAGGCGAGCGCGGCGTTGCGTCCGAACACCACGTCCTCCACGACCGGTTTCCGCGTCCGTACGGCCTCGAAATAATTCCAGAGGTGCGGACGCGTATCGTCGAAGTCGGGCGTCGAGAACGTCACGCTCTCGGTCAGCTGCGGTCCCTGCCCCGGCGGCAAATCATGATCCTTGCGCCATTGCTGATCGTACGCGGCCCGCATCGCGCCCGGATAGCTGCCCGTGTAGTAGCACGGATACTGGTCCTTGCCGCTCTGCGGCGAGAAGCTGAGCGTGCTGCCGGATAACGTGAGAATCCCTTTCGATCCCTGGAAGGTGTACTGCTCGGGCATCTCGCTACCGAGGTTCAGTCGCATGTAGACGGGCAGGTTGTCGGCGCCATAGTAGTAGAGCGTAGCATGGACGTCCGGCATGTTGCGGCCGTCCTTCCAGCGCCGGATCCCACCCATCGACATCGCCTGTTTCGGCGGCTCGTTGATGCCGAGCATGAACTGCATGCCGCTGATCAGGTGGACGAGGAGGTCGCCGGCGACGCCCGTCCCGTACTCTTTCCAGCACCGCCAGCGCGCGAAGATGTTGGGATCGAGCGGGCGCTTCGGCACGTCGTTCTGCCAGGTATCCCAGTCGACCGTCTGCAGTGAGAGATCGGGCGGCGGCGGATACTCCCACGCGCCGCACGGGTCGTTGCGGCCGAGCCACCCTTCGACCAGCGTCAGGTCGCCGAGCATTCCCGACGCGACCATCTCCTTCGCCTTCGCGCAAATCTGCGAGCTCACGCGCTGCGAGCCCACCTGCAGGATGCGCCCGCTGCGTTTCACGGCGTCGACCATCGCTTCGCCGTCGGCGGCCGTATGCGACATCGGCTTCTCGATGTAGATGTCTTTGCCGGCGCTCGTCGCCTCGACCACCATGCGCTTATGCCAGTGGTCGGGGACGGCAGCGACGATGCAGTCGATGTTCTTGTCGTCGAGCAGACGCCGGTATTCGCGCGTCGTCGGGAGATTGGCGCCCGCGATCTCCTTCGCGAGGGTGTGCCGGCCGTCGTACAGGTCGGCCGCGGCGGCGCAGGTCACACCGGGCAGCGAGATCGACGTGCCGAGCAGTCCATTGCCCTGCATGCCGACGCCGATCATGCCGAAGCGGACGGTGTCACTCGGCGCGACGCGGGCGCCCGGCCGGTAGGGCTTACCGGCGATCGTCAGACCCGCGGCAGCAGCACTGACTTCGAGGAACTCGCGGCGGGACCAGGATGGCTTCTTCATGGGCGACTCTCTCCTGGGAAGCGGGGTGAGCCGCCAATTATGGCGTCGATTTGCACGTTGTCGAGGTTCGTGCAGGACTAATCCACCCGAGGAGCTAATCCTTTCGATTTCTCCCCTCCCCCAACTAAGGTAGCATTGCCGGGTATATCGATGTGGCGGCCTCATTGTCGCATCGCGCAACACCTCAATGGAGCTTCGATGACGTCTACGGAACGGCCAATGCACGGCACGGCACGGGATGCCGGCGAGCACTACGATCCGCACGGCTTTCCTCGGCAGCTGCTCGCAGCGATGCTCGAGTTTCGCGACGGCAACTTCGCCGTCCGGATGCCCTCTGGACTGACGGGCCTCGACGGCAAGCTCGCCGACACCTTCAACGACATCGCCTCGAACGCCGATCGCCGCGCGCGCGACGTCGCGCGCGTGAGCCGCATGGTCGGCAAAGAAGGCGTCCTCAAAGAGCGTCTCAATGTGACCGGCATGATCGGCACGCGCGCCGATGAAGTCGCGGCGATCAACACGCTGATCGACGATCTCGTGTGGCCGACGATCGAAGTGACGCGCGCCGTCGGCGCCGTCGCCAAAGGCGACCTGACGCAGTCGATGAGTCTCGAGGTGAACGGCCGGCCGCTCGAAGGGGAGTTCCTCCACTCGGCGAAGCTCGTCAACACGATGATCGATCAGCTCTCGGTGTTCACCGCCGAGGTGACGCGCGTCGCGCGCGAGGTGGGCACCGAGGGCAAGCTCGGCGGCCAGGCAAAAGTGAAAGGCGTGTCGGGCGTCTGGAAGGATCTCACCGAGTCGGTGAACCAGATGGCCGGCAACCTCACCGCGCAGGTGCGCAACATCGCCGACGTGACGGTGTCGGTCGCGAGCGGCGACCTGTCGAAGAAAATCACCGTCGACGTCCGCGGCGAAATTCTGCAGCTGAAAGAAGCCATCAACACGATGGTCGACCAGCTCCGCTCCTTCGCCGCCGAGGTGACGCGCGTCGCGCGCGAGGTCGGGACGGACGGCAAGCTCGGCGGCCAGGCGGTGGTGCCCGGCGCCGCCGGCACGTGGAAAGACCTGACCGACTCGGTGAACGCGATGGCGTCGAACCTCACGGCGCAGGTCCGCAACATCGCAGCCGTGACGACCGCCGTCGCCCGCGGCGACCTGTCACGCAAGATCACCGTCGACGTGAAGGGCGAAATCCTCGAGCTGAAAGACACGATCAACACCATGGTCGATCAGCTCAACGCGTTCGCGTCGGAAGTGAGCCGCGTGGCGCGCGAGGTCGGCACCGACGGCAAGCTCGGCGGTCAGGCCGAAGTGCCGGGCGTCGCGGGCACGTGGAAGGCGCTGACCGACAACGTGAACTCGATGGCGTCGAACCTCACGGGCCAGGTCCGCAACATCGCCGAAGTGACGACGGCGGTCGCGAAAGGCGACCTGTCGCGCAAGATCACCGTCGACGTGCAGGGCGAAATCCTCGAGCTGAAGAACACGATCAACACGATGGTGGACCAGCTCAACTCGTTCGCGTCGGAAGTGACGCGCGTGGCGCGCGAGGTCGGAACCGAAGGCAAGCTCGGCGGTCAGGCGGAAGTGCCGGGCGTCGCGGGCACGTGGAAGGCGCTGACCGACAACGTGAACTCGATGGCGTCGAACCTCACGGGCCAGGTCCGCAACATCGCCGACATCGCCACCGCGATCGCGCGCGGCGACCTGTCGCGCAAGATCACCGTCGACGTGAAGGGCGAGATCCTCCAGCTCAAGAACACGATCAACACGATGGTGGACCAGCTCAACGCGTTCGCCGCCGAAGTGACGCGCGTGGCGCGCGAGGTGGGCACCGACGGCAAGCTCGGCGGCCAGGCCGACGTGCCGGGCGTCGCCGGAACGTGGAAAGACCTCACCGACTCGGTGAACGTCATGGCGGCGAACCTGACGAACCAGGTCCGCGGCATCGTGCGCGTCGTGACCGCGGTCGCGACCGGCGACTTGCGCCAGAAGCTGACGGTGGAAGCCAAGGGCGAAATCGCGGCGCTCGCCGAAACGATCAACAGCATGACGGACACGCTGGCCACGTTCGCCGAGCAGGTCACGAACGTCGCGCGCGAGGTCGGCGTGGAAGGACGGCTCGGCGGCCAGGCGAACGTGCCGGGCGCGGCCGGCACGTGGAAGGACCTCACCGGCAACGTGAACCTGCTCGCCGCGAACTTGACGACGCAGGTGCGCGCCATCGCCGAAGTGGCGACGGCGGTGACGCAGGGCGACTTGTCGCGCTCGATTCAGGTCGACACGCGCGGCGAGGTGTCGGACCTCAAGGACAACATCAACACGATGATCCGCAACCTGCGCGCGACCACGGAATCGAACGAAGAGCAGGACTGGCTGAAGACCAACCTGACGAAGTTCGCCGGTATGCTGCAGGGCCAGCGCGACCTCGTCACCGTCGGCAAGACGCTGCTGTCGGAGCTCGTGCCGCTCGTGAAGGCGCAGCAGGGCGCGATTTACCAGATGCATCGCGCCGAGTCGGGCGACTCGCTGGTGCCGCTCGCGACGTACGCGCGCGCCATGGAGCGGCTGCGGCGTATCACCATCGGCGAAGGATTGATCGGTCAGTGCGCGGTCGAGCAGCAGCGCGTGCTGCTCACCGACGTCCCCAAGACCTACGCGCGCATCGGCTCGGGCCTGGGTAATGCCCTCCCCACGAACGTCATCGTGCTGCCGGTGCTCTTCGAGGGTGAGACGAAGGCGGTCATCGAGCTCGCGTCGCTCTATCCGTTCACCGAAACGCACTTGAGCTTCCTCGAGCAGCTGACGCAGTCGATCGGCGTGGTGTTCAACACGATCGAGGCGACGATGCGAACCGAGAGCCTGCTGGAGCAGTCGCAGCAGCTCACGACCGAGCTGCAGACGCGCCAGGGCCAGCTCCAGCGCACCAACGAGGAGCTCGCGAGCAAGGCCAAGCAGCTCGCCGAACAGAACGTCGAAGTGGAGCGCAAGAACCGCGAGGTCGAGCAGGCGCGGCGCGCGCTCGAGGAGCAGGCCGCCGAGCTCGCGCTCACGTCGAAGTACAAATCCGAGTTCCTGGCGAACATGTCGCACGAGCTGCGCACGCCGCTGAACTCCATCCTGCTGCTCGCGCAGCAGCTCGGCGAAAACCACGGCGGCGCCTTGAGCCCGAAGCAGGTGGAATTCGCAAAAAACATCCATTCCGCCGGCACTGACCTCCTCACGCTGATCACCGACATTCTCGACTTGTCGAAGATCGAATCCGGCACCGTGACGGTCGAAGCCGAGTCGGTCACGTTCGACTCGCTGCGCGACAGCCTGGTACGGACGTTCCATCATGTCGCCGAATCCAAAGGCCTCGCGCTGCGCGTCGAGATGGATCCCGGGTTGCCCGTCGCTTTCCGGACCGACTCCAAGCGGCTGCGGCAGATTCTCAAGAACCTCCTGTCCAACGCGTTCAAGTTCACCGAGCGTGGCCAGGTGACGCTGGCGGTCGGCCAGGTGTCGACAGGCTGGAGCCGGGAGCATCCCGTGCTGAGCAAGACGGCGCCGGGAGAGGTGGTCGCCTTTCAGGTGACCGACACGGGAATCGGTATTCCCGCGGACAAGCAAAAACTGATCTTCGAGGCGTTCCACCAGGCGGATGCGGGCACCAGCCGGAAGTACGGCGGCACCGGCCTGGGCCTCGCCATCAGCCGCGAGCTGGCGACGCTGCTCGGCGGTGAAATCAGGGTCGTCAGCGCGCCAGGCGAAGGCAGCACGTTTACGCTGTACGTGCCTCTCTCCTACCGCGGCCCCAGCCGCGCCATGACGCGTCCCACGGGCGGCGGTGCGGCACAGCCTTACGCCCCAACGCTGCCGGCGGCTGCGATGCTCGCCGTCGCGCGCGGCGATGAAGCCGTGCCCGACGATCGCGAGATCGTCGCCGAGGGCGACACGGTACTGCTCATCGTCGACGACGATCCGCACTACGCCCGCATCCTGCTCGGCCTCGCGCGGGACAAGGGCTTCAAAGGGATCGTCGCCACGCGCGGGGAAGCCGCACTGTCGCTGGCGCGGCGCTACCAGCCGGCGGCGATCACGCTGGACGTGTTCCTGCCGGACACGCTCGGCTGGTCGGTGCTGAGCAACCTGAAGCTCGATCCCAGCACCCGGCACATCCCGGTGCAGATGATTTCGATCGAAGAAGAGTCGCACCACGGGCTGTCACAGGGCGCGTTCTCGTATCTCGTCAAACCGGCGACCACGACCGACCTCGAGAAGGCGCTCGATCGCCTCAAGACGTACGTCACGCCCCACAAGAAGCGCCTGCTCGTCGTCGAGGACGACGATATCGAGCGCAAGAGCGTCGTCGAGCTGCTCGGCCACGACGACGTCGAGATCACCGGTGTCAGCACCGGCGGCGAGGCGCTGCACATGCTGTACGAGTCGCACTTCGATTGCTGCGTCGTCGATCTGCGGCTCCCCGACATGAGCGGCCTCGACCTGCTGGACCGGGTCCAGGGCGACGCGAAGCTCCGCGACATTCCGATGGTGGCGTTCACCGGGAAGGACCTGTCGGCCGACGAAGAACAACGCCTCAAGACCGTGTCGCGCAGCGTCGTGCTGAAGGACGTGCAGTCACCGGAGCGGCTGTTCGACGAGACCGCGTTGTTCCTGCACCGCGTCATCGGCGAGCTCCCGGAGGCGAAGCGCAAGCTGCTCGACCGGCTCTACAACTCGAGCGAGCTGCTGCGCAATCGCCGGGTGCTGGTGGTCGATGACGATGCCCGCAACATTTTCGCCCTGACGACAGTCCTCGAAAACGAGGGTATGGACGTCCTGAACGCCACGAACGGACGCCAGGCCATCGACATCATCGCGAACACGCCGGACCTCAGCGCCGTGCTCATGGACATCATGATGCCCGGCATGGATGGCTACACGACAATGCGCGAGATTCGCGGCAATCAGCAGTTCCGCACACTTCCCATTTTGGCGCTCACGGCCAAGGCGATGAAGGGCGACCGCGAGAAATGTCTCGAGGCGGGCGCGTCCGATTACATCGCCAAGCCGGTGGACGCCAAACAGCTCCTCTCACTCCTACGGGTATGGTTGCACCGATGATCGAACTCGAACTCGCACCACCTCACGCCGGCGCAGAGAGCGCCGGCACCACGAGCGGCGGGGGCAAAAGCCCCCAGCGCCGCGTCACCGTCGGCACGGGAGTGGGGCGCGGTGACCGCGGCTCAGGCACAGGCGGCGCACTCGCGCCGGTGCTGCCAGTAACCGGTTCCGGCGACGAAAACGTGCCGATCCTGCTCGTCGACGACCAGCCGGCGAATCTCGACGCGCTGGAGGCGTCGCTGGCCACGAGCGGGTGTCGCTTCGTGCTGGCGCGCAGCGCCGACGAAGCGCTGCTCGCGCTCCTGAATCAGGACTTCGCGGCCATCGTGCTCGACGTCATGATGCCGGGGATGAGCGGCTTCGAGCTGGCGACGATGATCAAGCGCCGCCAGCGCACGCAGCAGGTGCCGCTGTTGTTCTTGACCGCGCGCATGCTGGATCAGGAGGACGAGCTCCGCGGCTACGGCGTGGGAGCGGTCGACTATCTCACCAAGCCGCTCGATCCGCAGATCCTGCGCGCCAAGCTCGCCGTGTTCGTCGAGCTGTACAAGAAACGCCGCGCCCTGATGCGCATGAACATCGAGCTGCAGCGCCAGATCACCGAGCGCCAACGCCTGGCCGAGGATTTGCGCCGGGCGAACCAGGAGCTCGAGACGCGGGTCGCCGAACGGACCGCCGCGCTCGCCGAATCGAATCGGCGCAAGGACGACTTCCTCGCGATGCTCGGCCACGAGCTGCGCACGCCGCTCTCCGCGATCCGCTCGGCGGCCGAGGCGCTGCGGCTGCGGGCGGCTGAAAGCGCGGAGCTCCAGACGCTCCAGGCGATTCTGGAGCGGCAGGTGCGGCATCTCACGCGTCTCACCGACGACCTGCTGGACATCAGCCGGCTGACGCGCGACAAGCTCACGCTGCAGACCGAGCGCGTGCCGGTGGCCGAAATCGTCGGGATGGCCTTGGAGGCCGTGCGGCCGCACATCGACAAGCGGCGGCACCGGCTCACCGTCGACATCCCCGGACACGCGGTCTATGTCCACGGCGACATGGCGCGCCTGTCACAAGTCGTGTCGAACCTGCTCGATAATGCCGCGAAGTATTCCGAACCCGAGAGCAGCATCGAGCTCCGCGCGAATGTCAGCGGCGGGCAGGTCATGATCCGCGTCATAGACTACGGGATCGGCATCGACCGCGATCTCCTGCCGAAGGTCTTCGAGCTGTTCACCCAGGGCGATCACAGCAATTCCGGGGGGCACACGGGCCTCGGCCTCGGGCTCGCGCTGGCGCGGCGCCTCGCGGAAATGCACGGCGGCACCCTGTCGGCGTTCAGCGCTGGTCCGGGGCGCGGGTCGGAATTCGTGCTGACGCTGCCGGTCGTAGCGGTCGTGTACGGCAGCGACGGCGAGCCGACCAGCGAGGAACCGGGACCCGCCGATCCCCTCCCCTCGCGCCGCGTGCTCGTAGTGGAGGACAACACCGACGCGGCCACGCTGCTGAACGTGATGCTCCAGCAGTGGGGCCAGGAGACGCGCGTCGTGCACGACGGCCCGGCGGCGCTCGATGTGGCAAAGGATTTCCGCCCGCACGTCGTGCTGCTCGATCTCGGCTTGCCGAAGCTCCACGGCTACGAGGTCGCGCGGCGGCTGAAACAGGAGCCGTGGGGACGAAAGGCGACTGTCATCGCCGTCACCGGCTGGGGTCTCGACCGCGATCGCATGAGCGAGGAAGCAGGAATCGATCACCGGCTGCTGAAGCCGGTCGATCCCCAGGCATTGCACGCACTGCTGGCGGGCGCGTCGCGTGCCGCCGGGCGCGCGAGCGGCTAGCGCGGCGGGTAGGTACCGAGGACGCGAATACCGAAGGTGAACGCGCGCAGCTCCTCGAGCGCCGCGTCCAGGCCCTGGCCGGAATCGACGACGTCGAGATAAAAGCGGTACTCCCACGGCCGGCCGGGGATCGGGCGCGACTCGATCTTGGTGAGATTGAGTCCGCGCCCCGCGAACACGCCGAGCGCGCGATACAGCGTGCCCGGCGTGTTGCCGAGCGAAAGCATCAACGACGTCTTGTTCGCCGCGCCGCGCCGCGGCCCCGGCTCGCGCGCGACCACGAGAAAGCGCGTGTAGTTCTCCGCGTGATCCTCGAGCCCCTCGGCGATCACATCCGCGCCGTACAGCTCGGCCGCCAGCTTCGACGCGATCGCGGCATCGGCTTCAACCTTGCCGGCCATCACGTCACGCACGCTGCCGGCGGTGTCGTACGCCGGAACGGCCTCGACGTCCGGATGGGTCACGAAGAACCGGCGACATTGCGCGAGCGCGACCGGATGGGACGCCACGCGGCGGACCTCCGGTAGCGTGACGCGCGGCGGCGCGATCAGGCAGTGCCGGATGCGCAGCTCCGTTTCGCCCACGACGTGCAGCGCGTGCGCGCTCAGCAAGTCGTAATTCTCGTGGACCGAGCCCGCCAGCGTGTTCTCGATCGGTACGACGCCGCGGCTCGCGTCGCCGGCCTCGACCGCGCGAAACAGCTCCACGAACGTGGGACACGGCACGAGGCGAAGATCCCTGCCGTGTGTCTCGATCGCCGCTGCGTGGCTGAATGATCCCGCTTCTCCCTGGATCGCGACCGTCTCAAGCATCGGTCACCGCTCCCACGCTGCTGCTCGAGACCAGACGCGCGTACTTGGCGAGCACACCAGTGGTATAGCGCGGTGCCGGAGCCGTCCACTGCCGGCGCCGAGCCGCGAGCTCGGACTCGGGAACGTCGATCCGCAGCTCGCGCGCGCGGGAATCGATCGTGATGCGATCGCCCTCACGCACCAACGCGAGCGGCCCGCCGGTCGCCGCCTCCGGCGCCACATGGCCGACGACCAGCCCGTGCGTTCCACCCGAGAAGCGCCCATCCGTGATGAGCCCGACGCTGCCGCCCAGTCCCGCGCCGACGAGCGCCGCGGTCGGCGCGAGCATCTCGCGCATGCCGGGCCCGCCTTTCGGTCCCTCGTAGCGGATCACGACGACGTCGCCCGCACGCACGCGCCCTTCGAGAATCGCCGCGAGGCACGCTTCTTCGGAGTCGAACACGCGCGCGGGTCCGGTGATCGCCTCCGGCGCCTTGCCGTTGCCGCTCACCTTCGCGACCGCGCCTTCCGGGGCGAGATTGCCGCGCAGAATCACGATGTGGCCGCTCGGCGCGAGCGGCCGGCTCCAGGGACGAATCACGTCCTGCTCGGACGACGGCTCCGCGGGCACGCCCGCGAGCACCTGCGCGATGCTGCGGCCATCGATCGTCAGCGCGTCGCCGTGCAGCACGCCGTGCGCCAGGAGGATCCGCATCACCTGGGGAATGCCGCCGGCGCGATGCAGGTCGGTCGCCACGTAGCGCCCGGACGGCTTCAAGTCGCAGAGCACCGGCACCCGCGCGCGGATCGGCTCGAAATCGTCGATCGCGAGCGGCACGCCGGCAGCACGCGCGATCGCGAGCAGATGGAGCACCGCGTTGGTCGAGCCGCCGATCGCCATGACGACGGCGATCGCGTTCTCGAACGCCTTGCGCGTGAGGATCTTGCGGGGCGTGCGCCGCGCGCGAATCGCGTCCGCCAGCACCTGCGCGGCTTTTCCGGCGGCCTGCTCCGTCTCCGCATCGACGGCGGCCATTGTCGCGGTGCCCGGCAGGCTCATCCCCATCGCCTCGATCGCGGCCGACATCGTGTTCGCGGTGAACATGCCGCCGCACGAGCCCGCGCCCGGACAGGCGCGGCGCTCGATCTCGAGCAGCTCGCTCTGCGGCATCTTCCCCGCCCCGGCCGCGCCGACCGCCTCGAACACGCTCACCACCGTCAGGTCGCGGCCGTCGTGATGGCCGGGCTTGATCGTTCCGCCATACACGAACACGGCAGGGATGTCGAGCCGCGCGATCGCGATCATCGCGCCGGGCATGTTCTTGTCGCACCCGCCGATCGCGACGAGGCCGTCCATGCGTTGCGCGCCGCACGCCGTCTCGATCGAATCGGCGATCACCTCGCGCGACACGAGCGAGTACCGCATGCCTTCCGTGCCCATGGAGATGCCGTCGCTCACCGTGATCGTGCCGAAGGTCTGCGGCATCGTCCCCGCGGCGCGGAGCGCCAGCGCGGCGCGGCGCGCCAGGCGGTCGAGCCCCGCGTTGCACGGCGTGATCGTGCTGTGCGCGCTCGCGACGCCGACGATCGGCTTCGTGAAGTCCTCGTCCGCGAAGCCGACGGCACGGAGCATCGCGCGATTCGGCGCGCGCTCCAGTCCCTCCGTGATCTGCCGGCTCCGGAAGTTGTCGCTCACGACCGCCCCTCCAACGCCTCGGCGAGAATGAATTCCGCGATGCGGGTTCCCATCGCCGCCGTGCCGATCCACGGCTCGCCCGGGCCCGCGATGTCACGCGTGCGAGCGCCGGCGTCGAGCGCCGCGGCGATCGCTGCATCCACCGCGTCTGCGGGCTCCGGCAGATCGAGGCCGTGCCGCAGCAGCATGGCGACCGTCGCGATCGCGCCGATCGGGTTGGCGAGGTCCTTGCCGGCGAGCGGCGGCGCCGAGCCGTGTACGGGCTCGAACAATCCCGGCCCGTCGCCGAGCGAGGCGGACGGCAGCACGCCGAGCGAGCCGGCGAGCACCGCCGCCTCGTCGCTCAAAATGTCGCCGAACATGTTTTCGGTGAGCACGACATCGAGCGACGCGGGCTCGGTGACGAGCCGCATCGCGGCTGAATCGACGTACTGGTGCTCGAGGCGCACCTCCGGATACCCTCGCGCGACGTGCGTGACCGTATCGCGCCACAGCTGTGACACCTCGAGCACGTTGGCTTTATCCACTGACGTCACGAGACGGCGCCGAGCGCGTGCGGCCTCGAACGCCTTGCGCGTGATCCGTTCGATTTCCGGTACCGAGTAGCTGAGCGTGTTGACCGCGTTGTGCGGCGTGCGACCGCGCGGCTCACCGTAGTACAGGCCACCCGTCAGCTCGCGCACGATCAGCAGGTCCACGCCCCGCAGCCGCTCCGCCTTGAGCGGCGAGCACGCGGCGAGCGCCGGATGCACGGCCACGGGCCGGAGGTTCGCATAGACGCCGAGCAGCTTCCGCAGCGCGAGCAAGCCCGTCTCCGGCCGCTGCTCGCGCGGCGCCGCGTCGAGCGACGGATCGCCGACGGCGCCGAGCAGCACCGCGTTGCAGCGTTGCACCGCGGCGCGAGTCTCGGCTGGGAGCGGGCTGCCGGTCGCGCGCAGGGCGGCCGCTCCCACCGGCAGTCGATCGAGGGAAAACCGGATGTCGAACCGCTCGCCCACGGCTTCCAGCACGCGCAGGCCCTGCGTGATCACCTCGGGACCGATGCCGTCACCCGGCAGCACGGCGATGGAGTACGTCTTCATGAGCGCCGCCGCTCGAACGCCGAGATGCTTTTCTCTTCCAGGAGCGTGCGCCCGATTTCGTCGAGCCCTTTCAGCAGGAGCTCGCGGCCATAGGGATCGGCGGTGAACCGCGACGAGAATCCGCGGCCGTCCGAGACGACCTGCTTGTCGAGGTCCACGACGATCTCGTATAACCCGCCCTCGGTGCTGCGAATCAACGCGTCGACTTGCGCGCCGGTGAGCTGCACGGGCAGGAGCCCGTTGCGATAACAGTTGGACGTGAAGATGTCGGCGAACGAGGGCGCGATGATGGCGCGAAAGCCGTAGTCCACGAGCGCCCACACCGCGTGCTCGCGCGAGGAGCCGCAGCCGAAGTTCGGTCCCGTGATAAGAATGCTCGCGCCCTGTGCCGCGGGACTGTTGAGCTCGAAGCCGGGGTCGGGCGAGCCGTCCGGCCGGTAACGCCAGTCGTAGAACAGCGCCGGGCCGTAGCCGGTGCGCTCGACGCCCTTCAGAAACTGCTTGGGGATGATCTGGTCGGTATCCACGTCCCGCCGCGGCAACGTGACCGCCCTGCCCGAGTGCCGAGTGAACTTCACCATGCGCGCACGTCCACGAGATGCCCCTCGATCGCGGCGGCGGCCGCCATGACGGGACTCATGAGGTGCGTGCGGCCGCCGCGCCCCTGCCGCCCCTCGAAGTTGCGGTTCGACGTGGCCGCGCAGCGCTCGCCCGCGCCCAGCACGTCCTCGTTCATGCCCAGGCACATCGAGCAGCCGGCGTTGCGCCATTCGAACCCGGCGTCCCGAAACACCTGATCGAGTCCTTCGGCCTCCGCTTGCGCCTTCACGCGCTGTGAGCCCGGCACGACGAGGGCCCGCACGCGCGACGCGACATGGCGGCCGCGTACGACCTTCGCCGCGGCCCGCAAATCCTCGATGCGCGCGTTGGTGCACGAGCCGAGGAATACGCGGTCGATCGGCAGGCCGGCGAGCGGCGTGCCGGGCGTGAGGCCCATGTACTCGAGCGCCCGGGTCGCGGACAGTCGCTCATCGTCGGAACCGAGCTCCGCGGGATCGGGCACGCGCGCGCTGATGTCCGCAACCATGCCG
>DATJKA010000102.1:0-32500 GCA_035491815.1 Gemmatimonadales bacterium | reverse complement strand
GCCCCCGCCCCCGTCGCGGACCCCGCCCCCACGTCTACGCGCTCCGTTTCCGAAGCGGCGCTCATGGACGACGCTCATCCTGAGGCCGCGGTCGCCGCCGACGAGCGCATTCAGGCCGATCTCGCTCGGCTGCTGCAAGATCGGCTCGTGCGCGAAAGCACGCTGGGCGTGTGGGTCCACCCCGTGCTGATTGCCGTCGTCGTTGCGCTCGCGTGGCCCGACGCCCCGCACGACCTGTTGATCGGCTGGGCCAGTGCCGTCCTCGTGAGTACGCTGGTGCGAGCGGCGTGGTTATACGCCTCGGCACATCGCGAGCTGGCGGAGCGAGCCGTCCGCACGGGCGTGCGTGCGACCGTCACGCTTCTCGCCGTCAGCTGGGGAGTCGGCGGTGCCCTTGTGCTGCCGATCGTCCCGTTCGAGACCACGGCATTGCTCCTCGTCATTCTCGCCGGACTCATTGCCAGTGCGCTGACGACGCTCGCCGCCGACCCGCTGAGCATCCGGGGATTCATCGCCGGCATCGCGCTGCCCGTGTTCGTCTCGTTAGCCACCAGCGATCAGAGCCATTATCTCGCCGCGGCCATGATCGTCGCCGTGTTCACGCTCGGCATGGTGATCGTCGCACGGCGCGCCCATCTCATCTTGGTCGATCACTTGCGCGTGACCGCCCGGCTGGCGGTCAGCGAAGACGCGGCCAAACGCGCCGAAGCGGTGATGCGCGACGCGCGCGACCTCGCCGAGCGCACCGCCCGCGCGCGCTCCGCGTTCCTCGCGAACATGAGCCACGAGATCCGCACGCCCATGAACGCGGTGCTCGGCTTCGTCGAGCTGATTCTCGATACCGAGCTCTCGGTCGAGCAGCGCCGCGCGCTCGAGCTGGTTCGCTCGTCGTCCGAAGCGCTGCTAATGATCCTGAACGACATCCTCGACTACTCGAAGATCGAGGCCGAGCACCTCGAGCTCGAATCGATTCCGTTCGACGTCGCGAAGGTGGTGCACGCCACCGCCAGTCTCCTCGCCGTGCGGGCGCGCGAGAAACATCTCGAGCTTCTCGCCGAAGTCACACCGGAGGTCCCGCGCGCCGTGCGCGGCGATCCCACGCGCCTGCGGCAGGTCCTGATGAACCTCATCGGGAACGCGATCAAGTTCACCGAGGCAGGCGAGATCGTCGTGTCGGTCACGACGGCACTGGCGGCGGACGAGCGCGTCGCGCTGCGGTTTGAGATCCGCGACACCGGTATCGGCATTGCGCCGGACCATCTGCAACATGTTTTCAAGGAGTTCACGCAGGCGGACACGACGATGACGCGTCGCTACGGCGGCACGGGATTGGGGCTCGCGATTTCGCAACGGCTCGTCCGGTTGATGGGCGGCGAGATCACGGTGCAGAGCGAGGTCGGCCGCGGCAGTACGTTCGCCTTTACGCTCTCGTTCGCCGCCGAGGTCGCGCCGCTGCTTCGCCCGACGGCGCTCACGTCGCTGGGCGGGCGGCGCATGCTCATTGTCGACGACAATCAGACGAACCGGCGCATCCTGCGGGAAATGCTGGCGGCCGAGGGCGTGAAAGTCGACGAAGCGTCGACGGCGGCGGAAGGACTCGAGGCGGTGCGCCGCGTGCGCTACGATCTGGCCATTCTCGACGTGCAGATGCCGGACATGGACGGCTTCCAGCTGGCCGAGCGGGTGCGCGGCGAGGCAAAGATCGCGCGCACGAACCTCTTGATGCTGACGTCGGCCGGGCAGCGCGGCGACGGCGAGCGCTGCCGCGAACTCGGCATTCGCGGCTACCTGACGAAGCCGCTCTCGCGCGCGGATCTGCTCGAGGCCTTGGGAACGGTGCTCTCCCAACCCGCGGAAGCGGGCAGCGCCGACGTCGTCACGCGGCACACGATCGCCGAATCGCGACGCTCGTTACGCGTGCTGCTGGCCGAAGACAATCCCGTGAACCAGCAGGTCGCGGTCGCCATGCTCGTGAAGCGCGGCCACGAGGTTCACGTCGCCGGGAACGGTCGCGAAGCACTCGATGCCGTGCGCGCGCGCGACTACGACGTCGTGCTGATGGACATTCAGATGCCCGAGATGGACGGCTTCGAAGCGACGCAGGCGATTCGTGCGCTCCCTCAAGGGAAGCATCTCCCGATCGTCGGACTCACCGCGCATGCGCTGTCGGGCGAGCGCGAGCGGTGTCTCGCCCGCGGGATGTCGGAGTATCTCGCCAAGCCGTTCAAAGCCCACGAGCTCTTCGCCATCGTGGAGGGGGGCGCGGAGCAGCGACCGGCGATCGCTTCTGAGCCCGTTGCCACACCGCCCGTGGACATCGAAGGATTTCGCGCAACGCTGCGCGAGGCAGGAGCCGAAGCGGCGCTCTACTCGATCATTGACACGTACATCCGGCAGGCCCCCGACCGGCTCGCCGCCCTGGCCGCCGCCGTGGCGAGCGGCACGGGCGCCGACGTGGCGAACGCGGCCCACGTCTTCCGGGGCGCGTCGGCGACGATCGGAGCGCGCGGCCTGGCGGAGCTGCTCGAGCACATCGAGACGGCCGCGCGGGCCGGTAATATAGAGGAAGCACGAGAGACATTCGAACGCGCGAGTCCCGTCGCCCACGGCGTCATCGAGTACCTGCGCCAGCAACGCCCCTCGCTCATGGAGGCCTGATGCGGATCCTGCTCGCCGAGGACGACGCCGTTGCCGGTCGCACGCTGACCGCGATCCTGACCGCGCAAGGACACGAAGTGACCGCGGTGGACAACGGCGTCGATGCCTGGGGGCTGTGGAAGGTCTCGCGCCACCGCATCATCGTCTCCGACTGGCTCATGCCGGCAATGGACGGCATCGAGCTCTGCCGCAAGATCCGCTCGCAGCCGCCCGGACCCTACACCTACTTCATGATGCAGACGATTCGCACCGGCCTCGCGAACTTTCTCGAGGCGATGAAGGCGGGCGTGGACGACTTCATCACCAAACCGATCATCCCCGAAGAGCTGGTCGCGCGCCTCAACGTCGCAGAGCGAATCCTGGGCCTGCGCGAGGAGCTGATGACGCTCGAGGGATTGCTCGCGATGTGCAGCTACTGCAAGCGCATTCGCGACACCGATGGCGCGTGGACCCCGCTCGAGAAATACGTCGAGGCGCGATCGACGGCGCGGTTCAGTCACGGCGTATGCGAGGATTGCTACGAGAAGTATCTACGGCCGCAGGTCGAAGACGCGTAGCACGCAATCAAGGCGCACGCCGACGCGCTCGCGTCCGGACTTGAGAGCGCACTCAACCGATAGGGGTCTTTCGGGGGCTGACGTTCCTGGTCGTTCACTTCTGGAGCACTCCATGATTCGCACTCATGAAGACCTTTTCAATCGGCCCTCAACGAGTCTTCAGAGACGACTACTAACTAGAATTCATGAGACACCGGCTTGATCCTCCGCGGACCGACGGAGGGGCAGACGCGGAGGATCGTGCCGATCGGCTATGCTGTACGCGCACCGAGCCGTGGCGCGCGCGGTCGCCGACCGCGGACGTCGAGGTCACCGTCGTCGGGAACACGGTGCTGCTGCGCCCGCTTACCCGGCGCGCGAGCGCCTGGATCGCGAAGAACGTCCAGCAGAACCCGGAGCGCTGCTGTGGCGCGCTTGTGATGTCGCTTGAGTACTTGGAGGACGTCGTGACCGCGATGCGGAACGACGGGATGACGGTCGTATGATTCGCAGGATTCTGAGTTTCGCGGTTGTCGCGATCGTGGCCCTCGAGAGAGGAAGAGGTCTACGAAGATTTGTGCCTTTCGACACACTCCGCGTAAATCGGGGCGGCGGGATTCGAACCCGCGACCTCCTGGTCCCAAACCAGGCGCGCTACCGGACTGCGCCACACCCCGCGCAAGACACCAGGCGCCAAGACGCCAAGTGCAAGAACAAACTACTACGTTGAGGGTCGAAGCAGTACCTCAAGGCGAAATCGTGACCGACTTCGTGAGTGGGGTGTAGTTCGGCGCGCTGAAGGTCACGGTGCCGGTACCGGCGGCCTTTGCTCTCAACGAGAACTGTTCCGACGAATGGTCACCGGCAACGACGGTGACGCTCGTGACAGGCACGCCATCCTTGAGGAACTCGATGTTGGCATTGGGGGTCAGCGTGATACTCATCGTGTCCGCGGTGAGTCGCACCCCTCCATCCGGAGCGAAAAGCCCAAGCGAAATTGGCGGTGACCAGATTTGGCCGACGGTAAGATCGACTGGCGGCCAGTAGTCCAGCTCGATGATGCCCGGACCGACGACGATCGTCCCCGTATCCGGCGTGAAACCGGGCGCCGTCGCAATGACGGTATCAACGCCGGCGGCGATTCCCGTCGCCCCGACGGCGCCGGATCCCGTCATGGTCGTGTCCGCTAACATCGCCACCGCCGGATTGCGGTGCTCGAGGTGCACCACATCTCCCGGCTTCAGCCTGCCGTTCACGTTCACGAAAAAGCCGAAGGTTTGGCCGATGCCCAGAGAAAACACCGAGTCGGCCACGAGGTATGGCATGAGCACGGTGAACGGAAGACTCGTGCCCGGGGCATACGAATACGGGGCGACACGAGGATCGGTCGCAGTAATCGTTACGGTTCCGGGCTTCTTGAATGTCATGCCCGCTACCGCAGACGCCTGATCCCCCCCGGGCACGGTCAGCGTCGCCGAGTCGAGCGAGACGACTGACGTATCGCTGACGGTCAACGAGAATGTCACGGCTTCGGTTGGGAATCCGAACGAGCCGGTCGCCGAATCCACCGCGAAGACCTGGACCTGACCTAGATCACCGGGATACAGCGCAAAATCGGGACTCGGCCCCAGTACCCGGACCGCGGGCCGGCCGACGACGATTGCCATCCGATCGTCCTCGTGGCGAAATGCTCGCGCCGTGACAATCGCCGTACCGCGGGAATCCCGTGACGCGATGTCGAAGGCGCCGGTCGTCGCCGATTGCCCCACGGGAATCTCCGCGGAATCCGGTCCGACGGCCACAACGGCACCGTCGCTGGTCGACACATGAACGACGAGCGGTTGCCCGGAGACGAATCGGTCGAGCCCTACGCGCGCGCGGTACACGTCGTAGTACGGTTTCTGCCGCATGCCGATGTGCAGGGTGTCGGCCTGGCCCGCGCCATCGGAGAAGATGAAGAGCGGTGGATATCTGACGTGCACCGGTGAGCTGGAATCGGGGAGAGACGCCCCGCTCGAATCGAGCAGCACGACGCGAGTCGTTCCCGAGTCGGTGAACGTGAAGCGCATCGCCGTCTGATCCGTCCCGACCGGCAGATGTTGGTACGCCGAATCGGGCATGATCACAGTCGTATCTGTGGCCGTGAAGCGTACCGTGAGCGGCTGGGCGATGAACTGAAATCCGCCGGTCGAGTCTCGGGTCCGAGCGCCGAGATATACCGGCGGGTCGTCCGTGCGGGCGGGGCTCGCGGGGGCTCCGATCACCAACGTCGCCCGGGTGACGGGGAACGGGACCGATGGGCCCGCGACGTCGCAGAGATACGGCGTCAGCGTGACACTCCCCACGGCCCGGCCCACCAGACGCACCGGGCCCGCCGTAATCGTGGTCGAGACGAAGTAGGACACGGTATCCGCCGGGACAGACTTCAGGATCGTCGTGTCCGAGCTGACCACGCGGAAGCGCGCTGGGGCGAGGTAATAAGGGAAGGACGATCCCAGGTCGCCGAAGGCCAGAGCGTATTGTCCGACACCCACGGCGGTCACCCCCGCCACGGCCCCTCGCGTCTCGAGCGTCGGCGTCGCCGCCACGTTGACCACAAGCGCCACACGCCGGGTGACGTCGCCGGACGAGATGACGATGGTATCGCTGCCGGCTATCAACGGCGTGACCAGACCGGAGGCATCAACCGTTGCGCGCGAGCTGTCGGTCGTGGCCCACGCCAAGACGGCTCCTGCGACGGCGTTATTGCGCGCATCGATCGCAAGCGCGACGATGCGGTTTGGGCATCCCCGAAACGCTACGGTGGACTGCGGAACGAGAATGGCCGCCACGCGCTGACGCACCACGATGCGCAGCGAATCCCGCACCCCGCGCGCTTCCCGCACTCGCACGTATGCCGCGCCATCGCGGCGCGCCACGATCGTCGCGGTGGTCGAATCAAAGGAGACGCTTTGGAAACCAACCACCGCGGTGTCGCTGACGTCCCAGCTGTAGCTGCCGCCGCCGGTGTACGCTTGCGTGTCGATTGCCGCGTGTACCGTGAGCGTGGCGACGTCGCCGAGCGATCGGAGTGTATCCACGGCGGGGGTGATGGTGAGCGCGGTGATTTTGGCGATGATCGTGACGAACGCCGTATCCGCCTTGCCGTCGCTCGCCGCGACGACGCGCGCCGTGCCGGGCCAGCGGCCGTGCACACGGCCGTTGCTGCCCACGGTAACGAGCGTTTGATCGAGGGTCGACCATGCGAACGACTTGCCATTCAGCTGGTCCCCGGCGGCATTGTGCGCGACCGCGGAGAGCTGCAGGGAATCGCCGGTATCGATCGAGCCGGCGTGCGGCGTGATCGCGACGCTCGCGACGGCATTCGGATCCGGTCCGGCGCTTTCGCCACACGTCAGCGAACCGGCGGCCGCGAGAGCGACAACGAGGATGCGAACGGAACGGCGGCCGAGCATGGCGTTCTAATGTGAACCGCCGGCCACAAAGCCGCCACGCACAGTTATGACGTTATGCGCGCCTGAGCAGGACCTCGATGAGCGCTCGTAACGCGCGTCCCCGGTGCGAGACCCGGTGCTTGGCGGCGGGCGACGCCTCTCCGAAGCTCATTTTGAGATCGGTCGAGAAGAACAGCGGATCGTAGCCGAAGCCGCCGCTGCCGCGCGGCTCTGTCAAGATGAAGCCGTCGCAGGTGGCTTCCACGATCTCCGGCACGCTGCTCGGCGTCGCGAGAAACGCCACGACGCAGCGGTAATGGGCGGTGCGTTTCCCTTCCGGCATGCCCGCCAGCTGCTCCAGCAGGAGGGCGTTGTTGTCGGCATCGCCGCCCGTCGCCGACCAGCGAGCCGATCGCGGACCAGGTGCGCCGCCGAGTGCGTCAACCTCGATGCCGGAGTCGTCGGCGATCGCGGGCAGGCCGGCGCGCGTCGCGTAGTAGCGGGCTTTGGCGACCGCGTTCTCGACGTAGCTCATGCTCCGCTCGAGGTCGGCCTCTTCCGGGAGCGGCTCGAGCAGACGGTCGCCGGGAAACGACAGCTCGAACGGCAGGCCGGCGAACAGCTCGCGAATCTCGCGCGTCTTTCCGGCGCTGCGCGTGCCGATCAACAGCTTCATCGTCAACCTCCGCGGAGCCGGGCGAGCAACGCGGTGGTGGACTTGTCCTTGACCAGCGGCACGCGTACCACCCGTCCGCCCCACCCTTCCACTTCTTTCGCGCCGACGATGGCGTCGGGGGCATAGTCGGCGCCCTTCACCAGGACGTCCGGCTTGAGCCGGCGGATCAGATTCAGCGGCGTGTCCTCGTCGAAGAGCACGACGCAATCGACCGCGGCCAGCGCCGCGAGCACGCGAGCGCGATCGGCCTCCGGCACCACGGGACGGTCGGATCCTTTTCCGAGCCGCCGGGCGGACGCGTCGCTGTTCACGCCGACGATCAGTGCATCCCCTTCGGCACGCGCCGCTTCGAGCAACGTCACGTGTCCGGGGTGCAGGAGATCGAACACCCCGTTGGTGAACACGACTCGGTGTTGTTTGGCGCGCCAGACGGCGGCGGCGGCGGGCGTGCGAATCTTCGGGGCGGTGTTCAGAGCGGCTGTGTCGCCCTGGGATGGAACGTGAACGTGTGCTTGAAGAGCGGCAGCGAGACGCTTTCGCTGTACTGCGTCTGAATCACGATCTCGCGCGGGGACGCCGTACGCTCGACGCGGAGGTCCTGGTCCCCGGCCGATTCCGGCAAGCCGATCTCTTCGACCGCCGTTTGAATGCGGCGGCGGATCGTGCCGTCATCGAGTCCGGCCGACAGCCGGGCCTCGCTCTGCATCTCGTCCAGCAGGCGGTAGTAGCGGAAATACACCTCACCGATGTTCACGCCGTAGTAGAGTGCCGCGACGAAGATCAGGAGCGAGAACAGGCAGCCGCTCGAGCTCGCACCGCGCCGCGACTTCACCACTGTGAGCGCGCTCCATCGACGATCTGGTCGGCGAGCTTGAGCAGCGCGAGACGCCGGCCCTCCTTCTCATTCCCTGGATTGTATTCACCGTCCACCAGCAGGCCGGGGTGCTTCCAGACCGTCGTGCCCTGGCGCTGGTTGACGATCTCCACGTCGACCGTGAGCTGCACCTTCCGCTTGGTGACGATGGCCTGTCCGACTCCCGGCTGCAGCGCCGTCGGCACGTCGGGATCGTACCGCACCACGCGTCCGCGGACGATCGCGTCGGCGGTCGCCTCGGTCGCGACCCGCAGGCCCAGCCGCTCCTCGAGCGCGCGGCGCACGGCGTCGCTGACTTCCTGCGTCAGCGCCGGCTCCGGCGTGTCGTTGTCGAATGGAAGGATCGCGACGGTCTTGACGTTCGGGAGCGTGCCGCCGGCGAACCCGTAGAGGCAGCCCGCCAGCCACAGCGTGGCGGCGCTAGCGGCGACTCCGCCAAAGCGCCGGCGCAATGACGGCCGCCGTATCCACGACGCCAACGGTGAGCTCAAAGCGGGCCCCCCCCGATGAATGCGGCATGTCCACACGGGCGCTGGCGGGGTGGCCCAACGCGTCGAGCTGCACGCGACTTCGCGCCACGGTCTTGCCCTGTCGCCGCCATTCGGCCTCCAGGATGGACTCGCGGCCGGCGCTGTCGGTCACGACGTAATCCAGCGTGTCTTCGGGCTGCGCGAACCGCCATACAATGCGGCGTCGGGGGTGGCCGTGCGCCGAATCGGCGACTGCCGCTCCCAACACCGCGGCGTCCTCGGCCGGCGGACGGACCAGCGCCAACGCCGCCCAGAGCATCGGAATGGCGGGCACGAGCGAGCGAAAATCCTTTTCCGGATCGGCCCACGCCACCGAGTCGCCGATGATCACCGCGGCCCCGCTGCCGAGGCCCAACGGCCCCGCGTAGTCGAACCGCAGCGAATCGGGCGGCGCAATGCGCGCGGTGCCCCGTCCGGCGTACTTCACGTGCTCGTCCTGGTATCGCCAGCGGAATCGAATGAGCGTCGCCGCGCGCGGCAGGCTCGCGCGGCTCCAGGCGATCGCGCTGTCGCGATTCGCCGGCGCGAGCGGCATCGGCACCAGCGGCGCCGGCGCGCCTGGTCGGGGGCATGCCGTCAGCGACGTACACGCGCCAATGTAGAGAAACAGCCGCCGCAGGGTCAATAGTTGAACCCAAAGAAGAAGTCGACGAAGCGCCGGCCGCGCGAGCTTTCGGGCAATCCGTAGAGCGCGGGATCCGACGTCGCCAGGCGGTAGCCGAGATCGAGTCGCAACACGAGCGGCGGCCCGATCGGCATGCGGAGTCCGAGACCGCTCGAGCCCAGGACGCCGCGATCCGTGGTCGAGCGCGACCACGCGCGGCCGTAGTCCACGAACAGCGCGCCCTGCACACCCGGGAAGCGCGCGGCCCCGAACGGGAATCCGATCGTCAGAAAGTCGAGAATCGGGAAGCGGTACTCGGCGTTGACCATCCAGGCGTCCGTTCCGGCGACGTAGCCGTAGCGCGGATAGCCGCGGAGGCCCCACGAGCCACCGATGCTGATGCGGCGCGGCCGCTCGCCACCCGACGCATAGCCCTGGAGCCGTACGGCCACCGCGCTGTTGAGCGAGACGCGCACGTATTTGCGGATGTCGGCGGCCAGGAGCCAGGAGTCGAAGCGTCCATTCGACAGATCGTTGACGAGGCCGCCGGTGAGGTTGTAGCGCTCGCCGTCGATCGGACCGGTCGGCAGCCACAGCGTGTTGTCCTTGACGTACGAGAGGTAATTGGAGGCGAGCCATCCGACGCGTCGCGGTTCGGCGACGTCGGGGGACAGCAGGTCGAACCGGTCCGAGCGCTCGATGCGATACTCGCCGACGATGCGGCGGAAGCGCGTGAACGGGTACCGCACCTGCGCGAAGGCGCCGTACGACTTCTCCTCGAACAGCGTATTGAAGTCGCCCTCGTAGAACAGCCCGCGCTGGCGGAACGCGCCGATCCCCCAGTTGATGCGCCGCGACTGATTGAGATAGAACGCGCTGCCGCTGACGTTGTCGAGCAGACTGCCGAAGCCGGCCGTCTGGAACGACGACAGCGTGAGGAAGACGAGGTGATCGGACAGGAGGTCGCTGAAGACGAACACCGCGCCCTGCGCGGAGCCGAGTCCCGGCGCGACCGCGGCGTCGCCCGCCGCGAAATCGAGGGTGAACTTCCGCTCGTACGGCGTGCCGTCGGCGCGCGCGTACTGCGGGTGCGACAGCTCGCCCCAGGTCCACGACGCTGCCGGCAAGCTGTCGGCAGTGCCGAGCGCGAACGTGCCCGTGGAATCCTCGAGCGGCAGAGGGGGGGCGACATAGATGTTGAAGCTCAGGTCGGCGAAGGCGCCGAACAGCAGGCCGCCGTGCGGTCCGGGCACCCATTGCGGATCGAAGGCCCCGTTGATGGTGTGCGTCTCGCGCCGGCCCTGACCGGCGAGATCGATCGAGTACACCTGGAAGGTGCTGTCGCGGTCGGAGGCGAAGTAGATGCGCGACCCGCCCCAGCGCGGCGATTCGTCGCGCCAGTCGCCGTAGGTCAAGTAGCGGATCGCGCCGCTCGCGAGGTCGAGCGCGAACAGATTGTGCGCGCCACTCTTGCCGAACGCCGTGCGATCCGACGAGAAGACGACGGTCTTCCCGTCCGGGCTGATCGTCGGATCGATGTCCTCGTAGCGGTCGGACGTGAGGCGCTCGAGCCGGCCCGCGCCCGCGGAGTCGCCCGGATCGGCGAGCCACAAGCGGTACAGATCCGAGTACCCCGAGATGGAGAGGCCGCTGAACACGACGCTCTTTGCGTCCGGCGCCCAGGCCGGGGAGAGAATCGAGACGAGCTCCGGAAATTGATAGCGACCGACGATCGCGCCGCGCTTCAGATCCCAGAAGAACAGCGCGTCGCGCTCCTCGTATTTGCTGCTGAATGCGGCGATGCCGCGCGCATTGACGTCGATGCGCGATTCAAAGAAATGGAAGGACTCGAACTGCTCGCTGTTCTCGCCCTGCACCACGGCGCGCTTCCCGCGGCCGGCGAGCGTTTGGGAATAGATCGTGGTGTACCCGCTCGAGGGCGAGAAGAACAGGAACGACGGCATCGTGTCGCCGGGCAGCTGGTAGGCCGTCGGCTTGATCGCCAGCTCCGTGAGCTTGCGCGCCGTAACGGCGAGCGGCGGCTGGCTCGCGACCGCCGGGTAGTAGCGCTGCCGCATCCAATACTGCCACTCCTCCGACAGCTGATTGATCGTGCGCCCGTACACACCGAAGAGTGCGGCGTCGAAGCTCGAGTATTTCCAGATGTCGTTGTACAGCTCGAGAATCCGCCATTCCCCGTAGTGCTCGGCGAGAAAGTGATGAATGCTGCCGCCGACCGGATACACCAGGCCGCCGTACGCATACGTGAGCTCGGGCAGCGTCGGCAGCCGGCCCGCGATCGTCATGTCGCGCAGCACCATCTCGTCGCGGCTGTCTTCTCCGGCCGAGAAGAATTCGGCCAGCCCTTCGGTCCACCACAGCGGCAGCCCCGCCTGCCGGAAGCGCGGATAGCGCGCGAACGTCTGCGTGGCGATGCTGAGCTGGAACACGTGCACGAGCTCGTGGCGAATCGTGTGGCGGAACTCGGCATAGCTGCCGCGGAACGGCAGTGTCACGCGCCGCTTCAGGAACTCCGTGACGCCGAGCAGTCCCTCGGGCGGGATGAACGGCAGGATGTTGGTCTGCTCGAAATCGGTGTGCGACGCGTACACGATGAGCGGGATCCGCTGCGTGACGGCGTGATTGAAGCGGCGCTCGAGCGCGTCATAGCTCTCCTCCGCGTACGCGAGCGCGACCCGGCCGAGCTCTTCTTCTTCGGGATAGTAGTAGAGATCGACGTGCTCGCCGCGCAGCACGCGCCAGTCGAAGCGCCGGTATTGAATCTTGTTCTGGCCGAAATTGCCGTATTGCGCGTGCAGCGATCCGACGAGTCCGATCACGAGGCCCAGCACGACGAACGTCGCTCGCTTCATCGATGTATGCTCCTGATGCGGTCGCCCTGCCCCACGGCGTTCAGCACGACGGCGCCGCCGACCACATGCGCGAAGATCGTGTAGATACCGTCCAGATGCGGCTGCGCGGAATGCGTGATGAAATATTGGCTGCCGCCCGTATCCGGTCCCGATAACGCCATCCCGACACTGCCGGTCTCATAGCGCTGCGGATTGATCTCGTCCCGCAGCACGAAGCCCGGCCCACCCCAACCGTCGCCGCGCGGATCGCCGTCCTGGATGACGAAGTTGGGGACGACCCGATGCCAGCGCGTGCCGTCGAAATATCGCCGATCCACGAGCGCCATGATGGCCGCAACGGTGAGCGGCGCCTCGGCGGGCAGCAGCTCGACGTCGAGCGTGCCGCGGTCGGTCTCGAGCACGACGTGCGGGTTGGTGCCGGCGAGCGCCGGCAAGAGCCAGCGGCGCGCCACGTCACGGTAGTCGGCCATCGTGCGACCGGTCGCGATCGGCAAGACGGGTCCCCAGGTGTCGCGCGTATCGGGGAGGGTGTCGGCGGCGAGCCGCCGCACGAGATAGTCATCGGGGCGTGGCACGGCGGACACGAACTTGGTCGCGACACGCAGCCGTCCGGTCGGCGATGCGGCGCTGATCGTCCCCAGGGCGGAGACGGCGGAGAGGCGCGCGTCGTCGAACGGATCCCCCTCGGCGCGGCGATACGCGGTGACGAGGAGATCGACGTCGTCGACGCTCGGATGAGGGGGGCGCGCGATCAGATCGGCCGCCACGCTGCGAACGGCCGGATCGGCATTCGCCAGCAGCGCGCGTGCCCGGGTCAGCAGCGCGGCATCCGTGTCGGGAACGATGCGCTGCAAGCCTTGCAGCGCCTGCGCGACAACGCGGCCATCGGGATCGGCGAGCAGCGCTTCCAGCCGGTCGCGCGCGCGCGCGGCGCCGAACGCCTCCGCCGCGACGCTGCGCCAACGCCAATCGGCATCGGCGCTGAGCGCATTCGCGGCGGTCACGCCGCTCGCGCTATCGGCCTGCGACAGCGCGATCACGGCCTGGCGCTTCAGCGCGAAGACGCTGCTGGTCAGCCGCGGTCGGAGCGCCTCGAGCGCGGCACTCCCGCGCAGCACGCCCAGCGTCGTCTCGGCCTGCACGGCGACGCCGATGTCGCGGTCGAGCGCGAGCGGCACGACGAGACTCGCGAGCGTGGAATCGCGGAAGGAGCCGAGCGCCCGCAGCACGTTGATGCGGAGATGGGCATCGGGATCGTTGAGCAACGGCCGCAGCGCGTCGGTGGCGCTGCGGGGATTGATTCGCGCGCTGTCGAGCAAGGCTTTGGACACACCGCGTGCGGCGACGGTGCGAACGTCGATATCGGGATCGGCCAGCGCGCGAACCAGCGCCGCCGCCCCGGCGGGAGCGCGCAGGCGGGCGAGCGAGTAGAGCGCGTGCCAGCGCGTCACGGCGTTCGTCGCATCGGCGTAGCGCACCAGATCCGGCAGCGGCGCGTGCGCCGCCCCCAGGCGCCAGGCCTCGAGGAGCGCCTGATCGACGACCGGCGCGGACGTGTTCGGAGACCCCGCGGCGAGAATGTCGCTCAGGGCCCGCGCGCCGTCGTCCCCACCGATCTTCGCGATCGCCGTCACCGCTTCGCGCTGCGGCGGGCCCTGATCCGCCGGCGCGACCGCGCGGATGATGTCCAGCAGTCGCGGCACGGCGCGTGCGTCCTTCAACAGTCCCAACGCGAACGCGGCGGCCGCCTGCACCGCCGGGCTCGAATCATTCAGCACGGGAATCAGCAAATCGATCGCTGCCGCATCCCCGATGCGGCCCGCGGCCAGCGCCCCCTGGCGGCGGACGGCGGGATTCGCGTGGGTGAGCGCTTCGCGCAACGCGGCGGGGTCGAAGCGGCGCGCGTCGGACGCCGCGAGCAGCGCCGCCAACACACCGACGGTCGCCTCGTCCGATTGCTGCGCCGCGGCGGCCACGGGAGGCGGCCACAGGCACAGGAGCGCCAGCACGAGGAAACTAGAGACGAACCGGGTCTGCCGTGGGCTCCAGCAACTCACACACGTGCTCCGGAATTCGCGACAGCGTCTGTTGTGGGTTGAGCGCGATCAGCGACGTTTCGCCGGTGGCGAGCAGCTCGTCGGTCGCCGCCCGCTCGATCGCGTACCCAAAAATGACTCGCCGCGAGGCGAGGTCACGTACCCAGCACCGCACTCGAATCATATCATCGTACCGGGCGGGCTGGCGGTACCGAATGTGAACATCTGTCACGGTGAGGTAGGTCCCCTGCCCCTCGAGCTCCTTATATGACATGCCGCGCTCGCGCATGTGCTCGGTGCGCGCCATATCCATCCAGATGAGATAGTTCGCGTGGTAGACGAATCCCATCTGGTCGGTCTCGGAGTAATTCACGCGGTGCAGGACCGCGCTGATCACGGAAGGATTACTCGCCGTACGGAATCCAGATGTTCTTCACTTCCGACGCGTGACGCAGAAACTCGCGGCCTTCTCCCTGGCGCACATCGAGCCAGTCTCGCGCGCGAGCCGACGTCCACGTGCGCTTCATGTTCGCGGCCGAGGCAAGCTCGACGGCTTTCACGCCCGCCGCCGTGCCGAAGTACCACATGCCGTCGACGTCGTCATGCTCGGCCAGGACCTTGGCGAGCGTGTCCTTCGCCCCCGTCACGACGTTGATCACGCCGTCCGGCACGTCGGACGTTTCGAGCACCGAGTAGAACTCGGTCGCTGCGATGGGATGGGGCTCGGACGGCACGACGATCACCGTATTGCCGACCGCGATCGCCGGCGCGACCAGCGAGAGGAAGCCGAGCAGGGGCGCCTCGTCGGGCGCGGCGAGGCCGAGCACGCCGACGGGCTCGTTCATGGCGAGCGTCACGCCGCGAATCGGCGTGTGATGGACGGCGCCGTCCCATTTGTCCGCCCACGCGGCGTACGTGAACAGCCGCGCGATACTCGCTTCCACCTCGGCGCGGCTCACGCGCGTAGCGAACTCGTCGGCGCGGGTGGCGAGGTTCTCGGCGATGTAATAGAGGATCTGCGCGCGCAGGTGACCGCTGCCCCGTCCCCAGCCCGACGCCGCATGTGCGGCTTCCACCGCGTTCCGGATGTCTTTGCGGTTGCCTTCCGCGACTTCGCCGAGGGCGCGACCGTCCGCCCCGACGATCTTCCTGCTGTACCCTTGATCCGGCCGCGCCTGCTTGCCGCCGATGAAGAGCTTGTAGGTGCGGTCGATGGACGGAAGCGATTGCGGACTGGCGATTGCGGATTGCGGATTGGCCGTCTCGCGGTCACTCCGCAATCCGAAATCCGCAATCGGCAATTGCAGATACTCATACATCCCTTCGCGCCCACCTTCTCTTCCAAAGCCCGACTCGCGATAGCCACCAAACCCGGCGGCCGCATCGAACAGATTGGTGGAGTTGATCCAGACCACGCCGGCCTTGAGCTTCGGCGCGACGTCGAGTGCGAGGTTGATGTTCTCGCTCCACACGCTGGCGGCGAGGCCGTAGGGGCTGTTATTCGCGAGCTCGACCGCCTCTTTCGGCGTACGGAACGTCATGCTGACGAGGACGGGTCCGAAGATCTCGACCTGCGCGATCGTGGCGGCCGGCGAAACGTCGGTGAACAGCGTGGGCGGATAGAAGTAGCCTTCGGTGGGACAGGCCCATGACGGCTGCCACATCTTCGCGCCCTCTTCGACCCCCTTCTCGACCAACCCGCGGATGCGCTCGAGCTGCACCGGTGCGACGATTGCGCCCATGTCCACCGCTTTGTCGAGCGGCGAGCCGACGCGCAGCTTCTCCATCCGTGCGCGCAGCTTCTGGGTGAGCCGGTCGGCGATGCCTTCCTGGACGAGCAGCCGCGAGCCCGCGCAACAGACCTGCCCCTGGTTGAACCAGATGGCGTCCACGACCCCTTCGACCACACTGTCGAGATCAGCGTCGTCGAACACGATAAACGGGCTCTTGCCGCCGAGCTCGAGCGTCAACTTCTTGCCGCTACCCGCCGTCGCCTTGCGAATGACGCGACCGACCTCGGTCGAGCCGGTGAAGGCGATCTTGTGCACGTTGGGATGCTCGACGAGATGCTTGCCGGTCGAGCCGTCGCCGGTGACGACGTTGAACACGCCGGCCGGCAGTGCTGCCGCCTGCGCGATCTCCGCAAAGCAGAGTGCGGTGAGCGGCGTGAACTCCGCGGGCTTCAGGACGATCGTGTTTCCGGCGGCGAGCGCAGGTGCAACCTTCCATGCCACCATCAGCAGCGGGAAGTTCCAGGGGATGATCTGACCCACGACGCCGACGGGCTCGTACCCGGGGAACTCGGAGTCTCTGAGCTGCGCCCAACCGGCGTGATGATAGAAATGGCGGGCCACGAGCGGGATATCCAGATCGCGCGTCTCGCGGATCGGCTTGCCGTTGTCGAGGCTTTCGAGCACCGCGAGCAGCCGCGAATGACGCTGCACCTCACGGGCGAGCGCATAGAGGTAGCGGGCGCGCGCATGGGCCGAGAGCGCCGCCCAACTCGGAGCCGCCGCGTTGGCCGCCGCGACCGCGGCGTCGACGTCGGCCTTGCCGCCCTGCGCCACGCGGGCGAGCACGGCCTTCGTCGCGGGATTGATTGTCTCGAAATACTGTTCCTCGCTCGGCGCCGTCCACTGGCCGCCGATGAAATGGCCGAAGCGCGCGTTGTCGTGCTGCTTGAGCCACGCGAGTGCCGGCGCGTCGCTTTCGGGCGCCGGGCCGTACTCCATCGTCTCGAAGATCTTGGCGACGGTGGTCATCAAACCATCGGCTGCCGGTGCGCCGCGGCGTAGCGGCCGGTGACGAAGTGCTCGAGCTGGCGTTCGATGTCGGTCAGCAGCGAGCTGGCGCCGAGGCGGAACATGGCCGGCTTGAGCCAGCGGTCACCCAACTCTTCCTTCATAAGGATCAGCCACTCGAGCGCCTGCTTGGCGGTCCGGATGCCGCCCGCCGGCTTGAAACCGACCGCGGCTCCGGTGCGCTGCTCGTACTCGCGGATCATGCGCGTCATCACGACGCCGACGGGGAGGACGGCGTTGACCGGCTCTTTGCCGGTCGAGGTCTTGATGAAATCGGCCCCCGCCATCATCGCGACCATGCTCGCGCGCGCGACGTTCGTAAGCGTCGCGAGCTCGCCGGTGCCGAGGATGGCTTTCATGTGCGCACGACCACACGCGTCCCGAAACGCGCGGACCTCGGCGTACAGGGCCGGCCAGTCGCCCGTGAGGACGTGCGCCCGCGTAATGACGACGTCGATTTCCGCCGCACCGGCCGCAACGGACGCCTGAACCTCTTCAAGCCGCTGCGCGAACGGGTTGAGACCGGCGGGAAAGCCGGTCGACACCGCGGCGACCGGAATGCCGGACCCTTCCAGCGCGGCCACCGCCGTCGGCACGAGCGCATGGTAGACGCACACGGCGCCGACCTTGATGTCGAGGTGACCGACGCCGAGGGCATCGACCAGGTCGGATCGGAGCGGCCGGCGCGCCTTGGCGCAGAGCCGGATGACGTTGCCCGGGGTGTCGTCCCCCTGGAGCGTCGTGAGATCCATACAGGTGATCGCCCGCAGCAGCCAGGCGGCCTGCCATTCCTTCTTTACGGTGCGGCGCGTGGGGATCGTCGCGGCGCGGCGCTCCACGGCGCTGCGGTTGACGCGCAGCGACCGGATCACGTCGAGGTCGAGCGGCATGCCGGAATTGCGGTCGTCCGTGGGAACCGGTCGAGCCGCCGGGACGGTACGCAACCGCTCCGACGTCACTTTCATGGCGGGAGAATGCGAACCGCCACTGGAAAAGTCAACGTGAAACGGCGAGTCCGGCTCCGGCGCGGCACGCGGCCACCGCCTGCGACGTTTGCGCGCGCAAACACAGCTCTTCCCGCTCGGGGCCGCCCGTCGTGATCGACGAGATCGCGGAGCCGAGCGCGTTGTAACACGTCGTGGCGTCGACCGGAAGGTTGCGGCTGTCGTTCGCCACAATGCGGCAGAGCGCGAATCCCCCGTCCGTCGTGCCCGTCCAGTTCACGAGCGAGCGCGCGGCGCCGTCGTAGCAGGACGCGCGATAGATCGGCGTCCCTTTCGCGCACAGGTCGGCGCTCTTCTGCGGATCGCGCGACGCATACGCGGTCACGTCGCGGCCGAGGCTCTCGTAACAGGAGGGACGCATGTCGGCCGGCGCCTGGTCGCACGATTTGGCGGCCGCGCCGATGTCGCCGTGATTCAGCCACAGCATGACCGAGGTCTGGAGCTGGTAGCACGAGTAGAGATACCGGTGCTCCATGACCGAACAGGGATATAGAGGATCGGCGGGATCGATGGCTTTGAACGCCGCCGGTCCCCCCATATCCATCCCGGCCATCTCGTGATGCGAATGCGCCGAGAGCTCCGACGCGGGGTGATGCGGCTCGGTCGCGTTCACGAAAATCTCCATGAACACGCCGCCGTAACACGACGTCTGATCCCACTGCTCGGCCAGGCGATCGCAGTCGGCGAGTGCCGGGCGGGCGTCGTGCCCGTGGAACATCGTGAGGCCATGCCCCATACCGTGAATGCATTGAAACAGCAACGCCCGGCTGTACGCCGTGGTCTTGAAGGGCTGACACAGCCCCTGGAGCTCCGGGGCCGTAATGCTGTCGCGGGACTCGAGGTACGCCTGGACGAACCCGTGCCGACAGCCGGATGCCGAGCCGTCGCCGCACGCCACGAACGTGGACACGATGTCGGGATAGCGGGTGAAGGCCTCGATGCCGATGCCGTGCGCGTACTCATGCGCGTGTTCGGTCATGTACGGATCGGCGACGGCCAGCTGCTCCAATGTCTTCATCGCGTCCGCGACGCCGTAGTCGGCGAGCCGCTCCGACAAGAGCTGCGAATAACATTGGCGCTGCGCATCACCGACGACGCGCCGGCACTTGTCGCCAATGCCGGCCCCCGGCCGGGCGAAGCGATTGGCGGCGACACCCGCGACGGCCAGGATCGCGAGCGCGATTAGGACCTTCGGCGTTTGCGTCATGAAAGAAGAGTAATGTGCTTGCGTGGCTGGTTCCAGCTTCCTAAGCTTGGGCCGTGTCATCCCCGTCACAGACAACGCGCGTGCTCGTCGTCGCCGACGCGCACCTCGGCCAGGTGCCGGCAGCGGTCGGTGCGGCCTTCCACGCGTTTCTCGATGAAGTGCCGCGCCCCGGCGACCACCTGGTCCTCACGGGTGACCTGTTCGACTTCTGGTTCGAGTATCAGAGCGTCATCCCCCGCAAACACTTTGCCACCGTCGCGAAGCTGCAGGAGGTACGGCGTCGCGGGGTGCCCATCACGTTCGTGGGCGGCAATCACGACCGCTGGGGTGGCTCTTTCTTTACGCGGGATCTGGGGATCGAATTCTACGGCGGCGAAGCGGAGCTGGATCTCGGGGGGCGGCGGGCATTCATCGCGCATGGCGACGGCCTAACCGAGCAGCACTGGAGCGGCGCGCTCATGCACCGCATCACGCGGCACCCGATCACCGTCGCGGTGTTCCGGGTCCTCCATCCGACGATCGGGTTTTGGATCGCGGATCTCTTCTCGCGCCATCTCGCGGACAACACGAAGGACCGCGCGGTCCTCGACCGCGCGGCGGCGGCGCAACGGCTGTGGGCCGCCGACTTCCTGCGGAGCCATCCGTCGGTCGCACTCGTGATCATGGCACATACGCACCGGCCGGTCGTCGACCGCCTCCCCGACGGGCGCGTCTATGTGAATCCGGGCGCATTCCTGGACGGCGGGCGCTATGCCGAGATCACGGCTGCCGGCGTGGAGTTGAAGCAGTTTACAACGGGACGACTTCAACCTGTTTGAGCTTGCCGCCGAGAAACAGCGCGCCGACGCGGCGGAAATGCGCCTCGTCGTCGGACACGACGAAGCGATGCTCGTGATTCCCACCGCTCGCGAGTAGTCCCCGCCGCTCCAGCTCGCTCGCCACGACCTTCGCCGTCTCTTCCGCAGAATCCACCAGCATCACGTCCGCGCCCATGACGCGGGCGAGCAGCGGCTTCAACAACGGATAGTGCGTGCAGCCGAGGACCAGCACATCCACCTTCGCCTGCTTGAGCGGCTCCAGGTATTCGCGCGCGATCAGCTCCGCGGCAGGATGATCGAACCACCCTTCCTCGACCAGCGGCACGAACAGGGGGCATGGCTGCCCAAAGACACGCGCATCGGGCCGCAGCGCCTTGATCGCGCGCTCATACGCACCGCTCGCGATCGTCCCGGCGGTCCCGATGACGCCGATGACGCCGCTCCTCGTCGCTCGGACGGCGGCGCGCGCGCCGGGCTCGATCACGCCGACGACGGGCACGGGGGAATGCTCTTGCAGATAACCGAGTGCATGCGCGGTGCTCGTGTTGCACGCCACCACGACGGCTTTCACGCCGCGATGCAACAGATAGGCGAGGATTTCGGCGCTGTAGCGACGCACGGTGTCGGGCGACTTCGGGCCGTAGGGCACGCGCGCCGTGTCGCCGAAATAGATCACCGACTCCTTGGGCAGCTCGTCGAACAGCGCACGCGCGACCGTGAGGCCGCCGATCCCCGAGTCGAAGACGCCCAGCGGCGCGGCTGCGTCAGTCATGCAGCGGAATCGTGACGCCGATCCCGTGAGGGAACGCCTGCACCTTGAGATCGGGTGGAAAGTCCATCAGATGCCCGGAAACGTAGGCCTCCGCGCCCGAGAATAGATGATTGAAGACCCACAGCACGAGCCAGTCCTGCACCTCCTGGCGTTTCAGCTTCAGGTTCGCCGAGTGAATCGACTTGAAGTAATTGGCTTCCTGCTGCGCCTTGATCGTCATCATGGCGGTCACGCCTTCCCACGTGACGAACGCGGCGCCCGTCATCTTGCGGCCGGTGACGGCCTGGCCCCACCCGGGAATAAGGAAGGAGCGCCAGAACGCGCCCATGGGGCGGACACCTTTGTGCATGGTGTCAGCCGGCAAGACCATGTGCGTCGTATCGGTCCGCGTGCTGTCTTGAGCGGCCAGGCGGTCGAGCGGTTGGGCAGTGAGCGTGACGATGAAGGCGGCGCCCAACCGCCAGACCGCCAAACCGCGTGAGCGCCTCACCTGGCCACCAAGACGTTCAATCGTCCTCGCTCCAGTTCCACCGTGCACTCGTTCACCTCCGGCTCCCGCAGCTCACCGTCGACGTGCAGCACGAGCGGCTCTTCCGGCGCGCGCACCACGAGCTTGGTCGTCCGGATCATCGCCACCTCGCGCATCGTGCCGTGCGTACCGCGCATCACCCGCGGAATCGCGAGCAGAAACCGCGGGAGCGATACCCGGCGAATCAGGCAGACGTCCAGCTTGCCGTCGGCCGGGTCGGCGTCGGGCGCGAACCGGTAGCTGCCTCCAGCCGTGGTACCATTGCAGACCTCGACCATCATCATGTACCCCCGCTCGCGAAACCCGGGTGCCGCGACATCGAGCACCGGCGGCTCGAACTTGAAAAACGTCTTCACGATGGGCACGAGATACGACAGGAAACCGCGGAGCTGCGGCATGCGGTTGCGCGCCCGCACGACCGCGGGCCCGAAGCCGAATCCCACGCTGTTCACGAACCATTCGTCGAATACTCGGCCCGCGTCGAAGCGTTTCGAGCGCGCCGTCACCAGCCGCGCCACTGCGCGGATCGGGTCGTGACCGTACATACCCGCCATCTTCGCGAAGTCGTTCCCCGATCCGACCGGCACGACGCCAAGCGCCGCATCGCTGTCGGCGCGCAGCAGTCCGTTCGCGACTTCGTGCACGGTGCCGTCGCCGCCGACGGCGATGACGTGGCGCGCACCCTGCGCGGCGGCTTCGGCGGCGAGACTCTGGCCGTGCCCGGGGCCCTCCGTGCGGGTGACGTCCACCGCCCACCCCTGGGCGCGAAACGCGCGCGCGACGATCGACTCCGCGCGGCGCGCGGCGCCCCGCCCTGCTGCCGGATTGAGAATGACATGGGCATGAAGCACGCGGCAGACAAGATACAATCCTGTCTGCCGCGCATGGGGGGGCTTCGATGTTGTTACTGCCGGTCGTTACGCGAGATAGCGCTCGTCCCAATCGACGGCGAATTCGACGCCGCAGCGCCCACAGGGCATGCGGCTGGGCCGGCCGCGCAGCGAGACGCGGTCCCGGCAGGACGGGCACACGGCATAATGCTCGCCGACCGCGACGGAGCGCGGCACGTTGGCGGGCCGAGGTACCACGGTCCATTTGCGGGGCGGCGTATTGGAGACTTCGAGAAAGGCGCGGACCACCGGAACAGGAGTGCCTTTAACGTCGACCACGGCGGCCAGGCCCTGTGCCTTGATCAGGCGATACCAGGCGCCGCGGCGCAGATTGCAGTTCACATCGGCCTGCAGACGAGCCCACACCATCCGTCACGCTCGGGCGTCGAAGGGAGGAACAGACTAACGAACGGCGACCGGCAGCGAAGTGACGGCAGTCACCTAGGCCTTCACGCGGCCGTTCGCCTCCTCCCAACTGATCTCGAATTCCTGGCCGCACTTCTTGCACTGATGGGTCTTGGCCCGCTTGGGCAGCGGCGCGCGCGCGCGGCAATTCGGACAGACGCCGTACGTTCCCCGAAGGGGCGGGGGCGCTTTGTGATTCTCCTTCGATCCCTCTACCACGGCCCAGCGCTGCGGCGGCCGGTCGCGGATCTCGAGCCACGCGCGCAAGACGCCCACGGGGCGGCGGTTCACTTCGATGACGGCCTGTAAGTCGTTGAGCTCGATCACCCGATACCACGCGCCCTTGCGCAACTTGAGGGGAACGTCGGCCTGCACGCGGGCGAAGAGAATGGCCATCGCGGCTCCTGCGGCAAAGCGTGAATGTGGGAGGGCGCGGGCACAATATAGTGCGCGGCGCAAGCCGGGGGATTACACTAGGCGCGGTGGCGGGAGCGTGTAGGAATCGAACCTACCGAGCCTCTTGCGAGGCCCAAACAGTTTTGAAGACTGGTCAGGCCACCAGACCCAATCCGCTCCCCGAGCTCCGCTACCGCGTGACTGCAATCACATCGATCTCGACTCGCGCGGCTTTTGGCAGGCCGGCCGCCTGCACGGTCGAGCGTGCCGGTTTGTGCGCGCCGAAGTGCTTCGCGTACACCTCGTTCATCTGCGCGAAGTCCGCCATGTCGGCGAGATAGACCGTGGTCTTCACGACCTGCTGCAGCGACGCGCCCGCCGCGCTGAGCACCGCCTTCAAGTTCGCGAACACCTGCTCGGTCTGCTCCGCCGTGGTGCGGCCCACCAGCTCCCCGGTCTTGGGATCGAGCGCCACCTGTCCCGCGGTGAAGACCAACGTCTCGGTGGCGATTGCCTGGCTGTAGGGACCAATCGCCTTCGGCGCCGCATCCGTCGCGATGACGCGCATTAGAACAAGCCCTCGATGGTCCCGTCGGGGTGAAGGCGGATCCGCTCCGCCGCCGGGCTCTTGCCGAGGCCCGGCATCGTCATGATGTCGCCCGCCAGCGCGACGACGAAGCCCGCGCCGGCAGACGGAAGAATGTCGCGCACGTGCAGCGTGAATCCGTTTGGCGCGCCGAGCTGTGCGGCGTCATCGGAGAAGGAGTATTGCGTCTTGGCCATGCATACCGGTGTCTCGCCCAGGCCGAGTTTCGGCAGGAGCTCGAGCTGGCGCTCGGCCGCGGGCGCGAAGCTGACGTTCCCCGCGCCGTAGATCTCGCGCGCAATCGTCTCGATCTTTTCGCGAATGGGCCGGCGCTCATCATAGAGCGGCTTGAACGCGGACTGGCTCGTCTTGAGCAGGCCGAGCAGCGCTTCGGCGACGGCGACACCGCCTTCCCCACCCTTCTCCCACACGTCGCAGCGCACCACTTCGACACCCTCGGCCGAGCCGACGGCGCGCACTGCTTCGACTTCTTCGTCCGTGTCGGTGATGAACCGGTTGAGCGCCACCATCACGGGCACGCCGAACTTTTTCACGTTGCGAATGTGGCGACGCAGGTTTTCCGAGCCCCGCTGCACGGCCGCGGGGTCAGCCGTCGCGAGTTGATCCTTCTTCTTGCCGCCGTGCATCTTGAGCGCCCGCACGGTCGCCACGATGATGGCGGCCTCCGGCTTCAGCCCGGCGAACCGGCATTTGATGTCGAAGAACTTCTCGGCGCCGAGGTCCGCGCCGAAGCCCGCTTCGGTGAGCACGATGTCGCTGAGCGCGAGGCCCAGCTTGGTCGCCGCGACCGAATTGCAGCCGTGCGCGATGTTGCCGAAGGGCCCGCAGTGGACCAGCGCGGGACCGCCCTCGAGCGTCTGCACGAGATTCGGATTGATGGCGTCCTTGAGCAGCAGCGTCATCGCGCCCTGGGCCTTGATGTCGCTCGCGCGCGCCGCAGACTTGTCGGGCCGCAGCCCGAGAATGATGCGGGCGATGCGCTCCTCGAGATCCTCGATGCCGGTGGCGAGCGCGAGGATCGCCATGATCTCCGATCCCGGAATGATCACGAAGCGCTCTTCGCGCATCGGGCCGCCGTTCAGCCCCCCGAGCCCCACGATGATGTTGCGCAGCGCGCGGTCGTTCATATCGATCGTGCGCGGCCAGGTGATGCGGCGGACGTCGAGTCCCAGCGCGTTGCCATGGTGCAGATGGGCATCGAGCATCGCGGACAGCAGGTTGTGCGCGCTCGCGATGGCGTGGAAGTCACCGGTGAAATGCAGGTTGATGTCTTCCATCGGGACGACCTGCGCGTAGCCGCCGCCGGCCGCCCCGCCTTTCACGCCGAACACCGGACCGAGCGACGGCTCGCGGATCGCGAGGATGGCGTTCTTGCCGAGCTTGCGCAGCGCCTGCGTGACCCCGACGGTGACGGTGGATTTCCCTTCGCCGGCGGCCGTGGGATTGATGCCGGTGACGAGCACGAGGCGGCCCTTGGGCGGCCGCTTCGCCAGCGCGCGGAGGGAGATCTTCGCCTTGTACTTCCCGTACAGCTCGAGCTCGTCGTCGGACAGGCCCAGCTCGGCGGCGACGTCGCGGATCGGCCGCAGCTTGGCGGCTTGGGCAATGGCGATGTCGGACGGAACCTTGGTCGGCGTGATGGTGGCGGTCATAGGGTGGGTTCGAGACGCGATCCGAAGCACAGTCGGGCGTTGGCGGCGGTGCGCTGCGCCAGGAGATCGAGCGGCTCGCCGCGGAGCTCGGCGGCGCGCGCGGCGACCTCGCGCACGAACCCCGGCTCGTTGCGAGCGCCGCGATGGGGCACAGGCGCGAGATAGGGGGCGTCGGTCTCGACCAGCAGGCGGTCGGCCGGGCACTCGGTCAGACGGCCGGTGTGGTGCCAGTTCTTGAACGTGATCATGCCGCTGAACGAGAAATATGCATTGATCGCCATGCCGGCTTCCCAGACGGCGTCGCCCGAGGAAAAGCTGTGGAGCACAACGACCGGTGGCCGGGCGCCGAGGTTCTTGAGCATCGCCGCGATGTCGTCATCGGCCTCGCGCGCGTGGACGATCACCGGCTTGCCCAGCTCGGCGGCCAGCGCCAGTTGCGCGTCGAAGGCGTCGCGCTGAGCCTCCCGCGGCGAGTGCATGTAGTGATAGTCCAAACCCGTTTCCCCGACCGCCACGACCTCCGGCGCCGCGAGCAGCTCGCGCACCCGCGCCCGCGTGCCGGCCGACCAATCCTTCGCCTCGTGCGGATGCACGCCGGCCGACGCCGACAAACCGCGGCCCGCGCGCGCGAGCGTCAGCGCCCGCTCGCTGCCGGCCAGGGATTCGCCGATCACCACGACGTGCCCCACGCCGACCGCGCGCGCGCGCGCGAGCACCGCGTCACGATCCGCATCGAACGCGGCGTCGCCGAGGTGACAATGCGAGTCGACTAGCGTGTCGGCTGCGGGGCGCGTGGCGACGGCGCCGGCGCGGGGGCAGTCGATGGCGTCGCCGCCGGTGCCGCCGGCGTGCGCGTGCTGAGCGTGCGCGCGCCGCGCGCGTCCTCACCCGGCCAGCGCTTCTCGATCCAGAGCAACACCGGGGCGGCGATGTAGATCGACGAGAACGTGCCGGTGAAGATGCCGAACGACATGACCCAGGCAAACGGCCGGATCACTTCGCCCGCGAGCACGAGCAGCGACAGCGTCGTCGCGATCGTCGTGCCGTGCGTGAGCACGGAGCGCGGCAGCGTCTCGTTGATCGAGAGGTTGAGGATCTCGTACAGATTCTGGCGCCGGTACTTGCGCAGGTTCTCGCGCACGCGGTCGAAGATGATGATCGTGTCGTTCAGCGAGTACCCGACCACCGTGAGCACCGCGCCGACGACGACGAGGCTCACCTCGAGGTGGAGCACGCTGATGAACGCGATCGTCGCGACCACGTCGTGCGCCGTTGCGACCGTCGCGGCGAGGCCAAAGCGCCACTCGAACCGGAACGCCAGATAAATGAGGGTCACGACGAAGCTGAAGAGGATCGCGAGAAACGCTTTGCCCTGCAGCTCGCGTCCGACCTTGGGGCCGACTGCTTCGCGCCGCTCGATCCGGTATTGTCCCGGGCCGACGCTCTGGTCGAGGGCGCGCCCCACCGCGGACGCGACGGCCTGCGTGCCGGCGTCGCCCTGATCGCCCTTTTCGTTCAGGCGCGCGCGAATGACGTAGGAGGTGTCCGAGCCGAAGTTCTGAATGTCGGCGCCGTTCAAGCCCACGTTGTCGAGCGCCGAGCGGATGGTGCCCGTCGGGACTTTGTGCGCCACCTCGACCTGCACCAGCGTGCCGCCGGTGAACTCGATGCTGTAGTTGAGGCCGCGCGTCGCGAGGAAGCCGAGCCCGACGAGCATGATCGCGCCCGTGAGCGAGAAGGCGAACCGGCGCCATTTGATGAAATCGTAATTGGCGTTCGCAAAGAGTCTGATCATCAGATGCTCAAGGTGACCATGTCGGGCCGCCGGTGCAACCAGATCAGGAACATCGTCTTCACGACGAAGATCGCGGAGATCATCGAGGCGGCGATACCGATGATCAGCGTGATCGCGAAGCCCTGGACCGGGCCCGTTCCCACCGCGTACAGGATCAGCGCGGTGAGCACGGTCGAGACGTTCGAGTCCACGATCGCGTTCATGGCGTGCAGGAAGCCGTCGTCGACCGCCAGTCGCAGCGATTTGCCGTGGACCAGTTCTTCGCGTATTCGCTCGAAGATCAGCACGTTGGCGTCGACGGCGATGCCGATGGAGAGCACGAACCCCGCGAGGCCCGGCAGCGTCAGCGTGAAGCCGAAGGCCGCCAGCCCGGCGAGCGTGAAGAGGCAATACAGCGTCAGGGCGGCGACGGCGAGCGCGCCTGACACGCGGTAGTAGCCGATCATGATCAGAATGACGAGTACGATGCCGACGACACCGGCCCGCACGCCGTCGTGAATCGAGTCCCCGCCGAGGGAGGCGCTGATCGTGCGCTCGTCGACGATCGTGAGCGGAGCCGGCAGCGCACCGGCGCGCAACACCAGCGCCAGGTCGCTCGCCTCCTGGAGCGGCTTCGTCCCCAGCTCGATCTGGCCGTTCGATTCGATCTGGCCGCGAATCACGGGCGGCTGCCCCTGCACGCGGCCGTCGAGGATGATCGCCATGTAGTCGCCGATGTGCCGCGCCGTCTCCTGCCCGAAGATGCGGCCGCCGCGGTGACTGAGCGTGAAGGCGACGATCGACTGGTTGGTCACCGGATCGCGCCGCGCGACCGCCTTCGTCAGCTCCTCACCGGTGATGATGGGCTTGGAATCGACGGCGTACAGAGCGCGGTAGGAACGCGCGCCGCGCGACTCCTCCGTCGCGCCCCAGCGCAGCTCGATACCGCGCGGCATGGCGGCGTGGACATCGGGGCGCTGCACCAGACTGTCCACAAGCGGCCACTGCTCCGCAGGCACCAGGTACTCACCGGGCAGCTGTCCCTGGAACAGCAGGGACGACAGCACCCCCGGGCTGTTCGCGTCGGCCGCCGAATCGCGCGCCGCCTTGCTCGTGTCACCGCCGAACAGCTGCGCCACCGCCGAGGGCGTCGCGTTCGACCGCGCCTTGACGCCGGCCTTGCGCAGCGCCGCATCCATCTGCGGCAGCGCGTCCTTGAACTGGTTCTTCATGTCGGTGATGCGGAACTCGAGGAACGCGGTGCGCTGGATGATGCCGCGCGCGCGGGCGGGGTCCTTCTCGCCCGCGAGCTCGACGATCAGGCGGCAGCGTCCCTGGATCTGCACGACGGGCTCCGTCGTGCCGAACTCGTCCACCCGCGTCCGCACGACGCGCTCGGCGCGTTGAATCGCGTCGGCACAGTCGGGCACCGGTCCCTTGGACTGGTCGACTTCGAGCGCCAGGTGAATGCCGCCCTGCAGGTCGAGGCCGAGGTTGATCGGCACGCGGCGGACGGTGGTGTCGCGCATCTGCCCACTCTGCGGGTCGATGACGCGCTGCTTCACGTTGCGGGGCACCAGCGCGACGATGCTGATCACGATCAGCACCGCGATGAAGTACAGCCGCTGACGAATCTTGCCCATCGTCTCTCTCTACCGGTTGAGGGCCGCCCGCGCCGCCTGGCGGTCGCGCTCGAGCTGCGCCACCAGCGCCTCGCGGGACGGAAACGCCTGCACGTCGCGCAGACGCTCTACCCATGCCACGTTGACCGTCTCTCCATACAGCTCGCCGTCGAAATCAAACAGATGGATCTCCAGCGTGCGCACCTGCTCACCAAACGTCGGCCGGGGGCCCTGATTCATCATCCCACCGAACCGCTTCCTTCCCGCTTCCCGCTTCTCGATCGTCACCTGGACAGCGTAGACACCATCGGGCGGCAGCAGCTTCCTCGGATCGGGTGCGGCGAGATTGATCGTCGGAATCCCGATCGTCCTGCCCCGCCCGGCGCCCCGTACCACGACTCCCCGCACGCTGTAGGGCCGCCCGAGCCAGCGCGTCGCGCGATCCAAATCGCCGTGCGCGAGTGCCGAGCGAATCACGGTCGATGAGATCGGCTGTCCCCCGTTGTCCCGGACCGCATCGACCACCGTCGCCTCGAAGCCGTGCGTCCGCGCGAGCTTCTGCACGAGCTCGACGTCTCCGGCCCGCCCGCGCCCGAACCCATGATCGTAACCCATCACGAGCGCGGTCATCTCGTATTCGTCGCACAGCCGAAGCACGAACGATTCGGCGTCGAGCTGTGCCACGCTGGGCGTGAACGGCATCAGCACGAATCGCTCCATGCCGGCCGCCCGCACCAGCGCCTCTTTCTCCTGCGGCAGCGTGAGCAGCTTGGGCGCCGCCGCCGGGTTCACGACCTCGAGCGGATGCGGGTCGAACGTGACCAGCACGCTCCGTTGCTTCGCCGCGTTCGCCCGCCGCAACACCTCGTCCAGCACGGCCTGATGCCCGCGATGGACCCCGTCGAAGGTCCCCAGCGTCACGACGGCGCCGCCACCCATCAATCGCCTGCCACCATCACGCGCGGCTTGAGCACTTCGCCGGCACGCTCCGCGACGCCGACCAGCTCCTCGCCGCTGAAGAGCGCAACCGGCTCCCCGCTCTCCGCTCCCGGCTCCGTCACGGGGATGGGCCGGCCGTGCACGACCGCATCCCTCTCCTTCTTATCGACCTCGCGGCGCAGCATATGGGCGACCAGCACGCTCGCATCCCGCACCTGCTCCGGCGTCACTGCCTCCGGCGCGACCGCCTGGTCGACCCGCAACGGCCCGACCGCGGTCCGACGCAACGCGCTCAGATGCGCGCCGCAGCCCAGCTTCGCGCCGATATCGCGCGCGAGTGAGCGGAGGTAGGTCCCCGCGCTCACCGTCGCCCGAAACTCGAGATCCGGCACGGCCGCGTCGACGATCTCGAGCTCGCGAATCTCCACGGCTCGGGGGGCCGGCTCGACCGTTTCGCCGCGACGCGCGCGCCGGTAGGCCCGCTCGCCCTCGATCTTCACCGCCGAATACGCCGGCGGCCGCTGCTCGTACCTGCCGCGAAAGCTCCCGATCACCTCGGCGAGCTGCGCGGGCGTGATGTTGGTCCACGGCGCCGTCGCCACGATCTTACCCGTCGCGTCGTCCGTATCGGTCGTGACGCCGAGCCGGATCGTCCCCTCATAAGTCTTCGGCCACTGGGCGGCGAACGGCGCGAGCCGTGTCGCGCGGCCGACGACCAGCACCAGCAACCCTTTGGCGAACGGGTCGAGCGTGCCCAAGTGGCCCACGCGCTGCTCGCCCAATCTGCGCCGGACGATGTCGACGACGTCATGGGATGTAGGGCCGGCCGGCTTCGACACCAGCACCAGTCCCCCTGCTCCCGCCTTCAGTCGTCCGACTCCTTCAGCTCCTTCAGCACGCGGTCGATGCGCTGCGCGTGCTCGATTCCCCGATCCAGATGAAAGTGCAGCTCGGGGCTCGTCCGCAGCTGCAGCTCGTTCGCGATCTGCGCCCGCAAGTAGCGCGCGGCGCTCGCGAGCCCCTCCAGCGACTTCGCCTTCTCCTCGTCCGTGCCCATCACGCTCACGCGCACGTTGGCGTGCGACAGGTCGGCGGACACGGCGACGCCGATCACGGTGACGAACCCGATGCGGGGATCGCGCACATCGCTCGTGAGAAACGCGCCGACCGATTGCCGGATCATTTCGCTCACGCGCTCGGGCCGATGACTGCGCCGTTTCATCTCAGAGATAGCTCGTGCTCGTGTCGACGATCCGGGCGCCGTCCGCGCCCGCCACCAGCTGATCCGCTTCCCGCAACACGCTCTCGGCGTGGCGGCGATCGGTGCTCACCACGGCCGCCGTCAGCTCCGTCCGCTGCCACAGATCCTGATGCGCCGTCTCGGCAACCGAAATGTTGAAGCGGTTGTGCATCCGGTCCTTCAAACTCTTCACGATCGTGCGCTTGTCCTTGAGCGACTGACACGCCGGCAGATGCAGCTCCCACACCATCACGCCGACGATCACGACGCAGCGGCCCCTCCGCCCCCGCTACCCCCGCTGCCTCCCAGCGAGCGCGCGATCTCCTCGACGCGATACGACTCGATCAGATCGCCGACCTTCACGTCATTGAAGTTCTCGATGCCGATGCCGCACTCGAAGCCCTCGCGGACCTCGCGGACGTCGTCCTTGAAGCGCTTCAGCGACGCCAGGGTCCCGTCGTACACTTCTACGCCGCCACGAATCAGGCGCACGCGCCCGGTCCGGGGAATGACGCCGCTGCGCACGAAGCACCCGGCGATGGTGCCGATCTTGGCGATTTTGAAGATCTGCCGTACTTCGGCCTCCCCCAGCACGACTTCCTTCTTTTCTGGGGCGAGCAGACCTTCCATCGCCGCCTTCACTTCTTCGACGGCCTCGTAAATGATGCGGTACGTCCGGATTTCCACGCGCTCCCGATCGGCCGCGGCGCGCGCGTTGGAATCCGGCCGCACGTGGAAGCCGATGATGATCGCGCCCGACGCGCGGGCGAGCAGCACGTCCGACTCGGTGATCGCACCGACGCCGCGGTGGACGACTTCGACTTTCACCTCGGAGGTCGACAGCTGCGCCAGCGCGTCGGCCAGCGCTTCAGCGGGACCGCCCTGGTCGGCCTTGATGATGATCCGCAGCGTGGCGACGCCGCTCGTGGCTGCTTCGGCCATGAAGTCTTCGAGTGTCTTGACCCGGCCGGAGCGGCGATGCTGCGCCTCCCGCTCGAGCCGCTGGCGTTTCTGGGCGATGTCTCGCGCCTCGGCCGCGTCAGCCATCGCGAGGAACGTATCACCGGCCTCGGGCACACCCTCGAAGCCGAGAATCTGGACCGGCGTCGAGGGGCCGACTTCGGTTTCCGTGCCGCCGCGCTCGTCGTACATCGCGCGGACGCGGCCCGAGTACTGCCCGCAGATGAAGTCGTCACCGACGCGCAGCGTGCCGTTCTGCACGAGGATCGTCGCCAACGCCCCCTTGCCCGGATCGAGCTGCGCCTCGAGCACCGTTCCGTGCGCCTTGCGCTCCGGATTGGCTTTGAGGTCGAGCAGCTCGGCCTGGAGCAGGATCTGCTCGAGCAGCGCGTCGATGTTGGTGCCCTTCTTGGCGGAGATGGGCGTCATCAACGTCGTGCCGCCGAACTCCTCGAGCACCACACCGTGCGACAACAGATCCTGCTTCACCTTCTGCACGTTGGCCGATGGCAGATCGATCTTGTTGATCGCCACGACGAGCGGCACGCCGGCGTTCTTGGCGTGCGAGATCGCCTCGATCGTTTGCGGCATGATCGCATCGTCCGCGGCCACGACGAGCACCACGATGTCGGTGACCTGCGCGCCGCGGGCGCGCATGGCGGT
>DATJKA010000101.1:0-2602 GCA_035491815.1 Gemmatimonadales bacterium | reverse complement strand
CGCGAGCAAGATGTTCCGGGCGCTCAGCCAGGAAGGCATCAACATCCAGATGATCACGACGAGCGAGATCAAGACGAGCGTCGTGCTCGACGAGAAGTACATGGAGCTCGCGGTGCGGGCGCTGCACCGCACGTTCGACCTCGACCAGCCCCCGGCGTCGAGCTAGCGCCGGGCGGTGTCGGAGGCGTGCGCGGGTCGGTAGAATCCGCGGCCACGGAGCTGTGACCGAGTGGCCGAAGGTGCTCCCCTGCTAAGGGAGTATGCGGGCAAAACCTGCATCGAGGGTTCGAATCCCTCCGGCTCCGCCAAACCTGCCTTTGAACGAAGCCCCGCAAGGGGCTTTTTTCAGAGGTAAATCGACGACAGCAACCCACATTCCGCTGGGTCAACCCGAGCGACCGCAGTCAGTCTGAACGCGACACTGCGTGCGTGCTTGACCCTCTGAGCAGCGGTTGACGACCGTGGAAGACCTAGCTACGAGCGCCTCGCGCAACCGTCCCAACGGCCGCCTGACTTGAATGAGCGGGTTCCGCCGGCACGCCGGCGGGTCGCATGGAGAATGCGACTGTGGATCACGCGCACCTTGTCCAGCGCTTCAAGGTCTGCGTCCCGAAACTTCCGGAGTCGACGTGAATCTGCATTCACTGCGCCGCGTGGCACTCGCGGCGCTCTGCCCCGTTGCATTGGCAGCTGTGGTGGCATGCTCCACCACCTCGGGCGAAACGCCCACCACGGCAGCCGCATTGCCCCAGGGCACCGTGCAGATCTCCCGCACGGCAAACGGGGTTGCACACATCGTGGCGGCGAACGCCGAGATGCTGGCCTACGGCGTCGCCTATGCGCACGCACAAGACAACGTCTGCCAGACAGCCGAGGCCCTCGTGACGACGCGCGCGGAGCGGTCGCTGTACTTCGGCGCGAAAGCGATCGGCCAGCTCGGGCTGCGCAGCTTGCCCAACGACCAGATCGACTTGTTCATCAAAGCCTTCGTCGACGACGAGGCCATCGCGCGCGCGGCTGTGCAGTCGAGTGCCGAAGCCAACGCCATGGCACGCGGCTACGTGGCCGGCTACAACCGCTACCTGACCGAGCACGCCACCGACCTTCCTGCGGCGTGCGCCGGCAAGGCCTGGGTCCGACCGATGACGCTGGCCGAGTACCGACGCAGCGGCGAGATCAGCGCGATTCAGCTCGGCCTGGGTGCGTTTGCCGATGCGGCCCTCGGTGCGCAGCCGCCGTTTTCCAGGTCGTCCACCGCCCCGGTGCCGGAGATCACTCTGGCGATGGCAGACCTCGGTGTGCAGGAGCAGCCGGTGTCGTCCAACGCCTGGGCGTTCGGCCGCGACACCACCGCCGACGGCCGCGGCCTGTTGCTGGGCAATCCGCACTTCCCGTGGAAGGGCACGAACCGGTTCTGGGAGATGCACGTGACCATTCCGGGCAGCCTGGACGTCATGGGCGTGACCATCGGCAATTCGCCCGCCGTGGTGATCGGCTTCAACAAGGACGTGGCCTGGAGCCACACCGTCTCCACGGGCAAGCGCTTCACGCTGCACCAGCTGAAGCTCGTCGAGGGCGATCCGACGAGCTACCTCGTCGACGGAGTGCCCGAGAAGATGACCGTGCGCCAAGTCGCGGGCGTGACGCTGTGGAGCACGCGCTACGGCCCGCTGATCCTGGTGCCCCGGATGGGGCTGAACTGGACCGACAAGGTCGCCTTCGCGCTGCAGGACGCCAACCGCAACAACGCGCGCGGCCTCGACCAGTGGCTGCAATACGGTCGCGCCAAGAGTGTGGCGGACATGCGCAGCGCGCTGCGGAACCTGGGCACGCCCTGGGTCAACACCATCGCCGCCGACCGCCAGGGCCAGGTGATGTACGCCGACGCCAGCGTGGTGCCCGATGTCGATGCCGCACAGCTCGAGCGTTGCACGCCCGGCGAGGCGGCACGCCGGCTCCGTGACGCCGGGATCATCGTGCTCGACGGCTCGCGCAGCGATTGCGACTGGCGTCGCGACCCGGGTTCGCGCGTAACCGGCATCACGCCGATCGAGCGGTTGCCGGTTGCGGTGAGGACCGACTGGGTCATGAACAGCAACGACAGCTTCGTCTACACGAACCCGACGCAGCGCTTCGAGGGCATTTCGCCGCTGGTGGGCACCGCGCGTGTCGACAATCCCCGCACGCGCTCGAGCCTGATCGAGATTCCGGCCATGCTCGCCGCGGGCCCCGGCGGCAAGGCCACGCCCGAAGGGATCGAGCGAGAGCTGTTCGACGACCGCAACCTGCTCGCGCGCGAAGTGTTGCCGGACCTGCTCGCGGCGTGCGGGGGCGTGAGCGACGCAACCGCCGAGGGCGCTGCGGTGCGCGACGGCTGTGCGGTGTTGCGCGCGTGGGATCGCCGCAGCGACATCGCCTCGCGCGGCGCCCACCTGTTCCGCGAGTTCTGGCGTCTGGCCCAGGCGGTGCCGAACGTCTACCGGCAGCCCTTCGACGCGCAGCGCCCGGTCGAGACGCCGTCGGGCCTCAAGATGACCGATGCGGCCGTGGCAGCCAAGGTCTGGGAGTCGCTGGCCAAGGCCGTGAAGATGGTGCGCGACGC
>DATJKA010000100.1:0-18037 GCA_035491815.1 Gemmatimonadales bacterium | reverse complement strand
TTACATGGAGAGCTATCAGTCCCTGCATGTCTGGCAACGCGCGCACGCTCTGGCAATTGGCGCGTTACGAGAAACCGAGGCTGCGAGACAACCGAGAACGTGGGCGGTCTTTGACCAGCTCCGCCGGGCCGCCGTTTCGGTTGAAGCAAATATTGTCGAGGGATACGCGTTGCGAGCGCCGCGACAGTTTCGCAGGCATTTGAGAATCGCGCTTGGCTCTGCGGCTGAGACCGAGTGCCTGTTACGAAATGCCGGCGAGCTGGATTACTTGCCTCAGGAGGTTGTGAAACGGCTTCTGATTCTTTCCAATTCGACGATCGGGATGTTGCTGGGGTTGCTACGGCGGCCGATGGCAGCGGCGGAGTAGGTTTCCGGCGCACGGCGCACGGCGCACGGCGCACGCTTGTCGGTTTCATCGGGTCTTGCACTGCACATCGCGCGGCGGTGTGTTCCCGCACGCGATCGTCTCATTCATCCCGCTCGCGATCGGGCCGCATGCCGTGCTCTGCGCGGTCTGCGTGGCCTCGTGCGTGTTGCGACCGGCCGCGGTCGCGCAGTTCGAGCGTCCCTGAAAGTCCATACAGACGTGGCACTCCGTGTCCGCCCGCGCCGTGGACATATAGAAGAAGAGCGCGATGACGACGGCGATGACCGCGAGCGTAACCAGGGTCGAGCGCTTCATACCGCTTTCTCGAGTGTGAGCGCTGAAGGTGGCTCGGCGCGGGAATTCGCGCCAGAGGCCGGTGGCGAGTAACGTGTAGGGAATGACTGGCTTTCTCCGACTGATCATGATCGTTTGCGCAATCCTGGCGCTCGCCGCGTTCTACGGCGCCGGCTCGGCGCGGCGCAAGCGGAACCACCTGAGCTTCGGCTTCGCGCTACTGGTCGGTCTGTTGCTCCTTTCGCTGACCGCGCTGTTCGCGACGATCACGGTCGGCATCAGCGGCTACCGCGCGTTCACAGCGGAGCAGGTGGCCGCGACGATCACGACCGAGCCGATAGGCCCGCACCACTTCCGCGCGACCGTCATTCTGGCCGACTCGAGCCTCCACATGTTCGACCTCGCGGGGGACGCTGTATACGTCGATGCCCACGTGCTCAAATGGCGGCCGGTCGCCACGCTGCTCGGTCTCCAAACGGCGTACGAGCTCGATCGCATCGCGGGCCGATATCAAGAGCTCAGCGACGAGCAATCGCAACCGCGCACAGTCTTCTCGCTGGCCACCAAGAAGCGCTTCGACGCGTTCGATCTCGCCACGCGCTACTGGGTGTTGCGGCCCCTCGTGGACGCGCAATACGGCTCCGCGACGTTCTTCGGTGCAACGCCGGAGCGGGGCGGCGGCACCTACGAAGTGCGGGTTTCTACGACAGGGCTGCTGGTGAGGCCTTCCAGGGCCAGGTAAGCTTCCCTCGTGGCTGACAAGAAACCGAAACCCAACTACGGGAACGCGTGGGCCGAAGCGCGACAGCTCGTCTGGCAGCACCGCAGCCGGCTCGGGCTCGGGCTCGCGCTCATGCTGGTCAATCGCGTGTCCGGGCTCGTGCTGCCGTGGTCGTCGCGCTATCTGATCGATCAAGTCGTCGGCCAGCATCGGGCCGACCTGCTGGGCTTGATCGCGGTCGCGGTCGGCATCGCGGCGGTCGTACAATCGGTGAGCTCGTTCGCGCTGTCGCAGATCCTCGGCGTTGCGGCGCAGCGCGCCATCACCGAGATGCGCAAATCGGTTCAGGCGTTCGTGTTACGTCTGCCGATCGCCTATTTCGATTCGACCAAGACCGGCATCCTGATCTCCCGCATCATGACCGACGCCGAGGGCATTCGGAATCTCGTCGGCACGGGCCTGGTGCAGCTGGTCGGTGGCCTGGTAACGGCGGCCATCGCGCTCGGCGTGTTGTTCTGGCTCAACTGGAAGCTCACCTCGCTCTCGATCCTGGTCCTCGCGCTGTTCGGCGGTGGGATGGCGTACGCGTTTTCACGGCTACGGCCGCTGTTTCGCGAGCGCGGCAAGATCAACGCCGACGTGACCGGCCGTTTGGCTGAGACGCTCGGCGGGATTCGGATCGTGAAGGCGTATCGGTCGGAGCGCAGCGAGCGGCTGGTGTTCGCGCGCGGCGCGCACAAGCTGTTCCGCAACGTCGCGACGACGATGACCGGCGTCTCGAGCGTCGGCGCGTTCGCGCAATTCGTGATCGGCGCGATTTCCATCGTGATGATCCTCGTCGGCGGCCGGGCCGTGCTCTCGCAGTCGATGACGCTGGGCCAGCTCGTGCAGTACGTTTTCTTCGTGGGGCTCGTCGCGCTGCCGCTCATCAACATCGCGTCGATCGGCACGCAGATCACCGAGGCGTTCGCGGGGCTCGATCGCATTCACGAGCTGCGGCGGATGACGACGGAGGACGCCGCGGACGCGTCGCGGGCGCCGCAGGGGACGGTGCGCGGCGACGTCGCGTTCGAGCACGTCACGTTCGCGTACAAACCCGGTGTGCCGGTGCTCAAGGACGTCTCCTTCCGTGCGCCGGCGGGCTCGACGACTGCGCTCGTCGGTTCCTCGGGATCGGGCAAGAGCACGCTGGTGAGCCTCGTGCTCGCCTTCAACCGTCCGGAGCAGGGGCGGGTGCTCGTGGACGGTCGCGACCTCGACACGGTGCGGCTCGCCGACTATCGCACGCAGCTTGGCGTCGTGCTGCAGGACAATTTCCTGTTCGACGGGACGATCGCCGAGAACATCGCGTTCGCGCGGCCGCACGCGGCCCGCGAGGAGATCGAAGCGGTGGCGCGGATCGCGCACTGCGACGAGTTCATCGAGCAGTTCGACGAGAAGTACGACACGGTCGTCGGGGAGCGCGGGGTCAAGCTGTCGGGCGGCCAGCGCCAGCGTATTTCGATCGCGCGTGCCATTCTCGCCGATCCGCGGATTCTCGTGCTCGACGAAGCGACCTCGAGTCTCGATTCGGAGAGCGAAGCGAAGATTCAGGACGGGCTGCGCGCGCTGCGGCGCGGGCGGACGACGTTCGTCATCGCGCACCGGCTTTCGACGATTCGCAGCGCCGATCAGATACTCGTGCTCGAAGGTGGACAGATTGTGGAGCGCGGCACGCACGAGGAGCTGCTCGACAAGCAGGGACGGTACAAGCAGCTGTACGACAAGCAATACAATTTCGAGAAAGACAGATTCATCAACCCCGGAGAGGACTTCACGCCCGAGCCGGAATCTGGGTTGGCCGCGACACCCCTTACGCCACCCGGGCGTCTCTAAGGCCGAGGGTGTAGCCACTCGCAACTTGGCGTCTTACACTTTGCTTGGCGTTTTTACTTGCTCCTTGGGCTCCAGGTCGCTGTGTGAAATTGTGCCGACCTCGGCGCCAGCTTGCCCTTCCCGGCCGCATACTCCTTCCACGTCACCGGCGCGTAGTCATTGGGCACCTGCCGCATCGTGATGCATTCCTGCACGGGGCACACCGCCGCGCACAGATTGCATCCAACGCACGCCTCTTCGATAATCTCGACCACCGGTCCGCCATTATCGCGCGGCAGCCGCCGGATCGCCTGGTGCGCGCCGTCCTCGCACGCCGTCCAGCAGAGCTCGCACTTGATGCATTTGTCCTGGTCGATGTGCGCGAGCAGATGATAGTTGAGGTCGAGCTCCTCCCACTTCGTCACGCGGGGGAGCGCGCGGCCGCGGATCTCGGCAAGCGTGCGATGGCCGCGCTCGTCCATCCAGTTGGAGAGGCCGTCGATCAAGTCTTCGACGATCCGAAAGCCGTAATGCATCACCGCCGTGCACACCTGCAGCGTCCCGGCGCCCAACGCGATGAATTCGGCCGCGTCGCGCCAGGTCGCAATGCCGCCGATGCCGGAGATCGGAATCTTCACCGCCGGATCGCCGGCCACCGCGGAGACGAGGTGTAGCGCGATCGGCTTCACCGCCGGCCCGCAATAGCCGCCGTGGCTCGACTTGCCGGCGACGGACGGCTGCGGCTCGAAGGTCGCGAGATCGACCCCCACGATCGAATTGATCGTGTTGATCAGCGACAGAGCGTCCGCTCCGCCTTTGACGGCGGCACGCGCGATGTACGTGATATCGCTGACGTTTGGCGTGAGTTTGACGATCACCGGCACCGTTGCGACCTCTTTGACCCATTCGACGATCTGGCAGGTGTAGTCCGGCACCTGGCCGACGGCGCTCCCCATGCCACGCTCGCTCATGCCGTGCGGGCAGCCGAAGTTGAGCTCGATCCCATCGGCGCCCGTGTCCTCGGTGCGCTTGACGATATCGTGCCACGCCTCGCGGTTCGACTCGACCATCAGCGACGCGATGATCGTCTGCCGTGGATAATTCCGCTTGACCTCGGCGATCTCCTTCAGGTTGTCGGCGATCGGCCGGTCGCTGATCAGCTCGATGTTGTTGAACCCCATCATGCGATTCTGGCCGAGGTCGACCGAGCCATAGCGGGAGAAAACGTTGATGATCGGCTCGCCGATGGTCTTCCAGACGGCGCCGCCCCAGCCGGCGTCGAAGGCCTTCGCGACCTGGCCGTAGGTGTTGGTGGGCGGGCCGGAGGCCAGCCAGAATGGATTCGGGCTCTCGATGCCCGCGAAGTTGGTCTTGAGGTCAGCCATGGGTCCTCACCATGTCGTCGATCTGTTTCGCTGCCGCCACCCCTTCTGCTGCGGCGTTCACGATCTCCGCGCCGCCGTTGGCGCAGTCGCCGCCCACGAACACGCGCGGATCCTTGGGGATCGTCAGAGCGCGCTCCCCCTGGCCGATCGCGACGATGACCATGTCGCAGGGCATGGTCTCGCTGCCCGAGCTCGTCCGCACGGTGAGCCCGTCGACCACCCCGTTTCCCATGACGCGCTCGGGAATCGTGTAGAAGCGGAAGCCGCAGCCGTCGCGCTTGGCGAGCTCGTACTCGTAGCGATAGCACGACATGTCCTTCTCGCCGCGGCGATAGACGATCGTCGCCGACGCCGCGCCCAGCCGCTTCGCCTGGGTGACGGCGTCGATGGCGGTGTTGCCGGCGCCGATCACCACGACGTTTCGGCCGACCGGGGTCTCGCGGTAGGGGTGCGTCTTGAGGTGTTCGATGAACGTCAACGCGTCGACGACGCCGCGCAGCTCTTCCCCCGGAATGCCGAGGCGTTTGGTGCTACCCAAGCCGATGCCGACGAAGACGGCGTCGTATTGCGCGAGCAACGGCTCGATCGCCGTGATGGTGCTGCCGGTCTTCAGCTCGACGCCCAGGTCCAGGATGTCCTGCACTTCGGCGAGTGCGACGTCGGCTTTGAGCTTGTACTCCGCGATGCCGTAGGTGTTGAGCCCGCCCGGCTGCGGCTTGGCTTCGAATACCGTGACCGCGTGGCCCCGCCGGCGGAGGTCGCGCGCGCAGGCGAGACCGGCAGGCCCGGCGCCGATCACGGCCACGCGCTTTCCGCTGTTCGGGCCCGCTGCAAAGAGTTGGATTTTTCGCTCGAGCACATAGTCGGTCGCGTGCCGCTGCAGCAGCGCGATCTTGATCGGCGCTTCGTCGCGGTCGTTCAGGACGCACGCGCCTTCGCACAGCACCTCCACGGGACAGGCGCGCGCGCACGAGTGTCCGAAGGGATTGGCATCCAAAATCACGCGGGCCGAGCCCCGGAGATTGCCCGTCGCGATCTTCTTGATAAAGGCGGGAACGTCGATGTGCGTGGGGCAGGCGTGCGTGCACGGCGCGTCGTGACAAAAGAGGCACTTGTTGGCCTCGAGCAACGCCGCGTCGACGGTGAGCGGCGGCGCGATATCGGCGAAATTGGCCGCGAGCTGCGTTTCGCTCAGCGGCACACTTCCGCCTCCGGTCGCCTCAATCACCGGCGCCTTCTCCGACTTCGACCGGCGTCCGCCGGTCGGCACCACTCACGCGCATGCCGACGACATACACGACCGCGGCGACCAGAAAGCTCACGAGCCACGCCCAACGGTAGATCGCACCGAACATGCCGGTGTGCGGCGCGCCCCCGTCCCGCAATGCCGCGAGGAAGCCAGGGAGGCTGGGAACGATAGCCAACAGGAATGCGCCGACGGCCAGCCAGTTGACGCCGCGGGTGTACTCGTAGACGCCGTGGCGCTTATAGAGGTCGTTCACGTTCAATACGCCGCGCCGCACCACGTAATCGGCGACCGTGATGCCGACGATTGGCGCAAGCAGCGCGCCGATGCCCAGCAGCCACGCGAGCAGGTAAGCGGCCGGCTCGTGATACAGCCGCCACGGCATCATCACGGCGCCGAGGCCGGTGGCGAGCAGCGCCCCATGCGTGAACGTCAGCTTGTCGGGCGCGAGGCTCACGATGCTGTTGGCGGGCGCCACGATGTTCGCCGCGACGTTGGTCGTGAGCGTCGCGACCGTGAGACCGGTCATCGCGGGAATGATCATCAATGGGCCACCGAGGCGCGCCAGCAGCACGATCGGATCGGCGATCCGCTGATGGAAGATGATCACCGTCGCGTTCGTCACTGCGGCGCTGATGAACGCGAACAGCGCCATCGTGCCCGGCAAGCCGATCGCCTGGCCGACGAGTTGGTCGCGTTGCGAGCGCGCGAATCGCGACAGGTCGGGGATCGTCAGCGCCATCATGCCCGAAAACGCGACGGCCGAGCTGAGCCCGACCCCGAAGTTGGCTGCGAGGCCGCGCCCATTGGCGAGCGTCTGCCCGCCGCCGTTCTGCAGCATCGGCGCGACGCCGCCGACCCGCACGATGGACCACGCGAGCGCCACCGCGCCGATGAGCAGCAGAAACGGCGCGGCCCGTGCCTCGAGGAGCTTGATCGGCTCCACGCCGCGCAGCGCGAACCAGAGGTTCAGCGCCCAGAACAGCAGGAAGCCGATGAGCTCGCCGGTATTGAGGCCGACCGACGCCGGCAGCACGGGCGGCAGCGTTGCGATACCGGGCCAGACGACTTCGATCAGCTTGTAGATCGCCCAGCCGCCGATCCAGGTCTGGATGCCGAACCACGCGCACGCCACAAGACCGCGGAGGAGCGCCGGAACGTCGGCGCCGATCACGCCGAACGACGATCGCGCGAGGACGGGGAAGGGAATGCCGTACCGTGCCCCCGCATGCGCCGTCAGGGCGATGGGCACGAACGCGATCAGGTTGCCGAGAATCACCGCCCCGACCGCGCTCTGCCAAGTCCATCCTTGATCGATCAACCACGCAGCGAGGATGTAGGTCGGAATGCAGATGACCATCCCGATCCACAGCGACGCCATGTGCCACCAGGTCCACGTGCGCCGGTCGGGCGGCACCGGCAGGAGGTCCTCGTTGGCGAGCGTGGTGCGGGCCGGGAGGGTCATGCGCGCCCTACGCCCCGGCTCTTGGCCCGGGTCACTTGGTCTCCGACAACGCGCGCTCCATCCGCTGGCAACCGTCGTCGATTTCCGACTTGCTGATCAGCATCGACGGGGCGATGCGGATCACGTTCCCGTAGAGGCCGCCTTTGCCGATCAACAGGCCCTGCTTCTTGGTCGCCTCGAGGAACGCCGCGGTCTTTTTCGGGGACGGCTCCTTCGTCTTGCGATCCTCGACGAACTCGATGCCCTGCATCAGTCCCATGCCGCGCACGTCGCCGATGAAGGGGAAGCGCTTCTTGAGGTCTTCGAGCGCGTCCCGCAGCTGTGTGCCGCGCTCGGCCGATCGCTGCGGCGTGTTCTCGCGCTCCATGACGTCGAGCGTGACGTCGACCGCGGCCATCGAAATCGGGTTGCCGCCGAACGTCGACAGCGAAAGGCCCGTAAAGGCGTTCGCGACCTCCTCGGTCGCGATCGTGACGCCCACGGGGAATCCGTTGGCGACCGACTTCGCGAAGGTCATGATCTCGGGCTCGACGCCCCAGTGCTCGATGCCGCACCAATGATCGCCGGTGCGGCCCCAGCCGGTTTGCACTTCGTCGCAGATGAACACCGCGCCGTACTTGCGAATGATGCCGACCGCGATCTGGAAATACTCCTTGGGCGGCGTGATGAACCCGCCCGCTCCCTGAATCGGCTCGGCCATGAAGGCCGCGGGACGGCCGGTCGTCGTCGTCCGAATCAGGTCTTCGATGTCCTGCGCGCAGCGGATGCCGCAGTCGGGATACTCGAGGCCGAGCGGGCAGCGGTAGCAGTACGGGGACAGCGCGTGCTTGACGCCGGCGATCTGCGTCGGCAGGACGCGCCAGGGCTGCTGGCCCGTGATCGCGATGGCGCCCTGGCTGCGACCGGCGTAGCTGTGGCGGAGCGCGATGATCTCCTGCTGGCCCGTATAGATCTTCGCCAGCATGATCGCGGTCTCGTCCGCTTCCGTGCCGCTCGTCGTGAAGAAGCTCTTCTTGAGTTTCCCGGGTGTGATCTGCGTGAGCTTCTTCGCGACGGTGACCTGCTCGACTGTCGGATACACGCTCGAGGTGTGCACCAGGCGGGCGACCTGATCCTGGATCCGCTTGACAAAGTCGGGATGGGAGTGCCCGATGCCCGCCGTCAGGATGCCGCCGAAGAAGTCGAGGTACTCGCGGCCGTCCAGGTCTTTGACGCGCGACCCGTGGGCCTCGGTGATGACGACCGGCTCGGCGTAATAGTTGGCGACGCAGGGGAAGAGGAAGTCTTTGTGTTGTTGGCGAACGGTCTGCGAGTCCATCAGTGCGTTGGCTCCCGTTTGAGGAATTGACCACGGCCGATCGTGCCGACGAACTCACCATCGCGCGCCTGCACTTGCCCGCGCACCGTCACGACCGCCGCGCGGCCCTTCTGCTCCCAGCCTTCGTAGGCGTTGTAGTCCACCCTCGAGTGGCTGCATTCCTTCGAGAACGTGCCGCGATAGCTCGGATCGTACACGACCAGGTCGGCGTCGCTACCCAGCTGGATCGCGCCCTTGCGCGGATATAGACCGAAGAGCTTCGCGGCCTGGGTCGAGCACGCATCCACCATGGCTTGCAGGCCGAGGCGCCCGGCGGCGACGCCGCAGGTGTGCACGAGATCGACGCGCTCCTGCACGGAGGGGATGCCGTTGGGAATCTTCGTGAATGCCTCCCGTCCCATTTTCTTCTGATCCTCGAACCGAAACGGCGCGTGGTCGGTCGCGATCGTGCTGATGTCGCGCGACTTCACGCCGTTCCACAGCACCTGCTGATTCGCTTTGGCGCGGAGCGGCGGCGACATGACGTACTTGGCGCCCTCGAAATTCGGGCGCTGCGCATACGTCTCGTCCAGCACGAAGTGCGGAATGACGGACTCGATCCACACATTGACGCCGCGTTTCTTGGCGTCGAGCGCGGCGCGCAGCGCCGGCGCACACGACGTGTGGACGACGTAGACGTGCGTGCCCAGCAGCTCCGCGAAGGTACAGAGGTGATGCACGCCGTCGGCTTCCACGACTGGGGGCCGCGACGGCTCGTGCCATTCCGGCCCCGTTTTGCCGGCGCCGAGCAGCGACTTCTGCAGTGCGTCGATGGCGTCCGCGTTTTCGCAGTGTGCCGTCACGATGACGCCCAGGTCTTTCGCGAGCTTCATCGCGGCGAAGAGGTGCTCATCCGAGAGATTCAGCGCGCCTTTGTAGGCGAGGAATACCTTGAACGATGCGACGCCCGCTGTGACGATCTCGCGGAACTGATCGCGGATGTGTTCTTCGAACCGGACGACCGACATGTGAAACGTGTAATCGACCGCGGCGAGGCCTTCGGCCTTCGATTTCCACAGCTCGAACGCTTGGACCGGCTCGTCCGCCGGGCCCGGGCAGATCATCTCGATCAGCGTCGTCGTCCCGCCGGCGAGGGCCGCCTTGCTGGCGGACTCGTAGTCGTCCGCGGCGTACGTGCCCATGAACGGCAAGTAGATGTGGACGTGCGGGTCGATGAAGCCGGGGAAGACGTATTTGCCTTTGGCGTCGACGATCTCGGTGCCGGGCGCGAGCAGCTTGTCGTCGATCCGCGGCTCGATGCGCGTGATGTGCTCGGCCTCGGCGTAGATGTCGGCGTTGTAGTCTTCGGTCGGCGTGATGATCCTGCCGCCTCGAATCAGGAGCGCCATCAGGGTAGCTGCCGGACCATGTCGTCGTATGTCTCGGGCCGGCGGTCGCGGAAGAACTGCCACGTCCGCCGCACCTCCTCGATCATGTCGAGGTTCAGCTCGGCGACGACGAGCTCATCCTTGTCTTCACTCCCCTGCGCCAGGAAGTTGCCGCGCGGATCGACGAAATAGCTCGTGCCGTAGAATTGCCCGACGTTCCAGGGCGGCTCCGTCCCGACGCGGTTGATGCAGCCCATGAAGTAGCCGTTCGCGACGGCATGCGCCGGCTGCTCGAGCTTCCACAGATACTGCGACAGCCCCTTTACCGTCGCCGACGGATTGAACACGATCTCGGCGCCGTGCAGGCCGAGCAGCCGCGCGCCCTCGGGGAAATGGCGGTCGTAGCAGATGTAGACCCCGATGGTTGCGTAGCGCGTCTTGAAGACCGGATAGCCCAGGTTGCCGGGCTTGAAGAAGAACTTCTCCCAAAAACCCGCGGTGTGCGGAATGTGATTCTTGCGGTATTTGCCGAGGTAGCTGCCGTCGGCGTCGATGACGGCGGCGGTGTTGTAGTAGACGCCCGCCATCTCGCGCTCGTAGATCGGCACGATCATCACCATCTCGTGCTTCTTGGCGAGCTTCTGCATCCGCTGGATCGTCGGGCCTGCAGGAATCGCCTCGGCGATGTCGCACCACTTCGCGTCCTGGCTGGGGCAGAAGTACGGGCCGTTGAAAACCTCCTGGAGGCAGAGGATTTGGACGCCCTTCTTGCCCGCTTCCTCTATATAAGGAAGGTGTTTGTCCTCCATGGCCTTCGCGATCTTCTCGACCGAGGCGCCTGGATCATTTACCGCGTTCGACATTTGGATTAACCCACCGACGACTTTTCTCATCACCACCTCGAGATCACGACTTTTTTGTCGGTATAGAACTCGATTGAATCATGGCCGTGGGCCTTCAAGTCTCCGAAGAACGAGCCCTTGGTTCCGCCGAACGGGAAGAACGCCATCGGCGCGGCGACGCCGATGTTCACGCCGATCATGCTGACGCCGACCCGGTAGCGAAACTCGCGCGCCGCCTTGCCGCTCTGGGTGAAGATCGAGGTCGCGTTGGCAAACCCCGAACGGTGCACCAGCGCGATGCCTTCGTCGAGATTGCTGACGTGCGTGACTGAGGCGACCGGCCCGAAGATCTCTTCCTTGCCGATCGTCATGTCGGGCTGGACACCGTCGAACACCGTCGGCCCCACGAAATGACCGCGCGGATGCTTCTCCACCTTGGTGCCGCGGCCGTCGAGCAGCATGGTGGCGCCTTCCTTGCGCCCGGCCTCGACGTACGACAAGACCTTCTCCTTGTGCTTCGCCGAGATCACGGGGCCCATCGTGACGCCGGGGTCCAAGCCGTACCCAAGCCGGAGATCCTTCGCTGCGCTCAGGAGCTTGTCGCGGAATGGCTCGTAGGCTTTCCCGGCCGCGACCACCACGCTCCCGGCCAAGCAGCGCTGCCCGGCGCAGCCGAACAGCGATTCGCTGATATTGGCCACGGCGCGATCCATGTCCGCGTCGGGCATGACGATCACGTGATTTTTGGCGCCGCCCAGCGCCTGCACGCGCTTGCCGTACTTCGCGGCTTCCTGATAGACGTGCTTGGCAACCGGTGAGGACCCCACGAACGAGACGCCGGCGATGCCGGGATGCTGGAGGATCGCGTTTACCGCGTCTTTACCGCCATGCACCATGTTCAGGACGCCATGCGGGATTCCAGCTTCGTGGACCAGCTCGAGGATGCGAGTCGAGGAAAAGGGTACCTGCTCGCTCGGCTTCAAAACGAACGTGTTGCCGGTCGCGATCGCGTACGGCCAGAACCAGCACGGCACCATCGCGGGGAAATTGAACGGGGTGATCGCGGCAAAGACGCCGAGCGGCTGGCGCACGTACTCGCAGTCGATGCCGGTGGCAACGTCTTCCAGCGTCCTGCCCATCATGAGCGTTGGGATGCCGCAGGCGTGCTCGACGTTTTCAATGCCGCGCCGCACCGACCCGCGCGACTCGTCGATGGTCTTGCCGTGCTCGCGCGTGACTGTCTGCGCGAGCTCCTCGAAGTGCTCTTCCATCAGGTACTTCAGCTTGAACAGGTAGCGGGCCCGCACGACCGGCGGTACTTCCCGCCATTTCACGAATGCGGCTTGCGCGGCGGTGACGGCTTCAGCGACGGCGCGGGTGCCCGAGAGCGGCACCGTGCCGAGCGACTCACCGGTCGCGGGATTGGTCAGGTCGAGGTATTCGACGCCATCGGGGGCGATCCACTCGCCCCCGATGTAATTGCGGAGGGTTGTCATCCCCGTAGCCTAGGGACAGCGACGGGCTTGTCAACTCGCGGTCTACAGCGTCTTCAAGAACTCCTCGAGGTCCTTCTGCTGCGCGGCGGTCAGATTCAGCTTGCGCACGCGATTGTACTGCGAGACGACCTCGGCCAACGTCGCGGCGCTGCCGTCGTGGAAGTACGGCGGATGTTGCCACAGCCCGCGCAGCGGGGTGGTGCGGTAGCGCTTGTTGGCCGTGCGTGCCGCGTACGCGCCGTCCACGCCGGTCTCGTCGGGCGCGTGCAATTTGCCGGCGTTGTTGTCGGTGCCCGACACGCCGGTGTGGCAGGAGGCGCACGAGCGGTTGAAGATGACCCGACCACGCCGCGCGGCCGCGGCGTCGTAGGAGCCTGCGGGCGGCCGCGGCGCGGGCAGACTGTGCTGATACGCGCGCAATGCCGCCAGCTTGGACGTCACCTGATCGGGCGACTGCCGCACACTGAGATTGAGACGCTGATCGACGAAGTTGCCGTGGCCGTGCATCTGCGTGACGGCGACGTACGCGTTCCAGTAGGAGATCGGGCCTTCGGCCGTGTAGGTCTCGTTGCGAACTCGGGCCAGGCCGTACGCCGGCGGGATCACGAGCGGTGTGTTCTTGCCGTCGATGTTGAAGCGTGGGTCGTATTTCCCGGGGCCCCAGGAGTTGAAGACGGACTTCTGCGCATCGCTGATCGCAGGCGAGAGCGCGATGATCGCGCCGACGTTGAGATCGCGGTTGGGCCAGCCGTCGCGGCGCTTGCCGATGCCCGGCGCGAAGGAGTTATCGACCGTCGAATGACACAGCGCGCAGGTGATGCCGAGACTGACGAGCGTGTCCTTGCCATTCACCGTGCGCACCGTGCCGCGCAGCCCGACGACCGCGTTGAGCTTGAGCAGCGTGACGGTCGTGGCCGGGCTGTTGAGATCGACCTGACCATTCTTGATGGCTTGCGCGACCGCGGGCGGAATGGCGTCGGCATCGACCTTCAGGCCGACTTTCAGCGCGAGCGTCGGGCTCACGCTGCTCTGCACGACCTCGTGCATACGCGCCGTGTCCGTCCAGAACTGCTCGTCGCCGAATGTGTCTTCGCGAAAGATGCGCTGCCCGCCCTCATCGGCGTCCGCGCGCCGCGCGAATCGCGCGGCCGACAGCGTGACGAGTACTGCCGTGAACGCCGCGAGGCTCGTGACCAAACCCAACTTCGATTTCATGACGGGTACCCTTCGTCCGTGAGAAGGTGTGAACAGCGGGGACGAGGGAGCTTAGCCAAGTGATTACTTGGCTTAGAATCGCGCTGAAGGATTAACCCCTAGGGGCGCGTCGAATCGGCGAACTGCGCCTTCTCCGTGGAGCCCTCGAGCGCCACCGTCGAGCTGCGGCCGCCATGCACGATCTGGGTGATCTCGTCGAAGTAGCCGACTCCGACGAACTCCTGGTGCCGGATCGCCTCGTACCCCTCCCGCTCGGCCGCGAATTCGCGCGACTGCAGGTCGGCGTACGCCGCCATGCCGCGCTCTTTGTAATCCTGCGCGAGTGAGAAGATGGCGTGATTCAGCGCGTGGAAGCCGGACAGGGTGACGAATTGAAATTTGTACCCCATCGCCCCGAGCTCCTTCTGGAATCCCGCAAGCTGCGTTTCGCTGAGGTGCCGCTTCCAGTTGAACGAGGGGGAGCAGTTGTAGGCGAGCAGCTTGCCCGGATACTCCTTCTGGATCGCTTCGGCGAACTGCTTGGCCTCGGCGAGATCGGGCTTGCCGGTCTCGAACCAGAGCATGTCGGCGTAGGGCGCGTAGGCGCGCGCGCGGGCGATGGCGGCTTCCACGCCGTCCGTGATCACGAAGAACCCTTCGGGCGACCGCTCGCCGGTGCACCAGCGCCGGTCGTATTCGTCGACGTCACTCGTCAGCAGGGTGGCGCTGTTCGCGTCGGTGCGCGCGATGAGAATCGTCTCGACGCCACAGACGTCCGCGGCGAGCCGGGCCGCGGTGAGCTTGGTGATGAACTCGCTGGTGGGTACGAGCACTTTGCCGCCCAGGTGCCCGCACTTCTTCACCGATGACAACTGATCCTCGAAATGCACGCCGGCGGCGCCTGCGGCGATCATTTGCCTCATCAATTCGTACGCGTTGAGGACGCCGCCGAACCCCGCTTCAGCGTCGGCGATGAGCGGGACGTACCAGTTGATCGCGTGGTCGCCGTTCATGTGGTGGATTTCGTCGGCGCGGCGCAACGCGTTTTGAATCCGCTGCAACAGGCTCGGCACGCTGTCGGACGGGTAGAGGCTCTGGTCGGGATACATCGCCATCGCTTCGTTCGCGTCGGCCGCGACCTGCCAGCCGCTGATGTAGATCGCCTTCAGTCCGGCGCGCACTTCCTGCACCGCCTGGTTGCCGGTGAGGGCGGACAGCACCGCGACGTACGGCTCCTCGCGCATGAGCTTCCAAAGCTGCGCGGCGCCGTGACTCGCGAGCGTGTATTGGATCGGCAGCGTGCCGCGCAGCCGGTAGACGTCCTGCGGGCCGTACGTGCGGGTGATGCCCTGCCAGCGCCGGTCGCTGCGCCAGCGCAGATCGAGCTCCGCGACGAATTCCCGCTGCGTCGCGCCGCGTTTGCCTTTGCCGTTACTCGAGATGTTCATACGCCACCAAGGTGAGAAATTCGGGAAAGTCCGAGCCCGTCATCAACTGATGAAACAGACGGGCAGCGAGCTCAAACTTGCCGCCCCGCAGGTTTTTCTCTTCCGTCTCTACGGCGATGATCGATTCGACCAATGCTTGCGTGACGACGCGACCGTCGGAGAGCCGCGCGCCGTGCCTCACCCACTGCCACACCTGCGACCGCGAGATCTCGGCCGTCGCCGCGTCTTCCATCAGGTTGTAGATCGGCACGCAACCGATCCCGCGCAGCCATGACTCGAGATACCGAATCCCGACGTCCACGTTGGTCCGCAGGCCGGCTTCGGTGATTGCGCCGTCGGGCACCGCGAGCAGATCCTGCGGGGTGACGTGCACGTCCTCGCGCAGTACGGCGAGCTGGTGGGAGGCGGCCAGCGAGGCAAACGCCTCACTGGCGACCGGCACGAGACCCGGATGTGCGACCCAGGTGCCGTCGTGACCGGCTTGCACCTCCCGTGTTTTGTCCTGCCGCACGCGCTCGAGCGCGGCGGCGTTCGCAATAGGATCGCCTTTGATGGGGATCTGCGCCGCCATGCCGCCCATCGCGTGGATGCCGCGGCGATGGCAGGTGCGGATCAGCAGGTCGACGTAGGATTTCAGGAAAGGACGATCCATCGTCACGCGCGCTCGGTCGGGCAGCACGAAGCTCGGCCGGCTGCGGAATTTCTTGATGAAGCTGAAGATGTAGTCCCAGCGCCCGCAGTTCAGTCCCGCCGAATGATCGCGCAGCTCGTACAGGATCTCGTCCATCTCGAACGCGGCGGGAATGGTCTCGATCAAGACGGTCGCGCGGATCGTGCCGTGCGCGATGCCGAGCGCCGCCTGCGCTCGGGCGAAGACGTCGTTCCAGAGCCGCGCCTCGAGGTGGCTCTCGAGCTTGGGCAGGTAGAAGTACGGGCCCGAGCCTTTGGCAATCAGCGCCTGCGCGTTGTGGAAGAAAAAGAGCCCGAAGTCGAACAGCGAGGCTGAAATCGGGGCGTCGTCCACCGTGACGTGCCGCTCGACGAGGTGCCAGCCACGGGGGCGAACCATGAGGGTCGCGGGCTTCGGGCTCAGGGCGTACGGCTTGCCCTCCGGACTGGTGTATGAAATCGTCCCGGCGATGGCGTCGCGGAGGTTGATCTGCCCGTCGAGGTTGTTCCGCCACGTCGGCGAGTTCGAGTCCTCAAAGTCCGCCATGTAGACCTGCGCGCCCGAGTTCAGCGCGTTGATCACCATTTTCCGGTCCACCGGGCCTGTGATCTCGACGCGCCGGTCCATCAGGTCGTGGGGGATCGGCGCCACGCGCCAGTCGCCGTCCCGCACGTCGGCGGTGCTCTTCAGGAATGTGGGGAACCCGCCGGAATCGAAGTCCCGCTGGCGAGCAGCGCGGCGATTCAACAATTCGAGGCGGCGGGGCTCGAACTGGCGGGCCAGGTCTGCCACGAATTGCAGCGCCGGCTCGGACAGGATCTCCGCGTAGGCGGGGCCGACGGGGGCAAGGACCCTGGCCTGAACGCGGGGCTCGGTATCGATCGAGGTCACCGCCATTTGTTTGTGAGGCATGGGCAAGTGTTGTGCCTCAGTCTCGGGTGGGTTCTTATTACCCACGATGCTGACCCGTTCTCCGATCGGCCAGTCGGTCCCGCGGCGGGAGGGTGCCGCCAAAGTCACCGGCGCCGCTCAATACACCGACGACCTCGTCACCCCCGGCGCCTGGTTCGGCAAGACCATCCGCTCGACCATCCCGCGGGGCCGGATCAGGTCCATAACACTCGATCCGGCTTTCAGTTGGTCCTCTGTAGTGGTCGTGACTGCGGACGACATCCCCGGCGAGAACGTCGTGCAGTTGATCCGCGACGATCAGCCGGTTCTGGCCCCTAGGGGAGGCCAAATCCGCCACCGCGAGGAGCCGATCCTCCTCATTGCAGCGCGGGACCGCGACACCCTTGCCGCGGCTGCGCGACACGTGCGGATCGCGTACGAGCAGGAGACGCCGGTATTCGACTTGGCGGAGGCGACCCTCGTCTTCAGCACCGTGGAGATCAGCAAGGGAAAGGCCCTCGAGGAGGTCGAGGGTATCGCCGTTGTCGAAGAGCGAGCCTTCACGGTCGGCCTTCAAGAGCAACTGTACATCGAGCCCCAGGGAGCAATCGCGTTTCCGCTGGACGATGGCGGCATCAAGATCATCGGATCGTTGCAGTGCCCCTACTACGTTCACCGCGCCCTGAAGCGGGCCTTGAAGCTCACCGACCAGCAGGCGGTCGTCATCCAGGCAGAGACCGGCGGGGGCTTTGGCGGCAAGGAAGAGTATCCGTCCATCGTCGCCATTCACGCGGCGCTGCTCGCGCGGAAAGCGGGCCGGCCGGTCCGTCTGATCTACGATCGGCACGAAGACCTCGCTGCGACGACGAAGCGCCATCCCGGCGTGATTCGCCATCGCACCGCCGTGAAGCAAGACGGCACGCTGCTCGCGCAAGACATCGAGATCGTGCTCGACGGGGGCGCGTACTGCACGCTCACTCCAGTCGTCCTCTCGCGCGCCGCGATTCATGCCGCGGGCGCCTATGCCTGTCCGAACGTCCGGATTCGCGCGCGCGCCGTCATGACGAACACGCCCCCCAACGGCGCGTTCCGCGGCTTCGGCGCCCCCCAATCGTTGTTCGCCGCCGAGCTGATGGTCGAGCACGTCGCGGAACGGCTCGGCATGTCGAGCGTGGACCTGCGGCGCAAATGGATGTTGCGGCTCGGCGACACGACGGCGACGGGGCAACAGCTCAGCGAGAGTGTCGGCAGTGAGTTGGTGCTGGATGCGGCGCTGAAGGCCGCGCCGCCCATCCGCCCGTCCGCCCGTCCGCCCATCCGCCGCGGTCGCGGTCTGTCGCTCGTCTTCCACGGCTCCGGTTTCACAGGCAGCGGCGAGAAGAAACTGCAGGGAACGATCGCGATGGAGGCCTTAGCCGACGGAACATTCCGGATTCTGACTGCATCAACGGAAATCGGGCAGGGCACCAAGACCATCTT
>DATJKA010000099.1:0-16496 GCA_035491815.1 Gemmatimonadales bacterium | reverse complement strand
CTGCGCACGACCGACGATGCGGTCGCGAAGGCGTATCTCGACTCCGCGCGCGTCAATCGTGACTCGGCGTGGGCCGCGTTCCAGCGCGGCGACACGACCGCCGCGCGCGCGTTCCGCAAGGCCGCGTTCCGCGACGTCCTGTCGGCGGTGATCGAGCTGTTCCCGAACGCGCCGCAGCGTACCGGTGCGGCGGTCGACAGCGCGGTCGCAAGAATCGAGAACTTCCTCGGCGACCGCGCCGCGCCGCGCATTCGCGCCGTGCTCGCGCACGTCGACAGCCTGCGCGCGGAAGCGGATGCGGCGCTCGGCGCCGGCGACGGCGTGACGGCGCTGTGGCTCAACTTGCGGAGCATGCAGATCCTGCATCGCCTCGTGGAGCACGTCCGCGACGAGCGGCACGATCACGATGGTGTGGCTGACAATGAGATGGAGGATGTAGGAGCGTAGTAAGCGGCCAGCCGCCGAGCGGTTACGAGGGGTGAGCGAGTAGGACAGTCCTACTTTCTCGCCCCTCACGTGCGTCTAGCCGTCCCGCGTCCCTGCCGGGCATATTTATTTCCCCCCTAGCAGGAGCGTTGCGCCCCTATGCGCGTGTACAAGACGAACGAGATCCGAAATGTGGCCGTAGTGGGCCACGGCGCGAGCGGTAAGACCTCCCTGGTCGATGCGCTGGCGTTCGTGGCCGGAACGAGCAAACGGCACGGCTCAGTCAAAGACGGCACCGCCCTCACCGATTTCACCGCCGACGAAATCGAACGGAAGTACTCCATCAACCTCGCGCTCGCGGTCGCCGAGTGGATGGACACGAAGATCAACCTCATCGACACCCCTGGGTATCTCGACTTCACCGGCGACGCGCTCGCGGGCGTGTACGCCGCCGACTCCGCCGTCGTCGTGCTGTCCGCGACGGCGGGGGTCGAAGTCGGCACGGAGAAGGTGTGGGACTACTGCGAGCGCCGCTCGCTCCCCCGGCTCCTCTTCGTGTCGCTGATGGACAAAGAGCACGCCAACTTCGAGCGGGTGTTCGACCAGATCAAAGAACGGCTCACGACGAAGGTAATCCCGGTCGAGATTCCGGTCGGCGAAGGACTCGAATTCCACGGGATCATCAACCTGTTCTCGAAAAAGGCGCACCTCTACAAGAAGGGCACGAAGGCGGGCGAGTACGAGGAAGTGGACGTGCCCGACGAGTACCAGGATCGATTCGCGAAGTACTCGCAGGAGCTGATCGAGAGCATCGCCGCTACGGACGACACGCTGCTCGAGCGGTATCTCGGTGGCGAGGAGATCGGCCGCGACGAGGCGATCGCCGCCATGAAGGCGGGCATGGCCAAAGGGGAGCTGTTCCCGCTGTTCTGTGGCGCCGCCGAGCTGACGTACGGAACGCGCGCGCTGCTCAACAAGCTCGTCGAGCTCTGTCCCGCGCCGCAGGAGCGGCCGCCGGTTGACGTGCAGAAGTGGGGCAGCGCCGATCGCTTCACAGTCAAGGCCGACGACGCCGGTCCGCTGGTCGCCCAAGTCTTCAAGACGGTCTCGGAGCCGCACGTCGGCGACGTGACGCTGTTCCGGATCTACTCAGGGTCGGTCAAGAACGGCCAAGACGTCTTCAACGCGCCACGTGACGCAACGGAGAAACTGAATCACCTGTGCGTCGCGCAGGGCAAAGAGCGGATCGAGATTGCCGAGCTGCACTCGGGCGACATCGGCGCCGTCGCGAAGCTGCGCGATACCCATACCAACGACACGCTGTCAACCAAAGACAAAGGGCTCGTGCTGCAGAAGATTCCGTTCCCTGAGCCGGTCATCACGGTCGCCGTCGAAGTGAAACAACGGGGGGAGGAAGACAAGCTGTCGACCGGGTTGCACAAGCTGCACGAGGAAGACCCCACGTTCCATCACGAATACAACCCAGAGCTCGCGCAGACGTTGATTCGCGGGCTGGGGGAGCGGCATCTCGAGATCGTGGTCGGGCGGCTCGCGCGGAAATTCGGCGTGCATGCGCAGACCGCGAAGCCCAAAGTCGCCTACCGCGAGACGTTCCGCGGCAAGAACGAAGGGCAAGGCAAGCACAAGAAGCAGTCGGGGGGACGCGGGCAGTACGGCGATTGCTGGATTCGCATCGCGCCGCTGCCGCGCGGGTCCGGCCTGCAATTCGTCGACGAGATCGTGGGCGGCGTCATTCCGCGCCAGTACATTCCCGCGGTCGAGCGCGGCGTGCAGGAAGCCGCGAGCAAGGGGCCGGTCGCGGGCTATCCGGTCGTGGATTTCAAGGTGGAGTTGTACGACGGCTCCTACCACGACGTCGATTCGAACGAAATGTCGTTCAAGATGGCCGGCATCCTCGCGTTCCGGAACGTGAGTCCCGGGTGCCGACCCGTGCTGCTCGAGCCGATCATGGAGGTGGAGGTCTGGTCGCCCGATGAGTATCAGGGTGCCGTCATGGGCGATCTCTCGTCGCGGCGCGGCCACATCGTGGGCACCGACAAGGACGGCAAACTCACCAAGATCAAGGCGATGGTCCCTGAGGCGGAGCTCGATCGGTATGCCACGACGCTGCACTCGATCACGCACGGGCGCGGCACGTACAAGATGAAATTCCACGTGTATCAGGATGCCCCGCCGGACGTCGCCGCGCGGGTGACCGAGGCACGCAAGAAAGAACTGGAGGAAGTAAAGGCATGAACAGGACGAAGCTCTGGGGGGCGCTGCTCGCGGTGATTGGTGCCTGCAAAGGTGGCGCGAAGGATCAGAGTGCCGCACAGGGGCAGCACAGTGGCCCAACCAAGGCCGCGACCATCGCCGGATTCCAAACGCCCGAATCCGTAAAGTGGGACTCGGCGCAGGACGTCTACTTCGTGTCGAACATCAACGGCGCGCCGAATGCCAAAGACAACAACGGCTACATCAGCGTGGTATTGCCGACCGGCGCAATCAGAGACAGCCAGTTCATCAAGGGGCTCAATGCGCCGAAAGGCCTGGCGCTGGTGCATGACACACTCTGGGTCGCCGACATCGATGTCGTGCGGGCGTTCAACGCGCGTACCGGCGCGGCGGTGGCGACGGTGCCGATTCCGGGCGCGGTCTTCCTCAACGACATCGCCGCGGCGCCGGACGGCTCGTTGTACGTGACCGATACCGCGGTCAAGTTCGGCGCGAACGGCGCCGAGCACGTCGGCAAGGATCAGGTGTTCCGCATTGCGCCCGACCACAAGGTCAGCGTCGCGATCGCGAACGACACGCTCGGCCGCCCCAACGGCATCACGTGGGACGCGGCGAATCAACGCTTCATCGTCGTGCCGTTCGGCGCGAACGCGCTGGTTGCGTGGAAGCCGGGTGAGAAGACGACGACGTCGGTCGGCAGCGGCGCCGGGCAGTTCGACGGCGTGGAAATCGTGAAGGGCGCGATCCTCGTCTCGAGCTGGGCCGATTCATCCGTCGCACGGATCGAGAATGGCCACGCGACGAAGCTCATCACAGGCGTGCCGAGTCCGGCGGACATCGGGTACGACGCGAAGCGCAATCGCGTGCTGATTCCGATTTTCACGGGGAATCGTGTTGAAGTGTGGCAGCTGCCATAACGCGTGCGTGACGATGGTCACGCGTCGAGGGGCCGCGCGAGCGGCCCCTTGTTACTTCCGGCTGGGTCTGGTGTTCTTGTAAGGACACCCAACTCGAGGAGCTCGCGGTGCGCGAACCCTCGCCGTATTCCATCGCCGAACGCCGCCGCCAACTGGTGGCACAGGCGAGTGCGGCACTTCAGGGCCACGTCGTGGCGCTGTGGCGGATCGAAGAGAACGGACAGCCCGTCGCCGAGGCGGTCAGCCGCCCGGATCTGCCGTCCGACACGCTCGATTTCGATGTCGCGGGATTGCTGAAACGCTGGGGGCGCGCGGCGCCACCCGGGAGTCTGTGGGTCGGCTGCCGGATCGACGCGGACCGCTGGCTGGTGGGACTCGTGCGCTCCGACCCGCCCGGTCCGCCCCCGAACGGCATCGAGCGGCGCAGCCCCGAGCAGCTCATCGTCGAGCTCGTGGGACTGTCGCTCGGCGCGCTCGAGCGGCTATGGACCACGACATCCGATCAGGCGACGGTGTACCTCTGCTCCGCTCTCGAGGTACTCAAGCTGTGCCTGTTGCGTGTACACCAGGTGCCCGGACTCAGCGAATCGGCGCGAGCTAACCTTCTTTCCGACCTCGCGAGCATATCGGTAAGCATCGATAGTGCATTAGTGGCCTGAGGGTTCCTGCTGCGTCAGGCAGTGAATCGTCCCAAGCCCCCACACCAGATCCCCCGCGTGGATGCCGATCACTGGGCGATCCGCAAAGCACTCCGCGAGAGTCCCGAGGGCAACGCGATCGGCGGGGTCGTTGAAAGTGGGTACGAGCACGGCCGCGTTCGCGATGTAGAAGTTGGCATAGCTGGCCGGTAATCGGACGCCGTCGAAGTACAGAGGGGCCGGCATCGGGAGATCGATGATCTCGATGCCGCGCCCCTCGAGTCGTTCGTGGTTCTCCTTGAGCGGACGGTAGTTCACGTCCTTCGGATCGTCTTCGCGGCACAGCACGACCGCCCGAGGGTTCACAAAACGGCAGAGATCGTCCACGTGGCCGTGCGTGTCGTCGCCGGCGATCCCTTTGCCGAGCCAGATCGTGTCGTTCACGCCCAACACGTCACGAAACACCGTTTCGATTTCGGTGCGGCTCATTCCGGGATTGCGCGTCTGCACTTTGGGATCGAGGAGGCACTCTTCCGTCGTGAGCAGCGTGCCTTGCCCGTTCACGTCGATACTGCCGCCCTCGAGCACGACACCAGCGTCGAGGAGCGGCAGCTTGAGCCGCTTCGCCGCGCGCTCGGGGACCTTGTCGTCCTTCTTCCAGTCTTTGTACTTGGCCCACGCGTTGAAGTGAAACCGCGCGATCGCGAGGCTCTTGCCCCGCCGCACGAAGATCGGGCCGAAGTCGCGCGTCCAGCCGCGATTGGTGGGGAAGCGCAGAAAATCAACCTTAGCGAGATCGACGCCGACCTTCTTGAGAATCCGGCTCGCCTGTGCCTGTTGGACTCCCGAGTTGACCAGGATCCGCACCGTCTCGCCGCGCGTGAGCGCGCGGACGATCTCGGCGTAGACCCAGGGAATCGGCGGGAATTTCCCCGGCCAGTCGGTGACGTTGTGAGGCCAGCCGATCCAGGTCGCCGCATGCGGCTCCCACTCGGCCGGCATACGGAGGGCGACGGCGCTAATCGGTCAGGAACCGGTGCTGAATGCCGCTATAGGCGTCCGTGCGCCGGTCCCGCAAAAACGGCCAGTTGCGACGCACTTCCTCGACGCGCGCCAGATCGACCTGCGCGAGCACGAGCGCCTCGTCCTCGGCCGCTTCGGCGACCACGACGCCGAACGGATCGCACACGAACGAGTGTCCCCAAAACTCGATGCCTGCGCCCTCGCCGCCCAGCCGCTCGTGGCCGACGCGATTCACCGCCGCGACCCAGCAGCCGTTCGCGATCGCGTGGCTGCGCTGGATCGTCTTCCAGGCGTCGAGCTGCTGCTCGCCGTACTTCGCCTTTTCGGATGGATGCCAGCCGATCGCCGTCGGATACAGCAGGATGTTCGCGCCCTGCAGCGCGGTCAGCCGCGCGCCCTCCGGATACCATTGATCCCAGCACACCAGCGTGCCGATCGGTCCGACTTTGGTGTCGAACGCGCGGAAGCCGAGATCGCCGGGGGTGAAGTAGAACTTCTCGTAGTAGGCGGGGTCGTCGGGGATGTGCATCTTGCGGTAGATCCCCTTGACCTTGCCGTCCGCGTCGATCACCGCCGCCGTGTTGTGATAGAGACCGGCGGCCCGCCGCTCGAACAGCGACGCGATGACGACGACCCCATGCTCTTTGGCGATTTTGCCCAGCGTCTCCGTCGTCGGGCCCGGGACCGCTTCGGCGAGATCGAACAGCGCATGGTCCTCGCGCTGGCCGATGTAGTGCGTCCGAAACAGTTCCGGCAGACACACGAGGGCAGCGCCTCGCTGCGCCGCTTCGCGGATGCGCACGACCGCCTTCGCGAGATTCCCCTCGGGATCGGCGCTCATGCTCATCTGTACGAGAGCGACCTTGAACGGCGCTGGCAGGGACGGAGCCATGGAGGGGAAGGCTACTACGATTATTGGTAGGACACCACGGCCCCGGGGCATGGCCCCGGGGCCGGTCGGTTTATTTCAGAACGCCCTGCTTGCCGACAGAACCACGCCCAGCTTCGCGACGTCCTGCGTCTCCTGCGAGCCCGACGTTGTCGGCGTATAACGGTAGAATCGGCGCTGCGCGTCGGTGTCCACCGCGGCCGCTCCCAACGTCACGCCGCCGAACTGCCGGGTGAGCGCAAGCCGGTAATCCGCGTACGAGAGCTGCGGGTAGTCGCGCACGAATTGATAGCCATAATGCATTTGCAGATTCACTCGAGCCACGACATCGAACGACGCGGCGAGGTCGACGTACCCCGAGCCCTTCGAGCTGCCCGTCCCCAGACAATTGGACGACGCGGCCGTGCCGTCGCTCGTGATCCCGCAGAATCCCCCGATGGTGCTCGTCTTCATGCCGAACAGGTTTGTCACGGCGTGCGAGTACTTCGCGCTGAACTGCCGGTAGTGCGCGCCGGCGTAGAGCTCCACAGTGTTGTAGCGATCACCGGGATCGATGTTGTAGCGCGCACGAGGATACCAGTAGTACTGCAGACCGAGATCGACGCCGTGGTTCCCGGCGCTCCAGCGATAGCCGCCGTAGAGATCGAGCTCGAGCGATCCGCCGTTCAAGAACTGATTGCCGCTCACGTTCGACGCCCAGGACCCCGCGTACGCACCCGCGGGGAAGGCGTACTCCGCGCCTCCCTGAATCGCGGGCTGCGTGTAGGTCTGCGACAACCCGCGAAACCGGTAGTCGCCCACGAGCGTGACGTTGCCCGTCAAGCGCTGCGGCGGAGGCGGCGCTTGTGCGAGCACGTGCGGCAGGATCGTGATGGCGGCGACGCCGGCGATGACCACCGCCGCCGGCATCATACGGCCGGCTCGGGCGCGGGCGTCCCCTCCGGGACGAACGACTGCACGACCACGCTGCCGCCGAGCGACGTGCCGGCCCCGGCCACGCCCAGATCCGTGCCGAAATACGCCTCTTCGCCGTGTTGGGAGAGGTCGAGTCCGGCGCTCTCCTCGGGCACGTCGGCCCGCGCGCCAACCGTCACTTGCACCAGCTTCAGAATCCCGAGCGTCCCGATGCCGGCGAACGCGATCGTCGCCAGGACGGCGAGCGCTTGCACGCCGAGCTGTGCGGCGTTGCCCGCCAGCAGTCCGTCGCCGCCCGCGGGGTTCGCAAGCTTGGTTGCGAACACGCCGGTCAGCATCGCGCCCGCGATGCCCGCCATGCCGTGGCAGGAGAACACGTCGAGCGCGTCATCGAGCTTGGTGCGCGACCGAATCTGAATCGCCGTATAGCTCACGCCTGCCGCGAGCACGCCGATCGCGAGCCCGGCGAGGGGCGTGACGTAGCCGGCCGCCGGCGTGATGCCGACGAGACCCACCACGAGTCCGGTGGCTGCACCCACGGCGGTGATCTTGCCCGTGCGCGCGAGATCGAGCCCGGCCCACGTCACGAGGGCGGCGGCCGCTGCCGTGTTCGTGTTGACGAATGCCAATGTCGCCAGGCCGTTCGCTGCGAGGGCCGAGCCGGCATTGAAGCCGAACCAGCCGAACCAGAGCAGGCCCGCGCCAAGCAGGACCAGCGGCACGTTGTGAGGCGCGATGGGCACGCGGCGGTAGTCGCGCCGCGGTCCGAGGAACCAGGCAGCGACCAGCGCGGAAACGCCGGCGCTGATGTGCACGACGGTGCCGCCCGCGAAGTCGAGCGCGCCGCGCTTGAACAGCCAGCCGTCCGCGCCCCACACCCAGTGCGCGAGCGGGTCGTAGATCAGCGTCGCCCACAGCACGAGGAACAGCACGTAGCCGCGGAAGCGCATCCGCTCCACGATCGCGCCCGAGATCAGCGCGGGCGTGATGATCGCGAACATGCCCTGGAACATGGCGTGCGCTTGCAATGGGATCGTCGCGCCGTACGCCGCGTTGGGGTCGCCACCTACGTTATGCAGGCCGAGCCATGACAGTCCGCCGATCCAGGGATTGCCGGGGGCGAATGCGATCGAGTATCCGAGCAGCATCCATTGCACGCCGATGATGCCGAGCGCGACGACGCTCATCATCATGGTATTGAGTGCGTTCTTGGGGCGCACGAGGCCCCCGTAAAAGAATGCCAAGCCGACCGTCATCAACAGTACGAGCGCACTCGAGACGAGCACCCAGGCAGTATCTCCGGCGGAAACAGTCACACGGCACCTCCGATCCCGGCAGCGTTGATCGCCGCGCGTTGGACCGCGTCGGCATTGACGGCGGTCAGAGCGGCGTTGTCCACCTCACCCGTGCGGATGCGCACCACCCGCTCGATGGGCTGGATGAAGATCTTCCCGTCACCGACCTCGCCCGTGCGCGCCGCGGCGAGAATCGCCTGCACGCATGGCTCGACGAACGGCTCGGAACAGACCATTTCGATCTTGACCTTCTCGTGGAACTCCATGACGAGCGCGGTGCCGCGGTACTGCTCGAAGCGCTCGTGCTCACCGCCGTGCCCGCTCACTCGGCTCAGCGTGATGCCGGTGATGCCGGCGCGGAACAGTGCCGCTTTGACTTCGGACACGCGGTCCGGACGGACGATCGTCGTGATGAGCTTCATGCACGGCTCTCCGTGGATTGGAGGGTGACGGGTTCGCTGACAGCCGCGGGCGGCGGCGGAGCGACCTTGCGGAACAGCTCGCGATACGCGTCCCACTGGCCGAGGATCGCGCGGGCGCGCACGCTGCCGGTCTTGTGGAAATGCTGCTGCACGAGCTTGCGCAGCACGCGGTCGTCCATCGCGCTGAGCGGCGTGACATGGACCATGTCGTGATTGCAATGCGACTCCAGCACGCCACGCTCGTCGAGCACGTAGGCCACGCCGTTCGACATCCCGGCGCCGAAGTTCCGGCCGACGGAGCCGAGGACGACGACGATGCCGCCGGTCATGTACTCGCAGCAGTGGTCACCGGCGCCTTCGATTACCGCGACCGCGCCCGAATTCCGGACGGCGAAGCGGTCGCCGGCGGCGCCGGCCGCGAACAGCCGGCCCGACGTCGCGCCGTACAGCGCGGTGTTGCCGAGGATCACGTGCTCGCCTGATCCGTAGGCGGCGCCGCGGAACGGCCGGATCACGATCTCGCCGCCGCACAGTCCCTTGCCGACGTGATCGTTGGCTTCGCCCTCGAGATGGAGCTTCATGCGCGGCAGCGTGAACGCCCCGAAGCTCTGGCCGGCGCTCCCGTGGAAGCGCAGCCGCAGCGGCGTCCCAGGGCCCGAGTTCTCGTTCTGCTCGCGCGCGATTTCACCGGCGATGCGCGCGCCGACGGTGAGATGATGGTTGCCGATCTTGAAGATGCCGGTGCCTTGGCGGGCGATGATCTCTTCGTCCAGCGACACGAGGCCCGGACGGACGTTCCGCTCCACCGTACGCTTCCGCGCACCGTCGGCGTGGCTCTTGAGTAACAGGGAAAGATCGAGCAGCTGTGCCCGCGGCGAATCGGCACGCTCCACGCGCTGCAGCAATTCCACTCGGCCGATCAGCTCGTCCATGCGGCGGACGCCGAGCGACGCGAGGATGCGCCGCACGTCTTCGGCGATGAACGTGAAGTAGGCGATGACCTGCTCGGGCGTGCCCTTGAACTTGGCGCGCAGGTCGGCGCGCTGCGTCGCGATCCCGGTCGGGCAGGTGTTCAGGTGGCACTGCCGCGCCATCGCGCAGCCGAGCGCAACCACGCTCGCCGTGCCGAACCCGTACGACTCGGCGCCGAGCAGCGCGGCGATGACGACGTCGCGGCCGGTCTTGAGGCCGCCGTCTACCCGCACCTCGATCCGCTCGCGGAGATGGTTGCGCTGCAGGATCGCCTGGGTTTCCGCGAGCCCCAATTCCCACGGCGAGCCGGCGTGCTTGATCGAGGAGAGCGGCGATGCGCCCGTGCCGCCGTTGTGGCCGGAGATCAGCACGTAGTCGGCGTACGCCTTCGCCACGCCCGCCGCCACCGTGCCGACGCCCGCCTCGGCGACGAGCTTCACGCCGACGCGCGCGCGCGGGTTCACGGTCTTCAGATCGTGAATCAGCTGCGCGAGATCCTCGATCGAATAGATGTCGTGATGCGGCGGCGGCGAGATCAGCGAGATCCCGACCACCGCATGGCGCAGCCGGGCGATGAGATCGGTGACTTTGTGGCCGGGCAGCTGCCCGCCTTCGCCGGGCTTCGAGCCCTGGGCGATCTTGATCTCGAGCTCGTCGGCCCGCGCGAGGTACGCCGTCGTCACGCCGAAGCGGCCCGAAGCGACCTGCTTGATGCGATTGTCCGCGCGATCGCCGTCGGCGCGAGAGACGTAGGTCGCGGGGTCTTCGCCGCCTTCGCCGGAGTTCGAGCGCGCGTGCATCCGGTTCATCGCGATCGCCAGCGTCGCATGCGCTTCGGGCGACAACGCGCCGAGCGACATCGCGCTCGAGATGAAGCGCCGGCGAATGTCTTCGACCGGCTCGACCTCGTCGATGGGAATCGCTGCCTGCGGCTTGAAGTCGATCAGATCGCGCGGCCCTGCGGGCGGACGCGCGTTCACCCGGTCCAAGAACGTGGTGTGATCGCCATCCTGCAGCGCCCGCACGACCGGCGGCGACCAGCCGTGGTCCTCGCCGTCACGCCGATAGCGGACGCGCCCGTGATCGGGCAGCGCGCCCCCCCCGGTGCCGGACTGACGCGCAAGGATGTCTTCCGCGATCTCCCGGAAGCCGATGCCGCCGATCACCGAGGCGGTGCCGGTGAAGCACTTGTCGACCACTTCGGCGCCGAGTCCGAGCGCTTCGAAGATCTGGGCGCCGGCGTAGGACTGCAGCGTCGAGATCCCCATCTTCGACAGGATCTTGAGCAAGCCCTTCTCGGCGGCCGACCGGAATTTGTTCGCGGTGGGCTCGGCGTTGGGCTCCGTCTTGAGCGAGCGCAGCGATTGGAGCGCGAGCCAGGGATGCACCGCTTCAGCGCCGTAACCGAACAGCGCGGCGAAGTGATGGACGTCCCAGGCGTCACCCGCCTCGGCCACGAGGCCGACGCGGATTCTGAGTCCGGCGTGCACGAGCCGCTGGTGCACCGCGCCGACCGCGAGCAACATCGGAATTGGGGCGCGCGCGCGATCGGCCTCGCGGTCGCTGATCACCAGGATCGTGGCGCCGCGCCGCACCGCCTTGACGGCTTCACGGCTCACGCGGTCGATGGCGCGCGCCAGCGCATCGGGACCGGCGGCCGCTTCCCACACCGCGTGCACGACTCCCAGCTCCGGGCCGGCGGCGCGGCGTACGGCGGCCATTTCTTCGGCGAGCAGCACCGGATGCTCGAGGCGCAGCAACGTCCGCCGCCCCGGCCGTTGCGCGAGCAAGGAGCCGCGCCGGCCGAGATACATGACGAGCGACATCACGCGCGCTTCGCGGAGCGGGTCGATCGCCGGATTCGTCACCTGGGCGAAGCGCTGGCGCACGTAGGCGTACACGCTCTGGGGCAGCTTGGACAGCGGCGCGATCGGCGTGTCGTCGCCCATGCTCCAGATGGCGTCCTGGCTCGCCGCGGCCATCGGCGTCACGACGTGCCGCAGATCTTCGAAGCCGTAGCCGAAGGCGTGCTGGCGGGCGGTCAGCTCGTCGACCGGCAGCGCCGGCCCGAGCGGCGTCACGTCCTCAGGGAGCTGGCGCACGACGCGGCTCGTCCACCGCCCATACGGCGAGCGATTCGCCACCTCGAGCTTGGCGTCGTTACTGCGCAGGATCTTGTTGCGCGCCGTGTCTACGATCAGTAGCTCGCCCGGGCCGAGCCGGCCGCTCTCGACGACGTCGGCTGGATCGAGATCGACGACGCCGACTTCCGAGCCTGATACGACGACGCCGTCCTTCGTGATCTTGTATCGGCAGGGACGCAGGCCGTTGCGGTCGAGTGCCGAGCCGGCGATCACGCCGTCGGAGAACGCGAGCGCCGCCGGCCCGTCCCACGGCTCCATCAGGCCGGCGTGGTATTCGTAGAAGCTCCGCAGCGCGGGTTGAAGATCGGGCACGCGCTCCCAGGCTTCGGGGAGCAGCATCATCAGGGCGTGCACCGGATCGCGGCCCGAGCGGACGAGCAGCTCGAACACGTTGTCGAGGCTGGTCGAATCCGATCCCTCCGCCCAGATGATCGGCTTGATCTGCTCGATCGCGTTTTCCCACACCGGCGCCGCCAGCGCCGGCTCGCGCGCGAGCATCGCGTTGCGGTTGCCCCAGAGCGTGTTGATCTCGCCGTTGTGCGCCAGCATCCGGAACGGCTGGGCGAGCGGCCAGCTCGGCAGGGTGTTGGTGGAGTAGCGCTGGTGGAAGACGGCGGTCGCCGTTTCGAACAGCGGCGAGCGCAGGTCGGCGTAGAAAGCGCCGAGCTCGGTGCCGACGAGCAGTGCCTTGTAGACGACCGTGCGGCAGGACAGCGAGCACACGAAGAGCTCGAGCCCGGCGGCCGCGGCGCGCCGTTCGATCACGTGACGGGCAAGATAGAGCTTGCGCTCCCAGGCGGCGGCGTTGAGTGGCCCGGCAGGCGGGCCGACGAAGATTTGGCGGATCGCGGGCTGGTTGGCGGCGGCGAGCGGCGCCAGCACCCGCGCGTCCACCGGCACCACGCGCCACCCAAGCACCGACATGCCGAGCGTGACGAGTGCGCTCTCGATCAGATCGACCGCGGCGTCCGCTTCCTTCGGCGGCAGGAAGAACATGCCGAGGGCGACGCGCTCGGCGGGTCCGACGCCGAGGAGGCGGTGCGGGATCTGGGTGAGGACGCCGGCGCCGTCGCCGGACTTGTCGTTGGACGCGGCGCCCCGGTGCGCCAGGCGAGCGACGGCGGTGAGCGCCATCGCGAGGATGTCGGGGGAGCGGCGGCCGTCCGCGCGGGCGACGAAGCCGACGCCGCAGGCGTCGCGCTCCCGCCAGGGATCGAGATGACCGGGCAAAAGAAAAGCCCGCTCAGTGTTGGGAGCGGGCTGGGTGGTTTTCCGTGTTTGTCGCACTATCGTGCCCCGCCGCTCCCTGGTAAGGGTCCGTCGTTGGTATTTGCCAGCGGCAGGTGAATCGTATGTTTATGCATGCTTGAACATAAATATACGCCCGTGTTCGAAAGACGCAAGAGGGTGAGTCGGGGTCATGGTCCGAATGTGATCTTGGTAATGCGCCCGCCCGGGCCGGCGGCCCAACAGACGGCGGGCGACGTGCATTCGACGGCCCAATAGTTCGCGCCGCTGAGGTTCGTCCATGACCGGCCGTCGTTCGCCGTCCAGTCCAGCCCTTTCGGCCCCGCCGCCACGACGTAACCTGGCAGGTTCCATACCACCGCGGCACCATAGACCGCCCCGCTGAACGTCGGCCGGTGCACGAGCGTCCAGGTGGCGCCGCCGTCGCTGGTAATTGCCGCCACGCTGTCGCTCATGTCGTCACGGCTCAAGAGCCGGCCCCCCAGCGCCATCCCGTGCTGCTCGTCCCGGAACGCCAGTGTGGCCACGCCGGCGGCTTCGCCGGTGACGATCGGGGTCGTCACCACGGACCAATGCTGGCCGCGATCGGCCGAGCGATAGACTCGTGCGGCGGGCTCGGTGCCAAACCAAGCGTGAGTTCGGCCGTGCACGATGAGGCAGGTGCCGCCCGCTGCCGGCGATCCCTCCTTCGGCAAGGCCGCCGGCATGTCCTCGGCGACCTCGGCCCAGTGCTCGCCGTCGTCGGTCCGGATGACGATCATCTTGCCGTGCGCGGCGTCGCTCACCGCGATGCCGTGCGTGGCGTCCCAGAAGCCGAAGCAGTCGTAGAAAGCGGCCGAGTCGTGGTTCATGAACTGCAGCTGCCAGCTCCGACCGGCGTCGGTGGTCTTGTAGATGCGCGAGCTGTCGCCGGGGCCGGCGGCCAGCAGGTAGGCCGTGGTGGCACTAACCCCCTGCACGTCGCGGAACTGAAGTCCGGAATCGGGACCCGTCATCGCACCGGGCACCCAGGTACGGCCACCGTCGACCGTACGCACCCAGGTCGCTTTGTGACCGGAAACCCAGATCACGCTGTCGTTGACCGCGCTCACGGCTTGCAGCAGCGCGGTGGTATGGCTCTCCTGCTCGGTGATCGTGGGGACAGAGGCGGGAGCGTAACTGGGCTGCACCTGGCCGCGGTGAGCGCAGCCCGCGGTTAGAACCAGTGTTACGGCGCAGCGCCGTATCATTGGCGCAGCACGATCAGCCGACGAGAACCGGCTCCAGCGGCTGGCTGGCGGTCTTCCCCTGTTTGTAGCGATAGATCTTGCCGGCGTAGTTGCGGAGGACGACTTCCTTGTCGGTCAGCTTGACGACGTATTCGGGCAGCAGCGGGATCTTGCCGCCACCGCCCGGCGCGTCGATCACGAAGTGCGGCACCGCGAGCCCGGACGTCCAGCCGCGCAGTGCCTTCACGATCTCGAGCCCCTTTTCCACGGTCGTCCGGAAATGCTCTGCGCCGGCCACCTGGTCGCACATATAGATGTAGTAGGGCCGGACGCGGGCGACGAGCAGCCGCTGCATCAGCAGCTTCATCACCTCGGGATCGTCGTTCACGCCCCGGAGCAGCACGGTTTGGCAGCCGAGGGGAATGCCGGCGTCGGCCAGCATGCCGAGTGCCTTCACGGCGGCGGGCGTCAGCTCGTCGGGGTGATTGAAATGCGTGTTGATGTAGAGCGGATGGTACTTCTTGAGGATCGCGCACAGCTCCGGCGTCACTCGCTCCGGCAGATGACAGGGCACGCGGCTCCCGATCCGCAGCACCTCGAGGTGCGGGATTCCGCGCAGCCGCTTGCAGATCTCGTCGATCCGCCGGTCGGAGAGCAGCAGGGGATCGCCGCCCGACATGATCACGTCGCGGATCTCTTTGTGCTCCTCGAGGTAGCGGAACGCGGACTCGAGCTGCGCCATCGGAATCTTCTCGGGATCGCCCACCTTGCGGCGGCGCGTGCAAAAACGGCAATACGCCGCGCACACGGGCGACACCAGGAACAGCGCGCGATCGGGATAGCGGTGCGTGATATTGGGAACGGGAGAGTTGGCGTCCTCGGCGAGCGAGTCCACGAGGCCGTCATGGACTTCCAGCTCCTGGACGGTGGGGACGTACTGACGCCAAATCGGATCGCCGGGGGACTTGATGAGGTCCACCATGGCCGGCGAGATGCGGAACTCGAAGTTCTCGGCCGCCTGCTTGAGCGCGGCGATAGGGCCGAGGTGCTCCTCGCCGAAGCGCGCGGCGAGCGCCTCGAGCGACGCGATGCTCTTCTTACGGAGCAGCTCTTGCCAGGTCTCCACGCGGATCCTTGGTGTAGATCACCAGGTCGTCGCCCGGCGCGTAATAGTCCGCAATAGTCGCGGCCTTCGTGTACCCTCGAGCCTCATAAAACTTTCTCGTCGGCTCGTAGTCGGGGCGAGAAGACGTCTCGACCACGATCAACCGTGCGTCGTGCGTCGTGAGTCGTTGCTCCACTTCCTCGAGCAGCTCTGTGCCCAGCCCGCGGCCCTGGCGCTCCCGATCGACGACGATCCAGTACAGATCCCAGGTCCCCGCTGTGCCGGGGGTCGGCCCCCAACACGCATACCCAAGCAGCCGGTCGCCGTCGAACGCGCCGACGAACTGGTAGTCGTCGTCTCCGCCCAGCGATTCATCCAGCAGCTCGACCGCGGTCTGAACCTCTTCCTCGCGGAAGAGGCCCGTGTCCCGCGTCAGCTGCTCAAGTCGCGCGCGGTGCGCGTGCCGCAGTGGGCGCAGCGAGCAGCTCACGGGCGGCTTTCGCGCCTTGGGCGTCGCGCAGCGCGATTTCCGCGATGCGCCTGATCAGCTCCGGGTACTCCCAGCCGGCCGTCTTCGCCATCCGCGACAGGCCGGCCGAATCGGTCAGATCGGGATTCGGGTTCACCTCGAGAATCCAGGGACGTCCGCTGTCGTCCACGCGGAAGTCGACGCGACCGTAGCTCTTGCCCTGCATCACGCGCCACGCGGTCTCCGCCAGCCGGCTGAGCCGGTCGGCGAGTCGCTGTGGGATCTGGGCAGGGCACACCGGCCTGCTGCCGAGATCTTCGGGCGATCCAACGTGCCACTTGGCGGCGTAGGTCAGAATGGGCCACGTGCCCTGCGGCATGGTGCTGAAATCGATTTCGGCGATGGGGAGGACGCGATCACCGACGATACCCACGTTGAACTCGCGGCCCGCGATGTACTGTTGGACGAGCACCTCATCGAATTGCTCGGTCATGGCGGCGATGCGCGCTTTGAGGCTCTTGCGGTCGGTGACGACCGACTGGCGGTCGAGTCCCGCGCTCGCATCCTCGGCGGCTGGTTTGATGATCGCC
>DATJKA010000098.1:0-7290 GCA_035491815.1 Gemmatimonadales bacterium | reverse complement strand
TGTTCGGGAAGGCGACCGGCTGCTCGAAGGGCAAGGGCGGCTCGATGCATCTGTTCGACGCGAAGCAGGGGTTCATGGGCGGCCACGGCATCGTCGGCGGGCATATCCCGCTCGGTGCCGGGCTCGCATTCGCCAGCAAATACCAGAACAACGGCAAAGTCTGCGTCTGCTTCTTCGGCGAAGCCGCGGTGAACATCGGCGCGTTCCACGAGACACTGAACATGGCGTCGGTATGGAAGCTGCCGGTGATCTTCATCTGCGAGAACAACCGCTACGGCATGGGCACGGCGTTCGAGCGCGTCGCCGCCGTGACCGACATCGTCGAGCATGCCTGCAGTTACGACATGGCCGCCGAGCTGGTCGACGGCATGAACGTGTTGACCGTCCACGACGCGACGCGCCGGGCCGTCGAACGAGCTCGCAAACACAGCCATCCGACGCTGCTCGAGGTTCGGACGTACCGCTTCATGGGCCATTCGATGTCCGACCCGCTGCACGGCGTGTACCGCACGAAGGACGAAGTCGAAGAACAGAAAGCCCGCGACCCGATCACGCAGCTCGCCGCCAAGCTCAAAGACGAGGGCGTAATCGATCAGGCCGCGCTCGACGCGCTCGACGCCGAGATTCATGCGGAGGTCGAGGATGCGGTGAAGTTCGCGGACGAAAGCCCCGATCCCGAGCCGGGCGAGCTCTTCACCGACCTGTTGGTCGACTGATGGCGACACTCACCTACCGGGACGCGCTGAACCAGGCGCTGCGCGAAGAGATGCAGCGTGACCCGAACGTCTTCCTCATGGGCGAAGAAGTCGGCGTCTATCAGGGCGCCTACAAGGTCAGCCGCGGCCTGCTCGAGGAGTTCGGGCCGCAGCGCGTCGTCGATTCGCCGATTGCGGAATTGGGATTTGCGGGGATCGGCGTCGGCGCCGCCATGGGTGGGCTTCGGCCCGTCATCGAGTTCATGACGTGGAACTTCGCGCTGCTCGCGCTCGACCAGATCGTCAATTCCGCGGCCAAGATGCTGTACATGTCGGGCGGCCAGATACCGATGCCCATCGTGTTCCGGGGCCCGAACGGCGCGGCGCTCCAGCTCGCGTCGCAGCACTCGCAGGCGTGGGAGAGCTGGGTCTCGCACATCCCCGGCCTCAAGGTCGTCGCGCCCGCGACGCCGGCCGACGCGAAGGGGCTCCTCAAGTCCGCGATCCGCGACAACAACCCGGTGATCGTGCTCGAAGGCGAGATGCTCTACAACCAGAAGGGCGACGTGCCCGATGGTGAGCATATCGTCCCGATCGGACAAGCCGAAGTGAAGCGCGCGGGCAACGACGTCACGCTCATCTGTCACTCCAAGACGCTGACCGTCGCGCAGAAGGCAGCCGAGCAGCTCGCCGAGCAGAGCGTGTCGGCCGAGGTGCTCGACTTACGATCGCTGCGGCCGCTCGATGAGACGGCGATCCTCGAGTCCGTCAAGAAAACGAATCGCGCGGTCGTCGTCGAAGAGGGGTGGCCGCATGCCGGCATCGGCGCGCAGGTCGTGGATCTGATCCAGCGCGATGCGTTCGACGATCTCGACGCGCCGGTCCAGCGCGTGACACAAGCCGACGTTCCGATGCCGTACAACAAGCTGCTCGAACGCGCCGCCAAGGCCTCGCCCGAGAAGGTCGTCGCAGCCGCGCGTCGCGTCCTCTACCTCGAGTAACTCGTCCATGGCGACCAAAGTCCACATGGAGGCGCTCTCGCCCACGATGGAGGAGGGGCGGCTCGTGAAATGGACGAAGCACGAGGGCGACGCGGTGAAGTCGGGCGACACGCTCGCCGAGGTCGAGACTGACAAAGCCGTCATGGAGCTCGTCGCGCGCGCCGACGGCCAGCTGCTCAAGATCGAAGTCAAGGAAGGCGCCACGGTGCCGGTCGGGAACGTCGTGGCGTGGATCGGGAAGGCCGGCGAGAAAGTCGACGGAGCCGCCAGTCAGGAGTCGGGAGGTGCGGCCCCGAAGCCCGCTGCCGCGGCGGCGCCCAAGCCGGCACCTGCGCCGGCGCCCGCGGCACAACCCAAGACCGCTCCGTCGCCGCCTGCCCCCGCCCCCGCCCCTGCCCCTGCCCCTGTGGCGGTTGCAGCAGACGCAACACGCGTCAAAGCCTCGCCGCTGGCCCGACGCATCGCTAAGGACGCCGGCGTCGATCTCAAGCAGGTCCAAGGCTCGGGACCCGGCGGCCGCGTCATCAAACGCGATCTTGAAAACGTACCCGGCCAGCCGGAAGTCCGGCGCACGGCGCACGGCGCACCGGGCACGCCATATGAAGACGTCCCGCTCACCCAGATCCGCAAGACCATCGCAAAGCGGCTCGCCGCGTCGATCGGGCCGGTGCCCCACTTCTTCCTCACGACCGAGATCGACATGGAGCGCGCCGCCGAGGCGCGCGACGCGTTGAACAAGCAGCTGGGGGAAGAAGGCGGCAAGATTTCGTTCAACGACATCATCATCAAGGCGGTTGCGCTCGCCCTGGTGCAGCACCGGGCCTGCAACGCCTGGTTCCAGGACGATCACATCCGCTACTGGAACGAAGTCCACATCGGGATGGCCGTGGCGATCGAGGACGGCCTGATCACGCCGGTGATCCGCAACGCCGATCTCAAGAGCCTCCGCCAGATCGGCGCCGAGGCGCGCGACCTCGCCGGCAAGGCGCGGAACCGCCGCCTCAAGCCCGAGGAGTACACCGGCTCCACGTTCAGCATCTCGAACCTCGGCATGTTCGACATCGACCAATTCACCGCGGTGATCAATCCGCCCGAGGCCGGGATCATCGCCGTTGGGTCGATTGCGGCGAAGGCCGTTCCCGAAGGCGAACGGATCGCTTCCCGGCGCCGCATGCGCCTGACGATGAGCTGCGATCATCGCGTGATCGACGGCGCGACCGGCGCCGCATTTCTGAAGACGCTCAAACAAATGCTCGAGAACCCGCTGGCGATGCTGTTGTAGGTTGGAAAGTGGGAAGGTTGGAATGAATCACATTCCAACGTTCCAACATTCCGACATACCTCTAGGGAAGGACAGATCTTGGCTCAGTCATTCGATGTGATCGTGCTCGGGGGCGGTCCCGCGGGCTACGTCTGCGCCATCCGCTGCGCGCAGCTTGGTCTCACGACGGCTGTCGTCGAGCAGGAGAAGCTCGGCGGGGTCTGTGTGAACATCGGCTGCATCCCCACGAAGGCGCTGCTCCACTCGGCATACATCGCGAATCTGCTCAAGGAGTCCAAGGACTTCGGCGTCGAGGCCGGCAACGTCAGCACCGACTATGGCGTCGCCATGAAGCGTTCGCGGCGGGTCAGCGAGCAGAACTCGAAAGGCGTCGAGTTCCTGATGAAGAAGCACAAGGTGACCGTCGTGAAGGGGACCGGCGTGCTTCAGCCCGGCAAGAAGATCAAAGTCGGCAACGACGTCTACGAAGCGAAGAAGGCGGTCGTGATCGCCACCGGATCGCGGGTCAAAGGGATTCCGCAGATCGGCCTCGAGATCAACAAGACGACGGTGATCTCCTCGGACGAAGCGCTCGTGATGGAGAAGATCCCGGCGACGCTCGCCGTCATCGGCGCCGGCGCGGTCGGCATGGAGTTCGCCGACATCTTCAACGCGTTCGGCGTCAAAGTCACGGTGATCGAAGCCCTGCCCCGCATCCTGCCGCTCGAGGACGCCGAGTCGTCCGACGTGCTCAGCAAGAGCTACCGCAAGCGCGGCATCGAAGTGATCGCCGGCGCCAAAGTGACGAAGGCGACAGTGGCCAAGGACAAAGTCACGCTCGACGTGGAAGCCGGGGGCGAGAAGAAACAGGTGACGGCAGCGGCCGTGCTCATGGCCGCCGGTCGCGCAGTGAACACCGAAAACATCGGCCTCAAAGAGTGCGGCATTCAGCTCACCGACCGCGGCTTCATCAAGGTCGACAAGAGTCTCCAGACCACGACGCCCGGCTACTACGCCATCGGCGACGTCGCCGGGCCGCCGATGCTGGCCCATAAAGGCAGCCGCGAGGGCGTGACGGTCGCGGAAATCATTGCCGGGCAGAAGCCGCATCCGATCAAGTACGACAACGTGCCGAGCGTCACGTACTGCCATCCGGAAGTCGCCAGTATTGGACTGACGGAGGAGCAGTGTAAGGACAAGAAGATCGACTACGTGGCCGGAAAGTTTCCCTTCTCCGCCAACGGCCGCGCCCGCGGCACCGGCGAGACGGAAGGCTTCGTCAAGATCCTCCGCGACAAGAAGTACGGCGAGATCCTCGGCGCGCACATCGTAGGCGCGCACGCCTCCGAAATGATCCACGAGCTGGCCGTCGCGCGAGAGAACGAGTACACGGTCGAAGAGGTCGATCTCGCCATCCACGCGCATCCGACCATGTCGGAGGCGGTCGCCGAGGCGGCGCTCGACTCGATGGGGCGCGTGCTGCACATATGAGCGACGCACCCGGCGGGGCTGTGAAGGATCCGCTCGCGCTGGGACTCGGCTCGCTCGCATCGGGCGTCGGGTTTGGCGGCGCCTGCCTCACCGCATCGCAAATCGTAGCGTCCATCCTGCGTGGTGATCTCGATCCACGCGTTTATCGGGAGACGGCTCCTGACGCACTCACGATCGGCATGGGAGTGGCGATCGGCGTTGGTTTCATTGTCGGAGCATTCCGCAGCAATGCATTGGACAACATCTGGCAGCGCGGCGTCATTGCCGTACTCGCGGCCGTGGGCGCGCTCCTGATTGGGTTTCTCGCGGCGCCGCTCGACAGGCTTGGGGGGCTGAAGGGCCTGATCATCTGGCTCCTGCTCAACATCGCGTTCGGCATTCTGGCGTGGCGCTGGGCGGGTAAGGGGAAGGCGGAAGCGGGAACCGGGACGGGTCCTCCGTGACGACTCTCGAGATCATCGAAGCCGGCCTCGTTCCGTATGCTGAGGCACTCGACCGGCAGCGGCAGCTCGCAGACGATCGCATTGCCGGTCGGTTGGACCACGACGTGCTGCTGCTGCTGGAGCACCCGCCGGTGGTCACGCTGGGCCGCAATTCGCACGATGCACATGTGCTCGAGCGCGCGGGCATCGAGGTGTTCGAAGTCGAGCGCGGCGGCGACGTCACGTTCCACGGGCCGGGCCAGCTCGTCGGCTACCCGATCATCGACCTCACGTCCTACAAGCAGGATCTCCATTGGTATCTGCGGACGCTCGAGCAGGCGTTGATCGACGCCCTCGCGATCCTGAACATTCCCGCGGAGCGCAACCCTGGCCTCACCGGTGTGTGGACGCATGGTCGCAAGATCGCGAGCATCGGGATTCACGTGAAGCAATGGGTCACCTGGCACGGCTTCGCGCTCAACGTGACGACCGATCTCTCACAGTTTGGACGGATCGTGCCGTGCGGGATTCAGGGCGTCGAGATGACGTCGGTGAAGCGGGAGAAGGGAGAAGGGAGAGGGGAGAGGTTGCTGCACGAGAGCGTCGCGGCCGTGATTCAGGGCTTCCAAACCGCGTTCGCGGTGGACTCCATTCTGAAGGCTCGGAGCTCAATGCGTGACCGGGCCCACGCTTGAGCGTGGGTAACCCGAGAATTCCTCCGGGCCAGATTCAAACCACCAAGTGGCCCGTCCTGCATTACGGCGATGTTCCGATGGTCGATACCGCCAAGTGGACGTTCACGGTCTCCGGACTGGTCGAGCGGCCGTTCACGCTCAGCTGGGACGAATTTGTCGCGCTGCCGCGCAAGACGGTGCAGTGCGACATCCACTGCGTCACTACGTGGAGCCGGCTCGACAACACGTTCGAGGGCGTGCCCGTGCAGCTGTTGCTCGAGCGCGCCGGGCTCAAGCCGAGCGCGAAATTCTGCCTTGTCGTCGCCGAGCAGGGGTTCACGACCAATCTGCCGCTGTCGGACCTCGACCGACCGGAGAATCTCATCGCGCTGACGTGGGCCGGTGAGCCGCTCACGCCGGAGCATGGCTGGCCGGCGCGTTTGCTCGTGCCGCATCTGTATTTCTGGAAGAGCGCGAAGTGGGTGCGCGGCTTCGAGCTGCTGGACGAAGACCTACCGGGCTTCTGGGAGCAAAACGGCTATCACATGCGTGGCGACCCGTGGGCGGAGGAGCGCTACGGTGGCCGTGGCCTCACGCAGCACGAGATCAACCGATTCCGTAATGCCAGTAAGAACCTGCTGCGGAATCGGAATGATCAATGATCAATGATCATTGAACGTTGATCATTGATCATTCGCTCGCCGCTCCCAGCAGTTCGTAGAACCGTCGGAACACGTCGATCCCCTCCCACAGCTGCTTCAAGTCCAGCTTTTCGTTGGGCGCGTGCAGGCGATCATCGGGCAGTCCGATACCGGTGAGAATGACCGGCGCGCCGGCGGACGCGAGGGCGGGCACGACCGGAATCGAGCCGCCGGCGCGTGCCGGCACGGTGCTCCGCCCCGTCACCTGCTTGAACGCTTGGCCGAGCAGCTTGAATGGGGCAGCGTCGACCTCGATCTGCGCGGGATCGGCGCCGTGCAGGAACCGCACGCTCGCTGTGACATAGCTCGGTGCCAGACGCTTGACCGCTGCCGCGAGCTGCCGCTCCACCGCCTTCAGCGTTTGATTCGGCACGAGACGCATACTCACCTTGGCCGTCGCCTCGGCCGGAATCACCGTCTTTGCCCCCTCGCCCGTGAACCCGCCGAGAATGCCGTGGATCTCGAACGTCGGCAGCGCCCACAGCCGCTCGAGCACCGAGTATTTCTTGAGCCCGAGCAGCTTCTTGCCCTGCACGCGCTTCGTCAGGAAGTCCTTCTCGTTGAACGGCAGCTTCTTCCAAGCCGCCAGCTCGGCTTTCGAGGGGCGTTTCACCGGGGCGTAGAACCCGGGGATGTTGACCTTCCCATCCTCACCTTTCAGGCGGCCCAGCAGGCGGCAGAGCTCTTCGTGCGCATTCGGCGCCGCGCCCCCGTATTCGCCGGAATGGAGATCGCTCTTGGCGGTGCGCACCGTGATCTCCGCGTAACAGAGGCCGCGCAGCGTCGTGTAGATCGCCGGCCAACCCGGAGCCACGTATGACATGTCCGCCACAAGCACCGCGTCGGCGTTGACGCGCTCGGGCTCGCGGCGCAGGAGATCGAACAACACCTTCGAGCCGAATTCCTCTTCCCCTTCGATGAGAAAGCGGAAATTGACGGGGGGCTTCGCCCCGTCGATGGCCTTCAGCAGACAGAACACCTGTCCCTTGTCGTCGGCGGAGCCGCGGGCGTACACCCGGCCGTCGCGGACGGTCGGCTCGAACGG
>DATJKA010000097.1:0-32041 GCA_035491815.1 Gemmatimonadales bacterium | reverse complement strand
TGGCTGCGCTGGTCGCTCGCGGCTGCCGCCGTGCTGGTTCTCGGCATCGGCATCGGGCGATGGTCGGCAAAGACTCCGGCAATCCCGGGCACTGGTCCGACCAACACGGCCGCTGCACCCAGCACCGGCGTGGCGTACCGGGTCGCGGCGCAGCAGTACTTCACGCGGACCGAGGTCCTGCTCACCGAGTTCCGGTCGCAGCAGTCGCATGGCCGACTCGACCCACAGTTCCTCGCGTCGGCGCGCGATCTGCTCATGACGACGCGGCTCCTCCTCGACTCGCCGGCCGCCGATGACGCCAGGCTCAAGCCGCTGCTCGAGGATCTCGAGCTCGTGCTCGCACAAATCACCCAGCTCCAGACTGACCCTCCCCCCGGTCAGCGGAGCGAGATGGACCTGATCAACCAGGGAATGAACCAACACAGCGTGCTGACGCGGCTGCGGGAATCGTCGACGGCGCGCGCACAAGGAGTCCTTTGATGTTCGCTACGCTTTCGTTGCTCGCGGCCGTCACCGTGAACATGCAGGCCGTTCCGCAACGTCCGGCGCCGCGACGCGCGCCCGTGCCCCCGGTCGTGACGGTGCCGGTGATGCCGGTCATGCCGTCCGTGCCGTCCTCGCTGATGGTGCCGAGCGCGCCTGAGCTGGAGGCGATGTCGGCCGATCTCGCCGAGCTCCAGGGCATGGAAGGATTGCAGGGACTCGCCGGACTCGAGGGCCTCGCCGGGCTCGCCAGCCTGAATGAGGACCTCGCAGGACTGCAGGGACTCGCTGCGCTGGCTCCCGAGGGCGGCGTCACGATCTTTCGCGACCGCGGCTTCGCCCGCACCCCGCGCGAGCCGTGGGCCGCGCAGGACCCGGGCGACTCGCTGTACCGAGCGGCGCGCCAGCAGCTCAATCGAAACCGCTACACCGAAGCGGCGCGGCTGTTTTCGGATCTGATCAATCGCTACACCCGCTCGACCTACACGCCGGACGCCTACTACTGGGCCGCGTTCGCGCTCTACAAGAGCGGCGAGGACGCGAACCTCGAGCAGGCCGTCGTATTGCTCGATAAGCAGAGAGCGCAGTACTCGCGGGCCGCGACCCGCGGCGACAGCGAAGCCCTGTTATCGCGCGTGCTCGGTGAGCTGGCTCGCCGCGGCAATCAGGACGCCGCGCGGCGCTTGCACCAGATCGTCGGCGATACGAGCAGCACCAGCACGCAGTCGAGCTGCTCGGACGACGACGACGATCCCCGTATCGCGGCGATGAACGCGCTGTTGCAGATGGACGCCGGGAATGCCGTACCGATCCTCAAGCAGGTGCTCGCCAGGCGCGATGCCTGCTCGGCGGCGCTGCGGCGCAAGGCGGTCTTCGTCCTGTCGCAGAAGCGGACCGAAGAGACGGAAGACATCATGCTCTCCGTCGCGCGCGGCGATCCCGATCCCGAAGTGCGGCAGCAGGCAGTCTTCTGGCTCGGCCAGGTCGGCAGCGAAAAGGCCATCACGGCGCTCGACTCGATCGTCACGAAGGCAACGGATGAAGAGCTGATCGAGAAAGCGATCTTCGCGCTGTCGCAGATTCATAGCCCGCGCGCGCAGCAGGCGCTGCGCGACTTCGCCGGACGCGACGACGCCCCCGAAGATGCCCGCGAGAAGGCCGTATTCTGGCTCGGGCAGGCGCATGAAGCCGATAACGCCGCGTTCCTGCGGCAGCTCTACGGCCGGCTGACGAACGAGGATCTCAAGGAGAAGATCATCTTCTCGCTCTCGCAGATGCGGTCGGCGGAGAACACGCGCTGGCTGATGGATCTCGCGCTGAATCAGAAGGAAGGCATCGACCTGCGGAAGAAGGCGTTGTTCTGGGCCGGCCAGACGGGCGCGGACATCGCCGACCTCGTGCAGCTCTACGATCGTACGACGGATCAGGAGATGAAGGAGCAGCTGGTCTTCGTGTACTCGCAACGCCACGAGGCTGCGGCGCTCGACAAGATGATCGATATCGCGCGGCACGAGACGAACCGCGAGCTGCGCAAGAAGGCGATCTTCTGGCTGGGGCAGTCGCGTGACCCGCGCGCCGCGCAGGCGCTCCTGGAGATCATCAACCAATGACCAACCGTGCGTCGTGCGTCGTGCGGGGTGCGTCGGTGGCGGTCGTCCTGGCTTTCGGCGCAGCCGCACTAGCCGCACAAACGTTGAGCCAGCGCATTGCCAAGGCACCCGACGGAACGGTTCACCTGACCTATGCCGCACGTGAGGGCGTATGCGGCAATGGCGCCGGGTCGATTTCATTCGATTGCTACGATGGCAACTGCGGCCGCCGCCGCATTACGACCGACAACAGCGACTGGGACGATGACAGCCCGTGTCCGTGCGATTCGGGACCGGTCCGGCTGGCGCTGCAGGTCTCCGGTGGAGTCGTCACGCGACTGCGGGCGTACGTGGGCGGGCACTGGCGGCCGGCGACCGCCGGGGTCACCGATCTCGGCGACGTGTCGGCGCCGGAAGCCGCACACTATCTCGTCGATCTCGCCCGCACCGGCTCCGGCCGCGCCGCCGAGGAGGCCATCTTCCCTGCGACCCTGGCCGACTCGGTTACGCTTTGGCCCGACTTGCTGAAGCTGGCGCGGGACGGAAAGATCGCGACCCACACTCGCAATCAGGCGGTCTTCTGGCTGAGTCAGGCCGCCGGCGACGCGGCGGTGAAGGACCTGCGCGACCTCGTCGACGATGACAGCGTCGATCGTGACGTCCGGGAGCACGCGGTGTTCGCGCTGTCGCAGGAGCCGCATGACGTAGGTGTCCCGGCGTTGATCCAGATCGCCCGCAGCAACAAGGACCCGGGAGTGCGCCGGAAGGCCATCTTCTGGCTCGGGCAGTCGAATGACCCGCGTGCCTTGAGTCTCTTCGAAGAGATACTGACCAGACCATAGACTGCGTGGGACACCCCACGCCTTTGTATCTTCTGGCATGCCTTTCTGGACGGGACGGCGTGTGCTCAGCGGCATTCTGCTCGCGATCGTGGTGATCGCGCTGGGCTGGGCCGCGGTAGTCGTCGCCGTGGCAGTCCATGCCGCGCGCGATGAAGCGACCGGAGCCGACGCGATCGTCGTGCTTGGCGCGGCGCAGTACAATGGCCGCCCCTCCCCCGTCTTCCGTGCGCGGCTCGACCATGCCGCCGCGCTCTACCAGCGCAGTCTCGCTCCGGTCGTCCTGGTGACGGGCGGCGTCGGCGCGGGCGACTCACTGAATGAAGCCAATGTGGGCCGCGACTATCTGCTGCGGCTCGGGCTTCCAACGGATGCCGTCGTGCCGCTCGCCGGTGGTCACGACACGTACGCGTCTCTGCATCAGGTGAGCAGCTGGTTCGAAGGCCGGGACACACGGCGCGTGCTGCTCGTCAGCGACGGATTTCACATGCTGCGGCTGCAAATCATCGCGAGAAGGTTGGGACTCGTCGCCTACACCTCTCCGGCGACCGGTTCCCCGATTCACGCCAACATGCGCCGCAACACGGGCTACCTCTTTGCCGAGGGGTTCAAGGTCCCGTTCACGTGGCTGTTCCAGCACTAGAGAGCACTAAAGAAGGAAGCGCGCAATGCAACTCTCGAGTAAGCGGATTCACTCCGGCCGCGTCATCGACCTCGACGTGGACACGGTGCGATTTCCCGATGGGTCCACGGGACGGCTCGAGATGATCCGGCATCCGGGCGCGGCAGCGGTCGTCCCATTCGCGTCCGATCCGCGCGGCGCCGATCCCACCATCCTTCTCATCGAGCAATACCGCTACGCGACCGGCGGGCCGCTCCTCGAGATCCCTGCCGGACGGCTCAACCCCGGCGAAGATCCCCGGCACTGCGCGGAACGGGAGCTCGAGGAAGAAGTCGGTGTGAAAGCGGGGCGCATCGAACGTCTTACTACCATATGGACGACGCCGGGATTCACGGACGAACGCATTCACCTGTTTTGGGCGACCGACCTGAAGACGGGCAGCCACGCCCGCGAGCCAGACGAGTTCATCGAAGTCCGACCGACGCCGCTGTCCGCGGCACTAAAACTCATCCAGGAGGGTGCGATTGCAGACGCCAAGACGGCTTTGGCGCTGCTTTTCGTGGCTGGTTTCACCCTGGAGCATTAGTTCCCTCCCCCCTTCGGATCTAGATCAAATGTGGAATTGTGCCGTCCCCTGGCGGGGACAATATTCCCATTTCGCAGTACGATGCGAATCGCAAGCACTTATGATGTAAGGAGTTAGTCCCACAGCATGGGAGGCACGGTTTGTGCCGAATGCTCATAAGGTGAATCAGGGCACGGCTTTCCCTGTTCGCATCCGAAACACACGGGTTGCCATGCGGACTACGCTCAAACGCCCCACTCCGGCAGTCGATTCGCAGCGCGCGCTCCAACGCGAGGCGCTGCACGAGCTCGACGACGGTCAGGTCGTGATGCGGCATCTCGCCGGCGAGCCCCAGGCGTTCGGGGCTCTCGTCGACCGCTACCAGACGCGGCTGCTGAACTTCGTCAACCGGACGATCGGTGATCGCGAGCGTGCCGAAGACCTGGTGCAGGAAGTCTTCATTCGCGTATTCCGCCACCTGCACCGCTTCGACCAGACCAAGAAGTTCTCGACGTGGATCTACACGATTGCGTCCAATCTCGCGAAGAACGAGCTGCGCAATCGCTCGCGGAATCCGCTGGTGTTGTTCCAAACCATCAAGAAAAACTGGGAAGCCGACCATCGGCCGCTCCAGTTCGAGGATACGACCGCTCGTCCCGACGACCTCTACCGCAAGCGGTTCCTGAAAGACGCCGTCGACCAGTGCGTGCAGCGGCTACCCGAGCATCATCGCGAGGTGTTCGTCCTGCGTGAGCTCGAGGGCAAGAGCTACCAGGAAATCGCGGAGATCACCGGTTGTAACCTGGGGACCGTCAAAAGCCGCCTGAACCGGGCTCGGAATAGCTTTGCGCAGCTAATCGGCCCGATCCTCGTCTAGCATCTCGCAAGACTTCACTCATCCCCGGCCCGGAACACCTCAGGGCCGGGGATGGTACACTTCCACCATGCTGTGCAGCGAATTTCTGGAGCGTCATAGCGAATTCCGCGACGAGCTGATCACCGCGCCGCGGGAGCTGCGGCGGTTCGCGCGCCATTTGGCGCACTGCGCCACGTGTCGCCGCTACGATGCGACGGTGCGTCAGGCGATGCGTGTGCTGCACGACGCCGCACCGATCGCCCCCTCTCCCGAGTTTCGCCAACGGCTCGACGCGCGTCTCGCGGTCGAGCGGCGCCGCGTGCCGCGCCCGCCGGCGCAAGCGGGAGTCTCGGCGGCGATGCTCGTGGTGGCGGCCGCAGCGTTGTTCATTTTCGAGCTCGGCGGGCGGCCACGCATCGCGCACGCGCCGCGGCTGCCGGCGGTGGCATTTCCCAAGCCGGTCGCAAACGTCGGCCTGCCGTTCGTGTCGTTCCAGGATCCGCGCGCCAGCATCGGCGGCGGCAACGCCCATCCCTACGGGACCGCCTTCGTGCAACCCGCGGCGGTGCGCTTCCCAGCCCCGCCCGCGCGCTGATCTCGAGCTTTTCGGACTTTCTCGGGGCTTGGGCGCGCGGTAACTTCCGGCCTGTATGGCCGCGCTTACCTTCGACGCGCTCCTCCGGAACCTGAGAAAGAAGGGGGCGCGACCGCCCCTCGATCCCGTCTATCTCCTTTACGGTGACGAAGACGTCCTCAAGGACGAGGCGGTCCGCCTGCTCGTGGACGCCGCCGTCCCGGAGGCGCGTGACTTCAATTGCGATACCCGGTTCGCGGGCGACCTGTCGCCTGAATCCCTGAATGCGCTCGTGAATACGCCGCCGATGATGGCGGAGCGGCGGGCCGTCGTCATTCGCGGCATCGAGCAGCTCGGCAAGCGGAAGAGCGGAGTGCGCGATGAGCTGCTGCGCTATCTGGCGAATCCCAGTCCCGACACGCTCCTGGTGCTCATTGTTGTCGCCGGCGAGGATCCCGACCCCGAGTTCGTGCGCAACGCGACCGCCGTCGAAATGGAACGCCTCGAACCCGATCGCGTGCCGCGCTGGTTGCAGCACCGTGCGGGCGCCCTGGGTGTCACGCTCGCGCCCGACGCGGCGGACTTACTGATCGCGGCGGCCGGGGACGATCTGAGCACGCTGTCGCGCGAGCTCGAAAAGCTCAGCGCTTTCGCCGCGGGTTCCGGCCGGACCGTGACGACGAGCGACGTCAGCGCTTTGGTCGGCGTGCGACGCGGCGAGACGTTGCACGACCTGGTGCAGGCGGCGCTGGAGCGCAACATCGCGCGCGCCGCGGGTCTCGTGGAGCCGGTGCTCGAACAGGCCGGGATGAGCGGCGTGAAAATGCTCTCGCTGCTCGGCACGCATCTCGTCGGCACGGCCATCGCGCGCGCCGAGCGCGACCGCGGGACGCCGCCCGCACGGCTTCCCGACGTGCTGTTCCGGCAGACGCTGGCGGCCCGGCCGTACGGTTTGCGGAGCTATAAGGAAGAAGCAGCGAACTGGACCAAATGGAGCGGGCTGTGGACCGCGCGCGAGCTCCGTCTCGCGCTGCGCGCGGCACTGGCGGCGGACAACGCCCTCAAGACCGCGACCGTGAGTGACGACCGCGGAATCGTGATGCAATTGATTCTTGGTTTCATCCCCAGCAAGCGGGAGGCTGCGTGAGAATGGCGGTTGGGCGGTTGGGCGGTTGGGCGGTTGGAACCGCGGCCGTGGCGCTACTAGCCGCCCAACCGCTGAACCGCCTAGCCGCCCAGACCGATACGCGTCTCGTCGAAGCGCTCCGTCTCGCGCAGTCGGGGCAGGCCGACTCCGGACGCGTCATCGTGCGCCGCCTGCTCGCCGCATTGCCCCCGACCGACACCTCGTACCCGCAGGCGCTGCTCGCGGCCGCGAAGATCGCGCCCGACGCGCAGACCGTGGCGTCGAACCTGAATCGCATCGTGGTCGAGTACGGCACCGGCCCGTGGGCCGACGACGCGCTGCTGCTGCTCACCCAGCTGTACTTCGCGCAGCACGATCCCGTCCAGACCACGCAAGCCGCCGAGCGGCTGAACCGCGATTACCCCGATTCACCGCTCCGGCCGAAAGCCGACTTCTTCGCCGCGCGGTCGTACTTCGAGATGAAGAACGAGACACGCGGCTGCGAGTTGATCCAGCAGGCGCTCGACGGCGCCGGCGACGACGTCGAGTTCAAGAATCAGATCAGTTTCTACTCGGCGCGCTGCAGTCCTGCGAGTAGCACAACGGCGACAACCGTCACCCCCGACACGGCGAAGGCGACCCCCGCTCCGCCGGCGACGTCGGCAACGAAGACGTACGCGGTGCAAGTCCTGGCGGTGAAAAGCGCGGCGCAGGTCGACGACATGCTGACGCGACTCAAGGTGATGGGGTTCGACGCGCGCGTCGTGCGCGACTCGGCGGGGTTCTTCAAGGTGCGGGTCGGTCGCTATGCGACGCGCGAGGAAGCGCAGCGCACGCAAGGACGCCTCAAGACGAGGCTCGGCGGCCAGCCGTTCGTCGTGGAGGAGCCCTGAGCGCGGTGACCGATACGCCGCTCATGCAGCAGTACCGCGACATGAAGGCGCGGCATCCCGATACGATTCTGTTTTTCCGGATGGGCGACTTCTACGAGATGTTCGAGGATGACGCCAAGCTCGCCGCGCGCGAGCTCGGCCTCACGCTCACGTCGCGCAACAACGGCGGCGCCGCCGAAGTCCCGCTCGCCGGCGTGCCTGTCAAAGCCGCCACCGAGTACCTCAGGCGTCTGATCGCCAAAGGCCACCGCGTCGCAATCGCGGAGCAGATCGAGGATCCCAAGCTCGCCAAGGGTCTCGTGCGCCGCGCCGTGGTCGAGACGGTCACGCCGGGCACCGTGCTCACCGATGATTGGCTGATCACGAACCGCAACAACTACGTCGTTGCGGTGCAGCTCAGCGGCACGCTCGCCGGCCTCGCCGCTTTGGACGTCACCACGGGCGAGCTCACCCTGGAAGTCGTCGCGGCCCAGGACTTGGGGCCGGTGCTGGGCCGGTATGAAGCGCGCGAGCTGGTGATTCCCGGCGAGGCCGCCATCGCGCACGAAGGCGCGACGACCGTCTCGCGTGAAGCGTGGGAGTTCGATCCGGAGCTGGCGCGCGAAGACTTGCAGCGGCTGTACGGGATCGCCTCGCTCGACGGTCTCGGCGTCGAGCCGGACGACCGCGTCGCCGTCGGTGCGGCCGGCGCGCTGCTGCGCTACGCCAAGGAGCTCAAGCCTGGCGGCCTGCCGCACCTCGCCCACCCCGTGATCCGGCGCCGCGGCGACGTCTTGCCGCTCGATGAGATGACGCGCCGTAACCTCGAGCTGGTCGAGCCGCTGCGCGCGGGGGCTGAAGGTGCCACCCTCCTCGAGGTGATCGATCGCACGCTGACACCAATGGGGGGACGGCTGCTGCGGCGCTGGCTGCTCGCACCGCTCGTGGATCCCGGAACCATCAACGCGCGCCTCGACGCCGTCGCAGCCCTGGTGACGGACGGCCGCGGCCGGGCACGGCTGCGCGAAGCTCTCGACGGCGTCCGCGACCTCGAGCGGCTGGCGGGCCGCGCCGCCCTCGGCCGTGCGACCCCGCGCGAGCTGGGCGCGTTGCGCGACTCGATTGGGCGGCTCCCCGACGTGGCGGGCGCCTTGAGCGCGCTCGCGAGCGACGCGCTCGCACTCGAGCTGGATCTCCTCAGCGACTTGGGCGAAGAGCTCGGGCGCGCGCTCGTCGACCGGCCGCCTGTCGGACTCGAGGATGGCGATGCAATCCGCGCGGGATTCGACCGCGCGCTCGACGAGCTCAAGGATGCGCGTGATGGCGGCAAGCAATACATCGCCGGCTTGCAGGCGCGCGAGCGCGAGCGCACCGGGATTGGGTCGCTCAAGGTCGGGTTCAACAAAGTCTTCGGCTACTACATTGAAGTCACCAACCCGCACAAAGAGCGCGTGCCCGGCGATTACGAGCGACGCCAGACGCTCACGGGTGCCGAGCGTTACGTGACGCCCGAGCTCAAGGAATACGAAGCAAAAGTGCTCGGCGCCGAAGAGCGAATCGCGGCGCGTGAAGCCGACGTGATCGACGCGCTGCGGCACCGCGTGGGAGCGGCCATCGGTCGGGTGCAGGCGAGCGCCGGGATGCTGGCGCAGCTCGACGCCTGGGGCTCGCTCGCCGAGGTCGCCGAGCACGAGCGGTACGTGCGCCCGGAGATCACGGCCGGGTTTGCACTTCAGCTCGAGGGCAGCCGCCATCCGGTCGTCGAGCGAATGATGCCGCGCGAGACGTTCATTCCGAACGACGTCGTCCTCGATGACGCGGGGCGGGTGATTCTGCTGACGGGTCCGAACATGGCGGGGAAATCCACGCTGCTGCGCCAGGTCGGCCTCGCCGTGGTGCTCGCGCAGATCGGGTCGTTCGTCCCCTGCCGGCGCGCGACCATCGGCGTCGTGGATCGGCTGTTCACGCGCGTCGGCGCGTCCGATAACCTGGTCCGCGGCCAATCCACCTTCATGGTGGAGATGAGCGAGACGAGCGCGATTCTGCACGCCGCGAGCGCCCGGAGTCTCGTCTTGCTCGACGAGATCGGCCGCGGGACGTCGACGTACGACGGCGTCGCCATCGCCTGGGCGGTCACGGAATGCCTGCACAACACGATCGGCTGCAAGACGATTTTCGCGACGCACTACCACGAGTTGACGCAGCTCACGGAAGAGCTGGAGCACGTGCGCAATTTTAACGTGGCCGTGCGCGAGGTCGGCGACAACATCGTGTTCCTGCATCGGCTCGAGCCGGGTGGCGCCGACCGCTCGTACGGGATCCACGTCGGCCGGCTGGCCGGTCTCCCCGATCCCGTGGTGACGCGCGCGTGGCAGGTGCTGAAGCTGCTCGAAGCAGGCCACCACGTCGCGAAGCAGCGACCGCCGTCGCCGCTCGACGCAACGCAGCTCGGCCTCTTCGCGCCGGCGCCCGACCCGCTGCTCCTGGAGCTCGATGGATTGGACGTCAACACATTGTCGCCGCTCGACGCCCTGAACCGGCTCGCGGCCTGGAAGCAGCGCCGCAAAGAAGGAGGCTGCTGAGTGCGGTCTGTGGTGCTGATGGCGCTGGCCCTCGCCGCCTGTCGCGGATCGGGCAATGAGAGTGGAACGCAATCGGGAGGGGCCGGTGCCGCGAGCCAACCCGCGCCGCCGCCCGAATCGGAAGCGCCGGTCGCGCTCAATCCCGACGTGCCGATCGCCTACCCGCCCGCGCTCTACGAGCAGAAGGTCGAGGGTGACGTGACGCTGCGGCTGTTCGTCGACTCGACGGGGAAACTCATCCCCGAGTCCACGCGCGTCGCCGAGCCGAGCGGCTATCCTGCGCTCGATTCGGCCGCGCTGGCGGGAGCGCGCACGCTGCGGTTCGCGCCGGCCAAGCGCCATGGGGTCCCCGTTGCGACGGCGTTTCTCCAACCGATCGAATTTCGTCAGGTCGGCACGACGCGTGCCGGGGGGGGCACCGTGACCGCACCGCCGGCGTTGCCGCAAACGGTCGTGCCACCGCCGCCGGCACCGATTCCGCCTCCGCCTCCGCCGCCGGTCGCGCGGCCGCGACCACGGCCGCCAGTTCGGCCCGACACGACGAAACGCGATACGACCCGCGTCCGCGCCGATACCACGCGCCCGCGTGCCGACTCGACGGCGTCTCGACCCGACACCACAAAGGCTCGCCCGGATAGTGAACCGGCCCCAGCACACTGAGCCGTACGACAACGTCCTCGAGACCATCGGCTGGACGCCGCTCATCCGGTTGAACAAGGTGGCGCGCGGCATTCGCACGCCGGTCTACGCCAAAGCGGAGTTCTTCAACCCGGGCGGCTCGGTCAAGGACCGCATCGGGCTCGCGATGATCGAGGCAGCGGAGCGCGCGGGAAAGCTCAAGCCTGGCGGGTTGATCGTCGAAGCGACGTCGGGCAATACCGGCGTCGGTCTCGCAATCGCAGCGGCTGTGAAGGGCTATCGCTGCATCTTCACGATGCCGGACAAGATGTCGCAGGAAAAAGCGCGCTTGTTGCGGGCGCTTGGCGCCGAAGTCATCATCACGCCGACCGCCGTGCCGCCCGACCATCCCGACAACTACATCATGAAAGGCCGCGCCATCGCCGCGGCGCACGAGAACGCGATCTTCGCCGACCAGCACTACAACCCCGTGAACCCCGACGTCCATTATCACACCACGGGGCCCGAGATCTGGGAGCAGACCTCCGGCAAGGTGACGCACTTCGTGTGCGCGCCGGGTACCGGCGGTACGGTGAGCGGTGCCGGTAAGTATTTGAAGGAGAAGAACGGCAAGATCCGCGTCGTCGCGGGCGATCCCGTCGGCTCGATCTATACCGACTACGCGAAGACGCATCATAAGGGCGACGGTGCGCCGTACAAGGTCGAGGGCATCGGCGGCGACAAGATTCCCACGTCGCTGCACTGGGACGTGATCGACGAATGGATCGTCGTCAGCGACAAGGACGCCATGCAAATGGCGCGGCGGTTGTCGAAAGAAGAAGGCCTGTTCGTCGGCGGCTCGACCGGCGTCAACGTCGTCGCCGCGCTCGAGGTCGCCCGCCGGCTCGATGATCCCAAGGCACTCGTCGTCACGGTCCTCGCGGATACCGGCGAGCGCTATCTCAGCAAGGTCTACAACGAAGAATGGCTGCGTGAGAACCAGCTGATCGACGACGAACGACCGACGGTCGGGCGGATGATCGCGGCCAAGAATACCGACGCGCCGCCGCTCATTCACGTCGCGCCCGAGGCGTCGGTGCGGCAAGCGCTCAATCTGATGTCCACCTACAACGTGTCCCAGCTCCCGGTGCTGGACGGTGGGGACGGTGTCGGCGCGATCTCCGAGCAGGCGCTGATGGCGCGCGCCATCGGCCAGCCCAAGACACTCGATAGCCCCGTCCGCGACATCATGGATCCGCCGTTCCCAGTGGTAGACGACGAATCGCCGGTCACCCTGCTCACCACGCTGCTCTCGCGCACCACGCCCGCCGCGCTGGTGCGGCGCAACGGCAAAGTTGTCGGCATCGTGACCCGCTACGACCTGCTCCACCAGCTGGCGGGGATTCGCTGATGCGCATCGTCGTGCTCACGGGCGGTGCAACCGCCGAGCGCGCGGTCGCGTTCGCGAGCGCGTCCCAGATCGTGGCGGCGCTCCGGAGTCGAGGCCACGAGATCAGAGTGGTCGATACCGCCGGCGGCTTGCTCGACGAGCGGGGCGAGCGTGAATTCCTGGGCGGCGCCGTGGGCACTGCCCCGCCGAGCGTCGATGCGCTGGCCGAGCGGGAGCAGCGCATGCTGTCGGAAGGGCTGGGCAAGCTCGCCCAGATACGCGAGGCCGACGTCCTCTTCCTGGCGGTTCACGGCGGCACGCTGGAGGGCGGCACGCTCCAGGCCGTCCTCGACGTCATCGGCGTCCCCTACACCGGCAGCGGTCCGCTCGCGAGCGCGCTCGCGATGGACAAGGATCTCGCCAAGCGGCTGTTCCGCGCGGCGGGCGTCCCCGTGCCTGCCTGGTTCATGGCGCCCGTCAGCCCTGAGGACGTGACCACGGCACTCGGCTGGCCGGTCATCGTGAAACCGTCGAAGCAGGGCTCGTCCGTAGGGTTGACGCTCGTGAAGAAAGCACAGGACTTGGGCAACGCCGTGAAGCTCGCTGCACGCTACGACGACGAGGTCATGGCGGAACAATTCATCCCCGGCCGAGAGTTGACCGTGGGTGTGCTCGGCGACGTGCCGTTGCCCGTCGGCGAGATCGTTCCCAAGCATGAGCTGTTCGACTACGAGGCGAAGTACACGCCGGGCATGTCTGAAGAGACGTTCCCTGCCAAGATCGACACGGTGCTCGCCCGACAATTGCAGGAGTATGCGCTGACGGCGCACCGCGCAGTGAAGCTGGGCGGTTACTCCCGGATCGACTTCCGGGTCAGCCCTGAGGGGGACATTTTCTGCCTCGAGGCGAATTCGTTGCCAGGCATGACCCGGACGAGTCTTTATCCGCAGGCCGCGCAGGCGGCGGGGATCCCCTTTCCAGAGCTGTGCGAGCGCATCGCCCGCCTGGCCCTCGCCGCCCCCGGAACAACGGGGCCGGGCAGGGGGGATAAAAACGGAGGCGCAGGAAAGACGCCGAAATGACCTGGAGATCTGAGGAAGAGATGGGCCCGCAGCGGATGTACGGCTTGACCGTCTGGGTGCGACGGCTGCTCGTCGCCAACCTGCTCGTCTTTTTGGTGCAGAAGACGTTGCTGATCGATCCCAGCTTCTACGGCGCGCTGGGCTTCGACCCGCTGCACGCCTGGGAGCGGCCCTGGACGTTCGTCACCTACATGTTCCTCCACGGCGACCTGCCGCATCTCGTCTTCAACATGCTCATGCTGTTCATGTTCGGAGCATCGGTGGAAGATCGGATGGGCAGCCGGACGTTCATCCTCTTCTATCTTCTCTGCGGCTTGGGCGGTGCGCTGCTCTCCTTCATGCTGATGGAGTTCTCGCGCGTCGGGCTGATTCTCGGTGCCTCGGGCGCGATCCTCGGCGTGACGGTTGCGTTCGCGTGGTACTGGCCGAAGCATCCGGTGTTCGTTTTCCCCCTGCCCGACCCCATTCCTGCCAAGTGGCTGGTGATCGGCCTCGTAGCGTTCGATCTCGTGCTTGCGATGTTGACCCGTACGACGCTCGGCTTGAACGATCCCCTCGCCCATCTCGCGCACCTGGGCGGCGTCGGCACGGCGCTGCTGTTCCTCAAGGCTCAGGAGTGGCGCGCGGAGCGAGGGGATCGCCGGCAGGCGGCCGAGTCGAGTGTCCTCGTCTCCCAGGTGCCCCGAGTCAGTCGCGGCGGCGCCATTCCGCCGTCGGCGCGTGCCACGAAGCGCAGTGAGACCGACGCGCGCGCCACCGCAGAGATCGATCGGGTCCTCGACAAGATCAACGCGAGCGGCGTCGAGAGTCTGACGCCCGCGGAGCGGAAGTTCCTCACGGAAATCAGCCGCAGGATGCGGACGCCGCCCAAGGCGTAGCCCGTGATTACGCTCGCCCTTGCCCTCACGCTGTTGCAGGGCGCGCCGCAAGACAGCGCAACGGCGGGGGCTCGCGTCGAATCGCTGCTCGCGTCCGGAAACGTCAACGCCGCGTTGGCGCTCGCAACTAAGCTCGTCGGACGGCGTCCGCGCGATCCCGCCGCGCACCTACTGCTCGGCCGCGTGAATTATGCCCGTCCGATCATCGGCCGCTTCCCGGCACTCGAGGAGTTCCGCGCCGCCGCCCGCCTCGCGCCGCGTGATCCGGAGCCCTGGTATTGGCAGATGAAGGTCGGCTTCTACCTGCGCTCGGACGACGGCGAGATCATCGCGCGTGACGCGTTGCTCGGCCTGTTCGCCGTCACGCCCGATTACAAGGACGCGTGGGATCGTTTCGGCGACGTCTTTCACAACGACGACATCTGGCGACGCGCCGAGCGCGCCTTGGCACGGCACGGCGACAACCCGGCTGCCCTCGAACACCGTGCCGAGCTGTTGATCGCGCTGAGGCAACCGGAGGCGGCGGATTCACTGCTCGAGCGACGGAGCGCCACCGCGCACACGTGCCTGCTGCGGGCCGAAGCGAATTTCCTCGCGGGTCGCAGCGCCGCGGGCTTCGCGTGGCACGACTCGGCGCTCGCGCACGCGGACGACGACTCGACCGATGCCCTCTGGGATGAAGCCTGGCTGATCGCATCGCCTGATGAGGCCCTTCGCCACGCGGCGCTTGGCCCGGGCGAGCGGGCGGCGTTCTATCGGCGGTTCTGGGACCAGCGCGATCCCGATCTCTTGACGCCGCAGAACGAGCGCGTTGCGGAGCACTACGCGCGCGTGGCCGAAAGCCGTCGCATGTATCGGTTGCTGCACCCGCAGCGCACGGTGTACCACTCCCCCGTCGCGCGCTCGCTCGCCTTCGCCCTCCGGCGCCGGCAGCAGGCCGAGGACGTCGATACGTCCACTGCGCGATTCCCGGGACCGGTCACCGAGCGGCTGTTCCTGGCGAGCGGTCTCGGCCTCGGCGATGAGCGCATGCTTCAGGATACGGCGATGCCGATGGCGTTTCGGGCGGGACTCACGGCCGAAGGATTGGTCTTCCTGCGCCACGGCACGCCGGACGCGCAGGCGTTCTGCATCTCCGATGTGCTGCACGGCGTCACCGTGATGCGCGACACGCTATGCACAAACTTCATTGACGAAGAATCGTGGGTGTACTTCACGCCCGAGGGGCCATTGAGCATCCGGTTCGGCGGCGGCGAGTATTTCGCGCCGATCTCCTCCGCGCAAACACGCAGCGCAAACATTCTGCTCCGCACCGACCGCACCACGCTGCCGGCGCCGCTCAAGGCGTACGCATGGACGGCGACGTTCATGGCGGGCGAGCTCGGCCTGACGGATGTGTACTACAAGGCCGGCGGCGATTCCGCGGCGGTTGCGCTGTGGAGCGCGGACGGCGAGCAGCGAATCGCCGGCCGCGGATTGCTGTATCTCGCCGTCATCCCTGGCCACTACGATCTCGGCCTCGACGTCGACTCGGGCGGCGCACTCGGACGGATTCGCCGCGCGGTCCAGGTGCCGTACTTCTCGGGCACGGATTTCGGCCTGTCGTCGCTCGTGATCGCGCCGCTCGGGAGCGCTGCCGCTCCGTTCGACCGCGAGGAAACGCTGCGCGCGATGCCGGCCGACCTCACTTATTCAGCCGGCACCCCGCTCGCGGCGTATCTCGAGATTTACGGGCTCGCCGCGGACGCGAACAATCGCGCGCGGTTTCACGTGCGCTACTCGTTCGCACCGGTGCGCTCGGCGCTCGCGCGATTTTTCGGCGCCGGCGGTCGGCCGGTGGTGTTCGAGTTCGACCGCGTCGCGCCCCCCACGTTCGCGCGCGCGACCGAGCAGCTGGTCATCGAGCCGGGCCGGTTGCCGCCCGGACGGTATCGCGTGACGGTGGCGGTGACTGACCTGACACGAAATGTCAAGTCGGAGGCGGTCGCACTCGACATCGCGATTCGTTGAACGCCGCTTGTCACCGCGCGGCCGAGTTCCCAAATTGGCCGGCAGCCCGCAATGCTCGTCAATCTCATTCCAGAATTTCTCGCGGCGCTCACCGCGCCGGATCCCACAACAGCGTACCACGATTATCTCGATCGCCACCGTCCGGTGCTCGGCGCGTACTGGCAGAACTACGTGCTCGACCCCGCGTCACCGCACGCCGACCCGATCATCGCGACGGCCCTCGCGGCGGACCGCTCGGACCTGAAGCGCCTGCTCGAGGACGTCGACGTCATTGCGGTCGCGGAAGACGCCATGCGGCGCTCGCTCGAGCAGCTCGAGGCGGACTGCCCGGTCGACCTCTACTTGATGGTGGGCGTCGGCGCGGCGAATGCGGGCGAGCTCGTCGTGGGTGGTCGCGGCATCGCGTTCGTCTGCCTCGAGCATTTCACCGGACGGCCCAACGCGCAGACCTACGGCATGGGACTCGCGCCCGAGCTGCTGCCGCTCTGGATCGCACACGAGATCGCCCACGCCTTGCGCTACACGTCCCCCACGAGCCGTGCAGCGCTCCGTCGAATGATCGCCGACCTCGGCGGCTATTACGACGGCTGGGAGCTCGGCTCCCGCGCGAGCCTGCGCGAGCTCGTGGTGAATGAGGGCACGGCGATCGCCGCATCGCAGACCGTGGCCCCCGGATTCGATGCCTGGGAGTATTTCGGCTACAATCGCCGGCAGTATCGACGGTTGCGCGAGCTCGACGCGTTCTTGCGGCGGGCCGCGGCAAGCGATCTCGATGCCACCGGCCTGGGCCTGCGCCTGCGCTATCTTTCCGGCGGCATGAGTCCCGCCGCCCGTTTGCTCGCTGGGAGAGTCCTGCCGGAGCGCTCCGGCTACTACCTCGGGCTGCGCCTGGTGGAGAGCTACTTCCTCGAACGGGGCGCCGCATCCACCGTGCGGGCCGCCGTCGAGGAGCTGCGCCTGGCCGACGACCGCGCTTCCGGAATCCAGACGGCATGAGCCCTCGCGCGAAAGAGCCGGCGCGAGCCAAAGCGACGGCTGTGCCGCCGGCGCCCGCCGCCGAGCGGCGCAGGAACCGGCCGCTGCGGGAGGTGCTCGACGAGCTGCTGGCCCATGCCCGCGAGATCGCGCGGCGGGCCAAGCTCATGACGCCGGCGGAGCTCGACTACGCCCAGCAGCGGCTGGAATGGCTGGCGGACGAGGTGTGGCGGGTAGCAACCGGCGAGGCTACACCCCCCGAGTAGATTATCGGCATGCCTCCGACCGCCGGCGATTTCAAAATCTCCATCACGAAAGAAGACCTGGTCTTCGCGGCCGCGCACTTCATCACGTATGCCGGCCATCGCTGCGAGAAGCTGCACGGGCACAACTATCGCGTGAGCGTGGTGGTCGAAGGCGGGCTGGAGCGGGACAGCTGGTACGTCGTCGATTTCTCCGCGGTGAAGAAGGTGATGCGCGCGCTGACGGGCGAGCTCGATCATCGCGTGCTCTTGCCGCGTGACAATCCGCAGCTCAAGGTCGTCCAGGAGAACGGCAGCGTCCGCGTCGCGTATGCGGGTGAGCCGCGCTACGTCTTCCCCGCGGGCGACTGCGTGATTCTTCCGATTCCGAACACCACCGTCGAGATGCTGTCCCAATACCTCGCCCGCCGAGTCCGCGCCGAGCTCGGCGGCCTGCACCTCAAAGCGATCGAGATCGAGGTGGAGGAGAACTTCGGCCAGGCAGCGAGCTACCGTGAAACCTTCGACTAAACTCTCATCGGCCGAGATCGCCAAGGGGTTGAAGAGCCTTCCTGGCTGGCAACTCGTGGACGGGGGGGGCGCCATCGTCCGCGAGTACGCGACGGATGGATGGCCGACCACCCTGATGCTCGTGAACGCGATCGGCTTCTTCGCGGAGGCGGCCGATCATCATCCCGATCTCGCGGTGAGCTGGGGCAAGGTGCAGGTGAAGCTCTCGACGCACAGCGCGGGGGGCGTGACGGCAAGCGACATGGAGCTCGCGGCGATCATCGAGCGCACGGCGCCGTGGCGGCCGCCCACGGGAAGCGCGCTGCGCGGGACGACCAAGAAATTCGTGGATCGCGGTAGTCCGTGACACTCGTCGTACCGCTGACGCCCCCGCCCGATCCCTTCGGGACGTGCGTGCGGTGCAGCCGCCTCCCTCATCTTCTCTTCCTCGACAGCTCGAGCACCGATGGCGGCCCGCTGTCTCGCTATTCGTTTCTCGCGGCCGACCCCGTCGCGATCGCGCACACCCCACGCGACGCGCGCGAGCTGCTCCGGCGCCACCGCCGCGCGCCTCTGCCGGGGCTCCCGCCGTTCCAGGGCGGGATGGCCGGCTACCTCGGCTACGACTGGGGCGCAGCGCTCGAGCGCGTGGCGCGGCCGCCCGCCGACAGCGCGACACCGAACATCCCCGACGTGCAGCTCGCGCTCTACGATTGGGTGATCGCGTGGGATCATCTCGATGAGAAGGCATGGCTCATCTCGACCGGGATCGGTGACGGCGGGAAGAGCCAGAGCGGGGAGCGCGCCGCCGCTCGCGCCACCTGGGTCCGGGAGCGTCTGGCCGCGGCCCCGCCGGCCGTTCGCGATCATCAGGCCCCTGCACCCCCGCCACCGACGTCGAATTTCACGCGCGCCCAGTACGAAGCCGCGGTCGCGCGGATCCGCGAATACATCGCGGCCGGCGACGTCTATCAGGTCAACCTGGCGCAGCGCTTTCACGCGCCGTTCGACGGTTCGGCACTCGCGCTGTACCGGCGACTGCGCGTGCGCAATCCGGCGCCGTTCGGCTGCTACGTCGAGATCGGACGCGCGGCGATCGCGAGCATTTCTCCCGAGCGGTTTCTGCGACTCGACCCGACGACGCGCGTCGCAGAGGCGCGGCCCATCAAGGGCACGCGGCCACGCGGGGCAAACGCGCACAAAGACGATATGCTCGCGCGCGATCTGCTCGCGAGCGACAAGGACCGCGCCGAGAACGTCATGATCGTCGACCTGCTGCGGAACGATCTGGGGAAAGTGTGCCGTCCGGGCTCGGTGACGGTCCCGAAGCTGTTTGCGCTCGAGACGCATCCGACGGTGCACCACCTGGTGTCAACGGTTACGGGAGTGCTGCGCGACGACGCGGACGCGTTCGACCTGTTGCGCGGCGCATTCCCCGGCGGCTCGGTGACGGGCGCGCCGAAGATTCGGGCCATGGAGATCATCGCGGAGCTGGAGCGCGCGCCGCGCGGCGTGTACTGCGGCGCGATCGGCTATGTGTCGGTGACCGGTGCGATGGACTTCAACATTCCCATCCGCACCATCGTGCTACAGAACGGCGCTGCGACATTTCATGCGGGCGCCGGCATCGTCTGGGACTCCGAGCCGGCCGCCGAGTATCACGAGACGCTCGCCAAGGCGCGCACGATGATCGAGGCGCTCACTTCCCCACGCAGAATGCCGCGAACACACGGTCGAGTACATCCTCAGGCGTAACCGCGCCGATCAAGTCGTCGAGGGCACCGACCGCCGCGCGGAGATGCGTCGCGCAGGCGGCGGCATCCACACCGCTCGTTCGCGCGGCCCAGAATGCCTCGATCTCTCGCAACGCACTTTCGAGCGCCGTGCGGTGACGAGCACGCGTAACGACGGGCTCGACATCGCCCAGCGCGAGCAGTTGTCCGAACGCGACTTCGGCAAGCCGGCGCCTGAGCTCTGGAAGGCCTGCGCCGGTCAGCACTGACACCCCTGCGCCGCCACGATCGGCTTTCGTGCGAACCACGACGACCGGCGCGCTCACCTGCGTGAGGAATGCGTCGCGCGATGGATCGTCTCGCTCTTCGCAGAACAGGACGAGATCGGCGGCCGCGAGGTACTGCCTGCTGACTTCGATGCCAAGCCGCTCGATACGCTCGTCGGTGTCGCGCAGGCCGGCCGTGTCGACGAGCCGGAACGGAAAGCCTTCGATCACCGCGGGCGCCTCGATGGCGTCGCGCGTCGTGCCCGGGATTTCGGTCACGATCGCGCGCTCGGTACCCAGCAGCGCGTTGAAGAGTGACGACTTGCCGGCGTTCGGCCGGCCCGCGATCACGAGCAGCGCTCCTTCGCGGAGTCGCTCACCCTCGGGTGCGGTCTTCAGCAGATCGGCCACGCGATCACGCACGACGCACCACGCACGACGCACGCGTTCCGGCGACACCGGCCCTTCGTCCTCCTCCGGAAAATCGATGTCGTAGGCGATCAAGGCCTCGAGCTCGAGAATCTCCGCGCGCAACGCCGCAAGACGGTCCGAGAGACCGCGCTCGAGCTGGTGGAGCGCACGGCGCCGCTGCGCCGGCGATCCCGCGTCGATCAGATCCGCCGTCGCCTCGGCCTGGACGAGATCCATCTTGCCGTTCAGCACGGCCCGACGCGTGAATTCCCCCGGCTCGGCGGGACGCGCGCCGGCGGCGACGAGCGCCGCGACGGCGGCCGCGGGAACGACGAGTCCACCGTGCGTCGAGATCTCGACGATGTCGTCGCCCGTGTAGGAGTGCGGGCCGGGGAAGCAGGCCGCGAGGCAGTCGTCGATCCGCTCGCCCGAGTCCGGGTGGCGCAGGCGCGCGCGGAAGACCGTGCGCGGCGGATCGGCATGGAATGGCTCGAGACAGCGTGCGGCGAGGGCAAAGGCGCCGCGGCCAGACAGACGGATTAGTGCGAGGGCGGAGCGGCCCGGAGGAGTTGCGAGCGCAACAATCGGGTCAGTGAGCAGCCTAGGCCTTGACCGGCGCCGGTGTGCGCGCGCCCCCCGCGCCCCCCGCGCCGCCCGCGCCCCCCCCGGCCACCGGCGCCTCCCGCAGACGCTTCTTGGCGATCCAGTATTGCTGCGGAATGCTGAAAATGTTTTGCGCCGCATAGTACAGGTTCAGGCCCGACGCAAAGTTCAGGAACAGCACCGTCATGAAGATCGGCATGAAATAGAGCATCGTGCGCGCCTGCGGATTCGGCGGCACGCCGATCTGGCCGACCTTGGACAGCACGAACATCGAGAGGCCGAGCACGATCGGAATGATCTTGTAGGGATCGGCGCGCGACAGGTCCGGCAGCCACAGGAAGGGCACGCCCCGGAACACGATCGTGTTCGCGAACACGAAGAACAGCGCCAGCAGCACCGGCCAGGGCAACAGCATCGGCAGGCAGCCGCCGAGCGGATTGACCTTGTACTCCTTGTAAATGCGCAGCATCTCGCGCTGCAGTCGCTCCGGATCGTTCTTGTACTTGTCCTGCGTCTCCTTCAGCAGCGGCGCGACCGCTTGCATCCGGATTCCCGACTCCATCGCTTTCTGGTTGAGCGGCCACAGCAGGACGCGTATCACGATCCCGAACAGAATCAGCACCCAGCCGTAGGCGAGATGCAGATGCTCGTGCATCCAGAGCAGGATGTTGACCACGACCACGGAGACCGGCTGGATGATCGGGCGGAAGATGCCGCCGTAGGGATTGGCGTCGTCGAGCCCGTGTCCCAGGCGCGTCAGCTGCCGTAAGTCCAGCGGGCCGGCATAGACCTGGTAATGGAAGCTCCCGGCCGGCTGCACCGGCATCGCGATCATTACGTCGGCGCGTGACGCCGCGCGGCCGCTGCGCGGTCCGCCGACCGCGATGGCGCCGGCAAACTTCGGCTGTCCGTCCTCGAGCGCGAGCGCCGCCGTGAAGAAGTACTTCGACTTGACGCCCACCCACTCGAACGGACCGTTGAACAGCGCGCGCTCGCCGGGTTTGATGCGCGAGAAGTCGGTGCGCTCGGTCTTGGATGCCTTCGTCACCACCGAGTAGTGCCGGTAATCGTCCAGCGAGTCCTTCTCGACCGAGCGCAGGCCGTGGGCGAGATCGACGACGAGCACGGCGCCGCCCGAGCCCAGCCCCGTGACCGAGCCACGCACGTCGAAACGGTATTCGTCTGGCACGAACCGATATTCGATCGTCACGCGCGAGCCGCCGTGCTCCGCTTCGAAGCGCAGCGGCTTCTCACCCTGGCCCGCGTAGACTACGACCCCCGGTGCGTCGGGCTGCGGCTGGAAGTCCCAGTCGTCGAGCGACACGGTGTCGCCGCTCGCGAGCACGAGCCGATGCCGCAGGAAGGCGTCGCCGGCCGGGACAAGCTGCACGGGGCGGCTCGAATCAACTGCTGCAAACGATTGGTACTTGACCAGCTCCGCGGCTCGCAGCGTCGCCCCGTGCGTGCTGAAGCCAAGGCGGTACAGCGGCGAGGTGATCCAGATGGTGCGGCCGGTATCGGCGGCGGCGGTTGGGCGGACGGGCGGACGGGCGGACGGGCGGACCGAGTCAGTGGCACGCGTGGTGTCACTGGAACGCCGTACGGAGTCACTGGCCGCCTGCCCGCCCGGCCGTCTGGCCGTCGGCTTCGGTGGCCAGATGACCATCGGCAGAAACCACACGAGCAGCATGAGGAGAACGGCGAGCACGACGCGCTGGCGTTCCATGTCAGACCTTAGGGGACCGGATCATAGCCGCCCGCGTGGAACGGATGACACTTGGCGATGCGACGGATCCCAAGCCAGGAGCCTTTCAGCGCGCCATAGCGCTCGACGGCTTCGTACGTGTAGCGCGAGCACGACGGTACGAAGCGGCACTGGGTGAACACGAGGTGCGAGAGCGTCAACTGATACCCGCGAATCAGTGCCATGACGGCAAGTCGTGGCAGTCGTCGCAGCGTCACGTCAGCGTCTCCACTGCTTCCGTCAATTCGGCGCGCAGCACTGCAAACGAGGCGGAATACGCCGAGCGCTTTGCACGAATCACGAGATCGACGGCGGGAAGGTTTCGCAGCACGTCGCGCCGCAGGATCTCACGCAGGCGGCGCCGCAACCGATTGCGCGCTACCGCCGTGGACTGATGCCGTGGCACGATGAGGCCAAGACGACCGTGACCCGAATCGCGGTGACGCCAGGCCAGATCGAGATGCGCGGTGCGCCGCCGGCGTCCCGCGTCCAAGCAGGCCATGAGCTCCGAGCCGCGCGTGATCCGTGCGCGGCGCGGATACCGCTCGCGCGTTTACCGGCTCCGGTGTTTGGATGGAATACGGACGGTGAGACGCTTGCGACCCTTCTTGCGACGGCGCGACAGCGTGGCGCGGCCCCACACGGTTTTCATCCGCGCGCGGAACCCATGCTTATTGATGCGCCGCCGATTGCGCGGCCGATACGTCGGACCCATAAATTTCCTCGAGTAAGGCCGGGAAACTTACCCGACTCGCGACGCACCGGTCAAGGTTGACTTTTCCACAGCGGGCCCGTAGCTTCGCCCCGCCCTTGTTGGACAGCCTACCTTTTTCGAAATCGTAATGGAGCAATCGGTAAACGAAGCTTGGAAACGCCTCCTCGACGAAGCTCGACGTGAACTTCCCGAGGCGACGGTGCGCACGTGGCTCGAACCTTCCGAGCCCATCGCGCTCGACGATGGGCGCCTGATCCTCGGCGCACCCGATCAATTCGCCGCTGAATGGAATGAGTCCAAGCACGCGTCACTGCTCGCGCGCGCGGCGGAACGCATCCTCGGTCGGCCGACGACGGTCGTGTTCCGCGTGCAGGAAGACCGGCAACGCCGTCCCCAGATGGATTTCTTCGTCGCGCCGCGCGAGAACGCCGCGAGTGCGACGACGACCGCCTCGGCCGTCGCGACCACGCCGCTCAACGAGCGCTACACGTTTCAGACGTTCGTGATCGGTAAGTCGAACGAGCTCGCCGCGGCCGCCGCGCACGCCGTGGCCGAAGCGCCGGGGAAGACGTACAACCCGCTGTTCATTTACGGCGCGACGGGACTCGGCAAGACGCACCTCATGCAGGCGATCGCGCATGCGGTGCTCGAGAAGAATCCCGAGACGCGGCTGCAGTACTTCGGCGCCGAACAGGTCATCAACGTCGTGATCGAATCGATTCACGCGCGGACGATGTCCGAGTTCCGCCGGCGCTACCGCAACGACGTGGATCTCCTCCTCGTGGACGACGTGCACTTCCTGGAAGGCAAGGAAATGACCCAGGAGGAGTTCTTCCACACCTTCAACGCGCTGTTCGAGGCGCACAAGCAGATTGTGCTGACCTCCGACCGGCCGCCGAAGGAAATCCCCGGCCTGGAAGACCGGCTGATTTCGCGGTTCGAGTGGGGAATGGTCGCCGACATCGGGCACCCGGATCTCGAGCACCGGATCGCCATTCTCCGGAAAAAGGCCGAGCAGGACCATCTCGAGCTGACGATCCCGGACGATGTGCTGCGGTTCATCGCCGAGCACATCCGGTCGAGTGTCCGGGAGCTGGAAGGATGCATCATCAAGCTGCTGCTGTTCGCGTCGCTCAAGAACCGCGAAGTCACGATCGAGCTGGCGCGCGAGGCGCTGTCCGACAAGATCCGCCAGGGCGAAGAGGGCGGCGCCTACTCCTCGGGCTCCGGCTCGGCGCCGAGCATCGACCGCGTGCAGGAAGTGGTGGCGCGGCGCTGGGGCGTGACCCCCGAAGGGCTGCGGTCCAAAGCCCGGACCAAGACGCTCACCATACCGCGCCAGGTCGCCATGTACCTCGCGCGCGACATGCTGGGCATGCAGCTGGTCGAGATCGGGCAGGCCTTCGGCGGGCGGGACCACTCGACCGTGATCCACTCGGTGGACAAGGTCGAACGGCAGATGATGCGCGACCGGACGTTCAAAGAGCGCGTCGAGATGGCGCGCCAGGAATTGTCCGCACTGTAACGCACAAACGGGGTGTGGGAAAAGGCGTGGGATGTGGGGAGTGGGGATAGCGACTCACATATCCGCAAAGCGCCAACAGTCCCAACAGTGCACCAACATCATGTGACGTACGACAGGTGATGCACTGGTTGCGCTTTAGCGATATCACCCACATATCCCCGATGTCTGCTACTACTACTAGTATTTCTATATAGAGAAGCAGTAGTAAAGACTTTCCTCATTTGGAGACGACGCGCCCAGCATGAAGTTCACGATCACCCGGGAGAAGCTGCAGGAAGGCTTGGCGGCCGTAGCGGCCGCGATTCCCGCCAAGACGACGTTGCCCGTTCTCGCGAACGTCCTCGTCGAATCGTCCAAGCAAGGCGGCGGCCTGCGCTTGTCGGGGACCGACCTCGACATCGCGGTCAGCACGACCGTGGCTGCCGAAGTCGATGCCGACGGCGCGGTCACGCTTCCGGCGAAGAAGCTCGTAGACATCGCGCGCGAGCTGCCGTCCGGCCCGGTGCGCATCACGGCGGCCGGTGAAGCGCGCGTCTCGATCGAGTCGGGGCGCTCCAAGTTCAAGCTCCTCGGTCTGCCGCGCGAGGAATTCCCGTCCTTCCCCGCCGTCAAATTCGACAAGGCCTGGAAGGCGGCGGCGGGTGTCGTGCACAAGCTCGTCAGCCACGTCGCGTTCGCGTCGTCGACCGAAGAAAGCCGGCCGATCCTGAACGGCGTGCTCTGGGAGCTACGGCCCGACCGCATGCGGATGGTGGCGACCAACGGCCACCGGCTCGCCAAGATGGACGTGCCGGCCACCGGCGGCTCCACGGCGGACTTGATCGTGCCGCCCAAGGCGCTCGAGCAGATCCGCCGCCTCTATGCCGGCGACGCGGAACTCGAGCTCGCCAAGAGCGACAACCACATCGGCTTCCGCGCCGGTGGCACGCTCGTCTTCTCGCGATTGATCGAAGGGCCGTATCCCAACTACGAGCAGGTGATCCCGCGCGAGAACGACAAGCAGGCCACCGTCGACAAGACAGCGATGGCCGCCGCGCTACGTCGCATGAGCGTCGTGGCGAGCGATCAGACGCATCGGATCCGCCTCGCTTTCTCCGGCGGCAACGTGAAGTTCTCGGTGCAGACCCCGGACCTCGGCGAAGCGCAGGATGAGCTGGCGGTGACCTACGAGGGAGAGCCGCTCGAGATCGGTTTCAACGCGACCTACCTGCTCGAGATCCTGAAGTACATGCCCACCGACGAGGTGCGGCTCACGTTCAAGGCGCCCGAGCGCGCCGCGACGATCGAGCCGGTCGGCTGGAACGATCCCGCGTCCTACATGGCCCTCGTGATGCCGCTACGGCTGGTGGATTAGCGAGTCGACGAGCGAGTCCGCGGGAATCAATGGGATGACAGGAGGCTCGATCGCTGGAATCACCGGGATCGAGTCTTCGTCTATATGCGGCACGGGCGTCTTGCCGCCGTAAAAGCGCGCCAGAATCAGATCGCGCCGCGCGAGCATGCGCGCCGGGCGAAACGCGGGATTCGACGTTCTGGGCTGGGGGAGTGTGGCCGCGAGCGCTGCTGCTTCGGCTTCACTGAGCTTTCCGACCGGCACACCGAAGTACGCCCGACTCGCCGCCTCCATCCCCCAGACGCCAGGCCCCAATTCCGCATTCTCCAGATACAAGGCCATGATGCGCTCCTTCGGGAGCGCGAGCTCGAGCCGGACCGCCGTCACGGCCTCTTTGATTTTCCGGAGGATAGAGCGCGACGGGGAGAGATAGAGGTTCTTCGCGAGCTGTTGGGTGATCGTACTCGCGCCGCGATGGCCGCCGGCGGTCCACGCATCGTGCAGCTCGACGAAGTCGATCCCGTGATGCGTTTTGAATCGCGAGTCTTCCGCGATGATGACCATCCGTTCGAGAAGGGCGGACGGCGCGTGTCGTTCACCGACCGTCCGCCCGTCTGCCCAGCGACCCGTCGTGCAGTCGTCACGCAACCGCATCATTGCCGTGCAGCGCGGCTCGTGATCACGCCACCACACCGGCGGCGGCCACACACCGAACAGCCATACCGCAACGAGCGCCGCCGTCCCTAGCAGAACGCGCCTCGCACTTCTAGTTTCTTGCACCGCCATGGACGTCTCGAGTCTCCAAGAGCGCTTGCAACAAGCGCTTGGGCAGGAATTTACCGTCGGTCCGCTCTTGGGTCAGGGGGGATTCGCCGCCGTCTTTCGCGCGCGCGACAACACGCTCAATCGCGACGTCGCGGTGAAGGTCATGGACGTCGAGCTCGCGCCCTCGCCGACCGCCGCGGAGCGGTTCCTGCGCGAAGCACAAACGGTCGCGCGCCTCGAGCATCCGCACATCGTGCCGATCTACAAGGTCGGCCGGCAGCGCGAAATCTTCTACATCATCATGCGCTGCATCGACGGCCCCTCGCTCGGCCAGCTGCTCGAGACGCAGAAGAAGCTCCCGATCGGCGACGCGGCGCGCATCGCACGGCAGGTCGCCGACGCGCTCGCCTACGCGCACAGCCAGGAAATCGTCCACCGCGATATCAAGCCCGACAACATTCTCCTCGACAAGAGCGGTCACGTCCTGGTGACCGACTTCGGCATCGCGAAGGCGGTGCAGGCGGCGAAGGAGCGGAAGAGCGGTCCGTCCACGCAGCTCACCAGCGAAGGGCTCGTCGTGGGCACGCCGCAGTACATGAGTCCCGAGCAGGCGTCGGGCGATCCGCTCGACGGCCGCTCGGACATCTACTCGCTCGGCGTGGTGCTCTATCAGATGCTCGCCGGCGCGCCGCCGTTCGACGGCCCGTCATCGGCGGCCATTCTCGCGCAGCAGCTGACCGAGCCGCCCCAGCCGATCCGCCAGCTCCGTCCCGACGTGCCGGAAGAGATGGCCGTAGTGCTCGAGCGCATGATGGAGAAAGCGCGCGGGAAGCGGTTTCCCATGGCGAGCGACGTGAGTCGCGCGCTCGTCGGCGCGCTGCCGACCGCGGCGAGCGACCGGGTGCGGCTACCGCTGCGCCGGCGGCTGCGCTCGATGTTCTACCGGTCGCTCGTGGGCTTGGGCGTCGCCGGCTGCCTGCTCTTCATCGCGTTCGCGGGGGGCGGCGCGGCGGTCGCGTATTACGTGTTCAGCAAGCCGGCGCGGATCGACACCCGCGCGCCGCTGCCCGACAGCCTCGCGCGCACCCTGCGCGCGCGGCGGGCACTCCTTCCCGGTGACGTCGGCATGTTCGCGTACGAGCCCGCCGGCCAGGAAGACTCGACCCTGTTGCTCCTGACACGGCGGCGCACCGTCGTGATGACGCCGCACGACGTGCGCTCCTATGCACGCGATAGCGTGCGGCGTGACATCGATCTCATTCTCCATAGCGGCCTGGCGTTTCGGCTCGTGATTTACGGCAGGCAATCGGCAGGACTCGCGGACACGGTGTACCGAAATTTGTCGTTCCGCGACATGATGCGGATCAGATCACAGCTCAATAAGGAACCGCCACCGCTTCCGCCGCCCCCGCGCCGCGCTGTGCCGCCGCCGCCGGCGGCGCGGCCGCGCTCGACGACGCCGACGAAGCCTTCTCGACGCAGCCGGACGACGACGCGACGCCGTCCCTAGTGGCGGCCGTGCGACGGCTCGCGCGCCGTCAGACCGTAGATGCTCGCTTCATCGATGCGGGAGACGTCGCCCGGCGTGGTGACGACGGCGCCGAACCGGTCCTGCCCACCGATCGCGACACCGAACGCGAACGCACCGCGGCGCAGACCGCCATCGGTGTCCAGACGCGCGAGGATCTCGATGGGCCAACGCCGTTGCGCGCCGGCGCGCCAACTCAAACCAAAGTTGTAAGCGATGACGGAGTCCGGTGTGATGCGCGCTGCCGCGGAGAGTCCCAGCGCCGCGAGCGGCGGCGGCTGCCAGGTGAGACCCGGCAGGAACGTCAATCGTTGCCGCAGTCCCCGCACGATCGGCTGCCCGATGTTGGCGGCGACGAACCCCAGAATGAAGCTGGGCCGCGCGGCGTAGCGTAGGCCCAGATCCCAGCCCGTAGCATTCGCGCCGTTGCCGCCGTAGCGCGCGACGTCGAAGCCAGCCGCAAGGCCGGCGGCACTACCCCCCAGGCCCAGACGATACGTGCTGCCGCGCACACCGTTGTCGAGAATGTCGCGCTGATAGGCGAACGCAAGGCCACTCGAGTTGAAGCCGACGTTGATCTGCCGCAGCCGCCCCTTTGAGCCGGGATCACCGACACCGAGCTCGCCGTAGATCGAGGCGTCGCGTTGCACGCCGAGGCCCGCCGGGTTGACCCAGATGGCGCGGACGTCCTCGGCGTTGGTCGGAAAGAGATACGCGCTGGCGCGGTTGGAGGCCACTTGCTGGCCGGTCAGGCGGTTGAGCGGTTGGGCGGTGAGAACGGCAGCGGCGAGAAGAGTCCAACCGCCCAGCCGCTTGGCCGCCAAACCGCGCATTACGGCAACACCGCTACCGTAGTCCTCGATACCTGCGTCCGCGGAATCGTCATCTGCTGAACCGTCAGCGTGATCGTCATGTTCGTCGAATCGCGCGACTCGCCACCCATGTAGCGACCGTCGGTGGAGATGAAGTCGGTGCCGCTACGCACGCCCGTGCCCGCGACGTCGAACGGCTGTCCCATTTGTTGCCCGCTCCCCTGAATCGTGAAGTCGGACGTGACGTCGACCCGGAGCGTCCGGACGCCGCTACGGTCGTCCCAGGCCGCCGCGTGCGAGCGGTTGACGCTCTTGACGGTGACGGCGCCGGCGGCGCGGTCGTTCTCGCTCGTCGTGTCCGTCCAATTGGCGCCGAGTGTCACTCCGGACGGCGGCAAGCGCGGGAAGAAATTCTTGAACGAGCCGACCACGGGAGCGAGCGATTGCGCGGCCGTGCTGTCGGACGCGCTCTGGTTCCTGAAATCGCCCTTCGGCGTCAAGCGACCGACAAACGACAGGCCTTTCGCGTTCCCGAGATTGATGCCCATGGGCACCGTGGTGCCCGAATCGGCCGCGATCGAGTCGATCGTGATCGTGGTCGGATAGCCGACGGAATCCGCCGGCCCGGTGATCGTGACGGCGAAGAATGCGCGCAGCCCGAAATCGAGCGGCTGATGCATGCCCTGGAATTCCTGATCGATGTGTACGACCGAGTGCATCACGTATCGGAGCGCGCTCGGACCCAGGCGAATGTTGCCGTCGTTGCCGCGATTGACGGGAGGCTGCACCGCCGGCGGACCAACGGGAGGCTGGTTCACCGGCGTCGGCGTGGTCGAGGGCTTGGCGTGCGAGCCGCAGGCCACGACGGCTAGCGTGACTACCGTGATACCGATGCGCATCACTATTCCTTGGTCTTGGTCCGTCCGAAAATCGCGATCACCTCGGTCTCCTCGCTGGTCACCTTCAGGAGCTTCCAGCCGCGTTTCCGCATGTCGGTCCGCCAGCCGATGAGCTTTTCCCACTCTCCGGTCGTGGTACGGAAGACGCGCAGGTCGGCGACGTTCTCCCAGTGGGGAGGATACGCGGGCGGCTTGGTCACAGGGGAGGAAGTGGTGGGACCGTAAGCCGAGTTCTGTTTACTCGTTGGTACGAGCAGATGGTCATCTCTCTGGGGTGACTGTCGCCAGCCACCTCGTGCGGCCTACCCGCAGCTCAAACGACCCGGGCCGGGTCTCGCTGCTTATTTGGCCTTGCTCCGACCGGGGGTTGCCGTGCCGTGCCTGTTACCAGGCCCGCGGTGGGCTCTTACCCCACCTTTTCACCCTTACCCTTTGGATACAAGGGCGGTCTGTTCTCTGTGGCCCTGTTCCGTCGCCTCGCGGCGCCCAGGCGTTACCTGGCGGTCTGCCCTGTGGAGCTCGGACTTTCCTCGAATGGCCCCTCAAGCCGGCCACCCGCGACCATCGGCCCCACCCCTTCCAGCTCACAAAATTACCGGGCGGCCCTCGCCCCCGGCAAGCCTATTACCTCACAAATCGCCGAATCGCACGTCCCAGGCTGTCCGATGCCGCCCCATCGAGCCAGAATCCGGCGTTTTCGCCGAACACACTCGCGTGCAGGCGCGGCAGCCCCGCGGGCGCGAACGTCGCGCGATCGGGGGCGAGCGCGTGTGCCGAGAGGGCATAGATCTCGCGCGCGCGATATTCACGGAGTAGCGTGCGGGCGCTCTCGCCTCCAGCCGCTCCGCCCTTGAGCCAGAGCAGCACGGGGGCGTCGCGGCTCGACAGCCCGCGCAGCAATCCCAGAGTGAACCAATCGGCGGGCCGGTCCGTAGCCCGTACGGCGAACCGGACCTCGGCGTTGAGCCGCCGCACCTCTCCGCGTAGGGCGCCGGCGCGCTCGGCGACCGCGGCGGACAATGCGTCGAAGTAACGGTTCAACAGTCCTCGCTCGAGCAGCGAGTCGTAACGCGCGATGGGGGGCAGCGCCGCCAACCGGCTCGCGTCGATCGAGTCGAGCCCCAGGGCGGCGAGGCCGACGCGATAGTCCGCATCGCAGAAACCGCTGCCGGAATACTCCGTCATCGCGCTGTCGAGATCGAGCGCGACACCCGCGAGCACGTCGGGGCGCGCGCCGCCCAGCCGCACGAGCTGCCGATACGTGGGCCGCAGCGCGCCGCGCCAAAACGCGGTGTCGAGCCCGCACGCGATCGGCACGAGGTCGCCGCGACGATCGACTTCGTCGGCGCCTTGTGACGCCCCCCCCACGGCAGCGAGCGAGACGGCGGGGAACCATTTGATGCTCGTCGCCTGCAGCCGCTCGGCGGTGACCTTCCAGAGATTGCGGGTGCCGATCGTGTCGGCGAGCGCCGGGAACGGAATCAACGTCGCGATCGTGTTCAGCGCGGCGACGTCGACGAACCGCAGCAGCGAATCGAGTCCCTGGGGCGTGAACCGCGCCCACAAGACGCGCATGCCCTGACGCGCGACCCATCCCGGCGCGATGACGCTGTCCTCCGCCCTCGCGCCCGCCACGAGCGGCAACGCGGTCACCGCCGCACCCGTCGGTGCCGTCAGCGTCGGCGGATGGACACCGAGGCGTTGCGGGGCATTGGCCAGGCGAAGCGGCACCGGTTGTGATGCGGCCGTCACGCTCGCCCACTCGGCGGGACGTCGGGTCCAGCGCGCGAGCGCGACGAGAAAATCGCGCGTCTTGGGATCGGCGCCGGCGGATCCGAGCAGGCTCTTGCTCGCGACGACGATGAGGCCGTCACCCACTCGGCTCGCGGCGACG
>DATJKA010000096.1:0-4524 GCA_035491815.1 Gemmatimonadales bacterium | reverse complement strand
CATCACGGCCGTGATGCGCGGCCACACGCCCTCGCTGCTCGAGCTGGAGGATCGCCCGCCGGCGTACGATCGTGTCGGCCGCCTGTGCACGTGGGCCGATCTGTTTCCGGTGCGCGCCCTGCCGCGCTCGCGCTACGAGCGAGTCTTCATCCGGGCGATCTCCGGCCGCAAGCTCCGCATCGACCGCGACTGGTACACCCCGACCGGCATGCGCGGCTGGTCGCACGTGGTGTTCACGCGCGACCGCGACCAGAGCCGGCACGTGTTCTCGCTCGACACGCTGCTGCGGCATCTCGACGAGTGGGATGTAGGACCGCGAACCGAAGAGCGGCTGCGCAACACGCTCAGGCGGAGACTGGCGCAGCGAAAGGCGTGACGAGCCGCGACGGGCGACGGGCGGCGGGCGGCGGGCGGCGGGCGGCGGGCGGCGGGCGGCGGGCGACGTCAAGCGCATAGCGCGCGAGCCGTGAGCGACGACCGGCGGCATCGCTCGCGCCCTATGCACTTGTCTTTCCGCAGTTCGCTCATCTCTATCCGCCGCCCGTCCGCCGCCGCCCGTCGCCCGAGCAGCCGCCCGCCGCCCGTCGCACGCCGTAGATTCCGTCCCACCCCACTCGCCCCACCACCCCCAGGGGCTCCTCTCAATGATCTCGTCGCTGCTGTCGCCTGACATCGCCGACTCGGAGAAGATCCTCCGCACGATCGTCGTGTACGCCTTCCTGCTCATCGGGCTGCGGCTGGCCGGGAAGCGTGAGCTGTCGCAGCTCAATCCATTCGACCTCGTCGTGCTGCTGTTGCTCTCCAACACGGTGCAGAACGCCATCATCGGCAACGACAATTCTCTCATCGGCGGGCTGGTTGGGGCGGCGGTGCTGCTGATCATGAATGCCGTCGTCGTACGCCTGCTGTACCACTTCGGCAAGCTCGACACGATCGAAGGCCGGCCCGATACGCTCGTCCGCAATGGCCGGATTCTTCGCCACCATCTCGAGCGCGAGTTGATCACCGTGGCCGAGCTCGAGGCGGCGGCGCGTCGCCAGGGGATTTCGTCACTGGCGCACGTCCGCGAGTGCCGGATCGAGACCGGCGGGGCGCTCACGTTCATCCAGAAAGAGCCGACGACCGAAGACCTGCGGCACCACGAGCTGCTCGGACTCGTCAGTCAGATCGAGGCGCGTCAGCGCGAGCTGGCGACGCAGGTCTCGGCGCTGGCGCGGAACGCGCCGGGCACGACCGGCACGACTCCCTGAGCCGACCACTGGTTTGCAAGCTCGGTGAGCACCGCCGCCCGGAGTCCTTCAAGCAATCCATCGTCCAGATCGCTGCGCCAGGGCGGCGTGCCGAGGAGCGCTCGCGCCCAATCGGCTCGCGTGCTCGACGCGTAGAACCGCGCCCGGCGCACGGCCGCGCCGCGCGCGCGCGCATCCACGGCCAGCACGAGCAGCCGCTCTCTCGCCTGCGCCTCCGGTGTCAGCGCGGGCAGGCACGCGGCAACGCTGCCGATCGGCAGCATGACCTGCGCGTGGCCCACGCGCGACGACAGCCCACGCCACGAGACCGGCGTCTCGAGCACGCGGCGCACCATCACCACGGGATCGACGATGCTGGCGTCGGCCCACGCGACCTCGAACATCGCGCGGAGTGAATCGGGCACATACGTCATCTGCTCGATCGCGCTGAGGAGCGACGAGGCGCCCGTCGCCCCGATCGCCACCGGGGGTCCGGCGGCATATCCGGGGAGCATCGCATCCTGAACCGCCGTGAGAAAACCGTTGCTGCGCCCGTGCAGCGCCAATGCCGATGCGACGAACCAGTCGGCGCTTCGCGCGAACACTTCGGCCGGCCGGTCGCCCGGCACCGCCGACGGACCACCGCTGTACCAGCGGAAGAGGCGTGCTTCGGCGGCGAGCGTGCTCACCGAGCTGGCCAGCGGTCCCCGCTGATCGTGCATCGCGCGATCCGTGCTGTAGCCGCGGCCGTCGGCAAAGAGACGACGCGCCGTCTGCCAATCGAGATCGTGCGACAGCTCGTGGGCCAGCGTACCGCCCGAAGTCGCCACCGACAGCTGCAAGGTACGAGTGCGCGGATCGTGCATCGCCAGCGCTGAATCGCGGAGCGTCTCGGTACCGAACGTGACGCGCAATCCGGTCAGCGAGAGCGCCGGGAAGACCTCCTGCATGTCGCGAAGTCCGTCCGCCAGCTCACGCAGGTAGTACGGCCGCCACTGTGACGGGACGCTCGGGTCGAACGACACGTCGGCCAGCCCGAACTCCGTCGCGAGATCGGGCACCGTCGGCGCCGGGTCGCCGGCAAACCACGGCGTGTCCTGCGCGCGCGTGCGCAATGCCACGGCTGTCGACAGAACGGCGAGCGCGGGAAGCCGGCGCGAGGAGTCGGCCTCGGACACCAACGGTGCGTACATCGCGGCCAGCGACTCGTCGTTCGTCGCGAAGATTCCGCTCTCGGGGCGGCTGCGTAGCGTCACGACGACCGGTGCCTCGGGTGGCCGCCACTCGGCGAGCGCTTCGGCTCGCCGCGCAAAGGCCTCGCCGAACACGCTCGCGGATGCGGCCGGTGCCTGCCTCTCGACGTGGACTCGCTCGAGGGTGTCGATCGCGCGGACCAGTGCCGGCGTCTGCTCCATTGCCTCCGTGCGAAGCGCGGCATCCAGCGGAAGGAGCGCCGGCTGTTCCACCCGGAACGAGCGACTCGCCCGCCGGCTGGTCATCATGGTCATCACGTCGATGCGCTGTTCGCGAGCATCCGCGAGCAGCGACCGCAGGTCGTCCTCGGCCAGCGCGCGGTCGCGAACGAGTGCCGCCACCTGCGCGGCGATGCCGACGCCGGACACGCCCACCGATCCTCTGGCGGCTGCGATCATGTAGGCGAGGCGCACCGCGAGCTCGCCGGCACGCGGATCCGACGCGGATTCGATGGCGCGTTCGATCAGCTCCAGATGCGCCGCGCCGGTGGCGCCCTGTCCCTCCCGATTCCAGGGACCGATTCCGTCGAGCACCGCGGGATCGATCACGTATGCTTCACCGCGGCGAAGCCTCCCGAGGAGCGCCCAGGCCACACGCGAGTGCATGGCGTAGTCGAGTCGGGGATCCTCGAGCGCCTCGTCGGCGAGAAGGAATGGGCTGCCGAGCCCGAGGCGCAGTCGTTCGAGATAGGTCAGCGCCACGGCAAGCGCATCGCCGCGCGCGCCTTGCGGCCGCGCGTTGCGCGCCAGCACGATCGTCGAATCGAAATACTGCGTCGACGTGGCGAGCTGCGTCGCGGCGCTGTCGCTCATCGCACGATGCGTGCGTGCCGAGCCAATCAGCGCGACAACGGCGAGCAGGCCGCCGCTAGCGAGGAGGGAAATCCGGCGAACGACGTCCATCAGTAGTTGGTACCCGGTGAACCACCTGGGGTTGCTGAGTGCGCGTGGCCTGCGTCAATCTTGAGCTCATGCACAGCTCGATGCGATCCATCACCGCGGCGTACGTCGCTGCGATTCTCTCGTTCGCGTTCCATCCAGTCGAAGGGCAGCAGCCTCGGCTGACCGTAGAGCCGCGCGCGCCCGCGCCCGGATCCCTCGTGCGATTGACGATCGATCGCCCGACCGGGCACGACGATTCCGTGGTGTCCGTCACGGGCGCCATGTCCGGAGAGCCGCTGCACTTCCGTTCGGCCGGCGGCGCGAAGCTCGAAGCGCTGGGCGCCGTGCCTGTCGGCGCCTCGGACTCGGTCGTCGCGACGGCGGAGCTCTCGCTGGCCTCGGGCGCGCGTGACACCCTGCGGATCGTGCTGCCCTATCCGCACCAGCCCGAGCCCGTCGCGAGCAGGCGCGGCCGCGCCCGCGGTGCGAGCCGGCTGCGCGTCGACAAGCGGTTCACGCGGCCGATGGACGCCGCGACGGAAGCCCGCGTAGAGCGCGAGAACGAGCTGGCGCAGACCCTCGGCCGCCACGCGCAGAACACGCCGCAGCTCTGGACCCTCCCGTTCCTCCGGCCACGGCAGGCGCGCGTCACGAGCCGCTTCGGCAGCGGGCGCGTGTTCAACGGTCGCGTGTCGAGCAGCCACCTCGGGATCGACTACCGCGGCTCGACCGGCGATCCGATCTACGCGGCCAATCGCGGCGTCGTCGCACTGGTCGACACGTTCTTTCTCGCCGGGAACGTGGTGTACATCGATCATGGTGATGGGATCGTCACAGGGTACTTCCACATGAGTCAGCCGGAGGTCGCCGCGGGCGACACGGTCGAGCGCGGCCAGGAGATCGGGCGGGTTGGCGCCACGGGGCGCGTCACCGGCCCGCATCTCCACTGGAGCGCGCGCTTTGGTGCTTTGACTATCGATCCGGCGGATCTGTTGTCAATCGGACCTCCGTTCGCAGCGGCCGCCGGCGGGCCCGCGAACAACGGCAAGCACAACGGAAAACAGGGAGCCTCGCGGTGAGGCTCCCTGTTTCGCATTGCACGATCGTCTCCTCAGCGGTCCTAGTGGGTCACGGAGCGCGATCGGTGCACTTTGGCGCGT
>DATJKA010000095.1:0-2747 GCA_035491815.1 Gemmatimonadales bacterium | reverse complement strand
TTGGCCTGGACCATCGCGCGCAGGTTGCCGGGCGTATGATGACGGAACTCGATCACACGGCACGGCTCGCCCTCGAACACGATCACCATGCCGCGGCGGATCTGGGTTGCCGGTATTGCCATATCGCTGTGCTCTAGAATTTTTGAGTGTAAACGCAGACAGCCTTTGAACTTAGAGTGACATGGCGCTGCTGTCAACGGAGCGCCGACGAACCGCCGACCATCCCCAGATCCAGACCTGCTCGACGCCGGGCAGCCGCGGTACGCTCGAGCCGGGCGGCGATTTGACGAGCGGCCATGTCGGCAGTGCGTGGCGCGCCGCGTCCCGACCCACGGCGGCGTGAGATGCCGGCGATGGGATTCCGTGACACCGCGAGCTGGACTCACACGGCGCGGCTCGTGCTGCTACTCGGCGGGGCGACTGCGGGCGCCGAATGTTCGCTCTCCGATAGGCCAAGACCGCAGATCCAGCCAACGACCACACCGTACACGAGATGGCCGAGCAAGCTGCCGAACAGCAGTTCGATGTCGCCATGCGAGAAGAACCCCGCGCCCACGAGCGGCATGAACACGATTTGTGCAGCAAGGAACACGATCGCGCCGTAAATCGCGCCGCGTACCGCGGGGCGACCGGGCAGCCAGCGAACGAACGCCGCGTCGTAGATCAACGCGAGCACCGTGCCCACGATCAGGTGCACGATCCAACCGCCGGCGGGACCTGCGCTCCACTGCGCGACCGAGACCGACATCGCGGTGCTGAGCAACTGCCCAACCGCGATCTTCGGCAGGCCGATCGAAGGCTCGACCAGCCACAGTGCACTCATGACTGCTGTCCCGATCGCCCCCGCCGGAATCGCGCGCTTGGCGTCCATGAGTCCCCCGCGATGGTCGACGATTCCAACTATGATGGACAAGAGCGCGGAGGCAGCGGCTCGTCAAGCGTGGGACGCTCACTCCGCAGTTCGTCACGGCCGGTACATTCATCATCGACGCCATTCTGATGCGCACAAAGATTCCAGCGCGCGCCGCTCCGGCCATGGCCGTTGTGATCGCCTGCCTGTTCGCGGCCGCCGGGCGCGGCGCGACGGAGCCCGCCAAGTCGTACACGCAGCAGCCCGACACGAGTGCCATCACGCCCGCGATGATCGACGCCGGCCGGCGGATCTTTCACGGAAAGGGCATGTGCTTCGGTTGCCACGGCATGCGGCTGGAGGGTGGGCCGGTGGCTCCGCCGCTCGGTCCGCATCAATGGAAGGACGCAAAAGGCGGCGAGCTGAGCGCCATCTTCTATGTCGACACCCATGGCGTGGCCGGCACCGTCATGATTTCGCACCCCGGGGGCATCAGCGACGCGGAGGCCGGCGAGGTGGCGGCGTACATTTGGGCCGTCAGTCACCGCGGGATCAAGCCCTAAGCACCCGTTAGTGACGCGTGTTCGCGATGCCGTCCAGCACCGGCCTCAACCCGCGCCACACGTTATCCGCCACGATGTGCTCGCCCACGTCATTCGGGTGCACGCCGTCGGCCTGGTTCAGACCACGACGGCCGGCCACGTCGTTCAGGAGAAATGGCAGCAACGTCACGCTCTTCTCCCTGGCCACCCGGGGGTACACCGCGTGGAACGCTGCCTCGTACTTGGGTCCGAGATTGGGCAACGCTTCCATTTGAATGAGCACGATCCGCGCATCGGGCCGCTTGGCTCGAATGCGATCGATCGCTCGCTCCAAATTCGACTGGAGGGTGGTTGTTGGCAGACCGCGAAGCCCGTCATTGGCGCCCGTCTCGAGCACGAACACGTCGAACCTCGCGCGAAGCAGCCAGTCGAGCCGGTCGAGCAATCCCGACGACGTTTCGCCGCTCACACCGGCGTTCACCACGTCGAACGGCAACCCCGCCGAGTCGATCTTGCGCTGGATGAGCATCGGGTACGCGCTGTCGGGATCGAGTCCGAGGCCGGCGGTGAGACTGGTGCCGGCGAACAGCACCACGCCGCGCGCCGCCTGCCCCGCTCTCGCGGCCGTCGGCGCGCCGGGCGCGGCGGCAGGCGCCACACCGGCGCCGTTAGATTGAGAATCGGTCCTGGCCGCGGCCGCTAGCACGCCCGACGACTGCGCCGCCGATCGTCCGTCCGAACCTTTCGCGCAGCCCCCGACGTAGACTGCGCAGACAAACGCCGCCAGGCATCCGATCCAGCCCGCTTGCCCGCCTCCAATTTTCGTCAGCCGCCCATTCATGCTCATCGCTCGTGATCTCACCAAGGAATATCGCAGCGGCGACAACCGGCTGGCTGTCCTGCGCGACGTTTCCTTCTCCATACCCCAAGGAGCGTTCGTTGCCATCGTCGGGCCCTCGGGAAGCGGCAAGACGACTCTGCTCGGGCTCCTCGCCGGGCTCGATACGCCAACGCGCGGCACGGTGGTGCTCGACGACGCCGACCTCACCGCCATGGACGAGGATCAGCGCGCCCGGCTCCGCGGCCAGAAGGTGGGCTTTGTGTTCCAGAGCTTCCAGCTCATCTCCACGCTCACAGCGCTCGAGAACGTGCAGGTCCCGCTCGAGCTTCGCGGCGATACCGACGCCGGCGAGCGGGCCCGCGACATCCTGGGACGCGTGGGGCTTGGCGACCGGCTCGACCACTTCCCCACCCAGCTTTCGGGCGGCGAGCAGCAACGCGTGGCGATCGCGCGTGCCTTTGCCAACTCGCCGCGCATCCTCTTTGCCGATGAGCCGACCGGCAATCTCGACAGC
>DATJKA010000094.1:0-6419 GCA_035491815.1 Gemmatimonadales bacterium | reverse complement strand
GTCACGCTGCGCAGCGAGGCGAACAGAAACAGCGCCAGCGCCACGCTCGCGATCGTCAAGATCGACCGGAGCTTGTGACGCTTGAGGTTCGCGACAACCAGGCTGAGGTATTTCACCGGCCGACTGCCGCCATACGGGGCTTCTCGATCAAATCACCCTTCTCGAGGTGCAGGATCGTCTTGGCGCGCTCGGCGGCGTGGGCGTCGTGGGTGACGATCACGATCGTCTTGTTGAACTCGTTGTTCAGCCGCTGCAGCAAGGCGAGCACCTCCTGCGAGCTCTTGGCATCGAGCTGGCCGGTCGGCTCGTCGAGCAGCATCAGCGTCGGATCGGCCACGATGGCGCGCGCGATCGCGGTCCGCTGCTCCTGCCCGCCGGAGAGCTGCCGCGGGTAGTGGCCGGCGCGATCGGCCAGACCGACGACGTCGAGCGCGATTTTCACGCGTTCGGCGCGCTCGCTCCCCGACAGCCGCGTGAGCAGGAGCGGGAGCTCCACGTTCTGATACGCCGTGAGCACCGGCAGCAGGTTGAACGACTGAAACACGAACCCGATGTTGCGCGAGCGCCAGGCCGCGAGCTGGCCGGGCGACATCGTGCTGACCTGCGAGCCCGCGACCGTTACCGTGCCGCTCGTCGGTTTGTCGAGACCGGCCATGAGGTTCAGGAGCGTGGATTTTCCCGACCCCGACGGACCCATCAACGCGGTGAAGCTGCCCGCGTCGATGTCGAGCGTGAGGCCGGTGAAGACGTCGATGCGCTGTTCTTCGCGCTGGAACGATTTGTAGACGTCACGGATTTCGACCAGTGCCATGCGGGTCCTATGTCAGGTGTGGTGAATCGTGCGTCGTTCGTCGTGCGTCGTGCGTTACGGCGCGAGCTTTACGCGCTGGCCTTCTTTGGGCGTTTCGACGCCGGCGACCAGCAGCTGCTCGCCGCCCGACAATCCCGAACGAATCTCGCGGAAATTACCGCTGACCGGACCAGCGTCAACGTCACGTCTTTGTAACCGCCCGTCGCGGACGATCCACACGACGTCCCGGCCGCCGTCGGACCGAACGGCTTCGGCGGGCACGATGATGCGCGGACGCTCGACCACGGTCCCCGGTTGCGGGCGCGCCGCCTGCAGAAACTCGACCTTCGCGCCCATCTCGGTGAGAATCCGCGGGTCGCGATCGGTGATCGCCACCTTCACCTGCACCGTCGCGCGCTGGCGATCCGCCGTGGGAATGATCTGGCGCACCACGCCGCGGAACGCCGTGTCGGGATACGCGTCGAGCGTGATGCGCGCCTGCTGACCGCTCTGGATGCGCGCGATATAGGCCTCGTTGACGTCTACTTCGACCTCGAGTGTCGCGAGGTCGGCCATCGTGACCACGGCGCCGCGCGTCAACCCGCCGCCGACCGAGGGCGCGACGACCTCGCCCACTTCCGCCTCTTTCCGCAGCACGGTTCCAGAAAAGGGCGCGCGAATATAGGTGTTCTCGAGATTCGCCTGCGCGACGCGCAGCCCCGCATTCGCCGCATCCACGCGCGCCTGCTGCGCGTCGACCCGGGCGTCGCCCTGTTTCGCCTTGCTCTGGGCGTTCTCCACGTCCTGCGGCGAGACGAGATTGGGATTCTGCGCCTGGATGTCGCGCACCCGCACGAAGTCGCGCTGGAGCTGGTCGCGGTCGGACTGCGTCTCGATCAGTGAGGCTTTGGCGCTCGCGACCTGCGCCTCCGCCTGCCCGACGGCGGCGGCGTAGTCCGCGTTGTCGAGCCGGGCGATGATATCGCCTTTGTTGACGCGGGAGCCTTCACTGACGTTGAGCATCGCGAGGCGACCGGGGATCTTCGCGGAGACGGCGGCTTTCGTGCGGGCGACGACGTAGCCGTTGGCGACGACCGCCACCGCGCTCCCGTTGCCGCCAGTGCCGCCCGTTGCCGCCCCGCTGGTTGCCGAAACCGTGACCACCTGCACCGGCACCGCGCCGCCACCGCGCACCAGCAGCATGACGACGACAAACACGACGATCGCCGCGCCGACCAGCCATAGCACACGACCCAGCGCCCGCTTAACGGCGGGCGGCGGGTCGTCGCGATTGATCCGAAGTTTGGAGAGGTCTGCCGCGCCCGGAGCGGTCACGCCCCGGCGGGCTCAGGCGGCGGATTGCGGAGAATGCCGCCGGAGGTACGCTGCGGCGTCTTCTCTTTCTCATCCGTCGTCGTCTCGGCGCGCGACGGCAGCGCGGTCGGTGGCAGCGGCGGCAGCGTCTGCCCGGCGATCACCATCTCGACCTGCTCGCGCTCCAGCGTCTCGCGCTCGAGCAGCGCCTGCGCCAGCCGGTCGAGCGCCGTGCGGCGCTCGGTCAGGATGCGCGTCGCCTCGCTGTAGGCGTGGGTGAGAATGCCCTTCACTTCCTCATCCACGATCTGCGCCGTGCGGTCGGAGATCTCGCGGCGCTGCACCACCTCGCGGCCCAGGAAAATCTCCTGCTCGCGGTCGCCCACCGCGATCGGCCCGATGGCCCTGCTCATGCCGAACTGCGTCACCATGCGGCGCGCGATGTTCGTCGCCTGCTGGATGTCCTGCGCCGCGCCCGTCGTCACCTTCTCCGGCCCGAACACGAGCTCCTCGGCGACGCGGCCGCCGTACGCCATCGCCAGCCGCGACTCGATCGAGCGCTTGGTGTACTTGTGCAGCTCTTCCTCCGGCAGGTACGCCGTGAGTCCGAGCGCGCGGCCGCGCGGGATGATCGTGACTTTGTGCAGCGGATCGGCGTCCGGCACCGTCAGCCCGACGAGCGCGTGACCCGCTTCATGATACGCGACCAGGCGCCGCTCCTCGTCGGAGAGCACGCGGCTCTTCCGCTCGAGGCCGAGCATCACCTTGTCCTTCGCGTCCTCGAAGTCCTGTCCGTCCACCTGCGACTTGTTCCTGCGCGCGGCGAGCAAGGCGGCTTCGTTGACGATATTCGCGAGCTCCGCGCCGGCGAGGCCGGGTGTGCCGCGCGCGACGCGCTCGAGGTTCACACCGGGGGCCATCGGGATCTTGCGGACGTGGACGCGCAGGATCTGCTCGCGCCCCTTGAGGTCCGGCATATCGACGACGATCTGCCGGTCGAAGCGGCCGGGCCTGAGCAGCGCGGGATCGAGAATGTCAGGCCGGTTCGTCGCGGCGAGCAGGATCACGCCGTCGTTCGACTCGAAGCCGTCCATCTCGACGAGCAGCTGGTTCAGCGTCTGCTCGCGCTCGTCGTGGCCGCCGCCGAGGCCGGCGCCGCGATGGCGGCCGACGGCGTCGATTTCGTCGATGAAGATGATGCACGGCGCGTGCGCCTTCCCCTGCTCGAACAGATCGCGCACGCGCGAGGCGCCGACGCCGACGAACATCTCGACGAAATCGGAGCCCGACATCGAGAAGAACGGCCGGCCCGCTTCACCCGCGACCGCCTTGGCGAGGAGTGTCTTGCCGGTCCCGGGCGGGCCGACGAGCAACGCGCCCTTGGGCAGCCGCCCGCCGAGCCGCTGGAATTTCTGCGGGTCTTTCAGGAAATCGATGATCTCTTCGAGCTCCTGCTTCGCTTCATCGCAGCCGGCGACGTCGGCGAACGTGATCTTCGGCGTGTCGCCGGCGAGCAGCTTCGCTTTCGACTTGCCGAACGCGAACGCGCGATTGCCGCCTTGCTGCATCTGCCGCAGCATGAAGATCACGAGACCGAAAATCAGGATGTACGGCAGGAACGTCAGCAGCACGACGCCGAACGACTGCCCGGCTTCGCGCGCGCGCACGTCCACGCCCTTTGCCGAGAGGCTCGCGACGAAGGTGTCGCCGGCCTCGAACGGCAGCAGCACGTTGAAGCGCTCGACCGTCTGGCGCTTGACCACGACGGGACGCTGGAAGGTGCCGCGAATCTTCTGGCGCTCGGCGATTTCGACCGTCGAGATGTTGCCCGCGTTCAGCTCTTCCATGAACTGCGTGTAGGTGATTTCGGCTTCTTCGCGACGGCGGCTCGAGGCGAGCTGCACCAGCGCGATCGTCCCGACGATGAGGAGCGCCCAGAACGAGAGCGTCCGCAGCATGCGGGCCCAGTTGAATTCCCGCGGTGGCGGGGGGATGCGATTGGCCATCTACGTCAGACTCGCGATATAAGGAAGGTGCCGGAAGTTCTCCGCGTGATCGAGACCGTACCCGACGAGAAACAGCGTCGGGGCGTCGAATCCCACGAACTTCGCATCCAGCTCCAGGTGTTCAGCCACATGTTTGTCCAACAACGCGCAGATCTCCAGACTCTCCGGCCGGCGCTGCTTCAGCAGCGCCACGAGCTTATTCAGCGTCTTGCCGGTGTCGATGATGTCCTCGACCAGCAGGATGTGCTTCCCCTCGAGCTTCGTCTCAGGGTCATACACCAGCCGGACGTTGCCGCTCGACACCGTTCCGTCGCCGTAGCTCGATGCAACAAGGAAATCGATCTGGATCGGCCGGTCGATGTTGCGCACCAGGTCACTCAGAAAGATAAAGCTTCCCTTGAGCAACCCGAGGACCAGCAACTCGCCGTCGGGATAGGCCGCCGTGATCTCCTGCCCCAGCTCCCGCACCCGCTCGGCGATGGTGTTTTGATCGAAGACGGTTCGTTTCAGCTCAGCGACACTCGGTAACATCCAGCCTCACCGCTCGAGTTCCGGGTTCCGGCAGCCCCGCCGCACTGCGACAGACGCCCGGAACCCAGAGAATCGTTTCGCCTCTCGCTACTACGGGATACCCGGGCCGTCTGCTGCGCGGCACGCGCGCTTCCATTAATAAGCGCCGCACGGGCCGGTGTCCTACGCCGCCGAGCGGCACCAGCGAATCACCTCGTGCCGGCGACCGCACTTCCCAATCCCCCCCGGCTGCATCCACCCAGGTCGTCCAGGTCGCCCGCTCGATCTGTCCCGGCACCGTGGCCGGCGACCAGCTGATCTCGAAATCGCCGAAGAGCGCCGATCCCCGCTCACCGCTCGGCACGATCCGCTCGAGGGCACATCCAACCGCAGGCTCGCGCTGAACGCGGAGCTGCTCGAAGGCGACTTCGGCCGACCACCCGTCACCGAGTGGCAGGTGCCGTCCCGACGGGCGTCGCGCCAACGCAGCGAGCTGACGGGCGCGGGCGGGGCCGAGTACGAGCCCGACGCGCCGAGCCGCTGCGCGCAACAGCGCGACCGACAATGCGTTATCATAGCCGCCCACGACTGCACGGGCAACGGCGAAGCCATTTTCCCGCACGTCGAGCCCGAGATTCGGCATGAGATCGAGGACTTGATCCCAGGCGCGCGTGTCGCGCGTTGCATGGCGACCGAGTGCGAGGAGATCGTCTCGCAAGCGCGTGCCGAGTCGCTCGCTGAGCAGCGGCACGACGGCCTGCCGCACCCACGACCGCAGGTGGCGCGGATCGCGATTGGCGGGGTCATCGTGCACCGGGAGCGCCCGCGCAGTTGTATATGCAACTAATTCGGCGCGCGTGAACGGCAGCAGCGGCCGCACCAGTCCGCCGCGCGCGCGTGCTGCGATTCCCGCCAGTCCACTCGGCGCGGTGCCGCGCAACACCCGCAGCAAGATCGTCTCGACCTGATCGTCTTGATGATGGGCCGTGACGAGATACTTCGCGCCGCGGCGTTGCTGCAGCTCGCGCAACCAGGCATACCGTGCGCGTCGTGCCTCAGTCTCCGACGCTTCCGGTCCGAGGTTGAGCTCCGTGGTCTCGAACGGCAGCTGATACTTCTCCGAGAGAGAGGCGACGGACTGTCGGACGGTCGGACTGTCGGACTGAATGCCATGATCGACATGTCCAACCACTAATCGCAGGTTCAATTCTGCCGACAATTGATTCAGCAGATCGAGTAAGGCTACAGAGTCAGGGCCGCCCGAAATGGCCACAATGGCATCGCCCGGTTCGTTAAAGAGCCGAGCCGCGCGAATGTGCGCGAGAACGCGGTCGGACAGCGACTGAGCAGTGGACATGTATCTTGAAGTATGCTCGAACCCGGCCTGACCTACCAACTCCTCCGCAATCTGACCTCGCCGGTCGTAGCGGTGACCTCGGCTCGCGGCGGCAAGAAGAACGGCATGATCCTCGATTCGGCCGTGCGCGCGTCGATCGTGCCCACGATCCCGCGGCTGTCGGTCTACATCCACAAGTTCAACCACAGCCACGACATGGTCTACGAGACGGGTCGCTTCTGCGTGCATCTACTCCACACCAGGCAGTTCGACGTCATCCGGCGACTCGGCTTCGTCAGCGGGCGCGACCACGACAAGCTCGCCGACGTGCCGCACCACACCGGTGCGTTAGGCCTGCCGGTACTCGATGAGTGCTACGCGCATTTCGAGTGCAGCGTCGCGAACGTCATGGACACGGGGAGCTCGACCTGCTTCCTCGGCGACGTCGTGCACGTGGGATACG
>DATJKA010000093.1:0-30244 GCA_035491815.1 Gemmatimonadales bacterium | reverse complement strand
TCGATGCGTCGTCCACGCAGCGCCGAGCGCAGCATGATGAACGCGACGAAGGCGGCGCCGAGCGGATAGAGCAGCGCGTACCACGGCGGGACGCGGTGGATCGCGTAGATCGCGAGCCATGTCGCGAGCGCGATGAGCGTCGCGACTGCGCCGAACGGCCAGTGGAGCGCCCACGCCACCGGTGGCAGGATCCAGAAGAGCGAAGGCAGCCACATCAGGTAGGGGACAGTCGCACGCACGATGCGAATGGGCGGCATCATGCGCGGCACGCCCGACGCGAGGTTCTTCGACCAGCCGGCGACGATCTCGCGGAGCGAGCCGTACATGCGCGTCGTCATGTACTCCTCGGCGTGCACGAGGAAGATGTCCTTGCCCGCGCGGACGTACGCCTGCGCGAGCGCGAGGTCATCCACCACCGTGTCACGCACACCGCCGTGCGTGCCGGCGCTCTCGTAGGCCGCGCGCGGCGTCAGGATGAACTGTCCGTTGGCGATGCCGTGCCAGTCGATGCGCGTGCGATTCACGCTTCCAAGCGGTGCGACACCGGCCTCGAGCGCGAGCATCACATGCGGCTGGATCACGCGCTCCCAGAACGTGCGCATCTCCTGGCGTGGCAGCACGGTGAAGAGATCGGCGCGCTCGGCCTGCAGCGCGGCGACGGCGCGGCCGATGAGCTCGCGCTCGTGGCGGGTGTCGGCGTCCGCGAAAAGCAGCAGCTCGCCGGTGGCCGCGAGATAGCCCTGCATGATCGCCCACTGTTTGCCGAACCAGCCCGCGGGGGGATCGGTGCCGCGAATCAGATGGAGACGCCGTCCCGTCGCCGGCTCGACGAGCTCGGCCGTGCCGTCGGTCGAGCGGTCGTCCACGACGATGACTTCGATCGGAGCATACGCGGTCGCGAGGACCGATTTGACGCAGCGCTCGATGTTGCGCGCCTCGTTGCGCGCCGGAATGATGACGGAGACGAGCGGGCCTGTGGTCAGCGGCTGGTAATCGCGCAAACGCGGACGCCGCGTGACATAGCGATACAGCACGAGCAGCATCACCAGCAGCCACGGCGCAGCGAGCACCCACGTCATGAGCTATTATACCGCCATGCCAGACACCACACACGCGCAAATCAAGACTCCAAAGTGGGCGCTGATCCTCGGCGCCTCGAGCGGATTCGGCGAAGGCGCCGCGCGCGCGCTCGCGCAGGCCGGCTACGACATCATCGGCGTCCATCTGGACCGCAAGGCGGGCCTCGAGCACGTCGCGGAGATCCGGCGGGATATCGAAAAGCTGGGACGCAAGACGCAGTTCTTCAACATCAACGCCGCGGACGACGAGAAGCGCAACGAGGTGCTCGGCGAGCTGGCAAAGCAGAAGTTGAACGTGGCCGTGCTGCTGCATTCGCTGGCGTTCGGCACGCTGAAGCCCTACATCGGCGACGACGTGTTGAACAAGGCCAACATCGACATGACACTCGACGTCATGGCGCACTCGCTGGTGTACTGGGCGCAAGGCGTCGTGAAGCACGGCTTGATGGGGAAGGGCGGCCGCATCTTCTCGATGACGTCGTCAGGCTCGACGCGCGTGTTCGCAACCTACGGCGCCGTGTCGGCCGCGAAGGCGGCGCTGGAGTCGCACACGCGGCAGCTCGCGCTGGAGCTGGCACCCCACAACATCGCCGTGAACGCCCTGCGCGGCGGCGTGACGGATACGCCGGCGCTGCGCAAGATTCCGGGCAACGAGAAGCTGGTCGAGATCGCCACGCAGCGGAATCCGCATCACCGGCTCACGACGCCGGCCGACCTGGGCGGCGCGATCGTGGCGCTCTGTCAGCCTGGCGCGGACTGGATTACGGGAAACGTTATCAACGTGGATGGTGGTGAGGAGGTCTCTGCTTAGGAGTTGGGAGTTGGGGTGATGGCTACGCTAAACACCGCGCGGATCAAGCTGCGCGATTACCAGCCCGTTGAGATTCCATTCGAACAAGGGATGATTGCCGCCGCGGTCGCCGTCATGCTGCACGACGGCGACGATGGACTGGAAGTGCTCTTCATTCACCGCGCGGTGCGGGTCGGCGACACTTGGTCCGGGCAGATCGCGTTCCCCGGCGGCCGCCGCGAGCCGACCGATTCCGATCTTTTGACGACCGCGACGCGCGAAACGCTCGAAGAAATCGGCGTCGATCTCTCGACCGCGGAGCGCCTCGGCGTCCTCGACGATCTGCACCCACGGACCCCGGTGCTGCCTCCGGTTGTCGTGCGACCATTTGTATTCGCGTTGACGGCGCGTCCAACCATTACGCTGAGCTCGGAAGTCCAAGACGCGTTCTGGGTGTCGTTCCGGGCCCTCGCGGCACCGGGAGTGCGCGGGCAGGTCGTCGTCGATCATCCTGGCATCCCCCGACGGGTATTGCCGTCGTATGCACTAGGAAATCGCACTGTCTGGGGGATGAGCGAGCGCATTCTCACACCGTTAATTAGCCTCATTTCTTAGCTCTACAAAATCCACATCTTCGCTTGACAATAGTTGAGAATTAGTTTAGCCTAACACCCTGTCTCGTTGACAGGGATTTGAATGAACGCGGCACTGCGCAGTCCCGAGCCGCCGGCGCTCACGCGGTCGGTCGAGGACTACCTCAAATCGGTTTTTCATCTGACGAGTCAAGGCGGCTTCGCGACGACGAGCGACATCGCCGCGATGCTCGCGATCGCGCCGCCGTCGGTGAGCGGCATGATGAAGCGGCTGTCCGAGACGGGCCTCATCGAGCACGTGCCCTACCGCGGCGTGCAACTCACGCCGCAGGGCCGGCGCGCCGCGCTGCAGATGATCCGCCGCCATCGCATTCTCGAATCGTATCTCACCAGCCGGCTCGGCTTCGATTGGGGCGACGTGCACGTCGAGGCGGAGCGACTCGAGCATGCCGTCTCCGACAAGTTGATCGAGCGAATGGCCGACGCGCTCGGCGAGCCGCGCTACGATCCGCACGGCGCGCCCATCCCCACGGCCGCCGGTGAAATCGAAGAAGCCGAGCTCGTGACGTTGGCGGAAATCGAAGTCGGCCGGCCCGTCACGCTGCAGGAAGTTGGAGACGAACACCCCGAGCGCCTCAAGTATCTCGCGGAGCAGGGACTCACGCCCGGCGTGCGCCTCACGGTGATCGATCGCCAGCCGTTCAACGGTCCCACGATCGTGCGACTCGCGGACGACACGACGCGCGTGGTCGGCCGGGAGCTCGCGCTTCTTCTCTTCTGCCGCCCCCGCCCCGATGGCGCATAGCGTCGTCGAGTCCGGCTGGCGACACCCGCGGCTCGCACCGAGTCTCGCGGAGGTCTATCGCACCGTTCCCGTAAAGAAGGGGAGCTGGTGGAAGAAGGCGCTCGCGTTCGCGGGCCCCGGCTATCTCGTCGCCGTCGGCTACATGGATCCCGGCAACTGGGCGACGGACCTGGCGGGCGGTGCGCGGTTCGGCTACACCCTGCTGACCGTCATTCTGCTGTCGAACATGATGGCGATCCTGCTGCAGGGACTCGCCGCGAAGCTCGGCATCGTTTCCGGCCGAGACCTGGCTCAGGCCTGTCGCGATCACTATTCGAAGCCCGTCTCGTTCTTCCTGTGGGTGATCTGCGAAATCGCGATCGCGGCGTGCGATCTCGCGGAGGTCATCGGGTCGGCCATCGCGCTGAATCTGTTGTTCGGGATCGCGCTGCCGTGGGGCATCGCGATCACCGCGTGCGACGTGCTCATCGTGCTCTACATGCAGCACAAGGGCTTCCGGTTGCTCGAGGCCCTCGTCGTGGCACTCATCGCGACGGTTGCGGGATGCTTCCTGTTCGAGATCCTGATTGCCCGGCCCGACGCGGCCGCCGTGCTCCGCGGCTTCGTGCCGACCGCGTCGATTCTCAAGGATCCCGACAAGCTCTATATCGCCATCGGCATCCTGGGCGCGACGGTGATGCCCCACAACCTCTACCTCCATTCGTCCGTCGTGCAGACGCGCAGCTACGAGGAGACGCCCGCGGGCAAGCGCGAAGCGGTGAAGTACGCCTTCATCGACTCGACCGTCGCGCTCACGTCGGCGCTGTTCATCAACGCCGCGATTCTGATCGTCGCCGCCGCCACGTTTCATCACACCGGCAACACGGCGGTCGCCGAGATCCAGGATGCCTACCGGCTGCTGACCCCGCTGCTCGGCGTCGCGGGCGCGAGCGCGGTGTTCGCATTTGCGTTACTCGCGTCGGGCCAGAACTCGACGCTGACGGGCACGCTCGCCGGGCAGATCGTCATGGAAGGGTTTCTCAACATCCGCATCCGGCCGTGGCTGCGCCGGCTCATCACGCGGCTGATCGCGATTGTGCCGGCCGCGGCGACGGCTATCTTTTTCGGTGAGCACGGCACCGCCCAACTCCTGATCCTCAGCCAGGTGATCCTCAGCCTGCAGCTCTCGTTCGCGGTCTTCCCTCTGGTCCGATTCACGTCCGATCGCCTCAAGATGGGCGAGTTCGTGAATCCCAAATGGCTGACGGCATTGTCCTATCTGGTCGCGGTGGCAATCGCCGCGTTCAACGGCTGGCTGTTGGTCCGGATATTCGCGGGATGGATGCACTGATGTACAAGCGCATCCTCGTGCCGCTCGAAAACGGCCCGGCTGACCGAGCGATCCTCGAGCACATCACCGGGCTCGCGAAGTTGCTCGGCGCTCAAGTGCTGCTGCTACACGTCGCCGACGGCTGGGCGGCGCGCAACATGGGGTCGCTCAATCTGCGGGAGTCGCAGGAGCTGAAGGAGGATCGCGCGTATCTCGAGCAGGTCTGTCAGGAGCTGCAGCGGGCGGGGGTCGAAGCGGACGCCGTGCTCGCGGCAGGGGATCCGGCGAAGGAAATCGCGGCGGCGGCGGAGCGAGAGCAGGTCGACCTGATCGCGATGGCCACCCACGGGCACTCGTTATGGAGCGACGTGGTTCACGGCACCACCGCGACAGCATTACGACACGTCAGCCGGATTCCGATCCTGATGGTGCGCGTGCCCCCTCAAGCGCCTTGAGAATCGCGCTCAGGCGACGGTCCCGCGCCTCCCGTAGGAACTCGACCTTTCCTTTGTAGGCCTTCTCGATGGACTGGATCAGCGCGCGCTGCTGCTCGGGGTCGAGCTGCGCCCAGGTCGCGAGCTGCTGCCACCAGCTCTCGAAGCTCGCGAGCAAGTGCTGCGTGAAGATGCGGATGCCGCCCTCGCCCGCGGCGAGGTGGTAGGTGAGGTGCGGTCCCGCGGCCGCCCAGCCGATGGCGGGGCCGAGTGACACGGCGCGATCGAGCTCGTCCACGCTGATGACGCCGCGCAGCACGAGATCGATGCACTCCCGCCATATCGCCGCCGAGATGCGCCCGACCACGTAGCCCGGGATCGCTTTCTTGAGCATGATCGGAAAGCGCCCCAGCGCGCGGAGGTAGTCGGCGGCCCGCGTCACGCTCGCGACCGTCGTCCGGCCTTCGGGGACGACTTCGACGAGCGGAATGAGCTCCGGCGGATTGAGGGGATGCGTCACGAGACAGCGGTCGAGCCGGCGACAGCGTCCGAAAATCTCCGTCGGCGGCAGCCCGCTCGAGGACGAGCTGATCAACGCGTCGGCGCTCGCCGCGAGCTCGATCGACTGCAGCAGCTTCTGCTTGGCGACCACGTCCTCGTGAATCGCCTCGATCACCCAGTCGGCGTCTTTGACCGCTTCCGCCAGCGTCGTGGCGCGCTGCAGGTCGTGGAGCCCGCGTTCCACGACGCCCTCGGGCGCGCGATCCAGCGCGACCAGCGCGCGCGTACGGCGATCGACCTCGTCGATCGCGCGATCCATGGCCTGCACGTTGGCGTCGAAGATCGCGACCGGCCAGCCGGCCGACGCGCACAAGGCCGCCCACCCGATGCCGATGTCGCCGGCGCCGATCACCGCCACTTTCCGCGGAATCGTCACGCCATCGCCTCCTCGGCGAGCGCCCCCGCGGGCAGCACGCGCTCGAACAGCAGCCGGCGCGCCGTGGGGGGATGGACGTCCATCGCGACGCGTGCGAACGAGCCTTTCGGATCGAGCTTGGTGCGGCCACGCGATTGCCCGTCGTCCAGATCGACGGAGACCCGCAGGTCGCTGAACGTCAGCACGTCCGGTTGGATGAGGTAGGCGATCGCGAGCACGTCGTTGATGACCGCGCCGTCGAGTCCTTCGCGCTGCTTGTGGAATTCGACGTAGAAGCGCAGCGCGTCGTACAACCACGGCGACTGGTGGGCGAGCCGCTCGACCTCGTTGCCTTTCATTACAACTTTGCGCGTGACGTCGAGCCCGATCATCTCCGTCGGGATTTCGGCGGCGAGCACGGTGGCGAGCGCCTCGGGATCGCACCAGGCGTTGAACTCGGAGAAGCGCGTGGTATTGCCGGCCGCCTCGATGTTGCCGATCATCGCGACGTGACGGGCGACCTTGTCGCGCACGAGACCGGGATTCGCGCGGAGCGTCAGGGCAAAGCTCGTCACGGGGCCGAGCGTCACCAGCGTCACGGGCTCGGGCTGTTCCAGCAGGAGGCGTTCGAGCGTGCGGACGTAATCGAGAATCACGCCGGCGCGCGGGACTTCCGCGTATCCCAGCCCGCTCGGTCCATGCGTGTCATCGGCGACGTGCAGCGCTCGCTTGAGCGGCCGCCGGGCGCCGATCCCCAACGGCACGCGCACCGGCTGCTTCACTCGGCGGACGATCTCGACGGCGTTGCGATAGGCGTTCTCCACGACCGCGTTGCCGTAGGAGACGGAGATCCCGCGGACGTCGAGCTCGGGTGAATTGAGAGCGAGCAGGAGCGCTAAACAGTCATCGATGCCCGGATCGGTGTCGATGACTACGGGGAGTGGGGAGCGGGTCGTGGTCTCGGGCACCACCTAGGTTAGGCTGCTCACTTCGGAAGTGCAAACGCGATGATCGCGTCCCCCGCGCCCCAAACGTCCGACCCACCAGCGGCAATCACGACGAACTGCCGACCGCCCGCTTCGTACGTCATCGGCGTTGCGCGCGCGCCCGCCGGCAGCTGCGTCTTCCACAGCTCGCGTCCCGTTTCGACGTCGAACGCGCGGAATCCCTTGTCGAGGGTAGCGCCGATGAAGACGAGGCCGCCGGCCGTCACGATCGGCCCGCCGAGCTGCGGCGAGCCGGGTTGTCCACCGAAGGTGCCGAGGGGCACGTTCCACTGGATGGCGCCCGTGTTGAGGTTGACCGCGACCAACGCGCCGAACGGCGGCGGGGTGCACGGGACGCCGGCCGGTCCCAGGATGATCCGGCGGCGCATGATGTACGGCGTGCCATGCATGCGGGTGTACTCGAAGTTGTTGATGCCGTGGTCGGCGTCGGCGCGCCGCATGCTGTCGCCGTTGAAGCCGTCGGCCGCGATGAGCTGCACCATCGCCGGGACGCGGTTCACCGGGACCACCGCCAGGCTCCGCCCTTCATCTATAGCCACGCCACCCCAGTGGGCGCCGCCGATGTTGCCGGGCTGCGAGAGCGTTCCCTGCAGGCTCGGCGGCGTAAACGGACCCTCGTTGCGAAGGCTGGCGAGCAGGTCATGACATGCCGCTTTGGCCTCGGGCGTCGGCCCCCAGGCGTCCGCGGCCGAATACTGCAGCGGCACGAGCGGGATGCTGAACGGCTGGGTCGGTGAGGCGACCTCGCCCGGCACGGTGCTGGCCGGCACCGCCCGCTCTTCCACGGGGAAGATGGGCTCACCGGTCAGCCGGTTGATCACGAACAGCATCCCGGACTTGCCGGTCTGGATGACCGCCGGGATCCTGGTCCCGTTCTTCGTTACGGTCACGAGTGCCGGTGGGGACGCGTTGTCGAAATCCCACAGATCGTGGTGCACGGACTGGAAGCTCCACACGACTTTGCCCGTGGACGCACGCAGCGCCACGATCGAGTTGGCGTACCGGTTGTCGCCGAGCCGCAGGCCGCCGTAGTAATCGGGGGCAGGGCTCGAGGTCGGGAGGAAGACGAGATCTCGCGCCGGATCGGCCACGATGACCGACCACGCGTTGGCCGCGCCGGTCGTCTTCGCGCTGCCGTTCTGCCACGTCTTGTACGCCGGATCGGTGGAGTCCTGCGGGACGGGGTCGAACGTCCATCGCAACGCTCCCGTCCGCGCATCCCAGGCCCGCACCTCGCCGCTCGCCGGCGCCGGGTTCGAATTGTCGGCGATGCCCGAGCCCGTGATCACGAGGTCGCCCACCACGACGGGCGGCGACGTCACCTCGTAGGCGGAGAATTCGAACGGCGGCACGCGCAGCCCGGCGCGCAGGTCGACGGCGCCGTTCGTCCCGAAGCCGGCGCACGGCTTGCCGGTCGTTGCGTCGAGCGCGAACAGGCGGGCATCGATCGTCGCCGCGAAGATGCGCCGTGTGCAGACCTCACCCCCTTTCCCCCTCTCCGTTCCGGAGAGGGGGAGCTTGGTTTCGCGCCAGTAGGTCACGCCGCGGCTCACGAAGTCGCCGTAGCCGCGATGCGGATTCACGCCGGCATCGAAGCGCCAACGCTCCGTCCCCGTCGCCGGGTCGAGCGCCGCGATGATGCCCGTCGGCGTGATCACGTACATCGTGCCCTCGACCACGATCGGCGTGACCTCGAGTGCGGGCGGCCGGTGGCCCATGTTGTCGAGCGCCGGCATGCCGGTGTGATAGGTCCACGCGACCTGGAGCTGCGCAACGTTCGCGCGCGTGATCTGGGTCAGTGGCGAGTACCGGGCGCCGCCCGCGTCGTGCCCGTACACCGGCCAGTCGCCCGTTGGAGTTTGCAGGCTAACGAGCAGCAGTAGAGTCAGCATGAATCTCCCTCTCGATGGCTTGGCGCAGGCGCGCGAACTCGGTGTCACCGCCGAATCCAAAGATGCGCTCGATCACTCGACCCTGCCGGTCGAGCAGGACGGAGTAGGGCAGGCCGCGGTAATGATAGATCGCCTTCATGCGCCCTCCGCCGACGAGAATCGGGAACGGCGGCCGGAACTCGCGGACGAATGCCCGCATCTTGCTGCCGCTCACGTCGTCGGAGATGGCGGCGATGTCGAAGTCCTGGCGGCGGAATTGGCTATAGAGCTCCGCCATGTGCGGAAACTCCTCGCGGCACGGCTCGCACCAGGACGCCCAGAAGTTCACGAGCGTGATCTTGCCGCGATAATCCTCGAACCGGATCGGTTTGCCGGAGAGATCGAGCAGCGCGAACGGCGGATCGAACGCTTCGCGGCCGAGCGTCGGCGTCTGCGCGAGCAGCTTCTCAGGATCGAGCACGCGGATCTGGCCGCGACGATTGGCCGCGACCGCCGTGGCGGCGGTGCCGATGACCTGGCTGAGCTCGATGCGGCCGCTGGTCGCGTCGAGCACGTCGAGTCGCAGCTCGGTGGCCGCCGAGTCCTGGGCGCCGAGGACATACAGGCGGCCGTCCGGACCGATCGTCATCGCGATGTTGACGAGCGCGTGCTGCACGCGGCGGCTCTTCGCCGCCACGAAGTGTGGGTCGCGCTCTTGGGGGATCAAGCCGCGCGAGCTGCGCCAGACGACCGACCCCGCGGCATCGAGGCGCAGGATCTCGTCGCGCACGAGCGGCGCGTAGTAGACGACGTCGCCGGCAACAACCGCAGGTCCCGCGTTGACGAGCTGCGCGAGATAGCGGATGTCGGGCACGTGGGTGATGCCGATGCCTTCGCGCGGAGTTCCCAGCGTGTCGAGCAGCCAGAGGAGCGGCGCGCTACCGTCTTCGGCGACGAACTGAACGAAGTACGGTGAGCGGGAGGCGATGATGCGTTTCTGGTCCGTCGTATACAGCGAAGCGGGGAACGGACTCTCCCACTCGCGCACGGGTATGCCGGCCGTGTCGAAGACGACCCCTTCTCCCGTGCGCTCGGTAATGAGGAGCCGGGAGTCGGGATAAGGGGCGATCGCGACGGGGCTCGAGATCCGCGGGTTCGTGATGGTCCGGACGACGTGCAGGTCGCCGTCGAACGCGATGAGGCGGCTGTGGGGCGCGTCCGGGGCCCACGAGTAGCGTCCGACGCGCGCCGCAGCCGACCGGCCGAGAAAGAGCAGCGTGTAGCCGTCATCGGGCCGTGGCCCGCAGGAGAGGCTCGCCGCACAGGCGAGGAAAGCGACCCAGCGCATTCGGAGAGTATATTTGCGCGCATGAACGCTGACTATCGCGGGCTGATCGACGCCTTCGGGAAGGGCTGGGAGCGGGGCGATGTCGAGGCCATCGCCTCGGTCTTTACCGAGGATGCGGTGTTCCTCGAGACGCCGTTCAGCCAGCCGGATTCGGGGCTTCCGGCGATCCGGGCGTACTGGAAAGACATCCCGCTGCACCAGGCCGAAACGAAGTTCGAATCGGGCGAGATCTACGCCGCGGGGCCGTGGTTCGCGACAGAGTTTCGCTGCACGTTCCGGCGGCGGAGAACAGGGGAACAGGTCGATGCACGAGGGGCGATTTTTTGTGAGACGAAAGACGGCAAGATTTCGGAAATGAGGATGTACTGGCATCGGTATGCCGGCGGCAAGGAAGAACCAAAGGCTTAGGCACAGCGGGTTCTAGTGTTTGGTGCTTAGGACAAACTGCACGGCCAGTTCCATGAGCTCTGCGCTCCGTAAGCCGCCACGCATCGCCACCTCGATGGCGTCGTCCTGCTCCATCTTCTTGTCGAGCATCAGGTAGGGAATCAGCGCCGCCGAGGTGCGATTCCCGGAAGAGCAATGCAGCAGCGCTTTCCGTCCCTCGAGTTTCTTCAGCGTGGCATACATCTGCTTCATCGTATCGACGCTCACCGCGCCGTGCACGATCGGAAGACTGACGTACTCGAGGCCGAGCGCGCGGGCGGTGTTGGGTTCGTCGAAGGGCCGCGGCTCCATGGAGTCGCGGTTGTCGACGACGACTTCACCGCCCGCGGCCTTGAACGACTTCAGCTGCTGCTCGCTCGGCTGTCCGCCCGTGATCCAGCCCGCCACGGGCTCGGCGGCATTCGGCAATCCGGCAACGGCGGCGAGCAGCGGTCCCGTCACTTGCCCCGTGTGAGTGAAAGCGTGTAGCTGCCCGTTGCCCCGCGTTGCACCACGTTCGCCAGGATGACGTAGCGGCCGTCATGCGGAAGCGTCACGGTGAGTCGGGAATCATTGCCACCGGCGGAGTCGTCGTCGTGCTCGAACATCGGGCCGTTCGGGTCGTCCAGGACAAGCCAGGAGTCGAAGTCACTCGAGCGCAGCGTGATGGTGATTTGCTCGCCGGCACGACCGTCGTAAAAGAAACCGTCCGCGTACGTGTTGTCGTTGCGCAGAATGTCGCTGGTCGTGAGCTGGCCGTTGATCGTCTCCCCCAAATGGATCGCCGGCAGCGGCAGATGCGCGATCTGAGCCAGCGTCAAGCCGTCCGACGCCGGCGCGGCCTTGGTCGCGGCCGGCGTGCCGCCGCTCGTCAGGGTGAGCGTATAGTTACCGGTCACGCCGGGAACGACGGTATTGGCGAGGATGATGTAGCGGCCGTCGCGCGGCAGGGTCACGACCAGCTGCGCGTCATTCCCGCCGGCGCCGTCGTCGTTGTACTCCATGAACTGTGAATTCGGATCATCGATCACGAGCCAGGAATCCATGTCGGAGGATCGCATGGTGATCGTGATGATTTCACCCGCACGGCCGTTGTAGTTGAAGCCATCGGCATACGTGTCGTCGCTGCGGAGCAAATCGCTCGTGGTGAGCGCGCCGTTGAGTGCCTGGCCGACGGTGATGACGGGGAACTGCATCTGCTCGATTGCCGACAGCGTGGCTCCGTGCTGCTTGCCGCCGCTGTTGTCTTTCTTTTGCGCGACTGCCGGAAGAGCACCGGCAACGAGTACGACCGCAGCCGCACAAGTCCGGATAATCGACGATGCGGACGCCATGGGTCACCTCGGGGAGCACGGTGAATCGACTAGGGTAGCCAGCCGCCCGTGAAGCCGGCCTTCTTGAGTCCCGCGATAATGTGGGGGTTGGCCCGCATGACGCGCCAGATGAGGCCCGTCCGCTGGTTTTCGATCATCTCGAGGATGGGACCCTCATCGATACCCAGGTAATCCACGTCGAACCAGCCGAGGGCGGGATCGACGCTGCCCGTCTCTTGCTGGCCGGCGGCGGTGAAGGTCGGATTGAAGGCGTCGAGGAACCCATACTGTCCGAACAGCTTGTTGCCGTACGTCTGGCGCATCGTGAGCAGCGCCGGAATCGCGTAGGCGGGAGCGAATGGCACTGCGCCGCCAACCGCCGTGGGACAGAGCGTGCCGTCGTCCCGCTCGTCGCCGAGGGCGGCACCACGTGCGGCGTACGTATGGAACTGCCGGGTCTGGCCGCCGATCGACAGCGACTTGTTGGCCGGGCCATCACAGGCGGTGAGTCCCCAGACGTTGGCGTTGTAGCCGCGCCAGTGTCCGGGATTCGCGATCGCGTAGCCACGCTGCGCGAGCGCGGCGCGGCGCGAGTTCTCGAAGTAGTCGATCCCACGGCCGCGCATGTAATCGTCCGCGATACCCTGGAAATCGATCCACACGTGTGAGTACTCGTGGCCGAACAGCGGCGCGAACTGCACGAAATCCTGCCCGTAATAAGTGCCCCATTGATAGCCGCTCACCCACTTGCTCCAGGCGGCCGAGTCGGCGGGGTGGGTCGGTGAGCCGAGGGCGAGGATGTTCAGGATCATGCCCTCGTTGTAGCCGATCCAGTCGGCGTTGATGAATCCGCTTTCGGGGTGCCAGCCCATGCTCACCGCGGGCGGACGCGCTTCGGCCCATTTCCAATCGACGCGGAAGTAGATCGAGTCGGCGAGCGCGCGAATCGAATCCTCGGTCGCGTTGGTCTGGTCGTAGTAGCTCTGCGCGAACAAAATGCCGGCGAGGAGCAGCGAGGTGTCGATCGTGGACAGCTCGACCTGCTGGAAGCGCCGGCCGGTCGTCATGTCGAGGAAGTGGTAGTAGAAGCCGCGGTAGCCGGTGGTGTTCGGGCCGGCCGAATCCTGCGGCGACGTCCAGAAGAAGCGGAGCGTCGCGAGGGTGCGATCGGCGGCCTGGGTGCGGGTGATCCAGCCGTGCTCGACGCCGATCGGGTAGGCGGTGAGGGCGAAGCCGACGGCGGCGATGCTCGAGAACGACGGGGTGGGCCAGCGATCGGGCGTGAGCCCGTTGCTCGCCGGCGTCAGGTCCCAGAAATAGCTGAACGTCCTGTGCTGCAGGGTGTCGAGAAACGCGGAGGTGTCGGGCGCGAGCCCTGGACCCCCGGAGTTGGCGGAACAGGCTCCGAGGGCCAGGGCGCACGCGACGGCTGCGGCACGGCTACGTGAAGCAATCAGAAGTTGTACTCTACCCCGATCTGCAAGCGTCGCGGGTCACTGATCACTTGGTGTGGATCGCCAACTGTAAATGTGTGTTGTGCCGCGTTGACCGTGATGTCGTAGGCGCCGAGGTTTTGGAAGTTGAAGACGTTGAACACGTCTGCGGTCACGCCAATGCTCGACCTGCCGATCTGCGGGAAGTCCTTCCGCAACCTCACATCCACGCGACGGTATGCCCAGCCGGGAATCAGTAGGAAGCTTCTTCCCGGCGGCGTGAACCCCCCGGGGAAGTAGTTGGAATCCGCCACTCCTCCAAACCGCGGCGCCGTCCCGACGTCCATCGCCGCGCCGCTTCCGAGTGTAATGAGACCACTGAACTGGATCCCGAAGAGGTAGGGAATGTCGGTGATCCAGTTGGCGACCACATGATGCTTTTCGTTGCTGCCGCCGTTATCGGCGTGTTTGGCGATCGTGTTCGCCTGCGCAAACCCGAACGGGAAAGAGCCCGTGAGGTCGTTGAGAACATCGACGCCAGCTACGGAACGCTGGGCGTAGGTATAGACCAAGCCGGCGCCCCAGCCGATTCCGCCGCTGGTGGACGGACGGTAGGGCCGGTCCAATTGTAGAGAGACAGCGTCGTACCACGTCTTCCCGTCGTTCGTCGAATAGATAACGTTGCGGATCCCGTGCGCGGCGATGTTGTAGCTGATGCAGCAGCTCCCATCCGGGCGGAGGATGTTGTTGCCCGAATTGTACACGAAGAGGTCGGTCCCACGCTGACCCTGGTAGGACAACGCCGCCACCAACGATCCGAACACACGCCGCACGCCCAAACTGAATTGCGTCGATTTTGGCGGCTTCGTCTTGTTGTCGATCAGAAATATTTCCGGTGTGCCGGTGCTACGGGCCAGGCTGCTGACCGCGGTGGTGTCGGCTGTCAGGTAGCTCGGGTTCCACGGCACTGCCCCGGTTGTCGGAGTGCCATTGTCGAAGCGCGTGATATACGTGGGTCGCGTGAGCTTCTGAATCTCGTCCACCGAGAAGTCGAACAGCGAGCGATCGTAATAGATCCCGTAGCCGCCGAAGACCGTCGTCTTGGTCTCGTTGTCGAGGGCATAAGAGAACCCCAACCGTGGCTGGAACGCCCCGTAGAACGGTGTGCGGTTCTTTCCGGTGCTGATATAGCGACTAAGGTCCAGATTTACCGGCAGCGAGTCGTGATAGGTGGTGAGGGTATCGGCGGCCCATTGGGGCGTCACATAGTCGGTATTGATCATTCGTGACTCGTAATCCCAGCGGATACCGAGATTCAGAGTCAGCCGGGTGGTCGGCGACCAGTCGTCTTGGAGGTAGGCGCCGATCTGAGTGTTGTTGACGTCGACAAGACCGGCCCCCGAAGCATAGATCAGCTGGTACGGGTGATCGTAATCGTACGCGAGTGTCGGAGCACCCGTGCCTCTGCACCAGCAGTTGGTGTTGATTGTGTCGGCAAATTCAAACTTGGGGACCGCATCGTTCAGCTTGTTGATGTGGTAGTTCACTAAATCGATGCTCGCTCCACCTTTGAATACGTGGTGCTCCCGGCCACTGTATGTGAGGTCATTGCGGAGTCCTAGGCGGCGCTGAATGAAGTTCTGTATGCTCACGTCGCTGCCGAGCCATGGATTCTGGGTTGCAGTATGGTAGATCCGCGTGATTTGACCTGCCTCGACCGGCGACGGATTTCGCTGGAACCGAGAGAAATCCAGCTTGGTCTCGTTCAAGAAACCGCCCCAGAACCGATTGTACTTCACCTGCGCGATCGACACGTTCTGGCGGAAGTCGTTGGCTGCCGGGAAGGTCCGGTCGCCTCCGAAATCGCGCACATCAGTCTCGTGGCGATTGTTGAAGTTCACTTCGGCGGAGGAATTCGGGTTGATGGCGTAGGTCAGTTTCCCAAACAATAGCGTCTCGCGAAACGGTGATGTGAAGTTGCCATTGTACTGCGAGAGGTTCACCGTATCGAGCGCCGTAAAACCGGTCGGCGGTGTGATACTCACGAGGTTGGAGCGATTCTGGTAATTGCCTTCGTATGAACCGAAGAAAAACAGCTTGTCCCGCTGGATCGGCCCACCCGCACTCAATCCTACGAGGGAGCGGGAAAAGTCCGGCTCCTTGAAATTTGGATCGGTCTTCTTTTGCGCCGCCTGTAGCGTATCGAGCGCCACGAGACTCTGGTTTTGGTAGCCAAAGAATGCGTTGCCGGTCCAGGTGTTGCTGCCGGAGCGCGTCGTCGCCGAGATGATGGCGCTGGACGCCTTCTGATATTCCGCCTTGAAGTTTTGCGAGATGACGCGGTATTCCTGGATTGCGTTGCGAGGGAACGGATTGCCGCGGCTTGCGTCCTGGCCGGCCACGCCACCGCCTGTGAGGTCGTTCTTGAGACTCGTTCCGTCGACGAAGACGTTTACCTGATTGGCGGTGCTGCCGCCTGCGGAGAACGTCCTAAAGCCGATACTGTTGACGCGATCCTCGGAGACACTCACGCCGGGTGCGAGCGCCGCGAGGTCGAGAAAGTTGCGACTCGCCGTCGGCAGCTGCTGAAGCTGCTGCTGCGTCACGTTCGTAGCGACTTCGGAAGTTTTCAGTTCGACGGTCGGTGCGGCCTGTACAGTTACAGCCTGCAGTTCCACGGCTCCCGCTTGGAGGCTGAAGTCGCCCATCGTCGTCGCGCCGATTTGGACGACGATCTGACGATTCTGCGGGCTGAATCCGATCTTGCGCACCGAAAGCACGTAGTCCCCCGGTGTCAGACCTGGAAGCACGTATGAGCCATCGTTGTGACTCACCGCGCTTCTGGTGATTCCAGTTGCCGGTTGCCGCGCTTGCACCTCGGCGTCCGGCACAGCCGTCCCGTTCTGATCCTTGACGTAGCCTCGAACGGTGCCGGTGGTGGTTTGTGCGGAGAGTGACAGCGGGAGAGACAGGAAGCTGAGACAGACCAGCCAAACAAGTCGATGACGATTCATGGCACATCTCCGTGAGAACGGTTCAGATTGCCTAATCTTGGTCAGAAGTCCCTGATGGCCGCTACCCCTTCGCCTTGTCGCGTTTTGAGCCGTAGCTTTGTCTTGGATCCCCTGAGCCCCGGAGAACGCGTCTCTATGTTGCGCTTCTGCTATAGCCTCTGCCTTTCGCTCCTCGTCACATCCGCTCTTGCCGCACAGAATCCTGACTCAATCCTCGCCCGCATGACGCTCGAAGAAAAACTCGGCCAACTCAACCTGCTGTCGGCGGGCGGTCAGGCGTCGCCGCAACAGATCGCGCTCGCGCGCGCCGGCAAGCTCGGCGGCTTGTTCAACGTCATCGGCGCCGAGAACACCACGGCGGTCCAACGCGTCGCCGTCACCGAGTCGCGACTCAAGATTCCCCTGCTGTTCGGGCTGGATGTCATACACGGGTATCGCGCGATCTTTCCCATCCCGCTGGGCGAAGCCAGCTCGTTCGATCCCGACGTCGCTGAAGCCACGGCACGGGCCGCGGGACAAGAAGCCGCAGCGGCCGGGATCAATTGGACGTATGCGCCGATGGTCGATATCGCGCGCGACCCGCGCTGGGGCCGGATCGCCGAGGGCTCGGGCGAGGATCCGTACCTCGGCTCGCTCCTCGCGGCGGCGCGCGTGCGCGGCTTCCAGCAGTCCATCTTCGCCACCGCCAAGCACTTCGCCGGCTACGGCGCCGCCGAAGCGGGCCGGGAATACAACGAGACCGAGATCTCCGAGCGCACGATGCGCGAGATCTATCTGCCGCCGTTCAAAGCCGCGGTGGACGCGGGCGTTGCCAGCATCATGTCCGCGTTCAACGACATCGCCGGCGTCCCGGCTTCCGGCAATGCGTGGCTCACCGACAGCGTGCTCCACGGCGAATGGAAGTTCAACGGCTTCGTCGTGAGCGACTGGACGTCCGTGAACGAGCTGGTGAGTCACGGCATCGCGGGCTCGCAGGCCGAGGCGGGACGGCGCGCGCTGACGGCGGGCGTGGACATGGACATGCAGTCGAGCATCTACGTCGACTCGCTCGCGCCGCTCGTACGTTCGGGCAAGATCCCGCTGGCCGTCGTGGACTCCGCGGTGCTGCGCATCCTGCGCGCGAAGATCCGGCTCGGCTTGTTCAAGGATCCGTATCGGGCGCGCACGGCCCCGGCCGCCACAGAACTGCGGGCGTTGGCGAGAAGGGCGGGTGGCGAGTCCATCGTGCTGCTCAAGAACGAGCGCAACGTGTTGCCGATCGCGCGCAACACCGCGACGATCGCCGTCATCGGTCCGCTCGCCGACAACAAGGATGAGCCGCTCGGCCCCTGGCACACGATGGGGCGGCCGGAAGACGTCGTGACGGTGCTGCAAGGTATCAGGAGCCGGGCGTCGGGAGCGCAGGTGGTCTACGCGCAGGGCGCCGGTATCGAGGATACGGCGACGGCGGGATTCGCCGCCGCCGTCGCGGCAGCGAAACGCGCCAACGTCGCCGTCCTCGTGCTCGGTGAGCGCGGCGACATGAGCGGCGAAGCGGCGAGCCGCTCGTCGCTCGGGCTGCCCGGCGTGCAGGAGCAGCTCCTCGAGGCGGTCGCGGCGACGGGCACGCCCGTCGTGCTCGTCCTCATGAACGGCCGGCCGCTGATTCTCGAATGGGCATCCGACCACGTGCCCGCCATCGTCGAGTCGTGGTTCCTCGGCATCGAGGCGGGGAATGCGATCGCCGACGTGCTGTTCGGCGACGTCAACCCCAGCGGCCGCTTGCCGGTCACGTTTCCGCGCGTGCTCGGCCAGGTGCCGATCTACTATAACCATCGTCCGACCGGCCGACCCGCCGACGTGAACAACAAGTTCACCTCGAAGTACATCGACGTGCCCGTGACCCCGCGCTATCCCTTCGGCTACGGCCTCTCGTACACGACGTTCTCGTACAGCGGTCTCAAGCTGAGTCGGGCGCAGGCGCGCGCGAGCGACACCGTCACGGCGACGGTGACCGTGACCAATACCGGCGCGCGCGAGGGAACCGAAGTCGTGCAGCTCTACGTGCGCGATGAGGTAGCGAGCGTATCGCCGCGCGTCCGCGAGCTCAAAGGCTTCAGGCGCGTCACTTTGAAGCCCGGCGAGTCGCGCGCGGTCGACATCCCGATCGCGGTCTCGCGGCTCGGATTCTATGGCCTAGACATGCGATGGACCGTCGAGCCCGGCACGTTCCGCGTGTTCGTCGGATCGAATTCCGCTGAGGGACTCGAGGAGACATTCGAATGCATGCCCTGATTTTCCTCGCGCTGCTCCAAGCGTCGCCCCCGACGACCTGCTACGAGGTCTTCGTCCGCTCGTTCTACGATGCGAACGGCGACGGCATCGGCGACCTGCGCGGTCTCACGCAGAAGCTCGATTACATCCAGAAGCTCGGCGCCGATTGCGTGTGGCTCATGCCGGTGGCGGAGTCGCCGAGCTATCACGGCTACGACGTCACCAACTACTACAAGATCGAGCCCGATTACGGGACGAACGACGATTTCAAGGCGTTCGTCGCTGCGGCGCACAAGCGCAAGATCCGCGTGCTCGTGGATCTCGTCCTCAATCACACGTCCAGCGAGCATCCCTGGTTCAAGGAAGCGCTGCAGGACACGGCCGCGCCGCACCGCAACTGGTATCGCTGGTCCAAGACTCCGGGCAACAACTGGCACCAGTCCCCCGTGCGCGACGAGTACTACTTCGGCTTGTTCTGGAGCGGCATGCCGGATCTGAACTACGAAACCCCCGCCGTGCTCACCGAGATGCAGCGCGTCGCCCAGTTCTGGCTCGACTCCATGCACGTCGACGGCTTCCGGCTCGATGCGGTGCGTCATCTGGTGGAGAACGGCGATCAGGTCTCCAACACGCCTGCGACCCACAGGGTGTTGCGTGACTTCAGCTACTTCGTGCACGTCACCGCGCCGCGCGCCTACACCATCGGCGAGGTGTGGGACAGCCCGGAGAACATTTTCAGCTACTATCCCGACCAGCTCGACGCCTATTTCGCGTTTCCGATCTCCGATGCGTTGATCGCCGCGGTGCGCGACGACACGGCCGGCGCGCTGATTCCGGCGGTGCTGGAGTTTCAGTACGCGCAGCCCGCGTGGCGCTGGGCGCCGTTTCAACGAAATCACGACGAAACGCGCACGATGACCGCGCTGGGGAACGACACCGTGGCGGCGCGGCTGGCGGCGACGATCCTGCTCACCCTGCCCGGAGTGCCGTTCATCTACTACGGCGAAGAAATCGGGATGACGGGCGATAAACCGGACGAACGGCTGCGCACGCCGATGCAGTGGGACGCGACGTCGGCGGGATTCACGAGCGGCAAGCCCTGGGAGGCGCCGCAGACGGATTCGCTCAGGACGAACGTGGCGGCGCAGGACCGCGCCAAGGGCTCGCTGCTCAACCTGTACCGTCGCCTGATCCATCTGCGTGCGACGACGCCCGCGCTGCGGGATGGCGCGCTCTTGCCGGTGGCAACCGGCCGCCCGACGGTTCTCGCGTACATTCGCGCGAACACCGTGCGCCCCGTGCTCGTGGTGGCGAACCTGGGCACCGAGCCGGAGACGCCGCCGGCCCTGCCGGCGGGGCGGTGGAAGATGCGCAGCATGCTCGGGCCGGAAGGCACGCTCGCGGAGCTGCCCACGCTGGCGCCGCGGCACGTATACGTGTTCGAGATGCTGGGCAAGGGAGAGGGAACTCCCCAGGCGTCCTTGACCACCGCGAATCTGACGGAGGCGGATCAGTCGGCCACGTCGCTCGATCAAATGCTCGCCGGCAAGATCGCCGGGGTGTCGGTCACGAAAGGACCCCACGGCGGCGTCATCGTGCGGATGACCGGACCGACGTCTTTCTACTCGAGCCAGGAGCCGCTGTTCATCGTGGACGGGATGCCGATCGACGGCGTGAGCGGCGGGGCGCTGAACTGGCTCGACCCGCGCGACGTCGTGTCGATTCAGGCGCTCAAAGACCCGTCCCAGACGGCGATCTACGGCGTGCGCGGCGCGAACGGCGTGATCATCATCAAGACCAAGGGAGTGCACTAGCCTGCAACAGATCCATCTCGGCGGCATCGATTACGCCATCCTGATCGTCTATTTCGCGTTCGTGCTCGGCATCGGATGGGTGCTGCGGCGCTTCGTCAAAAACAGCGAAGACTTCTTCATCGCCGGACGCTCGATGCCCGCCTGGATCGCGGGACTCGCGTTCATTTCGGCGAATTTGGGCGCGCAGGAAGTGATCGGCATGGCCGCGTCGGGCGCCAAGTACGGCATCATGACGAGCCACTTCTACTGGGTCGGCGCGATGCCCGCGATGGTGTTCGTCGGCCTGTTCATGATGCCGTTCTACTACGGCTCGCGCGCGCGCTCGGTCCCCGAATACCTGAAGCTGCGATTCGACGAGAAGACGCGCGGCCTCAACGCGATCACCTTCGCGATCATGACGATCTTCTCGTCCGGCATCTCGATGTACGCCCTCGCCAAGCTGCTCGAGCTGGTGCTTGGCTGGAGCTTCCATGCGAGCATCATTTTGACCGGCATCATCGTGCTGACGTACATCCTCCTCGGCGGACTCAAGTCCGCGATCTACAACGAGGTGCTGCAGTTCTTCTTGATCGTGTTGGGGTTCCTGCCGCTGGTCTTGCTGGGCCTCAAGGACGCGGGGGGCTGGAGCGGATTGACCGCGAAACTCGCGACCGTCGCGACGAGCGCGGGGTTCGAGCCGGGGGCGTGGTCGCATTCGTGGAAGTACATGGACTCCCCGGCGCACAATCCGATGGGCATCGAGTGGTTCGGCCTGGTGATGGGACTCGGCTTCGCGATGTCGTTCGGGTACTGGTGCACGGACTTCCTGGTGGTGCAGCGCGCGATGGCGGCGGGCTCGATGACGGCGGCACGGCGCACGCCGCTGATCGCGGCCTGGCCGAAGATGTTCATGCCGCTCCTGGTGATTCTGCCCGGTATGCTCGCGATCGGGATGCACGTGACGCGCGGCGGGTTCCTGCCGATCGGCGCCGACGGCCATCCCAACTACAACCTCGCGATCCCGATGCTGCTCGCGCACTACCTGCCTTCGGGGCTGCTGGGGCTCGGTCTCACCGCGCTGATGGCGTCGTTCATGTCGGGGATGGCGGGCAACGTCACCGCCTTCAACACGGTATGGACGTACGACATCTATCAGAACTTCATCCGGCCGGGACAGAGCGACTCGCACTATCTGCGCATGGGCCATGCGGCGACGGTGTTCGGCATTCTCGCGAGCGTGGTCGCGGCATACGCGGCGACGCGGTTCAACAACATCAACGACATCCTCCAGCTCGTGTTCTCGTTTGTGAACGGCCCGCTGTTCGCGACCTTCCTGCTCGGCATGTTCTGGAAGCGCACGACGGGGCACGCCGCATTCTCCGGACTACTGGCGGGGACCGTCACCGCGGCGCTGCATTACGGGCTCACGCTGCCGCAGGGCGCCGTACCGGGAATTCACGGCGGCTTCCTCGGCACGACGCTGCACACGTATCCGAGCGAAATGGCGTTGAACTTCTGGACCGCGCTGTTCGCGTGGACGAGCTGCTTCATCACGACGCTGGTCGTCTCGCTGTTCACGACGCGGACCAAGACCGACGATGAGCTGCGCGGGTTGGTGTACTCGCTCACGCCGCGGATCGAGGAGGGGTATCTGCCGTGGTACAAGCGGCCGGTTACGCTCGGCATCGCCGTCCTCGTGGTGTCGGCCGTTCTCAACGTGATCTTCCGGTGATCGCATGAACCTGGACATCCGGTATCCGATCGGCGGGATGTTTTCGATCTTCGGCGTGGTGCTGATCGCGTATGGACTCGTCTCGAGCCCCGCGATCTATGAGCGCTCGCTCGGCATCAACGTGAATCTGTGGTGGGGAATCGTGCTGCTGCTGTTTGGGCTCGTGATGCTCTGGCTCGCGCATCGAGCGGCGCGAGCCGTCAAGGACGTCGGCCAAACAGAAAAGTGAGCGGATCGTCCAGCCGGGCGCGCCACGACGCCTCGTTGTGCGTCGCGTCCGGGTAGCGGCGAATCACGAAGTCCACGCCGTCTTTCAGTCCCTGCTTGCGGAGCCACTGCCTGACGATCTCGTGGCTCGGCCCGAAGTTCGTGTCCAATCCCTGGCCGCCGAAATCGAACCAGTAACGCGCGCCGCGTGGCGCGCGCAGTCCTGCCTGGATGTCGCGCTCGATGTACGCGGTGGTGTCGGGATTGGCGACCTTCGGAACGCCCGTGAAGTACTGCTGCACGAACGCCGGCGACAGCAGAAACGCGGTGGACATGCAGCCGCAGGCGCCGAAGGCTTCGGGGTGATGGGTGACGAGATAGAACGACAAGAGGCCACCCATCGAGGAGCCCATCACGGCGGTGTGCGCCGCCCCCGTGAGCGTGCGGAATTGCGCGTTCACGCGCGGCATCAGCTCCTCGATCAGAAAGCGCGCGTAGTCTGGCGCGTTCTGCCACGGCGAATATTCCTTGCCGCGCTCGGCACTGTTCCAGACGCCCACCACGATCACCGGCGGGATGACGCCGCGCTGCACAAGGCGCACGATCGCTTCGTCGACTCCCCAGTCCGTTCCCGTACTTGCGATCCGCGGATCGAAGAGGTTCTGCCCGTCGGACATGTAGAGCACGGGATAGCGTGTCGTGCTTGAGGAGTCGTAGCCGGGCGGCAGCCAGATCTCGACGACCCGATCGGGGCCGAGGTGCGCCGAGTGCATCGGAGGCCAGTAGACGAGGCGGCCGAGCACGCCGGAGCCGCGCCAGTCGGCGATGTAGTCCCGGATGTCCTTCTTGAAACCCGCGAGCTCGACCGCGACGACGGTGTCGCGTGTGAACAGAAGCCGGCTGTTGGGCGGCACGGCACCGGTTGCGTTCAGCGCTTCGCGGTCCCACGTGCCGAGCGTGAACTTGTACTCGAGCGTGGTGCCGGCCGGCGCGGTGACGTCTATCGTGCGATCCCGGCCGGTGCCGGTGAGGGCCCGCCCATCCGGCCGCCATGGCCCGAGCTCGGGCAAGCTGCCCGCGAGATAGACGGTCCCGGTGCTGTCGGGGACGCGCACGCGCAGCGTCGCTTTCACCGCGGGCTGCTGCGCGGCGAAGCCCACAACGATCGATTCCACCTCGACGCCTTTGCCACCGCCGCGCCGGAGCGAGATCTGCAGCCGCTCGAGGTGCTCGGGGCGCAGGTGATCGCCGCTGGTGCCGCGTCCCTCCGCGGGGCCCACCCAGTAGTTCCACTCGCCGGGGAATCCTTCCGGGAGGAGCACGCCGCGGCCGGTGGCGAAACGGTCGAGCGGGATTACCTGATCGCTCCAGCCGCTGTCGACCGTGAGCGCCGTCGCCCAGCTCGTGCCGTCGTCTTCCATCAATGTCAGGTGCACGGTCTCCGGCGCGCTCAGGCCGCGCAGTCGCACGCGCAGCTCGCGCGCCGCGTCGATCGTCCCACCGCGCGCCAACACGCGCGCTTTCACGACGAGCGAAGCGGTGTAATCCTCCGGGCTCCAGCCGCTCGAGTCGGTGGGCAGCTCGAAGTGGAAGACCGGCTCGCCGCCTGCGCTCGAGAAACCGACGCGAAACAGCCCGCGCCTGCCCGCGTCACCGATGCGGCTGAACGCAAGGCGCGCGGCATCCGTGCCGGGGTCGAACAGTCGCAGCGGCGTGTCCGGCGTGACGACATCGAACTGCCACGCGGTCGCCCGGTTGTAGTTCCAGTCGGTGGGCTTGGGGCGCGTCGCGCCCGGGAATGTTACGGACGAGTCGCCGCGAAAAGCGGTGATCACGAATTCGTACGGACCGGGGCGAGAGAACCCGGCCGGCAGCGAGGCCACGTAGTCGTAGCCGGTCCCGGGGCGCATCGTGAAGCCGCGGAAGAACCCGCCGGGAGTCTGGCGCACGAACAGGACGACCGAGTCGGGCGGCAGTGTATCGACGACGCGCGCGCGAATCTCCGCGTCTTGTCCAGCGACATACTGCGGTGCCGCGAACGAGAGGATCGTGAGCGGCACGGTGTCGCGCGGCGGCGCGTGGTATTCTTTGAGTCCTACGCGATTGACCGTCACCGGCAACGAGGCAACGTCCACAGGATCTGCGCTGAGGACGTAGACACCTGGAGTGACGACAACCTTGCCCGCCGTGGCGCGAGTCGGAGCCGCATTGCCCGCCGCGACGGGCTGCGCCGTGAACGTGGGGCCTAGATCGGGCAGCGCGATCGTCATCGGCCGCGCGCGCACAATCGCCCGCGTCACGATCTTATCGGCGCTCGGCAGCTCGAACGGATCGCGGATCGGCACGGCGTCGGGATAGAGCTCGAGCCGCCACACGCCCGCGCGAATCTTGTCGAGGAAATAGATCCCGGTCCCGCCGTACGTCACGAGCGGCGAGGAGCCATGGCCGTACACGCGCTCGAGCGCCCGAGGCTCTGGCGGAGTGCTCTGCGTTGGACTCGTGTACATGAAGGCATCGCGCGCGACGAGCTCGCCCAGATCGCCGTCGTAGGAGAGGTGGAAGTCGCCGAACCGCGTGTTGCGCGGATAGGGACCGTAGTCCTGCATGCGCGGCAACCGGCGCATCGCTTCGGCCGCGATCACCGCGCTCATCGCTTTGCGCGCCGTGTACACCATGTTGAGCGCGTGCGTCTGCCAGCCGAGGTTGCGCGAGGCGGTTTCGAGCATGTCGTAGGCGAACATGGCGGCGAACTGCGTGCCGACCGATCGGAACGTGCGCGCCATCGCGGGATACATCGTGCCGGTCCGCAGGTCGGGACTGTCGAACTCGTAGACGATGCGCGGCAGCTTTGCGAGCTCGGGGCGCCGCATGTCGGGGTACACGTCGGCCCCGCGCAGGTAGTTGCCCTCGAGCTCGTGCCCCGCGTTCAGGCCCGTCGGGTACCAGCCGAACGTCACGCCCTGGGCATTCGAGCGGCGGATCGCTTCACCGATGCGGAAGTCCTGGCTCACATTGTAGAACACGAGCTTCTGGCAGCCGGTGGAGCGCACTGCGTCCGTGAGCGTGTTGATGTAATGAATCGAGCCCGCCATGTCCTCGGGGTGATGCCACGGCTCGTTGACGAGCTCGATGAAGAGAATGTCCGGCTCGTCTTTGATCGCGCGGTGCGTGTACGGATTCACGTGATTGAGGATCTGGCGCAGATAGTTCACCTGCGCGCGCAGCGCCGCGCTGTCGGTGCCCATGCGGCCCTTGCCGAACCGGCGGCCGAATCCCGGCTGTGTCGTGTCACTGAGCGCATCGGGCCAGTTCGAGCTGTAGAGCTGAATAGGGCTCAACAGCATGTAGATGCCGCGCTCTGCAGCACGCGCGATCAGATAATCCAACAGATCGAGATGGTCGTTCGCGATGAGGTTTCCCGCACTGTCGGACGCCTCCCAATCCCCCCAAAAGGTGAGCCGCAGGCCGTCCCATCCCATGCGGGCGAACTGCGCCATGTCCTCGTCGATCATGAGTTTGCGGTCGGCGTGCAGGTACCCGGCGGCGCGGTAGTCGGAGGCGGTCGTGAGGACGTAGTTCGCGCCGAACAGGGCGACTTCGTGATTGCCGTTACGCCAGCGCAGGACACCGGCGCGATCAACGTAGATGAGCTCTGCCCGTTTTTGGGCAGTCGCGTTAGGCACGAGCAGCGCGAGCAGCAGCCCGGCAAAAGGTACGGAAATTGCCTTCGTCACGGGCGGAGGTGTTCCATGAGATTCCGTTCGCTCATTCTGACGTTCGTGCTGCTGGCTGGTTGCGTGTCTCGCACCAGCTCGCGGCCTGTTGCCCCGGCGACGGCCACACTGACCGCCGACGATATTGCCCGCTCACCGTCGCTGTCCGTCGAGCAGCTGCTCGCGGCGCGCGTTCCCGGCCTCATCATCACGACGGCCGAAGACGGCCACCAGGCGCTGCATGTGCGGAGCCTCGGCACGACCGGCTTCGAGCGCGAGCCGCTCTTCGTCGTCGACGGCGTCCCACTCGGCGATCCGGCGAACTTCGCGGCGATCGATCGCCACGACATCGAGTCGATCGAAGTCGTCAGCGATCCCGGCCGCACCGCGATATACGGCATGCGCGGCGCGAACGGCGTCATCGTGGTCAAGACCAAAAGCTCCTAGTGCCCGGGGTGGTACGTCCGTTCGGTGTGCCCCGCGAGCTGGGAGCGGTAGAAGTACACGTCGCGGAGATTGCCTGTTGCGTACCGCTCCGCTTCGTCGTTGAAATGGGGCGAGCGCGGGTCGCCGCTTTCTCCGCCGGCGGTGACCGCCCGTGCTTTCACGCTGTCGCCGAACTCGACGACCGCGACGAAGCTGTTGCCGTACGAGCCGTACCAGCGCTTCGTGTTCGGATAGGGGCGCGCGCCGAACGCCGCGAGCGAGCCCCAGGTGCTCGCGGTGAATGGGACTGGGATGCTCGGCTGCGCATCGTCGAAACGCGACGCAATGTCGTCGTTGAAACGCTGAAAGCGATTGATGTCGCCCCAGGGCGTCCGCCAGGTCCCGAACGATGCCGTCAGCGCATCCACGGCGGCCGCCAGCGACTCGAGTAGCTCGGCGGGAGTTGCGCGGCCCGCTCCTACGTACTGCATCTGTGAAATGCTCGCCGCCCGCGCCCCTGGCGCGATGCGCCGTCCTACGCGCTCGCCCCAGTATACCGCGAGCGACGTCGGCACCGAATTCGCGCCCCAGCGATAATCCCAGCCGCGCAGCGCGGCGACCGGCTCGGCAAGCTTCGTCTTGAGCGTGTCGGTCGCGGGCAGCGCGTCGTACGCGGCCAGCAGCGGCGGGAGCATCCGCTCGAACGCCGGCAGATAGCTGTCGAACGCCGCTTGCTGCAACGACGTCATCGTCCAGTCGCTCTTGCCCGGCAGAAGCCGCAGGGCGTGAAAGCCGCGCGCCGTCTCCTCGGTGCCGCGCTCCACGTAACTCGGAAAGTGCTCGCGCTTCGGGCTCGAAGGACCCGCCGCCGACCAGGGCCAGTTATTCGAGTTGTACACCCACCCACTCGCGGGATTCACGGCGTTCGGCGTCTCGTCGAACGACAGCACGCCCCGATAGTCGGTGCGCGGATCGTCGCCGTTCACCGGCTCGGTCCAGTTGAACGACGTATCGCGTCGTGGGATGTAGTTCGAATGCAAATACGCGATGTTGCCCGATGCGTCCGCGAACACGGTGTTGTTCGACGAATTGGTATGCAGCTCCATGATGCGCCGAAACGCGACCAGATCACGTGCTTTGGTGCGCGAGTACGACTGGATCAAAGCGTGGATGTGATCCTGCATCAGGCTGACGCTGACCCAGCGGTCGCCCGCTTTGCGCACGATCGGACCGTGCTTCGAGTCGTAGACCGTGAACGTCTTCGTCGCGAGTCCTTCCCCCGACTTGTAGCGCAACGTCACTGTGCGCGGATGGCGGTCGCTCGTCTCGTAGAACTCGTCGATGTTGTCGACGCCGCTCGAGGTGTGCATCCAGCCGGCGGTCTTGTTGAAGCCCTGATAGATGAAGAACTGTCCCCATGTGACGGCGCCGTAGGCGTCGAGCCCTTCTTCGCTCACCATCTGCAGCTCGGAGCGGAAGTAGAACGACGTATGGGGATTGATCCAGAGCAGCGCGTGATGCGTGGCCGAATTCTTCGGCGCGATGGCGATGCCGTTGGAGCCGCCGTCTTCATCGCGCGGCGATTGCGCCGCGGAGTCATCGTACAAGGCCGCCAGGGCCGGCACACTGATTGTCTCGATGTCGCCGCCGATCGAGCCTTCGGTGAACGACAGCGCCATCCACGGCTCGAACCGCGCGATCGCGCGAGGCTTCACGTCGGGATGCTTATAGAGGAAGAAGTTGAGCCCATCGGCGAACGCGTCCATCAGGTGCTTCAACCATGGCGGACTGCGCCGATACTCCGCCTTCAGGGAATCGGGGTTGATGAACAGCCGCTGGCGGAGATCCTGATACAGGACCGCCGGCCCCTCTGCTTCGGCCAGCCGGCCGAGCGAGTTCAGGTAGTTCGTCTCGATCCGATTGAAATCGTCCTCGGCCTGCGCGTACTCCATGCCGAACACGGCATCGGCGTCGGTCTTGGCGTACACGTGAGCGATGCCCCAGTCGTCGCGGATGATCGTCACGCGCTCGGCCTGTTTCGTCCAACGCATCGCATCGGCCGGGGCCGGATTGACTTGCAGAAGCAACAACAACGCGAGTGCGTGCATGAGCCTCAGAGTTTGGTGGCGGTGTCGATAGCGAGCGCCTTCCTGGCCGGAAGGTGCACGTGAACGGCATGAGTCGAGTCTACGGCGACGGTGTCGGCGGCGAGCAGGTCGAGATAGCGTCCTGCTGCCATGCCGGTCGTCAGTGTCGTGTCGAGGATGGCGGCGCCGCCGTTGATCGCGACGAAGCCTTTGGCGCCGCGCGAAAACGCGATGGCGTTGGCGCCGTCGTCCCACCAGTGATTCATGTCGCTGCCCGCGACGGTGTGCCGGAAGCCGACCATTTTCAGGATCGACGCGTCGCGGTGCTCGCAGACCCACTGCCCGGCCTTCGCGCTGTCGAGACTGCTCGCGCACGTGACCGGCAGCGTCCAGCCGTCAACGTCGGAGGGCGGTCCCAGCGAATTCTGCGCCGGGCAGTCGAACACGTAGCTCGACAGGATCGATGGATAACCGTACGGCTCCGCGAGCATCCAGACATTGGCGATGCGGAAGACGTCGCCGTTGCGCCAGCTCAGGCCGCACTGGTGTTGGGTGTCATGATTCTGTAGGAAGACGACGGCCTTATTGGAGGGAATCAATCCCCAGGCGCCTTCCGAAAACTGGTTGCCGGCCGTCCCGTTCGGATTGAGCTGCGAGATGTGCTGCCCGCCGATGCCGCGGAACTTGTCGCCGACGCCGGTAAACGTGAATTCCGTGATATCGGCCGCGCCGCCCGAGGTGTAGCCTTCACCGAAATAATCATGCGGACCGAGCGCTTCGCCGGCGCCGGCCGAGACCTCGAGGTAAAAATAGGGCAGGGGGAGCGCTTCGCGCGTCAGCGTGACGTTCACGGTGTCGATGATGTCGTCGAGCTCGACCTGCTGGATGTGCTTCGCCGCGTCGATCCGGAATCCGGCCACGCCGAGCCGCGCGAGCATCAGCAAGTAGTCCGCGATCTTTTGTCGCACGGACGCCGAGCCGGTGTTCAGGTCGGGCAGCGAGAACAGCTCGCAGTCCTGCACGTTCGCGGCGCTCTGGTAGTTGTTCACGGTGCAGGGCGAGTGGAAATCGCTCTGCGTGTAGAGGCCGGGATAGTTGTACTTCGAGTAGCTGGTGCCGTTCGAGCCGGTGCCGGGGCTCGGGAAATTCGTCATGTGGTTGATCACGGCGTCGACGATGATCCCCACGCCGGCGTTGTTGCAGCGCGTCACCATGTCGGTGAACTCGGCGCCCGTGCCGGAGCGGCTCTTCGCGATGCTGTAGCTCACCGGCTGGTAGCGCTCGCTCCAGTCGTGCGTCGGCACGATGCTATGCTCCTCGGGTGGCGAGATTTGCACCGCTTTGAACCCCGCCGGCCCGAGGACGTTCTCGCACTCCGTGGCGATGTCGGCCCAGCGCCACTCGAAGAGGTGTACGAACACGTCGCCCGCCGCCATGTGGCCGGTCGGGCGGTACGTCTCGGGCAACGTGGGGCGGGGCGGCGGTGGCGGACCGGGTGGCCCGCTGGGGATGCCGCTGTCGTGACACGCCACGGACAAAAACACGAGCCCCGCCGTGAGGATGCAGCGTGACACGGCGGGGCTCGACACTGGCAACGCTAGACCGGGCTCAGTAGCCCGTGTTCTGCTTCAGGTTCGGGTTGGCGATCAGCTGATTCGCCGGAATCGGATAGAGATCCCGTCCCGCCGGCAGCGC
>DATJKA010000092.1:0-24422 GCA_035491815.1 Gemmatimonadales bacterium | reverse complement strand
CTCTTCCCCTTCGATGAGAAAGCGGAAATTGACGGGGGGCTTCGCCCCGTCGATGGCCTTCAGCAGACAGAACACCTGTCCCTTGTCGTCGGCGGAGCCGCGGGCGTACACCCGGCCGTCGCGGACGGTCGGCTCGAACGGCGGTGTGGTCCACTCCGCCAGCGGGTCCGGCGGCTGCACGTCGTAATGCCCGTAGAGGAGCAACGTCGGCGCGCCGGGAACCTCGGGCCCCTGGCCCCAGACGACCGGATGCGTGTCGCTGCCCAGAAACTGGACGTCGTGGCAGCCGAGGCGGCGCAGCTCCGCCGCGACCCATTCGGCGGCGTGACGGCAATCCTCGTTATGCGCGGTTAGCGTCGAGACGGAGGGGATGCGGAGAAACTCACTCAGCTCGCGCAGCAGTTGTTCGCGATCCATCGCGGCAGAAATGTAGATACGACGGTCGCGGCTGGCCAGCGACCGTAGCGCGGGTAGATTTGTGCGCCATGCGGACGACGGCGTCCTACGACCTGTTCCCCGACGCGCGCAGCGAGCGCGCGCTCGCGCGGGCGCGCTGGCTCGCCCGCGAAGGTCGGCTGTCGGACGCGCAGTCCGCGTACGACGACCTGCTCACCGCCAAACCGGAGCTGAAGGCCTGCTGGGCCGAATACTTCGAGCTGCTGCGCGCGAGTGGCCGCGGCGACGCGGCGCTCCAGCTCGCCGACCGCGCGCGGGCCGTCTTCGGCGACACCGGCTTCTCGCTGACGCTGCGCGGTGCCGCGCTGACCGAGCTGGGGCGCTACCCCGAGGCGCTGGCCGAGCTGGATAAGGCCGTCGAAGCCGATCCGGACTTCGCGCTCGTCTGGCACGAGCTGGGCTACGCCGCCTGGAAGCTGGGCGACCGCAATCGCGCGTTGCTCGCACTGGACCGGGCGTTCGCGCTCGAGCCCCACACCGACACGCTCAAGCTGCGCGGCCAGGTGCTGCGCGAGGCGGGCCGCTATCAGGCCGCCGAAGTCGCGTTCGAAGGCGCGGCCGAGGCGGCGGAGCACGCCGAGCAACGCGCCGACGCCGAGCGCGAGATCCAGGTCACGCGCCGCTACAACTCGTTCGCGCCCCGCCGCCCCGAGGACCTGAGCGCGGGTGAGCGCTGGTTCGCCGACACGGGCGCAGTCGTGCTCGCCGGCACGCCGGGTCCGGTGGCGCCGAGCGACGAGACGCTCGTGGCGACGTTCGCCGAAGTCGCGGCGCGCTGCGATTGGCACTTCGGCCAGGTCATCCTCCTCGGCCCCGAGTTTCCGGCGACCAACGACCTGGCGGAGCGACTCGGCGCGCCGCTCGTGACCCCGGGCGCGTTCGACCCGCGCGTGTGCCCGCTGGTCCTCGCGCTCCGTCCGATGTACGCGGACCGCATTTGGAACGGGCTCGTCGCCAAGCTGGCGAGCGACGCCACGGGCCTCGTGTTCGCCGTCGAGCATCCCGCCGAGACGCAGCCGGTCGTGACGACCGACGTCGCCGGGGTGCTCACGGAGGGCGGCAAGCGCCTCGAGCGCGCGCCCAATCCTGTCCAGGCACAGAGCGAAGCCTCGCACGCCAGCGCCCGGCTGTCGGGTCGGCGGCTGCGTCCATAATGACCACGAGCCAGCAGCCTCCGTCCCGGCCGAGCCGCGCGCCGATGTCAGGCCGGGCGATCGTCCAGAACCAGTTCGATCGCGCCGCCGATTTGATCAACCTCGAAGCCTACATGCGGAAGATCTTGATGTCGCCGTTCCGCGAGGTGCAGGTGGAAGTGCCGGTCCGGATGGACGACGGCCGCATCGAGGTGTTCACGGGGTATCGCATTCAGCACAACGGCGCGCGCGGGCCGTGCAAGGGCGGGATTCGGTATCACCCCGAGGCCGATCACGATGAAGTGCTCGGCCTCGCGACCATCATGACGTGGAAGACGGCGCTGATGGACATCCCGTTCGGCGGCGCGAAGGGCGGCGTGACGGTCGATCCCAAGAAGCTCTCGAAGCTCGAGCTCGAACGTTTGACGCGCCGGTTCACCCAGCGGATCGCCATCGTGCTCGGCCCTTACCGCGACATCCCCGCGCCAGACGTCAATACGAACGCGCAGGTGATGGCGTGGATCCTCGACGAATACTCGAGCCGCCAGGGCTATACGCCCGCGGTCGTCACCGGCAAACCGGTGGCGCTCGGCGGCTCGCTGGGGCGCGAGGAGGCGACGGGCCGCGGCGTCATGTACGTGATGCAGGAGTACGCCCGCGACTTCGGCATCCCGCTCAAGGGCGGGCGCGTCGTGATTCAAGGCTTCGGCAACGTCGGCAGCCATCTGGCGCGGCTGCTCCATACCGAGTCCGGCGCCACGGTCGTCGCGGTGAGCGACGTCGACGGCGGCATCTACAATGACAAGGGCATCGATATTCCCGCGTTGATCACGCACGTGGCGGCTGGAAAACGGATCGGCGAGTGGCCACACGGCAAACGCGTCACGAACGACGAGCTGTGGACGATTCCCTGCGACTGGCTGGTACCCGCCGCGCTGGGCGGCGTCATCACGAAGGAAGCGAATGCGCGGACGATCGACTGCAAGGTCGTCGTCGAAGGAGCGAACGAGCCGACGACGCCGACGGCCGACCTCATCCTCGAAGAGCGCGGCATCGCCGTGATTCCCGACTTCCTGGCGAACGCGGGCGGCGTCACCGTCAGCTATTACGAATGGGCGCAGAATCTCCAGCAGTACCGCTGGACGCACGAGCAGGTGAACCGGGAGCTCAAGGCGACGATCACGAAGGCCTACACGTCCGTGCGGGATCTCGCCAAACAGAAAGGCGTGACGTTCCGGACGGCGGCGTACGGGATTGCGCTCCAGCGGGTGGCGGACGCGGAGCGCCTGAGAGGAAACTAGTCCTCGACTTTCATCCCTGGTCGAGAGTACAGCGCCTGGTAGGGATCGCCGGGCTGGGTATACACCCGGATTTGAATCGCGCGAATCGTCTCGGAAATGTCGGCGTTGTTCTGCAGATAAATCTCGTCGAACATGTTCAAGTTCATCCGATAAAACCGCTCGGCAATCACCACGGCATTGTTCAACGGCGCCTGCGCAAACCAGCGCCAATCGTACGTCTCCAATGACTGTCCTACCGCGCCGCGGAACTGATCGTGCGCCCAGCCATACAGGGAGCTGCGCACCTGCTCGAGGCGGTCGGCGGTCATCGGCTCCGAGTACGCCGAATCGAGCCGCCGCGCCAGCTCGGCATAGAAGACGTCGAGCGTGCGCTCGTCGCGCCAGCGGGCCGCCGCGCGCTTGGCATCGAGCGTGTCGTGCCGCGCCCGGAAGAACGCTTCGGCGCCGCGATACCCGACAAAGCTCGCAAAGCTCTCGTTGAACGGCGTCTGACTCTTCACGTACAGCGTATTGTGCGCCAGCTCGTGGATGACGGTCGCCACGAGCTCCATCGTGTCGCGACTCATGGCCGTCGAGAACAGCGGATCGCTCAGGTATCCCAGGGTCGAGAAGGCACCGGACGGCCGCAGGAAGACGTCGAGCCCCTGCGCGTCGAGCTCCGCCGCTTCGTTCCGCGCGCGCGACGCCTTGAAGAAGCCCTTGTACGGCACGATGCCGACGATCGGATAGTGCCAGGTGACCTCCCGCAGCTTGTCTTTGCGGCTGGCCGACAGCACGAGCAGCAGCGTATCACGACCGACGTCCACGTAGCTGGTGTAGGTCTTCGCGACCGCGAGGCCGAGGGAATCGGCCGCGTACGCGCGCGCCGCGAGCACGAGCGCGAGACGTTCGCGTAAGGCGGGCGTAGTGCTCGAGTCGGCGATCAGCCTGTCGATCGCGCGGCGCCGCAGCAGCAGCCGCGCCTCCTCGATGCCGGCGCGCGCGATGTAGCGCGCATCGGCGCTGAACACCAGCATGAGCACGACCACGGCGGCCGCGGCCCCCACGACGATCACCGAGACGCGCTTGAGCAACCGGCCCCAACGCGGGCGCGCGCGCTCGGTCAGGGCGTCCATCGAAGTCCCACGCGATGTGTGCCGCCGCCGAGCGCGGCATATGACTGAAACGCGTAGTCCATGCCGAGCCGCCCCAGCACGATCCCGCCGCCGAGGGACAGGCGCGATTGATCCGTGATCGCGGCGCGCGTGGCGTACCCGAGCCGTGCCACGAGGCCGACGCCGCTCGTGACGACACCGGCTTCGACGCCCTGAATGAGCACCGCACGCCGGTCACGGGTCCACTGCCCTTCCAGCGTGGTCAGCAGTCGGAACGTCCCCTGCGGGTCGGTATAGTTGAGCGTCAACCCGGCGCGAGTGCGGCGCGGCAGCAGCGCGCCGTCGGCGCCGCCGAGGTCCCCGCCGAGATTCTGGACGCTGACGCCGAGCGCCATGATGTCGAAGACCGCGATGCCCAACCCGACGTCCCCCGCCCATGCATCGCTCACCGCCGAGCCGATCTGCTGGCGATCGTATTTCCCCGTGACGCCGAACGCGAGCATGCCGCGCCGGTAGACCAGCGACGTCGCCGCCAGCGCCTCGTAGGGATGAAAATCGGCTCCCGTGGGCATGCCGCGGCGACCGCCAGTCGCGGGATCGGGCACGATCACCGGCTCGGAGCCGTAATCGAGCGTCTGGGCGCCGAACCCCCACGTGAGGTGCGTGATGCGCAACGCGAGCGCCGCGGACGACAGTGCGCTTCCCGCGAGATACGGCTCGTAGGACCCCTCGATGCTGAGATGGCGGACGGTCGCGATGCCGGCAGGATTGGCGAACATTGCGCCCGCATCGCCGACGAGCGCGACACCGGCGCCGCCGAGAGCTGCGGAGCGCGTGGATCCCGGAATGAGGGGAAGCACGCTGCCTTCCGTCTGGGCGGTTACGCGGTTCAGCGGTTGGGCGGTTAGCAAAACCGCCATTCCAACCGCCCAACCGCTCAACCGCTTAACCGCCTTCATTGAATTCGCAGCACATTCAGCCGCGGGCCCAGCACGGCATTGATCAGCGCCCCGTTCGGTTGCGTGAAGCTCAACGTGAATCCCGGATCGCCCGGGTTCTGCACAGCAAAGTGATAGGTCCCCGAGCCCGCGTGCAGCGTGCCGGTGAGGTTCACCCCCGTGCCCGGACTCGACGTCGGGACGAGCGGATAGAACTTCGCGAACGTGCCGGACCGCTGCGTGTGCAGCGACGAGTACACGGCGTGCAGATTCCACGACGGGTACTGCAGCTCGGGCGGCGCCGAGCCGTTATCGGTCGCCCAGTTGGCGAGGGCCCACCGGGACACGATGGTCGCAAAGGGGGTGCCGGTCGCCGAGGCGATGTTCTGCGCGCCCGTGAGCGTCGTCTGCTCCAGGGACCGTGTGAACGTGTTCCAGTCTGCCAGCGTGCCGCCGGCCGAATAATGATCGACCACATACCGCACGAACAACCATGCGGCCCCCCGCTCGGGGAGCGAGCCGATGCCGGCCGTCGGCTCCAGAAAGTGATTGAAAGTCGAATCGAGAAACGTGTACGCGTCCGACACGTCGCCCCCGTAGAATCGGCACGGCGATGTGCCGATGATGCAGTCCAGAATCTTCGCGTCCGGCGAGGCTTCGTACTTGCGCCCGCCGAGCTCTTCGGCGTAATGGGAGAGTCCCTCGTTCAGCCAGAGCACCTCGCCCGTGCCGCCGCGCACCAGCACGTGCTGGCCGAAGCTGATCATGTGCTGGAACTCATGGATGAAGGTCACCGGGACGAACGCTTCGACTTCCGCAGTCGAATGACTGCAGCTCAGCATGCCCGCCGGATCGGCGACGATCGAGTAAAACACCTCGCCTTTGTTCGAGCGCACGTCGTTCTTGAACGCGGGATCGAGGTCGGCACCGAAGAAGAATCCCGCCACGAAGCCGCTCGAAAGGCACGAGGTCTTGGTCACGAGCTTGTTGACGGTGTTCGTCATGAGCACGAGCACGACGCTGTTCGTATCGATGTCCGACTCGCGGCCGAAGGCGGCCGTGTCGACGGCGTACAGCAGCGTGTCGAACAGCTGCGCGATGCCGTCGAGCTGCGTCGAGTCGGGTCCACCCGCCGGCGCCAGGGTGTCGACGTAGATCGCGACCTTGGACGCGACGGCGCGCACACGCGCAAAGACGTCGTCGAACTTCGAGCAATCGACCCTCGCGCACACCTTGAAGTGGCGCAGCGTCCCCATCCCCGGAGGACTGCCGGTCGCGGCACGCTGGGGCTGGATGCTTGCGGTCGTCTCGGGCGCGAAGCCCCAGGAGCGATTCTGATCGCCGAGGCGGAGATAGGTGTGAAAGCGGTCGGCATCGCCAAGCGCGCGCGGCGCGGGCGCGGGTCCCGTCGGTGCCGGAACCAGGGTATCGCCGACCAACCGGTATCCCGTCTTCGAACCAGGCGTGCCGGTCGTGATCTGCGGAACGAGGAGGTACTGGGCGCCGCTGCCGCCCGCGGCGGGGTAGACGGTGCAGCCATTGCCGACAGCCGGATCGACGGAAACGTATTGCCAGACGGCGAGCGTAACGGTGTCGCCGGCGGTGGTACACGCCGTGATGTGCGACGACGTCCCGCCTTTACATGCTGTCACCACCGGCAGCGAGCACAGGAGGATTCTGACCAGTTTCGATGTCATGCAATTCCTCCGCTCTCGGAGCACGGGAGGGGGCATCCAGCTCTCCCGTGCGCCGCAGAGCCCATTGGAAACAGATCGGTCCGGCCAGCTGGTGCACGCCAACCATGGCCACGATCAGTGCCTCGAGCGACACATTCCACTCCGGAAACGCCCGGCGCGCGAGCGCGGCGAGCGTCACTACCAAGCCGCCCTGCGATACCAGCCCGAGCGCACCATACCGCGCAAATCCGGAGTCCACCGCCGGGTGCCGTCCAGCCCAGCGTAACCCGAACCACATGTAGACCACCCGCAGTCCGCCCAGCAGCAAGACCCAGGGCCCGATGTCGGCCAGCACGTCGAGCGGCATCGTGGTCCCGGCGAGGACAAAGAATACGACATAGACGGGAAGCGCGCACCGCGCGAGCTCGGCTCGTACACGTGCGCTGGCGGCCGGGGCGGCGTTTCGCAACGTCACGCCAGCCGCCAGCGCGATGAGCACGGCATCGAGGCTTCCCCCCGTCAACCGTACCACCTGCGCCACGACAAACGCAAAGACCACGAGCACCCAGACGAGTGTGCCCTGCATCACCCGCAGATACTGCGCGGCGCCGAGCGCCAGGACGGCTCCCGTGGCCAACGAGGCGACCAGGACCAGCAGCCCGCGGAGCGCAATTCCGGGAGCAACTGCGCCGTGACTCGCGGCAAAGGGCACGAGCGCGAGCACAATAATGAAGAAGACGACCGCCACGAGGTCCTGGGCGATCGACACGTCGAGCGTCGTGCGCGCGAACCTGCCATTCGCGTCCGCGCCGCCATCGACGATCGTGGACCAGGCGACGGCGGGCGACGACACCGCGGCGACGATGCCGAGCGTGAGCGCCACCGCGAGGGCGTCGCCGAACGGCTGGTGCGCCGTCAGGAAGAACCATGGGCTGACGCTGAGCACGACGAGGACGACCGCGAGGAACGGCGCGCCCATCGCGCCGAGCAGCAGGCGACCGAGCGCGATGCGACGCTCCCGTGCACCGCGCCACACGTCGAACGCGATTTCATTTCCGGCGGCGAACGCGATCAGCGCGAGCGCACCACTCGCGACGGGAGCGAGCGCGCTCGGAACCTCCGCGCTCGACCCACCGGCCAGATTGAGCCACGCCGGACCGGCGATCAACCCGGCAACCAGATACCCGAGGAGCCGCGGCAGATGAAACCGCGCGGCGATCGTGCCCGCGAGCACGCCGGCGAGAATCAAAAACCCGAGGACGAGCGTCGCCTGCGCCTCGACCGGCGCGCCGCGCGCGAGCCGCTCGAGCAAGGCCATGACGACGTACGTGAGCACCAGCATCAGCCATTGCATGACCGCGCAAAATACGGCAGATTCCCCGGCGTAACCATGCCGTTCGTTCATCTCCACACGCACAGCGAGTACTCTCTCCTCGACGGCGCGAATCGGATCCCCGAACTGCTGGATCGGGTTCAGGCGCTGGGCATGGATTCCCTCGCGATCACCGACCACGGCAACCTGCACGGTGCCTGGTCGTTCTACGAAGAAGCCAAGGCCCGCAAAATCCGGCCGATTCTCGGATTCGAGGCGTATCTCGCGTTCGGCAGCCGCCACAGCCGCGAGAAGCCCACGCCGGACACGCCGCTCGGCTCCAACTATTCCCACCTCGTGCTGCTCGCCAAGAACAAGATCGGCTACCAGAACCTGATCCGCCTCTCATCGATCGGGTTCACCGAGGGCTATTACCGCCGGCCCCGCATCGACAAGGAAGTGCTGGCGCAGTATCACGAGGGGATCATCGGGCTCGCCGCCTGCCTGTCCGGCGAAGTCGCGCTCTACCTGCGCGAGGGGAAGTACGACGCGGCAAAGGCGAGCGCGGAATGGTTCGCGCGCACCTTCGGACCGAACGGGTTCTGGCTCGAGGTCCAGAACCACGGACTCCCCGAAGAAAAGATCGTCACCGAAGGCATGTTGCGGCTCGGCAAAGAGCTCGGCCTCCCCGTCCTCGCCACGAATGACGCGCACTATCTGCGCCGCGAGGACGCCGAGGCGCACGACGTGCTGCTCGCGATCGGGACGGGCAAGGACCTCGACGATCCGAAGCGCTTCCGGTTCTTCGGGCAAGAGAGCTACGTCAAGTCCGAGGGCGAGATGCGCAGTCTGTTCGGCGCCGAAGCGCTCGCCGAGACGTCGCGCGTCGCCGAGCTGTGCGAATTCGACTTCGAGAAGCGCTACTTCCTGCCGCAATACCCGCGACCCGCCGAGTTCGCATCAGACCAGGACTTGCTCGTCCACCTCGCCCGAAAGGGAGCAATCGCACGCTACGGCGACCCATTGCCCGACGCGGTGGAGCAGCGGCTGGTGTACGAGCTCGACGTCATCACGCGCACCGGCTATGCCGGTTACTTCCTTATTGTCTACGATCTCATCAAGGCGGCTCGCGATCGCGGCATTCCGGTCGGCCCCGGTCGCGGCTCCGCAGCCGGCTCGCTGATCGCGTACGCGTTGCGCATCACCAACGTCGATCCGCTCAAGTTCGATCTGCTGTTCGAGCGCTTCCTGAATCCCGAGCGCATCTCGATGCCCGACATCGATCTCGACTTCTGCTTCGAGCGGCGGGGGGAGATCCTCGAGTACGCGCGCGAGCGGTACGGCCGCGAGTCGGTCGGGCAGATCATCACGTTCGGGACGTTGAAGGCCCGCGCCGCGTTCCGCGATGTCGCGCGCACGCTGCGCGTCGAGATGGGCGACGTCGAGCGACTCACCAAGCTGATTCCGTCGGGGCCGGCGTTCTCCGTGACGCTCGCCGAAGCGCCGGAAAAAGTCCCCGAGGTGAAAGCGGCCGCCGCGCAGGACGAGCGCATTAGAAAAGTCCTGGATCTCGGCGCCAGGATCGAAGGACTGGCACGGCACGCGTCGGTGCATGCCGCCGGCGTCGTGATCGCGCCGGGTCCGCTCACCGATTACGTGCCGGTGTGCACGGCGCCCGACTCCAAGACCGACGCCCCACCCGGCGCGATCATCACGCAGTACGACATGATCGCGCTCGAGAAGGTCGGCATGCTGAAGATCGACCTGCTCGGCCTCAAGACACTGACGGTGCTGGACGACGCCGCGAAGATGGTGCGGGAGCGGCACGGCGTGGCGATCGATCTCGAGAATCCCGATTTGAACGATCCGAAGGTCTACGAGCTGCTCCGCGCCGGACGGACCGCCGGGATCTTCCAGTTTGAATCGCCGCTGGCGACCGACTGCCTGCGCAACATGAAGTGCGATCACTTCGACGACTTGGTCGCGACCAACGCGCTGCTGCGTCCCGGCCCGCTCGATACCGGGATGTACCTCGTGTACATCAACCGCAAGCTCGGCCGCGAGAAGGTGCGCTACCCGCATCCGGCGCTCGAGCAGATTCTCGCGCCGACCTACGGCGTGATCGTGTATCAGGAGCAGGTGATGCTGATCGCGAGCGCGCTCGCCGGCTACTCGCTCGCCGAAGCCGACGTGCTCCGCAAAGCGGTCGGCAAAAAGATCAAAGAGCTGATCCAGGAAGAGCTGGGCAACTTCGTGAAGCGCGCCGTCGCGCGCGGGCACGACAAGAAGACGGTCGAGGAGATCGCCGCGCAGATCGAGACGTTCGGCCGCTACGGCTTCAACAAGTCGCACTCGGTCGCGTACTCGATCCTCTCGTATCAGACCGCGTGGTTCAAGGTCTACTATCCGGCCGAATTCATGGCCGCACTCCTGTCGTCGGAAATCGGCAACACCGATCGCGTCGTGCAGTACATCAACGAGGCCCGCGAGCTCGGACTCCAGGTGCTGGCGCCCGACGTGAACGAGTCGGGCTACAAGTTCACCGTCGTCAGCGATCAGCGGATCCGCTTCGGCCTCGGCGCCGTGCGCAACGTCGGGGAGGGGGCGATCGCGTCGATCATCGCGGGCCGCCGCGAGGCGCCGTACCGCTCCCTCGTCGAGCTGTGCGATCGCATCGATTTGCGACTCTGCAACAAGCGCGTGATCGAATCCCTCATCGACGCGGGGGCGTGTGATTCCCTGGGCGGCGAGCGATCACAGCTGGTTGCGGCGCTCGATCACGCGTTCAGCGAAGCCCAGGTCCGCCAGGAGGAGCGGTTTACGGGGCAACACGCGCTCTTCGGCGAAGCCACGCCGGTCCCCACTCCCCACTCCCCACTCCCCGACGTACCGGCCTGGACTGAGCACGAGCGGCTCACCCGGGAGAAAGCCGTGCTCGGCTTCTTCATTTCCGGCCACCCCCTCGCCAAGTACCGTGCGGAAGTAGAGCTTTTTGGGACGCGCACCACCGCGACGCTGGGGATGTGGAGTCCGCAAAAGGTGATTATCGCAGCCGTCGTCACCCTGGTGAAGCGCCAGATTTCCAAGAAGTCGGGGGCGGAATACGCGCGCTTGGTGCTCGAAGATTTCCACGGCGCGGCGGAAGCGCTCGTGTTTCCAGAAGCCTGGTCCAAGCTGAACGGCATCATCCGGGCTGACGGGGCGTACCTGCTCACGGGCAGCTACAGCCCGCGGGACCGCGGCGAGGAGCAAGCGCCGTTCATCGTCGAGAGCGCGCGGAACCTCGACGAGCTGCGGCCGAGTGGGGCGATCGGCGTCGCGCTGCGGTGGTCGGCCTCGAGCCGCCCGCAGCCCGAGACGACGCGGGCAATCGCGGCGTTGTGCGCCGCGCATCCGGGACCGACGCCGCTGTTCATAGAGTGCGGCGACAACGGAGACACCGTGCGGCTGAAGAGCCGCGCGTTCCGCGTCGACGCGGCGGACGACTTACTCGCGGCATTACGCGACCTTTTGGGGGCAGACAGCGTGCAATTCGTGAAGGCCTGATGGCAGTCTACACGCTGGATTTCGAAAAGCCGCTCCTCGAGCTGGAAAAACAGATCGAGGAGCTGAAGCGCGTCGCCGGGGAAAAGGCCGATATCGCGAAGAATCTCCGTCCGCTGGAGGAGCAGCTCGCGACGCTGCGGACCGAGATCTACCGGAACCTGACGCCGATGCAGCGCGTCCAGGTCGCCCGGCATCCGCGCCGCCCCTATCCGCTGGACTACGTCAACACCGTCTTCACCGATTTCGTCGAGCTGCACGGCGATCGGCTGTACCGCGACGATCCCGCCATCGTGGGCGGCTGGGCGCGGCTCGACGGCACGACCGTGATGATCATCGGCCATCAAAAAGGCCGCGACACCAAGGAAAACCTGTACCGCAACTTCGGCATGGCGCACCCGGAGGGCTACCGGAAGGCGATGCGGCTCATGCGCCTGGCGGCCAAGTTCGGCGCGCCGGTCATCACGCTGGTCGATACGCCCGGCGCCTATCCCGGCCTGGGCGCCGAAGAGCGCGGCCAGGCTGAAGCGATCGCGAGCAGCCTGATCGAGATGGCGTCGCTGAAGACGCCCATCATCACCGCGGTGATCGGCGAAGGCGGCTCGGGCGGCGCGCTCGCCGTCGGCCTCGCTGACCGCGTGCTGATGCTCGAGAACTCCGTGTATTCGGTGATTTCGCCCGAGGGCTGCGCCGCGATTCTCTGGAAGGACGCGAGCCAGCGCGAGCGTGCGGCCGAAGCGCTGAAGATCACCGCGCAGGACCTGCTCAATCTCGGCGTGATCGACGAGATCGTCCCCGAGCCGCCCGGCGGCGCCCACTCCGACCCCGAAGCCGCCGCCGCCGCTCTCGGCGACGCGCTGCAGCGCCACCTCGGCCAGCTTCGCAAGCTGAAAACGGACAAGCTCCTCAAACGCCGCGAAGAAAAGTACCTTTCCATGGGTGCGCTGACCGAGAAGTGATTTGACTCCTGTGCTCGAAGTCCGGTTCAAAGGGAACCGGCGCGAATATTTCAACTGGCCATCCGCAGACTCTCTCCGTATCGGCGATGCCGTCATCGTCGAGGTGGAGCGGGGTCAGGATTTGGGCGTGGTGTCCGCCGTGGGTGGCGTGGCCGAGAAGAAGTGCCAGCGCTGCGGCGCGTGCAGTCCCGAGAACGTCGCGAAGGCGATCCTGCGCCGCGCCTCGCCGGACGACACCAAGGTCGCCGCCGACCTCCGCACCAACGAGGAAGACGTGCGACGCACGGTGCGCGACCGCGTGCGCCAGCACAACCTGCCCATGAAGGTCTCCGACGCCGAATGGCAGTGGGACAAGCGGAAGCTGACGATCTATTTCACGGCCGAGCAGCGCGTGGACTTTCGCGCGCTGGTGCGCGACCTCGCGGCGTTGTTCCGCACGCGCATCGAGCTGCGCCAGATCGGCGCGCGCGATGAGGCGCGGCGGCTCGACGGCATCGGCCGTTGCGGCCGCCAGCTCTGCATCTCCAGCTGGCTGCCGGAAGGACGACCCGTCAGCCTGTCGCTCGCCAAGGCGCAAGGGTTGTCGCTCAATCCGTTGCAGATCTCGGGGCCGTGCGGGCGGCTGCTGTGCTGCCTGCACTACGAGCACGACTTCTACGTCCAGCAGCGCAAGCGTTTCCCGAAAGAGGGCAAGACGATCAAGACTCCGGCTGGAAGCGAGCACGTTGTGTCGGTCGACATCTTCCGAGAGCGGATCACGTTGCGATCTGAGGACGGCGCCACCCGCGTCGTCTCGCTGGGCGAGCTGCAGCCCTAAGTGCCGAAATTCTTCGTCACCACCGCCATCGATTATTCCAACGGCGATCCCCACCTGGGGCACGCCCTGGAGAAGGTCGGCGCCGATTGCATCGCCCGCTATCGCCGGCTCCGCGGCGACGACGTTCACTTCCTCATGGGGATGGACGAGCACAGCCAGTCGGTGATCCAGGCGGCGGCACGTGCCAACGTCACGCCGCGCGAGTGGGTCGACCGCATGGCGGCGACCTTCGCCGACTACTGGAAGCAGCTCGAGTGCAGCAACGACGACTGGATCCGCACGACCGAGCCGCGACACGTGCGCGGCGTGGTCGCGCTGCTCGAGCGCATCCAGCAGCAGCGCCCCGACGACCTCTACGTCGCCGACTATGAGGGGCTGTACTGCACCGGCTGCGAGGAGTTCAAGCAGCCGGCGCAGATCGCGAACGGCCATTGCATCGAGCATCCGACGCTCGACCTCGTCCCGACGAAAGAGCGCAATCATTTCTTTCGGCTGAGCGCCTACGGCCAGAAGCTGCTCAAGCTCATCCGCACCGGCGAGCTGCGCGTCGAGCCGGAGATCCGGCGCAACGAAGTCGTGCGGCTGATCGAAGACGGATTGCAGGACGTCTCGATCTCCCGCCAGCGGCTGCCGTGGGGCATTCCCTTCCCCGGTGATAACGAACAGACCGTGTACGTCTGGTTCGACGCGCTGATCAACTACCTCTCGGCGACGGGATTCCCGGAGCCGGGCTACGAGCAGCTCTGGCCCGCCGATCTGCACGTCATCGGCAAAGGCATCACGCGCTTCCATTGCATCATCTGGCCGGCGATGCTGCTCGCCGCCGGCGTCGCGCTGCCCAGGCTCATCTGGGCGCACGGCTACGTGCAGTGGGAAGGCAAGAAGATGAGCAAGACCGCGGGCACGGTCGTCAACGTGCGCACGGCGATCGAGCGCCACGGCGCCGACGCGCTCCGCTACTTCCTGATGCGCGAGGTCGGCTTCCAGAACGACGGCGACTTCACCTGGGAGCGCTTCGACGCGCGCTACACCGCCGACCTCGCCGACACGCTCGGCAACCTCGTGTCGCGCGCGTTGTCGATGGTGCAGCGCTACCGCGACGGCGTGGTGCCGAAGGAGGCGCGCGGCGCGTCACCGCTCGAGACGTGGGCGCAAGGCTCGCTCGCCGCATACACGCGCGCGATGGACGCGTACGAGCTGCAGGACGGTGCGACGCACATCATGGAGTTCGCGTCGCGCGCGAATCGGCACGTACAGGAGACCGCCCCGTGGACGCTCGCGAAAGAAAAGAAGGACGCGGAGCTCGACCACGTGCTCGGCGATCTCGTGCGCGCCGTCGCTCGCCTCGCCGTCCTCGCGGCGCCGTTCATTCCAACCAAGGCCGAAGAGATTTGGGCGCTGTTGGGGATGGACCGGTCCGTGTGGGACGTGCGACTCGGCGAGATCGCCACGCTCGCCGTGGGCGGCCGGCGCGTATCGAAACCACCGCCGCTCTTCCCCAAGGATTGATGGGCTTTTCCCCCTACCCGCGCCGAGGTGATGGGGCGCACATCTCTTGATTTGACGGACATATGCGGGGTGTCGTATGTTTGCTTCCCCTATGAAGAAGAAGCAGGCAGAGCGCCGCTGGACCGTGATGCTGGTCCCGCACGGCTCGGGTTCATCCCGTGCCGTGGAGGTATCGCAGACGGTCGTCAAGGCGCTCGTCGGTATCGGCGGCGTGGTCGCGCTGCTGTTTCTCGTGCTCGGCGGCACGGCGCTCTCGCGTGGCGTGAACGTCACGAAGAGCCGCGCGCTCGAGCGTGAGAACGCGTTGCTCGCGAGCGAGATCCAGCGCATGCGCGAGCACCTCGTCGGCCTGCGCGACACGTTGAACGTCTTCGCCGAGCGCGAGCAAGCGCTGCGACTGCTGGCGGGGTTGTCGCCCGTCGACAAGGACGTGGCGCAAGCCGGCATCGGCGGTCCGAGCGGTCAGTGGGTCGAGCGCGACAGCTTGAGCGCGGCCGGTCCGAACGGTCAGGCGGCGCTCGCCGCACGCATCGACATGGATCAGCTGACGCGTCGCGCCAATCTCCTCGTGCATTCGCTCAACGAAGCGTACGACTCCGCATCGAGCCAGCGCTCGCGCTATGCCGCGACGCCGTCGATCATGCCGACGAAGGGCTGGCTCACGTCCGCGTTCGCGCGCGAGCGCGTCCATCCGATTCTGCACCTCGCGCGCCCGCACGAGGGCACGGACCTCTCCGCGCCGATGGGCACCGAAATCGATGCGCCGGCCGCGGGCGTCGTGACGCAGGTGTCGTGGGTCGAAGGGTACGGCAACATGCTGACGATCGATCACGGCTACGGCCTCGTGACGCGGTATGCACACTGCTCGAAGATCCTCGTGGTGCGCGGCCAGCGCGTGAAGCGTGGCCAGGCGATCGCGAAAGTCGGCTCGACGGGATTGTCCACCGGACCGCATCTCCACTACGAGGTGTGGGTCAACGGGCATCCGGTCGATCCGATGAAGTACGTCCTGCCGGACGCCATTGTAGATTAAGGCAGGTTCCTCCGCGGAGGGCGCCATGCGCGCCTCGTTGGACGTTCGGTTCCCGCTTCTCCTCGTCGCAGCGCTGTGCGCCTGTAAGAGCATTCGTCCCGGTCCCATCGTCAACGGCGAAGATCGCGACCATATCTTCATCAGCCAGCAAATGATCGAGCGCTCGGGCGGGCAGACCGCCTGGGAAGTGCTGCGGCGTGAGGCGCCACAGCTGTCGTATCGGGAGAACCGCAACGGTCAGGCGACGAGCATGCGGCGGCGCGGCGAGAGCAGCATCAACCTCAACGACTCGCCCATGATCATCGTGGACGGCGTTCGCAGCCTCGACATTCGCACGCTGCAGCAGCTCCCCGCCTCAGTGCTCCTGAGTATCGAAGTCTTGACCGGCCAGGAAGGCACGACGTACTACGGCACCGACGCCGTCGGCGGCGTGATCGTCATCAAGACGAAGAACGGATCGTCCGAGTAACAAAAAGGAGGGAGCACGTCGCTCCCTCCTTTTGCTTCAGCCCCTGCCTACGTTACGGCAACCGATCCAAACACGCAGCGAAGTTGGGGTTGTTCTGCTCGTCCACCGGAATCGGATAATTGGTGGCCGTGCCGTAGCTCAACCCGTTCTTGAAGTAGAGCCCGTGCGGGAACACCAGGCTGTCCGGACGTCCGAAGCCGCCGCGGACTCCCGTGGCGCGCTCCAGCCGCCGCAGGTCGTTCAACCGATGCGCCGTCCCCCACAGCCAGTGTGCCCGCTCGCTGAAGAGCAGGTTGATCGCGGCCGTGGAATCCGCCGGAGCCGCGAGGGGAGCCAACGTGCCCGGCGCGATCGCTTTCGGCTGATCGGCTGGTGACGTGGTGCCCTGCACGCCCGCCAGGATATACGTCGGCGGGGTGGCGCGCAGCGCGTTCAGGAACCCCAGGAATCCAACGGTATCGGCGCGACGCAGCGCCGCCTCGGCATTGATCAGCCGGGCCTCGAGACCCGTGGCCAGCGTGATCGCCGCCTTTTCATCGGTATAGCGCAGCTGGTCGAACTGCGGCGTCGCGGCATCGAAGCCGTTGTTCGTCGCGGGCACCCGCGTGAACGGCGTGCGGGGATCGAGCGACGTGCGCCATGGCATCCCGGCGCCGCCTTCCGCGTTCGCAACACCATACCGCTTGAACTTGCGAATGCCGCTGAACACGCCGTTCTGCTGCCGGGTGGTGTTGAGGTCGTGCTGAATCACGTACGCGAACGTCGTCGGCACGTTCGCGGCCGCTGCCACCGTATCCGCGTCCACCAGCCGTCCCTGGTCGAGGAACGTCCGCGCGCGCCCCAGCTCCGCGAGCGCCACGAACGTCGCCTTGTTCGTCGTCGTCAGCACCTGCGCCGCGGCGAGCGACTGATTGAACAGGGCCATGGCCGAGTCCAACAGCTGGGACGTCGTCAGCTGGGCCCCGTAATTCACGGTGCCGTCGGCGTTGGGATAGCTGAGCGGTACGCCCGAGCAGTAATTCTCGGCGAACATCAGGCGGGTGTACGCCGCCAGCGCCAGCATCTCCGCGCGTCCGGTGTTCGCCGTCGTATCCGACAATGTCCGGAATTTCTCTGCGGCATTCAGCGCCGAGAGATGCGCCCGCGCGAGGTTGCGGTACACGGTGCCCCAGGTACCGCTGTTCAGATCGGGTTGGCGCGCGTCGGCCTGCACGCGATCCGGGAACGTCTCCGTGTTGATCCACTCGTCGGCGAGAAGTCCGCTGGCGAGCACCTGCCCCTCCACAGTGCCGCCGGAGCCCGAGGCCCCCGACCCTGTGTAGGCAATGCCAAAATCGCCGATGGCGCCGGCCCGAATCGTCGGGAGCGCCAAAGGATCGTCCAGCCCGCCCGACGGAACGACGTCGGGGGTGTTCGGCTCCAGCAGGTGGCACGCCCCTGCCGTCAAGCTCAGCACCGCCAGCCCTCCAATCGCGCGGAGGAGGCGGGCCACGAAGTTCTGCTTCGAGAGAGTCATGGGTCCGTTTCTCCGGTCAGAAGGCGACGTTGACGCGCCCGATCCAGTAGCGGACCGGGGGCTGCGTCAGGAAGTCGGCCGTCGTGAAGTTGTTTTGTCCCGCCTCGTTGAGCTCGGGATCGAGGCCTTTGTACTTGGTCCAGGTCGCCAGGTTGCGCCCGGCAATCGTGAAGCTGAGCGACGAGGCGCGGATGAAGGAGCTCCACTTCGCCGGCGCGTCATACGTCAACGAGATCTCGCGCAGCTTGATGAAGTCCGCGTCTTCCATGTAGCCCGCCTGGGAGCCCTTGATGTTGGCCACGGCCGCCGCCTGCTGGGCGAGCGTCGCCTTCGGGTCGTTGCGGCCCTGACAATTGCCCACGCCGCAGCGGAACTGCTCGGTCGAGTTGAACAGCCTGTTGCCGAACCGCCCGTCCACCAGCCCATACAGATGGAAGCGCTCGTACAGCGTGAGCGTGCTGCTCAGCGAGCCGCCGTGATCGGGGAACGGCTGGCCCTGGAACGCGGCGGCGGTGCCGAGATGCACTTCGTTGGTATCGATGAGACCGTCGCTGTTGGCATCGGCGAACGTATAGGGCACCTGGAAGTAGCTGCCCGGGGCGTAGCCGACCTGGATGCGCTGCGTCGCGCCGCCCAGACCGAAGATGATCGGGGCCACGTTCGCGCCGAGCGTCTTCACGCGGCTCCGCGTGCCCCACGCGCCGGCGACGAGATCGAACTGCACGTTGCGCCGGCGAATGATCGTCGCGTTCGCCGAAATCTCGACGCCCTTGTTGCTCACGGAGCCGAGGTTCCGGAAGATCGAGTTGCCGCAGCCGCAGCTGGGCGGCAGCACGACCGCGATGAGCGCGTCGTGTGACAGCTTGGAGTAATACGTGAACGAGAGATGGCTGCCGAGCGGCCGGAAATCGGCGTCGAGCCCGAACTCCGCCTCGGTCGTCCGCTCGGGCTTCAGCGCCGAGTTGCCGAGGTTGCCGATGGTGATGCCCGGGACGTCGGCGTTGTTGATCACAACCGGCGTCGGGTTGAAGAACTGCAGGGCGTCGGTCGGCCCCGGATGCAGACCGGAGCTGCCGTAGGCGGCGCGCAGCTTCAGCGAGCCGAGCCAGCCGGGGGCTGGGAAGAACGGCTCTTCCGAAAGCACCCACGAACCCGACAAGCGCGGATACAGGATGTTGCCGAACCGTTTGCCGAACGCGGTATTGTCGTCCGAGCGCAGCGCGAGCGTCCCGAACAGGCGGTTCTTATAGCCGAGCCGCTCTTCGACAAACCGGCCGAGCGTGATGGTCTCGGTCGTCTGCTCGTTGGCCGTCGGAATGACGCCGCCGCCCAGCGAATTCGTTCCGGCGGTGAGCTGCTGCACGCTCGCGAGCACGCCGTGGTTGCGGACGTGGTAATACAGGAAGCCGCCGCTCGTCGTCGAGTTCAGGTCGGGATTCAGCGCGAACGACGCCGTCGCGTAGAAGTTGCCGGTCCAGTTGTAGATCTGGAACGGGTTGGCGTTGCGGCTGCCCTGGCTCGCCGAGAGGTTGAAGGCCGCGGGAATGGCGCCGGGGATCTGCGTATTCTCGTCGAAGCGGCTGAGGAAGTCCGTTCCGACGACCGCGTGCGCCTCGAGCCACGACGTCGCGCGATAGTTGGTCTGGAGACTGCCGGTGAAGTGATCGATCGTCTGGAACGTCCGGATCGAGAAGCTCTGCTGCGGCGTCAGGAAGCCCCAGCCGTCGTTCGCGGTGCTGTCGGAGGAGCCGAGGAAACCGCTCGAGAGCACGCCGAACACGTTGTTGTCGTTCTGCGGCAGGCGCAGCCGGCCGTTCGTGTATAGCACCGTCGCCTGGAAATCGAGATTCGGACGAACGTAGTTGAAGATGTTCGCCAGCAGGTTGACCTGCTTGTTCGTGTTCACCACGTAGATGCCGTCTTCGTTGCTGAAGTGGCCGGAGACATAGAACGTCGTCTGCTCCGTGCCGCCCGATGCGCTGAGGCCGAACTGTTGACGGTTCCCTGCGCGGAACGGGCTGCGCTGCTCGATCGGATTAAAGCGGCGGACGTGATCGATGACGCACGTGCCTTCGGCCGCGCGCGTGAGCGTGCAGGACGTGTTCGCCGCCGTGCGGCCGCTGAAGTTATCGGGGTACGTCCCGTAGTCGTTCAGCGTGCCGCCCTCGGCCTGCATCGTCCATTTGGTGGCGCCCGGCGTGCCGCGCTTGGTGCGCATGATGATCGCGCCGTTCGCGGCGTCGGTGCCGTACAACACGCTGGACGCGGGGCCGCTCTGCACCTGCACGGCCTCGAGATCTTGCGGGCTGATGTCGTTCAAACGCGACGGCACCTGGCCGCCCACGCCGACCGAGTTCGAGTTTGCGCCGTTCTCGACGCGGATCCCATCCACGATGAGCACCGGCTCGTTCGACAGCGAGACGCTGTTCGAGCCGCGAATGCGGATACGCGTGCCCGTGCCCGTCGTCCCGCCGCTCGACTGCACGAGCAGGCCGGGGACGGTCGAGTTCAGCGCGTCCGACAGGTTGGTGATCGCCGCCTTGTTCGTGCGATCGCGCAGATCGAGGTTGTGGGCGACGGTGCCCTGCTCGCGCACGGCCTGATCGCCCGTCGCGGTGATCGTGACCGCCTCGAGACCGATCGCCGCCTGGTTGAGCGTGAAGTTCGCCTCCGCCGAGCCGCCGGCGGTGACCGTGACCGGCTGCGTCACGGTGGTGTACCCGATGAACGCCACGCGAATCGTCGCGGCGCCCGCGGGAACGTTGGCCAGGCGGAAGCGGCCGTCCTGTCCGGACAGCGCGCGAATCGTCGTGCCAACGACTGAAACCTGTGCGCCAGGGAGCGCCGCCCCGGACGTTTTATCCGTCACACGCCCGGTCACCTCGCCCTGGGCCGCCAGTCTGCTGGGCGACACCAGCACGAGCGCACTCAGCGCCAGCGCGGCTCCGATGCATGCCCTACCGATGGTAAATCGCATATTCCCCTTCCTCACGCGAAAGAGGTTAAGTGTTTTCACGAAAAGAATTGTTGTCGATGTACGGCGGCCGGCGTGCGCCGACCTACCGACTACATCGACCGGGAATGATGATGTTGCGCTGGAGGTGGAGAACGCAGCGAACAGAAATTTGATCCATCGAGCCTCCTGGAGAAGGAGTACCGGGGCACCCAACGGCTGGGGAGGGTGTCCCTTCCATATACTGAGGGCCTGACACGCCCCTCGCAAGGGAACCCCTACGTGGCGCTTGACAGCCTTCCGGCGGCGCGCGAGCCTCCACAGATGAGACGTGTCGCACTGCTAACAATTGCTGCCGCGACCCTCCCGCTGGGCTGCGCGCATCGCCAGCCCGTCTCGTCGCACGATACCATTGTATCCGTGGACGGCTGGAGCCTGACCGTCGTGAATCACCACTGGCTGGATGTCTCGATTGTCCTGATCTCGGACGGGCAGCGGTCCCGTGTGGGTACCGTGAGTGCAACCCGCACGGAGACCTATGAGCTGCCGGCCCGCACCATCACGAGCGGCCGCGTCATTCGGCTGGAGGCCAACCCGATCGGCTCCAATGGCAAGCTCACGACCGATGGGCTGACGGTGCAAATCGGCCAACACGTCGAATGGACGCTCGAAACGAGCCTGGAACGCTCGAGTGTGGCGATATGGTGAAGCGGGGGGCACGGGGGGCGCGGGGGGCGCGGGGGGCGCGGGGGCGCCTCGCGATTCCGGCACTGTTGGGCGTCGCGGCCGCGTTCGTGGCGGCCGGCTGTTTCGAGAAACTGGCGGGTCCGGGGTGCGCGCCCAGGACGTGGGACATCGCGACGACCAGCGGCGACACCATCACCACCACGCGCGGCCTGCGCTATATCGCGCGCGACACCGGTGTCGGCAACGGTGCGGCGTGGTGTCGCACGGTAGCCGTGCACTACAACGCCTACCTGCTCAACGGAACCAAGTTCGACAGCTCCGTGGACATCGGGCGGGCACTCGTCTTTACACCGGGCAGCAACACGTTGATCGACGGCTTCGAGCAGGGCGTGATCGGCGTCCGCAGCTGCGGCTCCCGCCGCCTGATCATCCCGCCCGCGCTCGGCTACGGTAGCAACCCCGTGCTCGGCGACTCCGGGCAAGTGATCGTGCCCGCGAATTCCACGCTCGTGTTCGACATCAGAATGCTCGAGATTGGCGGCGAGCCGGTCGTCGTCTGTGACAGTACCGCGCCCTAGCCTTCCCCGCCTCTTCTGCTGCAGTGCGGTCCTTTCGTTGGCCGCACCAACCCTTGGTGCGCAGGATCCCGGCCAGGGCAGACTGATCGGCCAAGTCGTTGCGGAGGACACGACTCCGCTCGCGCAAGCGCGCGTGCGCGTCGTCGGGCGCACGGCATTGCTGCTGTCCGGAACCGATGGCCGTTTCGCGTTCCCGACGGTCCAGGCCGGCGACCAGGTGCTCGAAGTCCGCCTGCTCGGCTACATCGCGTTCGTACAGTGGGTGAAGATCGAGCCGGGGCAGACACTCAACGTGCGCATCATCCTGTCGGCGGCGCCCGTGCCGCTCAAAGCGATCGAGGTGAAAGGCGAGCCGGTGACGACCGTCGCGCTCGAGGGCTTCCGCAATCGCCGCGCCCATAACAGCGGTCATTTCTTGACGCGCGCCGAAATCGCGAAGATGCAGCCGCGCGTGTTCACCGACGTCCTCCGGCGCGTGCCGGGCGTGTTGCTCCAGCCCGCCGCCGGGTCATTCGGGTCGAACGACATGGTCCGCATGAATCGTACGACCGGGATCAACGGGCTCCGTAACTGCCCGGTGCTCTTCTTCGTCAACGGTATGCCGCTGCAAGTCGCGGGCGACATGTCGATCGATCAGTACGTCGCGCCCGAAGACGTGGTGGCCGTGGAGATCTACAGCGGGTCCTCACAGATCCCGCCGGAGTTTCAGTCCGCGCTGCTCAACTCGAAATGCGGTGTGATCGTGATTTGGACACGAACGGGGGATGATTCGGAAGACTCGGTGCCGCCGCCACCGCCGCCGGCTCCACCACCCTCGACAACCTCGACCGACCTCGACCGACCGGCTTCCTAGTTCGGCGGCGGCGGCGGCTTGTCGGTACTGTCTCCACCGCCGAGGAAGCCGAGGAACCTCGCCGCCAATAGCGCGGTCGATGTGATCACGCCTGCCAGAACCCAGCTCCGTCCCCTGCTGAAGCGCCGCTCGGTGGCCTGGCTCAGCGCCGACCGCGGAAAGTGCACGAGCTCGCCCTTCCACAGTACGGACGAGCCACCGCGATAATCGACACGCAGCATCCGCAGATCCCAGGCGGTGGCATCGGCGTTGGCGACGACGCCTTCAACTTCCGTGGCGCCGGGGCCGATCGCCTGGCCCATCTCGAGCACGCCGGTATCGGTCACCTGTGCGACGATGCGCATGTCCGGTGCGGGCGTCGGCGACATGAGCGGTGATTGCAGGTAACACGCCGCGACGAGCGGGATGAATCCGACGGCCATCAAACGCATGGCTTCATTTTGCATGCGGAACGCGAGAAAAGACAAGGGACAACCGGCGACTGCACCGGTTGTCCCTGTGCCCGCATTAAGCCCTGTTACGGACAGGCGTTCGGATCGTCCCAGTTCCGCACGGGCGACGAGCCCGTCGTGGTCGCGGGGTACGCCGAGGGCAGCGGAATGTTGGCATTGGCATTGCGCTCGGCCGACCCGTACGGCAGGCGGCCCAGCACCTCGGTGGCCCCGGTGTGCGGCGTGAGCGTCGGAATGCAGGTGCGCTTGTAGTCCGACCACGCTTCGATGTTCTGATACATCGCGATGTACTTCTCGGTCATGACGTCCACAAACGTCGGCGCCGCGAGCGCCGGCAATCCGAGCGCCGCACGCACGGCGTTGACGTTCGTCGCGCCGTTGAGCGAATCACCCGTCATGTACCGCGCTTCCGCGATAATCAGCTGGTTTTCCGCCCACGTGATCATGGGCTGGCGGAACGTAAAGACGCGCCGTACGCTCGTGTTCACGACCGAGGGTGCGCACGTGCCGACGCAGGTGCCCTTGACCGTGACGTTGTTCTGATCCGCGCCGACAAATGCGTTCTGCGCGTCGACGTCGAAATAGTTGCGCAGCCGCACCGTGTCGTTGCGGGCCTTGAGAATCGACACCAGCGTGTTGCCCGCCACGATGTCCTGGCGCGAGAGCAGGAACTCGGCCCAGATGTTGGCGTCGAAATCCTGCACCGAGCCGTGGAAGAAGCGGAAGTCGCCAGGCGCCTGGCCGTGAATCGCCTGCTGCTGCGTGGTCGGCGCCTCGTTGATGCCGAGCAGCGCTTCGTTCAGCGCCGCGGTGTACTCCGCCACGCCCAGCCGCTCCACCAGGTGCAGGTGGAAGCGCGCCTTGAGCGTGTGTGCCGCGCGAATCCAGTGCCCGATCTGCACCGTCCGGAGCGTGGCTGTCGCACAGTAGATGAGGTCACCTTCCGATGGCGCGCAGCTGCCGGTTGGCGCACCGAGCGCCGTAAACGCGGCGATGGCATCATCGAGCTTCGCCTGCACCGCATCGTAGATCTGGTGCTGCGTGTCGAGCTTCGGTGAGTCGATGCCCGGGGTCACCGCCTCGCTGTAGGGCAAGTCGCCCCACACCGACGCCGCGGTCCCCATCTCGTACGCTTCCCACACG
>DATJKA010000091.1:0-3648 GCA_035491815.1 Gemmatimonadales bacterium | reverse complement strand
GGCCGGGGGGGCTGGCGGACAACCACCCGACATCTCCCAGATGTCGCCGGAAGAGCGCGCCAATCGCTTGTTCAATCGCGTGATGATCCTGGCCGAGTCAGGCAAGCAGGACAGCGTGCAATTCTTCATGCCTATGGCGCTGGGCGCCTATGCGCAGCTGCCGGCGCTGGACGCGGACGCGCGTTACCACATCGGGATGCTGGAGCTCGCCGGCGGAAACGCCAATGCCGCGCTCGCGCAGGCCGATACGATCGGGCGTTCGATCTCCACGCATCTCTTCATCTATGTACTCCGCGCCCACGCCTACCAGGAGCTCGGGAATACCCAACTGGAACGGCGCGCCTATGCCGACTTCTTGCGCAACGAGCCGGCGGAGCGGGCGAAGAATCGGCAGGAATACACTGACCACGCCGACGCGCTGACGAGCTTCAAGACTGAAGCCGCGCGCGTGACGGGACGACGGACCGGGACGTGAGCGCGCCTCCCGCATCCCCGCTCAACCATCCCGGCATTATCCGCGTCGCGCACAGCCCCGACGCCGACGACGCATTCATGTTCTGGGCAATGGCGCAGGGCCTGATCGATACGGACGGCCGCCGCTACGTGCACGAGCTCGCCGATATCGAATCGTTGAATCGCCGCGCGCTCGCCGGCGAGCTCGAGGTCACCGCGGTTTCGCTGCATGCGTATGCCTTTCTCTCGGATCGCTATGCCCTGCTGGCCCATGGCGCCAGTATCGGTGACCGCTACGGGCCGCGCATTGTCAGCCGCTCACCCACGCCGAGCGATTCCCGCAGCGCTCTCGCGGGCAAGCTCGTGGCGGTTCCCGGCGAGCTGACGACGGCATTTCTCACATTGCGACTCTACCAGCCCGCCGTGCGCCATGTCGTCGTGCCGTTCGACGCAATCGAAGACTTTGTGGCGGCCGGCAAGGCTGATGCGGGCCTACTGATCCACGAAGGGCAGCTCACCTTCGGCGATCGCGGCCTGCATTTATGGACCGACATGGGCGAGTGGTGGTACGGCGAAACCGGCTTGCCGCTGCCGCTCGGCGGTAACGTCGTGCGCCGTGATCTCGGCGTTGAGCTGATGCATGGCATCGCGCGCGATCTCAAGGCCAGCATTCAGTACGGCCTGGCGCACCGCGCCGAGGCGCTGCGCCACGCGCAGGGGTTCAGTCGCGGACTCGATGCCGCGCGCACGGACCGGTTCGTCGGGATGTACGTTAATGCCTACACCGTAGACTATGGCGAGCTTGGTCGGCGCGCCGTCGCGGAGCTGTTGACGCGCGCACACCGCGCGCGGATCATTCCGGCCCCGGTGGATCTAGCGTTCATCGCCGCCGATTCCTAGTTTGGCGAGAGCTTCCGATCCGCAAGGAGAACCCCAGTGACCGCTCATGCCGGGGTCGTCACTGTCCTCGTAGTGGATGACGAAGAGCCGATCCGGAATGCGCTGCGGAAATATTTGAAGCAGCAGCAATTCGAGGTCTATGCCGCTGGGTCCGCCGACGAGGCGCTCCAGCAGCTGCGCATGCACAAGATCGCGCTGATGCTATCGGACATCCGCATGCCCGGCACCAGCGGCGTCGACCTCGTGCCGCAAGCGCTCGAGATCGAGCCGGAGCTCGCGATCCTGATGCTCACCGCCGTCAACGACGCCACCAGTGCGGCGCTCTGCATGCAGCGCGGCGCGATGGATTACCTCACCAAGCCCATTGAGCTCGCCGACCTTGGTCGCGCCGTGCAGCGCGCGCTGAAGCGACGCGAGATGCTGCTCGAAAACCGCCACTTGAATCAGTGGCTCAAAGAAGAGGTGACGACACGAACGGCCGAGCTGCAGCGCGAGCGGCATCGGCTGGAACGCGTTTCCACCGCAACCCTCGAGGCCTTGGTCAACGCCCTCGAAGCGAAGGATCCCTATCTTCGCGGACACTCCGCCCGTGTGGCGGATCTGTCCGCGAACATCGCGACGGAAATGGCGCTCGGCGAGGAAGAGGTCGATCGCGTCCGGATGGCCGGCCGGCTCCACGATCTTGGGAAAATCGGAACGCGCGACGCCGTGGTGAATAAGGAAGGACCGCTCACGGCCGATGAGTTCGAGCACGTGAAGCAGCACGTCATCATCGGCGCCCAGATCCTCGCGCCGCTCGTCCACCTCGGCGATATCGTGAGCATGGTCAAGACCCACCACGAGCGCTTCGATGGCACCGGTTACCCGGACAACCTCAAAGGCGAGGAAATCCCGCTCGGCGGGCGCGTGATCGCAGCCGCCGAAGTCTACGACGCGCTGACGACGTCCCGGCCGTATCAGGAGAAGATGAGCCCCGAGCAGGCCGTCGAACGGATGGCCGATTTGTCCGGAACGGTGCTTGATCCGAAGGTCTACGAGGCGCTGACCAGAATCGTCGCGCGACGGCAGACGCTCGTATACCTGGACGAGGATGTGGGTCCGGCACTGTAGTTCAGCGGTCCTGACACGCTCCACCAATCTCCCTAAAAACCAAACCCCGGGGCGATGAATCTCCCCGGGGTTGGCGGTCGGGCGAAGTGGCCGTCACACTTCGGCCGCGACCCTTCGATGGTACGCAGTGCAGCGTAGCCAGGTTTCATACGATTAGATGCGATGACCCGCTGAACGGTTGCACCTACCAATGCTTCACCCGCCCCACGCGTGACATGGTGATCGTTTCGGCCTGAGACCCACGGCTCAGCACGATCTTGGTGTTCGAAACGCCCCAGCCTACGCCCGTGGGGCCAAATTCGATGTCGGGATTCGAGACCACGAGCGATACGCCGTGGCTCGCGGGACCCGGTTGGCGCCACCACGGAATCCAGGTCAATCCATCCAGGCGATCGATGCGCAACGTGTCGGCTCGGATCGTTAGCCGTGAGCGCATCGACTGCATCACCGCGCCGCTCTGCGCGACGGCGAGCGCTGTCGTGACGTCGCGGACGGCTGCTTCGGTTTCCAGCCAGTCGACGACGCGTGCGGCGCGTGGCGTGCCGAACGCCATGAGTACGGCAACGATCGCCATTACGACGATCAACTCGTGGATTGTGAATCCCCCAAACCCTCTGCGCATGCGTCGTTTATAAGGGTGTGTAGGGCTTTACCTATCATCCAAAAAGTCCAGCGAAAAGCCCGAAAACGCGCCATTTGCGGGCTAACGCGTCACGCCGGCGAGCGCTATGTTGAAGCCCGTGATAGTCTTGCCTGTCGGCATGGAGGCTGCCATTCCATTGGCGCGATGAGCACTGAGACGCCGTCCCGGGCCGCCGGGCTCCCCCACGCGGTCTTCCTGCAGCGCGTCGCCGACGAGCCAGCCACCTCTTCGGATGTGCGGCTCGGTCAAGGCGCTTTCTTGGCGCTGCGGTTCGTCGATCTCCTGGACCCCGATCGCGAAGCCCCGACGCCCGACGTCTTCCGGTACCAGTGGGCCGCGACGGAGCGCTACTGCGCCGAGTTGGCGGGCGAAGGCACCGAAGCCTCGCACCTCACCTGTATTGTTCGTGCGGCTGGAGACGCGCACACGGCTGGCGACATCGGTCTCGTCGCCCCGGCGCTGTTCGCGTACGCGCTCTATCTCGAGCAGGAATCGCATTTCGAGGAAGCCGAGGACGCCCTGCTGACGATGATCAACGTGGG
>DATJKA010000090.1:0-48371 GCA_035491815.1 Gemmatimonadales bacterium | reverse complement strand
GTGCCGGTCGTGCCCGTGTTTTGGGTCGCCGGCGACGATCACGATTTCGCCGAAGGGAATCACGCCTGGGTCCTGAATGCGGACGGCGAGCCGGTGAAGATCGTGCTGCGCGAGCGGGCACACGCCGCGCCGCAGCTCCCGCTCTTCCGTGAGCCCTGCGGCCCCGAAATCCGCACGGCGCTCGACACGCTCGGCGCGGCCCTGCCGGAGACGGAGTTCAAGCGGGACGTCCTCGCTTGGCTCGAGTCGAGCTATCGGCCCGAGGCAAACCTAGCCGACGCCGCGGCGGGCGCGCTGCAGGAGCTCTTGGGCGTGCGCGGCCTCGCCGTCTTCCGCGCGTACGATGAAGCGGCGAAACGCGCCGCCGCTCCCTGGCTTGTGCGAGGGCTCGATGCGACGCTCGCCGACGGGCTCACGCCAGTACTCGTCGAGGGAACGCTGGGGCGCGATCGCCTCCGCGCCGAAGGCGCTGCCGTGGTCGCGCGGCGCAGCGGCGAGCAGTTCAGCCGGTCCAAGCTCGAGCAGTTGGCGCGCGACACGCCGGACCGCCTGTCGCCGAACGTATTGCTGCGGCCGGTCATCGAAGCCGCGCTGTTTCCCACCGTGGCGTACGTCGGCGGGCCGGGGGAGATGGAATACCTGCCGGAGTCGAAGCCGCTGTTCGAGCAGCTCGGCGTCACGCCGCAGGCAGCGGTGCCGCGCTGGTCCGGCGTCATTATCGAAGCGCGCGTCGAGAAGGTGCTCACGAAGCACGGCCTCACGGTTCGGGACTTCGACGGGCAGCCCGGGGCGCTGGAATCGCGACTCGCGCGTGCCGATCTGCCACCCGAGCTTGCCGCCGCGCTCGCCGAGCTGCGCGCCCAGATCGAGACCCGGTACGGGACGCTCGCCAGCGAGACTGCGCGGATCGATCCGACGCTCGAGCGCACCGTGCAGTCGGCGCGGAACGCTGCGCTGGGGGGGACGCACGACATCGAGAAGAAACTCGTGGCGAGCATGAAGCGCGCGGAGGGCACGACGCTCAGCCAGCTGGCGCGCGCGCGGGCCGCTCTGATGCCGGGCGGTCAGCCGCAGGAGCGTGTGTTGACGGTCGCATCGTTCCTGGCGCGCTACGGGACGTCGCTCGTGGACGACATTGCCGCCGAGGTGGCGCGCTGGGCGGCGAGTCTCTAAAATCCGAGCCATGTGGCTGCTCGCAGTCATCTTGATTGTCGCGCTATTGATCCCCGTCGCCGCGATTCTCGTCGACTCGCCGCTGGGCCGGTCGGTGGCGCGCCGCATGGAGGGGAGCGGGGAAAATCCCGCACCGGAGCTTCGCGACGTCCAAAAGAAAGTCGAGCTGCTGGAGAGCGAGATCGAGGATTTGAGCCGCTCGGTCTCGGGGATGCGGGAAGAGCTGCAGTTCATGCAGCGCCTGCTGGAAGATCCCCACCGCAAGAAACCCACGACTTGAACCAACGGGATGGAGGCGGAGGCCGGCACGCCGCGCGCGTCGCGGCGGGCATCCTCGTCACCCGTGTGCTCGGCTACGTGCGCGAGCGCGTGTTCGCGCACTACTTCGGCAACGGCGCCGCGGCCGACGCGTTTCGCGCGGCGCTGCGGATTCCCAACGTCCTGCGCAACCTGCTGGGCGAGGGCACGCTGTCCGCGTCGTTCATTCCGGTGTACGCCGCCCTGGACGCGAAGAACAAACCCGCCGCGCGGGCGCTCGCGGGAGCGATCCTCGGCCTGCTGATCCTGGCGAGCGCGATCCTGGCCATCATCGGAATCGCCTTCGCCCCCACCGTCACCGCGTTGATCGCCCAGGGCTTCGATCCGTCACGCCGCGAGCTCACCACGATCCTCGTCCGGATCCTCTTTCCGATGACGGGCCTGATGGTCGTGTCGGCGTGGTGTCTCGGCATCCTCAACACGCATAGGCGCTTCTTCCTTCCGTATGCGGCGCCCGCGCTCTGGAACATCGCGGGCATCGCCGCCATGGTCGTTGCGGCCGCGTGGCTCAAGGGTCGGAATCTCCCGGCCGATCAGCAGCTGTATCGGCTGTCGCTCGCGCTCGCCTGGGGCACCGTCCTGGGCAGCGTGCTCCAGATCGCGATCCAGTTACCCACGTGCTGGCGACTGCTCGGCGGCATTCCGTTGCGCGTGAGCATCGTCCCGGACGGTGTCCGCGACGTCATCGTCGCGTGGTTACCCCTCGTCGTGGGTGCCGGGGTCGCCCAGCTCTCCGGCCTCGTCGACACGTTTCTCGGCTCGTACACCGGCGAGGGCGGGCTCGCGAGTCTGACGTACGCCCAGATCGTGCAGCAGCTGCCGATCGGCCTGTTCGGCACCGCCGTCGCCGCGGCCTCGTTGCCCGACTTGTCACGGGACGCGGTGGGCGAGACGCCGAACGCGCAGCTGCGCGCGCGCATCGCGGTCGCCTTCCGCAGGATCGCCTTCTTCGTGATTCCATCGGCGTTCGCGTTTGCCGCGCTCGGCCCGCAGATCATCGGCGCGCTGTATCAGACCGGTCGCTTCACCGCCGACGACACGATGCTGGTGGGCGGGGTGCTGGCCGCCTATGGGATCGGACTGCTCGGCACCTCGACGGTGCGGCTCTTCGCCTCCGGCTTCTACGCACTCCGCGACACGCGCACCCCGGTGAAGATCGCGATCACGTCGCTCTGCATTTCCGCGCTGTTGTCCTGGGTCTTCATGCGACGGTTCGGGCCCGCGGGCATCGCGCTCGGCGCCTCGATCGGCCAGTCGTTCAACACGGTGCTGCATCTGTACGATCTCGACAAGCGGATCGGGACGATCCTGCAGCGGACCGATTGGCGCACGCTCGGCCTGGTGGTGGTGGCCGCGCTGGTCGCCGCGGCGCTCAGCATGGCGGTCGACCGCGTTCTCCCCGCCATGCGCCCCGTGCTTCGGGGCATTGTCGTGCTGGGTATCTTTGGGGTCGCATACGGGGCGCTCACGACGGCGTTCCGCCACCCCGACGCGATACGCGCATGGCAATCTCTGACCGGCTCGCCCGCCAACTAGCGGCCCTCCCCGCTCGACCCGGCGTCTATCTGTGGAAGGACGCCGCCGGGGAGATCGTGTACGTGGGCAAGGCGGCAAACCTGCGCACGCGCCTCCCCAGTTACTTCGCCGAAGAGCAGGGCAGCCCGGAGCGCGAGGTGCTGCGCGAACAGATCGCGGACCTCGAGACGATCATCGTCCCCAACGAAGCGCAGGCGCTGCTCCTCGAGAACACGCTGATCAAGGAGCACCAGCCGAAGTTCAACATTCGGCTGCGCGACGACAAAAGCTATCCGCAGATCGCGGTGACGCTGGGGGAGCCGTTCCCGCGAGTGCTGGTGGTACGGCGCGTGACGATTCCCGGCGCACGCTACTTCGGCCCATACACGGACGTCGCGACGCTGCGGCAGACGCTGAAGATCATCCGTCGCATCTTCACCGTGCGATCGTGCTCCTGGCACCTCCCGGAAGAAGCGCCCGACCGGCCGTGTCTCGACTTTCACATCGAGCGCTGCAAAGCGCCGTGCGTGAACTATCAGAGCGTCGAGGAATACCGGCGCATGATCGACGACGTGCTGCTCTTTCTGTCGGGCAAGACGCTCGAGGTGCGGACGCGCCTGCGCGAACGGATGCACGAGGCGAGCAACGCCCAGGATTACGAGCGCGCCGCGCAGCTGCGCGATGCCCTGAAGTGGCTGGATCAGCTCGAGCGGCCGCAGACCGTGGAGGTCGTCGGCGGCGGCGATGCCGACGCGATCAGCCTGGCCCGCGACGGCGACGACGCGGCCGGCGTCATTCTCCGGATCCGTGACGGCAGGCTGGTCGCGCGCGAGCACCGGTTTCTGGAGCACGTGGAGCACGCGCCCGAAGGCGAGGTGCTGCGGACGTTCTTGGTCGGCTATTATTTCCCGCTCGAGCAACGCGCGCAGCGCGTCGTCCTGCCGTTCGCGCCCGCCGACTTCGACGCGGTGCGCGAGATCGCGCCCGGCGTCGAGTTTTTGGTCCCACAACGCGGCGCCGCCGCCAAGCTCGTCGAGCTGGCCGACCAGAACGCGCGACACCTGCTCGACAGCTTCAAGATCGAGTCGTTCGACATCGACGAGCGCGCCGCCGATCCCGTCTTTTCGCTCGGCCGCGACCTCGGTCTGCCGGTCGTGCCGCGCGCGATGGTGTGTATCGACATCTCGCACAACCAGGGCCGGGATACCGTGGGGTCACTGGTGTGGTTCGAGGGCGGCCGGCCGCGCAAGGCGGAATACCGCCGCTACCGCATCAAAGGGGTAGAAGGCATCGACGACTTCGCGGCGATGAAAGAGGTGGTCGGCCGGTTTTTGACGCGGCGCATCGCGGAAAAGAAGCAGATCCCTGACCTGATCGTGATCGACGGCGGGAAGGGGCAGCTGGCCGCGGCGGTGGAGGCTGCGAAGGAACAGGGACAGGAGCGCTTGCCGATCGTGAGTCTCGCCAAACGGGAAGAGGACGTGTTTCTGCCGGGGTACTCGGATCCGCTGCGCCTGTCGCGCCGCAGTCCGTCGCTGCGCTTGCTCCAGCGCGCGCGCGACGAAGCGCATCGGTTCGCCGTCAGCTACAGCCGCAAGCGACGCGCCCAGCGGACCATTACCTCGGCGCTGCTGCGAATTCCCGGTGTCGGGCCGGCGCGGCGCCGCGCGCTGCTCGAGCGTTTCGGCTCGCTCGCCGGCGTGCGGACGGCGACGCCGGCGGAAATCGCGGCGCTGCCGGGCTTCTCGACCAAGCTGGCCGACCGCATCCTCGATCGCTTGCACCAAAGCGCATGAGCCCGCCCCTCTCCAACTGGACGCTCGAATGCTCGGCCTGCGACCCGGTGCAAACCCGCAGTGCCGAGGGGCTGCCCGGGGTGTGTGAGGTGTGCGGCTCGCCGTACCTCGTTCGCTATGACTCCTTGCCGTCGCCCGAAGCCAAGGCGTTGCTGCGCGGTCAACGCTGGACGATGTGGCGCTACGACGGCTGGCTGCCGCTGCACCAGGGCGAGCGCCCGACGACACTGGGCGAAGGCGGTACGCCGCTCCTGTCGATCGGTCGGTTGGGTGCGCGGTACGGCTTCGAACGGCTCTTGGTAAAGGACGAAGGCGTCAATCCCACGGGCTCGTTCAAGGCTCGTGGGCTGGCGGCCGCGGTGACGCGGGCCGTGCTCGCGGGTGCGAAGGAGTTCGTCATCCCGACGGCGGGCAACGCCGGCGTCGCCCTCGCGGCCTACGCCACGCGCGCCGGCGTCTCGGCTCGGGTCTATGCGCCCGCGACGACGCCGCATCCGATCCTCGCGCAGATCCGGGCGTTTGGTGGAGAGCTCATGCTGCTCGACGGGCACATCGGCGACTGCGGCCTGGCGGCGCGGCTGCACGCCGCGAACACCGGCGCCGTGGATGTCTCGACGCTGCGCGAGCCCTACCGCATCGAGGGGAAGAAGACCCTCGGGCTGGAAGTGGCCGAGCAGCTCGGGTGGACGCTGCCGGACGCGATCATCTATCCGACGGGCGGGGGCACAGGTCTCATCGGCATGTGGAAGGCGTTTCGCGAGCTCGAACAGGCGGGATGGCTGCGCGGGCCGCTGCCGCGGATGTACACCGTCCAGGCGACGGGATGCGCGCCGGTCGTCGAGGCGTTCGAGTCCGGCGCCGAGCGTGCGACGCCGTGGCCGAATCCGCAAACCATCGCCGCAGGTCTTCGGGTGCCCGGGCCATTGGGTGACCGGCTGATGCTGCGCGCGCTGCGCGAGAGCCAGGGCGGTGCGGTCGCGGTTACCGACGCCGCGCTCACGAGCGCCGCGACGGAGCTGCAAACCGTCGAAGGCATCGATGCCAGTCCGGAAGGTGGCGCGGCCCTGGCTGGGGCGATCGAGCTGCTGCGCCGCGGCGTGCTCAAGGCCGGCGAGCGCATTGTGCTCTTTAACACCGGGGCCGGGTGGCTCTACAGAACCTAAGCCATTTATATTCCAACACTTCGCCCCATGCGCATCGCCATCTTTGATCCAGCGGCCGGTATCAGCGGCGACATGACGCTTGGAGCCCTCCTCGCGCTCGGCGTCCCGTCTTCCTGGCTGGAGGAGTTGCCCGGACGCCTCGGCGTGGAGAACGTTCGCGTTACGATTCGGGACGTCCGACGATCCGGGATCACCTGTAAGCAGGTCGAGTTTGCGATCCCCGAGCAGCCGCACGGCCGCCACGTGGGTGAGCTGATCAAGCTCGTGCAGCGTGCCCCGGTCTCTGATTGGGTGAAGGAGCGGGCGACACGCGCTTTCCAGTTGGTTGGTGAAGCGGAAGGTCGTGTCCACGGGGTGGCGCCTGAGAAGGTGCACCTCCATGAGGTCGGCGCGGTGGACGCGGTACTGGATATCGTCGGTTCGATCGAAGGCTTCGAGCGGCTCGGCGTCGAGCATGTGTATCATTTGCCCGTTGCCGTCGGCCATGGCTGGGTCGAAGCGGCCCACGGACGGCTTCCGATCCCGGCACCGGCGACGGCAATCCTGCTGGAAGGACTCGAGATCGCGCCACCCGGTCCGGTGGAAGGTGAAGCGACGACGCCGACGGGTGCCGCGTTGCTGCGCGTGCTGTCGGAGGGCGCGCCGCCGGAGCGCTGGCGCATCGCCGGAAGCGGCTGGGGCGCGGGACAGCGCGATCCGAAGCATTATCCCAACGCGCTGCGCATTCTCGTCGCCGAGTTGGCGGGTGAGGCCGCGCGCGTGGTCCTGCTGGCGACCGATGTGGACGACATGAGTCCCGAGTACGTCGAACCGTTGCGCCAGGCTCTGGTGAGCGCGGGGGCGCTGGACGTGCAGACGTGGCCGGTGCAGATGAAGAAGGGGCGCCAGGGATTTCGCGTCGAGGTTATGGCGCCGGAAGCGCTGGCTGATGCGGTCACCGCCGAGCTGTTCCGCCACAGTACCACGGCGGGTGTGCGGCGCTGGGTGGCGGAACGAGCGACATTGCCACGCCATCAGCTGACGGTACGACTCGATGGCGTGGCGGTTCGAGTGAAGGTGTTGGATGGTGAGCGGGTGAGGATCAAGCCGGAGTACGATGACGTCCTGGCGGCGGCGCAGGCGTTGGGCCGGCCGCCGATCGAAGTGGCGCGCGCCGTCGAGCGCGACGCCGAGGCTCTTCTCGCGAAAGCTAAGGAGTGAACGTGCGAACAGTGCGGAATCTATCGGTCCCGATGCTGCTGATGCTCGCGGCGCCGCTGCTGGGGCAAGCACCCGCGGGGTGGGCGGCGCCGAAGTGTGATTTGAAGCCTGGCCACTATCTCGTCAACAGCGGGCTCCTGTATCTGAAGAGTGCGAGCAATGCGCGCTTCGACGATCAGAAGCGGAAGGATCTCGGCGACGCGCTGCGGACGCTGACGCAGGCACTCACGACGGGTGGGCAGGACAAGAATCCCGCCGCCTGGTACTACCTCGGTCGCTACTACGTGCTGGTCAACGATCCGCAGGGTATGGACACGGCGTTCACGCGTGCGCAGGCGCTCAAGCCCGATTGCAAGGACGACATCGGCGCCTGGCGCCGTGTCGTCTGGGTCCCGACGTTCAACGCGGGCGTCGCGGCCTGGCAGGCCAACAACACCGACTCCGCGATCAGCTCGTTCCGGCGCGCCACCTCGATGATGCCGAACGAGCCGACCGGCTACAAATACCTCGCGACGCTGTTCTTCAACTCCGGCCAGCAAGACTCGGCGGTGGCGTACTTCCGCAAAGCCGCCGACGTTTCGGCCGCCGATCCGAAATTTGCCCAGGACCACAAGGACGCCCTGTTCAACCTGGCGCGGATTCAGCAGAGCATGAAGAACCTGCCGGCCGCGCAGGCGACGTACACGGAGTACTTGAAGCAGTATCCCAACGATCCCGAGGTGCTGGCGGCGCTCGGCACGGTGCTGATGGATTCCGGCAACAGGGACAGTGCGTTCGCGATTTACAAGCAGATCATCGCCCGGGGCGATTCGATGGGCTATTTCGCGCTCTATCGCGTCGGCGCCGAGATCTCGCAGAGCGTACCGGAGGAGCCCGATACGGCGAGCGCGGGGAGCTCCTGCCGCAGTCAGGCCCGCACCGTGCGTCCCGCGTTGACGCTGGCGCGCATTCGCGCGCGCTGCGATTCCGTGACGACCGGAGCAGCCAAGGCGTACATGCAGGGCGCGCGCCAGGCGTTCTCGCTCGCCGCGCAGGCGCTCGATGCCAGCCTCCGGATCAATCCCTACAATCGCGAGGCGCTGATCTTCCGGGCCAATACGGCGCTCGGCATGCACGACTCAGCCGTGGCGCTCGATTATTCGCGCAAGCTGCTCGCCGTTGATCCGATGAATCGGACGGCGATTCGCATCATGGCATTCGCGCAGCAACAGAACGGCAAGATCGATTCGACGCTGCACTATCTGCGGCTCGGCGATTCGACGCTGGTGAGCGACGTCGCCGTCGGCCAGTTCGATTCGACCGAGACGGGCCGTGACGTGAAAGTGCTGGTTACGAACCCCCGCCCGGCGGCGAACGCCCCGTATCAGCTGGTGTTCGAGTTCGTCGATTTACACGGGCAAGTCGTCGACACCCAGACGATCAACGTGCCGGCGATCGAGTCTGGACAAAGTCAGTCCTTCGAGCTGAAAGCGAAGGGGCCGACGATCGCCGCGTGGCGGTACCATAAGGGCTAGGGATTAGCCTAGGTCACGACAACGCGGCGGTACGGATCGATCGTACCGCCGCGTTTTTTGTCATCACGATGCTTCGCGGTGTCATCAACGTCCCGAACGTTGTTGTTAACATTCTCGCCCCTGTCTTCTTCGTCGCATGTGTTGTCTCCTACGGGAGACAGTCCAAAGCCAACATCGCAGTTCTCGTTTTCTCGGTCGCTGAACGTCGCGTCTGCGAAGCGCGAATCGCTTTCACCATATCTGACAAGACTTTGCACATGGTGCGGCGCGATCGCGCGGGCGCTGAAATCGCTTTCGACATCACCCAATCCGATTTTGGCATGCTTGTTGATTATGGCGACATACGAGACTCGATCGTCAGGGGATCGGGTCGAGAATTCTTCGTCACGAACCATGACGTCGAGATCCCTGACGCTCGCGTCAGCAACGTAGAAAGGAGTTTTTTGTGAACATCACGGTTCGCAGAAAACTCGAAATGGCCACGAGGGTCCGGACGTTCAGCCGGGCTCATCCCTCGACCGAGCCCACGTACACCACCGTGCTCGGCCGGCTCGAGGAGCGCCTCACGGAAGCCGAGGCGATCGCGACCAAGTGGCAGGAGGCGCGCGTCGCGGCCAGTGCCGCGCGCAACCGCCGGAGGGAGCTGCGGCGCATCGTGCATTTTCAGCTCCTGAAGTACCTCGTCGCGGTGGGGACCGTTGCGGCAAAGACCCGCATGGACCTCGCGATGGAGTTCCGGCTGCCGAGTGCGGGCGCCAATAACCAGGCGTTTCTCACGACGGTCAAGGCGTTGGCGGCCGCGGCGGAACAGCAGCGTGACGCGTTGGTGGCGGCCGGCATGGCGCCCGCGCTGCTCGAGCAGTTGCAGCAAAAGCTCGCGGAGTTCGAGGTTGCGAGCGAGGAGGCCCGTGCCCGGAAGTTGTCGCACATCGGCGCGCGGGCGGATCTGGCCCTGATCGCGGGCGAGCTGATGGACGCGGTGCGGGTGCTGGACGGGATCAATCGCTGGCGGTTCGCGAACGATCCCGACGTGATGGCGGAGTGGCAGGCCGCGCGACACCTGCCGCCCTCAGGGCCGGCGACGAAGCCGGTGCAGGTTAAGGGGGTGACGCCAACCGATCCGGGCCATGTGGCCCCCGCGGCATAGGGGGGTACATGGAGAAATCTCTGAAGTGGCAGCGAAGGACCGGGGGTGAGTGCAGTGACTCGCTCCCGGTCTTTTTTCGTGTCAGCTCGCCGGCGCCGTGATTACCGTAGCGGGCGAGTATTGGTTACCTTAGAGGCCCTGCGGGCGTAATTCAGGGGTAGAATGCCAGCTTCCCAAGCTGGACGTCACGGGTTCGAATCCCGTCGCCCGCTCTTCCGACTGTGTAATTCCGGACTCGGCACGTCGCCACCGACGATGACCGAGTCCGTTTTGCCATTCGACAGCAAGTCCACCAGATCCCGCCGGTAGTAGGTATCCGTCGAATCCACTGCGGGCCAGCTCCCGCGCCGATCGGGCGCAAACAGCCCGGCCATGTGGGCCATCGCGCCGTACGACGTGTCCCGCGTGGGGTTGTCGAACACGCCTACCACCCGATAGCGGTGGCCGGCGCTGAGATGCAGGCCGTCACCGCGGATCGCCAGCAGCCTACGCGGCATCGAGAGGACGTGGCCTGCCGGGTCGCGCTTCGCTTTGACCTCGACGAGCGTTTTCCCGTCCGCCGCGTCGATCAGTCGTACCAGCGTGCCGTAATCGTGGAGATGGCCGGTGACGACCAACAGATGCCCCGAGACAGGCGGGCTGAACTCGTACCCGATCTCGAAATGGCCCGGCGGGACGTTGAAGCGGTTCTCTTCCGGGTTGGTCTGGATGTTCACGTCCATGTACGCCGGCAGGACGTCGAGCGGACGAGGTCTGAGGCGCTCGTTCGCCATGTAGAGGACGATCCGCCAGTAGGCGGCGGGGATCGCGGGCCCGGAGTCGTTATGCCAGGTGGCGTAGACGCCGAGTTCCTGGCCCGCCCGCATCGGCACGCCAATCGTCCGCGGGATGCGCACGTCACCGGTGTCACTCTCCTCCGCCGTGCCGAGCAGGCGCTCGAGCGCCGGATAGAGGAATTGCCGGCGCGAGAAGTTCACCACGATCAGATGATGGAGCAGGCGGTGGGACAGTGGGCGGCCGCGATTGTCGAACAGGTCGATGCGAAAGCCCTGCAGCCAGCCGTCCACCGGAAACGCGAACTCCTGCACCGGCGTGGCCGGCATGTCCATCATCATCCCCGCCATCTCGGCGCTGACCGGCACGCGATAGGGCCCGCCTGTGACGATGACGCGGCGATGCGCCGCGTCGACCTGTACGTGCAGCGGCGCAGGCTGCTGGACGGCTAGCGACAAGAGCAGAGCGAGCACGGTCATCACACACAGACCGGACCAGCGGCGCGGAAGTAACTGGTCTCCTTCTTGCTTTTTCGTATTATGAACCCCACCGCAAAGGCTCTATGCGCGCGCTCTCCGCCGTCGTTACGCTCGCGATCGGTAGCTTCGCCGTGTCTTCGGAGACACCACTGCGTGTCCTGCGGGTCACGCCCGTCGACACGGCGGCCGCCACCGCCGTCATCACCGTCACGTTCGATCGCCCTGTCGCGGGCTCGCTCGACGCCGCCGTCGATCCCGCGAAGATCTTCACGATCACCCCTGTGATCCCCGGCCGACTGGAATGGCGCGATCCGATCACGCTCCGCTTCACGCCGGCGACGCCGCTGTCGCCCGCGGCCGAGTATACGGTCACGGTCAGCAATGACTTCGCTGCGATGGATGGAAGCCGGTTGGACGCGCCCTATCGCTTCACGTTCCGCGTCCATGGTCCGGTGGCCCTGACGGGAGCCCCGGCGGGGCCCGATCAGGACGCGCCGTACCTCAAGCCCGACGCGCAGTTCGAGATCGTGTGGAGTACGCCGGTCGATCTCAACGCGGTGAGTAAGCGGGTGTACATCGCGTTCGACAACGATTGTCCGGCGACGTTGATGGTCCGGCTCCGCGCCGTCTCCCAGCGTCCCATCAACGACCAGGATTCCTGGCGCTATCGCGAAGCCGGCGGCTGGCAGCGCCAGCGCGGCGGCGACGCGCTCCGGCGCGTCGTGCGGCTCGTCCCGACGCAGCCCCTCCCGAGGGCGTGCCACGGAACGCTCCTCGTGCCGTCGGAGCTCGATGCCGAAAGCACCAGTCCGTTCCTGCGCTGGCGGATCGCGACCTACGGACCGTTCCAATTGCTCGGCGCGGGCTGTGGCTGGGGCGGGGCGCAGGTCGTGTGTCCGACTGGTCCCGTACAGGTGTTGTTCTCGACGCCGGTCCGCGGCGCCGACCTGCTCAGGGGCGTCCATCTCCTGCCGCGGTTGGCGTTCGCGGTGTCCGACACGAACGAAGAATCGGCGACCTGGATGCTCGACGTCTCGCTGCATCCGCGCACGGGCTACGCGGTCGTGGTGGACACCCTGGCGCTACACGACGTCTTCGGCCAGCGGCTCGCCGGCAATCCCGTCCGCGCGTTCGCGACCACCGGCTACTCACCGGCCGTCACCTACGACTACGGGATGATGTTGGTCGAGCGAAACGGCTATCGCACGTTCCCGGTCCGTCACGTCAACGTCGACACGCTCATGGTCACGACGGCGGCGGTTCCGGAAAGTCTCGAGGCGCTGGTGCTGCGAGCCCCACCCTGGGGTCTGGGCGACGTGTGGACGAAGCTCGCCCCGACCGCGACGCTCCGTCCCCTCATGGTCGAATCGCGGCGCGACGTCCCGCTCGTCAGTGTCGTGCGGGCGCCCGTGTACAACGCCGCGCAGCGCGGCGCGCCGGCGCTTACCGCCGTGCGCATCACCAGTCCCCAGGACACGGGCGGAGAGTATCGGCGCGGGGCACCGGTCGCGCTGCTGCAAGCCACCGATCTGGGCATCACAGCCCGGGTCGGTGAAGAAGACGCCGTCGTCTGGGTGACCGGTGTCCAGGATGGCGTCGCCAAGTCGAGCGTCGCGGTCGAGCTCCGCGACGCGAACGGCCGCGTGCGGGCGCGCGGTACCACGAACGCGCAGGGCTTGGTTCGGTTTACGAGACTGCGCGCCGACACGACTCCGGAGGACGACGAGCGCGGCTTTGCCGGATACGTCTCGGCGCGCCTCGCGCTCGATCGCGCGGTCGTGCCCATCAACGCCTGGTCCGCCGACCTGTCGCCGTGGCGCTTCAACGTCGGGTCGGCGTGGGGCGCGACACGTTTCCCGATCGCCGCCGCGGTGTTCACCGAGCGCGGCATCTACCGCCCGGGCGAGCCGGTTTATGTGAAGGCGATCGTTCGCAGCGGCACGCTCGGCGCCCTGCGAGTGCCGGCGGCGATCGATTCGTTGCGTTGGATCTTCCACGACCGCGAGGGCGGGATTCTGCGTGATACGATCGTTCGCCTGTCGTCTTATGGCACCGCGAACCAAACGCTCACGCTCGGCCACGACCTGCCGCTCGGCACGTACGACATTCAGCTCCAGCTCAAGCGCGGGGCGTGGCAGGACGTCGCGAACACGAGCTATCGCGTCGCCGAATACCGACCCCCCGAGTTTCTGGTCTCCGTGACGGCCGACAGCACGCCGCGCTTCACCGGGGATTCGCTCCATGCCACCGTGGAAGCCCGCTATCTCTTCGGCGCGCCGATGGCACGCGCGGCGGTCACCTGGACGCTCAACAGCACTCCGGGAACCGTGGGCAACCTCAACATTCCTGGTCTCGACCGATACTTCATGGGCGAGAATGGCTGGTGGTGGGAGGAATGGGAGTGGGAAGGGGGGGGCAGCGCCAGGCGTCCGCCGACCGTGGCGACGACCGGTGTCGATACCCTCGACGCCACCGGCCATCTCACGCTGCGGGTGCCCGTCAGCGCGGCCGAAGGGCGGCCCGTGAACGCGCGGATCCAGGCGACGATCACGGACGTGAACCGGCAGACCGTTTCCGCGTCCGCCACGGTTCTCGTGCACCCCGCTTCCTTCTATATCGCCGCACGGCCGCTGGGCGCGGAGTACTTCTGGACGGCGGGGAAGCCGCAGGAGGTCGCGGTGCTGGCGGTGCGCCCCGACGGCCGGCACGTCAGCGGTGTGAGGATTCGCGGCACGATCGTGCGGCGCGAATGGCATCGCGTGCAGCGCTCGCGCGAGGGTGTGGACGAGCAGGTCGGTGAGTGGGTCGCCGATACGGTCGCGCATTGCGACGTCACGAGTGCCGACGATCCGGCCAGCTGCCGGTTCACGCCCGCGGAGGGCGGCACGTACATCGTGTCGTTCAACGCGACCGATGAGCGCAAGCGGCCCGTCTCCACGAGCTTCTATCGGTGGGCGACCGGCAAGGACTGGATCCCGTGGAACGACGAGAACCAGTTCAAGATGGATCTGATCCCCGACAAGACGCGCTACGCCGTCGGCGACACCGCGACGATTCTCATCGCCGCGCCATTCACCGATGCTGAAGCGTGGATCACCGTCGAGCGTGAGGGCCTCATAGAGCAGCGTCGCATGCGTGTCACCGCTGGTGCGACATCGCTCAAGCTCCGCGTGACCGAGACGTACGCGCCGAACGTTTTCGTGTCGATGGTGCTCGTGCGGGGCCGCAGCGCGCCGCCGGGCGGCATCGCCGATCCGGGGCGGCCTGCGATTCGCGTCGGCTACGTCGAGCTGCGCGTGACGCCGGAGGTCAAGCGTCTGGCGGTCGATGTGAAGCCGCTGAGTGCCGAGTACCGTCCGGGCGACACGGCGCGCGTGCAGCTGCACGTGCAGGACGCGACGGGCCGAGGCCGGCGGAGCGAAGTCACGCTCTGGGCCGTCGATGAAGGCGTCCTGTCGCTGACGGGCTACAAGACACCCGATCCACTCGATCTCCTCTACCAGCCCCGCGGCGTCGGACTGCGGCTCGCAAGCAATCTGGTCTCGATTGCGCCGCAGGTACTCGAGCAGGAAGGGACGTCGATCAAAGGCGAAGCGGAGCCAGGCGGCGGCGGCGGTTTCGCGGGGGGCGACATCCTCCGCTCGCGCTTTGCGGCGACGGCGTTCTTCCTCGGCACCGTCGAGACCGATTCCTCCGGCGCGGCTGTGGCTACCGCCAAGCTGCCGGACAATCTCACGACGTTCCGCGTCATGGCGGTCGCGGTGACCGCGGGAGATCGCTACGGCCATGGAGAGTCCCCCCTGCTCGTGACGCGACCCTTGCTCGCGCGTCCGGCGTTGCCGCGTTTCCTCAGGCCCGGCGATGCATTCACAGCCGGCGTCGTGGTCAATCAACGTGCCGGCGGCACGCCGACCGTCACCGTCCGCGCGGCCGCTCAGGGAGTCGTGCGCGACGGCGACGCGACCCGCAGCGTGACACTCGCGGCGGGCCGGGGGAGTGAAGTCCGCTTCGCCTTCCGGGACACGACCGTCGATTCGGTGGCCTTCCGCTTCGACGTCCGAGGCCAGCAGGATTCCGACGCGGTGCTGGTGCGCCTCGCGGGCCGGCCCGTGTTCACGCCGCGCGCGTTTACCGTCACTGGCGCGGTGGTGGACACCGCGAGCGTCGCGATCACGCTGCCCGAGCCCGTCGATCCCGCGCGGTCGCGGCTCGAGTTCGGGATCGGCACCACACCGCTCGCCGTGCTGGCGGGCAGTTACCGCTGGCTCGCGGTTTATCCCTTCGACTGCTCGGAGCAAATCTCCGATGAGATTCTCCCGCTGGCCGCCATTCTCCGCGCCGGCGCGGCCGCGGAGCTACCCGGGCTGTCGATCGACCGCGCTCGGAGGGAGATCGCCGAAGGCGTAGCGGTCCTGACGGCGCGACAGCGGCCCGATGGCGGCATCGGCTTCTGGTCCGCCGATGACTGGACGACGCCGTGGCTCAGCGCCTACGCCGGGCAGGCCTTGCTTGCCGCGCGCGACGCCGGCGTTGACGTCCGCGATTCCGTCCTCGCACGACTCGTGAATTACATGTATCGCAGCGCACACGAGCGCTTCGCGATTCAGGCGCCGATCGCGACGTGGTACAGCGACCATCGCGTCCAGTTGGCCGAGCAAGTCGCCGCGGCGGATTTCCTGAGTCGAGCGGGCCGGCCCGACCTGCCGACCGAGAACGAGCTCTTCCGGGTAGCCGCGCAGCTTTCCTGGGAGGATCGGCTGCGTTTGGCGCAGATGATGGCGCGCCGCGGAGCACGCGCCGCGGCGCAGCAATTGATCACCCCGATCTGGGCGTCGGTTCAGTTGGAAGGGCGTCGCGCGGTTTTGCCGGACAGCGCTCGCCAGCGCTATTGGTTCTACTTTCCCTCGAGCCAACGTCCGATCGCGCGGCTGCTCTCGGCCACGTTAGCCGTCGATTCGAGCAGTGCGCTCATCGGCCCCCTGGTGGAAACATTGGTCGAGCAAGGCCGAGGTCCTGGCGGCTGGGATTACTGGAACACGCAGGACTACGGCACCGCGGCCGCCGCGCTCGCCGACTTCAGCGCGCGGCAATTGCGCGCGGCGCGTCGCGGCTACGAGGTGCGATCCGGCAACCAGGTCGTCTTCCGTTCGCGCCCCGATTCGGCAATGGATCTGCGCGAGATCACGCGGCCGCTCACCGGCATTGTCGCGAACGATCGCGTGGCGCTGACCATCCGTGCCGCCGACGGAAGTGCCTCGGGTCCGCCGCTCTTCTTCTACGTCACCGTGCACGAGGTGCCGCGACAGCGGCCCGTGACGCCCGATCAGCAGGGAATTCAGGTCGAGCGCTGGTACGAGGACTACGACACCGGCAAGCCGATCGTCAGCGCGCCGGAGGGCTCCCTCGTGCGAGTGCGACTCCGCATCACGGTGACCGCCGATCGTCAGTTCGTCGCGCTCACCGATCCGTTGCCGGCGGGGCTCGAGGCGGTCGATCTCAGCCTGCGCACGACCGGCCAATTGCCGGGCCCCGGCGCAACGCCGCCCGAGGCCGTGCCGAGCGAGGCAGCCGAAGCGGGCGACGAATACCCGTACGGCTGGTACTTCGGCAGCTGGGACTCCGGCTGGTGGTCGCCGTTCGATCACCGCGAGCTGCGCGATGACCGCGTCGTGTACAGCGCCGCGGTGCTGTGGACGGGTCGCTATACCGCGACGTACGTCGCGCGCGCGACGACGCCCGGCACGTTCATGCGGCCACCGGCGCACGCTGAGGAGATGTACAACCCCGCGGTGCAGGGGCGGAGTGATGGTGGCGTATTCACCGTGACTCCGCGCGCTCCATGAGGCTGCTCGTCGCGGGCGTCGCGGCCGCTGTCGCGTTGCTCGCGGCAGCGACGTGGGTGGCGCTACCGCTGCCGCGCGGCTTACTCGCGCCGCCGGCGGTTGCGAGCGTCACGCTCGAAGATCGCAACGGCATCGTGCTGCGCGGCACTCGTACCGACGCGGGCTCGCTCCAGCGTTGGGTCTCGCTCGGCGCCATCGATCCGGATCTGCTCGAAGCGTTCGTGGCCGGCGAGGACCATCGCTTCTATGACCACCACGGCGTGGATCTGCGTGCCGTGGCACGCGCGCTCGCGCAGAATGTGCGCGCCCGCCATGTCCGCTCGGGCGCCTCGACGATCACGATGCAGCTCGCGCGGATCCTGCGGTCATCGGCCGGACGCCGCACGATCGCCGGCAAGATGGAGCAGGCGTTCTGGGCGCTGCGGCTCGAGGCCCATCTGACGAAGCAAGAGATCCTTGAGCAGTACCTGAACCGCGTGCCGTTGGGGCAGGGCGCCGTCGGTGTCGATGCCGCGGCAGCGCTGTACTTCAACGCGTCGGCCGCGCGGCTCTCGCTCGGCCAGGCTGCGCTGCTCGCGGGACTCGCGAGCGCTCCCTCGACGGACAATCCGTTCGTCGCTCCGGATCGCGCGCGCTCTCGCCGCACACTCGTGCTCCGTCGCGTGGCCCGCTACGGCTATGCCGGTGCCGACGCGTTGGATCGCGCGGGTCACGAGCCGCTCATCGGCGCGCGTGCGACGCCACCGTTTCTCGCACCGCATTTCACGAGTCGCGTCCTGCAGTGGCTGGATACGACCACGGTCGCACGCGCTGCCGGGAGGGACGTCTGGCGGACCTCGCTCGACCTGCCGCTGCAGGGCGCGCTCGAGGCCGAAGTGCGCCACACCATGCGCAGTTTGTCGGATCGTGGCGTGCGCGAAGGCGCCCTGGTGGTGCTCGACAACAACACGGGGGAGGTGCTGGCCTGGGTCGGCTCGCCCGATTTCTGGGCCGATTCCGCTGGTCAGGTGGACATGGTGATCTCACCGCGGCAGCCTGGCTCGGCATTGAAGCCGTTCCTGTACGGTCTCGCGTTCGATCGCGGCTACACGCCGGCGTCAGTGTTGCCGGACATTCCGCGCGCGTACGCGACATCCACCGGCCCATATCAGCCGCGCAATTACGACCGCCGCTTTCACGGCCCGGTGCGCGCGCGCGAGGCACTGGCGTCCTCGTACAATGTCCCCGCTGTCGAGCTCGCCGATCGCCTCGGCGCGGCGAGCCTGTTGCGCGATCTGCACGACGCCGGCTTCCGCTCGCTGAGCCATAGCGCCGAGTATTACGGATTGGGGTTGGCGTTGGGCAACGGCGATGTGTCGCTCCTCGAATTGGCCAACGGGTATCGGGGACTCGCTGCCGGCGGCGTCTGGCGCGCCACCACTTGGCGTGCGGATCCTCCCGGTCCCGTTGCGCCGCAGGCAGAGCGCCGGTTCGCGTCGGCTGGAGCCGCGACGCTCGTGCTGGACATCCTCTCGGATCCGGCGGCGCGCGTGCCCGGCTTTGGAATCGAGACGCCGTTCGATTTCCCGTTCAAGGCCGCGGTGAAGACCGGCACGAGCCATCATTTTACCGACAACTGGGCCGTCGGAGTCACGGGCGGATTCACCGTCGCGGTGTGGGTCGGCAACTTCGACGGCCAACCAATGCGTGACGTGAGCGGCGTGAGCGGCGCCGGGCCGTTGTTGCACCGCGCGATGCTCGTGACGGCGAAACGCTTCGCGCCGGGCGATTTGCCGAGCCCCAGCGGCGTGGGGGCGACGCGACTCCGGATCTGTGCGCTGTCGGGACTGCGCGCCACGCCCGAGTGTCAGGGTCAGGATCTGGACGAGTGGTTCCTGCCCGGCACCGCACCGCAACAGGAATGTGACTGGCATCGCGGCGGGGCGATCGTTTGGCCGGCGGAGTACGTCGAGTGGGCTGAGCAGAACGGCCGCGCCGGATCGCAGACTGACGTCCCCCCTCTCCGCTTGACGGAAAGGGGGTCGGGGGGTGAGGACCCTGGTGACGCTTCTCAATTCCAGATAGTGTCGCCGCGCGCGGGCGACCGCTACGAAATCCCGCCAGGAATCGACGCCCGCTACGCGACGATTGCGCTGCGGGCCGCCACCGCGTCCGGCGAGCGGGTGCGCTGGTTCATCGATGGCCGCCCAGTCTGGACATCACGCTGGAAGCTGGTCCCCGGTCGCCATATCGCGCGGGCGACGACGGCGTCAGGGCAGAGCGATGAGGTGCGATTCCAGGTGAATGATGTTGACAAGGTGGCCGCCCGCCCGTAGAACTGATTCATGCCGTCGCGCGCTCCGATCGCCGTCGTCCTCGCGTGCGTCATTGCCTCATCCCTCGGCGCCCAAGCGCGGGGATGGGTTCCGCCGCAATTGCCGTGCGACATCAAGCCCGGCTTCTTCCGCATCAACTCCGCGGTCGTGGATCTCCAGTCGGCGGCGACGCAGCCACGAACGCGCGACAACATGCTGCGGCAGGCGCAGGACGTACTCTTGCGCTCGATCACCGGCGACGCGCAGGACAAGAATCCCGCCGCCTGGTACTACCTCGGCCGCTACTACACGGAGATGCACGACGCGGCCGGCGCCGACACCGCTTTCCGCCGGGCGCTCCAGCTTGCGCCGCAGTGCCAGAAGGACGTCGACAGCTACCGTGAAGAGCTGTGGACCGACGTCGTTCAGGCCGGACTCCGCACGTGGCAGGAGAACAAGACCGACTCCGCAAAGACGCTGCTGCGCCAGGCCATTGCGCTCCGTCCCAATAATCCGCGCGCGCCGCTCGCACTCGGCCAGATCTACGCGGGGGAGAACAACGTTGACTCCGCGACCACGCTGCTGAGTCAAGCCGCCGCGGCGGCCGGAGACGATACGGCGTACGCTGCGATGAAGAAGGACGCTCTGGGCACGGCGGTGCGACTACAGATCGGCCGGCTGCAGAGCGATCCGGCGGTGCAGCGCTGGCGGGTTGATCGCGCGAGCCGAGATTCGCTGCAGCGGCTCATCGGGCCGGACTCGAGCGTGCTTGCGCGGATGCAGGCCTCATCCGCATCGCGCCGCGCCCGCGGCGCTCGCCTCGCTCCAGCCGATCAGCAGGCATTCAGCCGTGATTCCACCGCTCGCGCGCGTGCCGTGGCTGACCGGCGCGCGGCCGTGGCGGCCCAGGCGACGGCGACAGCGGGCGACAGCACGGCCGCGCAGGCGGCATACGAGCCGGTCATTAAGGCGTTCCAGACCTATCTCGCCGCGTATCCGGACGCGACCGACGCCGTTCCGGCCCTTGCGAGTCTGTACTATCAAAGCGGTCGATTGGCCGATGCGAGCCCGGCGTTCGAGGCCATTTATCCGGCCGGACGGACGATCGACCCGGACGTCCTACGGGAAGCAGGGCGGGGTGCGATCCGCGGGAACGCGTTTGCCGTCGGGACGTCCCTCCTCGAGCGCGCGCTGGTGCAGCGGCCCTACGATCGCGATGGCCTGGCGTCTCTCGCCAACGGATACCTGGCGTTGCGCGACTCCGCCCATCTGCTCAGCGCCGCCCAGCGCCTCGCGGCCGTCGATCCCATGAATCGCACGACGCTACGGCTGATCGCCGCCGGCTTTGATCTGCGTGGCCGTCGGGATTCGGCTCAGAAGTACAAGGACCTGGCCGATGGCGGGATGCAGGTCGAGTTGTCGATCGACGGCCTGTCCTCGGACTCCAGCGGCTACACCCTGACCGGCACGGCCAGTAATGCCGGCGCGACGGGCTCGACGGTCCAGCGCGTCACGTTCGAGTTCCTCGATGCGCTGGGCCATGTTCAGGTCTCACAGACGATCGAAATCGCTCCACTTCCCCCGCAGGGCAGTAAGTCCATTCAACTCCATGTCCCCGGAACGGCCCTCGTCGCCTGGCGTTACAAGCGCTCCTAAGCGATATTAGCCGTTGAAGTTGCGCCATTAGCTTCAGAAACTCCTTGAACCCTTAGGTGGCCAGTAGTGATTCGGATTCAAGCGGTGGCACCCGACTCGCTGGGCGCCGCCCTGCAACTCGTCCCGGGCACGGAGCTCCTCAAGGTCAATGACAGGCCCTTGGAGGACTTTCTCGACTGGGAGTTCCTCACCGCGGACGAACGGTTCATCCTCCTCGCGCGCCTGCCGTCGGGGGAGGAGATCGAGTACGACATCGAGCGTCCTGAGGGGCTGCCAATGGGCGTCACGCTCGAGGCGCCTCGGATCCGGCGCTGCGCGAATCACTGCGACTTCTGCTTTGTGGACGGCAACCCGCAGGGGATGCGTCAAGCCTTGTACATCCGCGATGACGATTATCGGTTGTCGTTTCGCTACGGCAACTTTGCGACGTTGACCAATCTCAAGCCATGGGATCTCGAGCGGATCGTCGAGTACCGATTGTCGCCGCTCTACGTCTCCGTTCACGCCACCGACCCTGTGGTGCGCCGCTGGCTGCTTCGCAATCCTGAGGCGCCGGACATCCTCCAGCAGCTTCTCTGGTTCGCGGGTCACGGCATCGCCTTCCACACACAGGTCGTGATGGTTCCAGGGGTGAACGACGGCGCGCAACTGGTGCGCACCCTGACCGACCTGTACGACGTCGGACCCGCCGCGCTGTCGGTCTCGGTCGTCCCGGTGGCGCTGACGGAATTCAGCAAGCATGCGCTGGTGCGCCAACCGACCCGCGACGAATGCCGCGCGGCGCTCGCCATCGTGGACGACTTCGCGGCCCGCGCCGTGGCCGATCGCGGTATGCCGTGGTGTTACGGCGCCGACGATCTTTATCTCCAGGCCGATCTGCCGTTGCCGCCGGCGGCATGGTACGGTGACTTCGAGCAGCGCGAGAACGGCGTCGGGTCGGTGCGCTATCTGCAGACACGCATCCAGGCGGCGCACTCGGCGCTCTCGCCGGAGAGCTGGGCCGGCAAGCGCATCGGGATCGTGACCGGCACGGCGATGGGGCCGTTGCTCCCGCAGGTCGTCGCGGATCTGGGGCCGCTCACGGGCGCACAGTTTGAGATTCTCGCGCTCGAGAACACGCTCTTCGGATCGACCGTCACGACCGCAGGTCTGCTTCCCGGCAAGGATATCATCGCGGCGTTAAAGGATCGGCGCGATCTCGATCTCGCGTTGTTGCCGGCCGAGTCGGTCAATGACGATCTGCTGTTCATGGATGACGTGGAGGCTCACGATCTGGCGGCACGGCTGCCGATGCCGATCAAGCTCTCCTATGATTTTGCGGACGCGCTGACAAGCGAAGAGGTCGCGGCGTGACCATCCCGACGGTTGCAATCATCGGCCGGCCCAACGTCGGCAAGTCGACGCTCTTCAATCGCATCATCGGACGGCGGCTCGCGATCGTGGACGCGCAACCCGGCGTCACGCGCGACCGCCATTTTGCGCCGGCCGAGTGGAATGGCCGTCGGTTCTGGTTGGTCGACACCGGAGGTCTTGTGCCGGGATCGGCGGATCCGATGAATCGGGCGATCCGCGCGCAGGTGGAACAGGCGGTCGCCGACAGCGACGTGCTGCTCTTCGTGGTAGACGTGGAGTCGGGCATCCACCCGATGGACCTCGAGATTGCCCAGTATCTCCGCAAGGTGAAACGGCCGTTGCTCCTCGTCGTCAACAAGGCCGACAACCTCCCGGACGAAACGCGTCAGCTCGACTTCTACGCGCTGGGCCTCGGTGATCCGTTTCCGGTGTCGGCAGCGGTGGGGAAGAGCAGCGGTGACTTGCTCGACCGGCTCGTGTCGCTCCTGCCCGACACGCCGCAGGCAGAAGACGACGAGTCGATCGATGTCGCGGTCGTCGGCCGCCCCAATGTCGGCAAGTCGAGTCTCGTCAACCGGCTGTTGGGCCAGGACCGGCATGTCGTTGCCGCGGAGCCGGGGACGACGCGCGATGCCATCGACACGCCGTTCGAGTACCAGGGTCGCAAGCTCGTGTTTATCGACACCGCCGGACTGCGCAAGCGCAGCAAAGTCGACGAGGACCTCGAGTTTTATTCGACGCTCCGCACGACGCGCGCGATGGAGCGCGCCGACGTCTGTTTACTCGTTGTCGACGCCAAAGACGGCATGCATGCGCAGGATCTCAAGATTGCCAACGACGCGTGGGATCGCGGGGCGGCCGTGATCGTGGCGGTCAACAAATGGGATCTGATCGAGGAGAAGGAAACCAACACGGCGCGGGACGGTGAGCGCGACATCAAGGCTCGCGCGCCGTTCCTCGCATTCATCCCGTTCCTCTACGTCTCGGCCAAGACAGGGCAGCGGGTCAACAAGCTGCTCGATGCGATCGTCGCGGTCGCCGATGAGCGTGAAAAGCGCGTGCCCACGGCCGAAGTGAATCGCGTCCTGGAGGCGCTGCTCGCGCGGCAGCAGCCGCCGCAGCCCGTGGGGGAGTCGGTGCGACTGTTTTACGCCACCCAAACCGGGACCGCGCCGCCGCGCTTCGCGGTGATCGCGAACCGTCCCGAGGCGATCCCAGAGTCGTACACGCGCTATCTGCACAACGGTTTTCGTGAAGCCTGGGAATTCACCGGCGCACCGCTGACGATCAAGTTTCGCCGCAAGCGAGGCCGTCGCTGAACGCCGTGGTGGCGATTCTGGCGTCCTACGTGGTCGGGGCGACGCCGACGAGCTACATCGCCGGCAAGCTCGGGCGGGGGATCGACCTCCGCGAGCACGGCTCGAAGAACCTCGGTGCCACCAACGTCTACCGCATTCTCGGCTGGAAGTACGCGATTCCCGTCGCGCTCGTCGATATCGCCAAGGGTGCTGTGCCGGTGCTTGTGTTCTCGCGCCCGGCGTGGCTGGCGGTGGCAGCGGGAGCGGCAGCCGTGCTCGGCCACATGTTTTCGCCGTACGTGAGCTTCAAGGGCGGGAAGGGCGTCGCGACCGCCGCCGGGATGTTTCTGGCGCTCGCGCCGCTCGCCGTGCTCATCGCGATCCCGATCTGGGGGCTGTGTCTCTGGCTGACGGGCTACGTCTCGCTCAGCTCGATCGTCGCGGTGCTGAGCGTGCCGCTCACCGTCGCGCTGCTGCAGCCGAGCTCACCATACGCCTTCTGGGCGAGCGTTGCCCTGGTCGCGTTGATCATCGTCGCGCACCGCCGGAACATCGGCCGCTTGATCGCCGGGACCGAGAATCGATTTCGGACGCGCCCGTCCGCCCGGTCGACCGTCCGCCCGTCCGACCGATGAAAGTGGCCGTGATCGGTGGCGGTGCCTGGGGCACGGCGTTGGCCGACCTGCTCGCGCGCAAGGGTGAGCACGTCACCCTTTGGGCTCGCGAGTCCGAGGTGATCGAGAGCATCAATCACCGGCACGCGAACGACATGTTTCTGCCCGGTGCGGCACTCGCGCCCGCGCTCCGCGCCGACGCCGACCTGAAGGCTGCGGTGCACGGCGCCGAGACGATCGTTTCCGCCGCGCCCTCGCATGCCGTGCGGTCGGTGATGCGGGACGTCGCCGCGGCGCTGACCGGCCGGCCGCTCGTCATCAGCGCGTCGAAAGGGCTCGACCCCGAACGGCTCGAGCGTCCGTCGCACGTGCTGGCGGATGTGCTGCCGGGCGGGACCTCAATCGCGGTACTGTCGGGTCCCTCGTTTGCGCTCGAGGTGTTTCAGCGGCAGCCGACCGCGGTGGTGGCGGCTTCGACGGATCACAGCGTCGCGCAACGCGCGCAGCGCGTGTTCTCGACGAGCTACTTTCGCGTGTACTCGCACACGGACGTCGTGGGCGTCGAGCTCGCCGGGGCGCTCAAGAACGTCATCGCGCTCGCGGCCGGCATTCTCGAAGGACTCGGACTCGGCTTCAACACGCGGGCCGCGCTCATCACCCGCGGGCTCGCCGAAATCACCCGCCTGGGTGTCACGCTCGGCGCGCAGCCGATGACCTTCGCCGGGTTGGCCGGCATGGGCGACCTGATCCTGACGGCGACCGGCGCGCTGTCGCGCAATCGCACGCTGGGCGTTGCGCTCGGGAAGGGTCAGACCATGGAGCAGGCGCTCGCGGGGAAGGCGGCGGTCGTCGAGGGCGTCAACACGACCCGCACCGCCGTCGCCCTGGCCGAGCGGCACGGCGTCGAGATGCCGATTGCCACGGAGGTCTCCAACGTCCTGTTCCAGGGCAAGTCGCCGCGTCAGGCAATCACCGATCTGATGGAGCGCGAGCTGAAAGCGGAGAGTCCGGCGCGATGAGCACCCCCCACGGGACGCCGTCGCAACCGGTCCAGGAGTTCTTCTCCATCGGCGAGGTCTGCCAGCTCACCGACCTGAAGCCGCACGTGTTGCGCTACTGGGAGAGCCAGTTCCGGTTCCTGAATCCCGCGAAGAACCGCTCGGGCAATCGTGTCTACCAACGGCGCGAGATCGAGCTCATCATGCTCGTGAAGCACCTGCTCTACACGGAGAAGTACACCATCGAGGGGGCGCGCCAGAAGATCGAGCAGTATCGCCGCTCCGGCGAGCTCAAGCCCGAGGCACGCCGCGCGCTCGCCACCGAAACCGTCAAGGAGCTCCGCGCCGAGCTGAAGTCCGTGCTCGGCATTCTCGAAGGGAGCTGACGTGCCTCTCCCCACCCGGGTTGCGGTCGTCATCCCCGCCTTCCAGGCCGCGGCTACCATTGGTGATATTGTGGCGCGCGTCCGGGCGGCCCTCCCCGGTGCGCAGCTGATCGTGGTCGACGACGGATCCACGGACGGGACGGGGGACGCGGGACGAGGGACGGGGGCCACGGTGCTGACACATTCCGAGAATCGCGGCAAAGGCGTCGCCCTGCGCACCGGGATCGCGCGCGCGCTTGCGGACGGCGCGGCCGCGCTCGTGACGCTCGATGCCGACGGCCAGCATCCTCCAGCCGACGTCCCGCGACTGCTCGAGCCGGTGGTGCAGGGGAGGGCGGACGTCGTATTGGGCGCCCGTGCCCGCGACGGCGCCATGCCGCTCGCGCGCCGCGTGACGAATTGGCTCTCGGCCAGCCTCGCGTCGCGGATCGGCGGCCAACGCGTCCATGACGCGCAGACCGGCTTCCGCGCGTTTACGCGCGCGGTGGCCGAGCGCGTGCAGCCGGCCGGGGATCGCTACGAGTACGAGGCGAATTTTCTCCTCGACGCGTTGCGCGCGGGATTTCGCGTCACGTCCGTCGCAGTCCCCACTATCTACGGTCCGCCCAGCCATTTCCGGTCCTGGCGCGATACCTGGCGCATGGCGAAAGCGTTCGCTCGGCATGCGGGACGCATCGTGGTAGGAGCCTCGTGACCGCGCCCGCCAAGTCCGACTTGCGCATTCTCGTTTCGAACGACGACGGGGTGCTCGCGGCAGGCATCGCGCTCCTCGCCGACGTCTGCGCGAGCGTCGGGCAGGTCACGGTCGTCGCGCCGGATCGCGAGCAGAGCGGCACATCCCACTCGCTGACGCTGCACCGGCCGCTGCGCGCGCATCGCCGGTCGGACGGCGCGTTTCAGGTGGACGGTACGCCGACCGACTGCGTGCTGCTGGCGCTCGGCGCGCTCATGCCTGACGGGCCGAACTGGGTGTTTTCGGGCATCAACCACGGTCCCAACATGGGCGAGGACGTGCTGTACTCGGGCACCGTCTCCGCCGCGATGGAAGGCTTGGCCGCCGGCGTGCCGAGCGTCGCGATTTCGTATGGCAGCTTCGACATCGAGCATCTCGAGAGTCATCGCGCGGGGCTCGAGCGGATCGTGCAGAGCATCGTGCGGGTAAAGGATTTCCCCGGCGAGACGCTCCTCAACATCAACCTGCCGCCAATCCCCGGCGATCAGGTCAAAGGCGTGAAGGTCACGAATCTCGGCAGCCGCGTCTTCCACGAAGAGATCGCGACGATGAAGGACCCGTGGGGACGCGAGGTGCATTGGATCGGCGGCGGGCGCGTCACCTGGTCGGGCGGCGCCGACTCGGATTTTCAGGCGGTGAAGGACGGTTACGTGTCGGTCACCCCGCTGCACGTGGACCTGACGAACTACAAGCTCCTCGAAGTCGTGCGCAAATGGGACCTGGGTAAGTGACCGGCAGCCGCGACACCTTTGGCGGCTATCGCGCGCGCTTGGTGGAGCAGCTGCGCACCCAGGGGATTCGCGATCTCTCGGTCTTGCGCGCCTTCGCGGCGACGCCGCGACATCTGTTCGTGCCCGAGGCCGTGCGGCACCGCGCCTACGAGGACGCGGCGTTGCCGATCGGCAACGCGCAGACGATCTCCCAGCCCTACACGCAGGCGCGGTATCTGGAGGCGCTCGGCCTCACGGGGAAGGAGCGCGTGCTCGAGATCGGGACCGGCTCCGGATACCAGACCGCGCTCCTCGCGGCGCTCGCGGAGCAGGTATTCACGATCGAACGCGTGCGCCCGTTGGCGGAATCCGCCCAGTCCGCGCTGCGCGCCGCCGGCGTGACCAATGTGTCGGTGCTGGTGGGAGACGGGACGCTCGGCTGGAGTGCGTACGCGCCGTATCACGCGATTCTGGTAGCCGCGGGGGGGCCTGAGATCCCGCCGCCGCTGGTCGAGCAGCTCGCACCCGGCGGCCGCATGATCATTCCCCTCGGCAAAAGGGGCGCGCAGCAGCTCACGCTGGTCCGGCGGGGATCGCACGGTGTCACCACGACTCCCATCGGCGATGCGCGCTTCGTGCCTCTCGTCGGCGAGCACGGCTTCGATGCTTGAGCGCCTGATCGACTGGCTGCTCCAGACGCTCCTTGCCGTCGGGTATCCGGGCATCGTGGCGCTGATGGCCATGGAATCGTCGATCCTGCCGGTGCCGAGCGAGCTGGTCATGCCGCCGGCGGGGTACTGGGCCGCCAAGGGCCAGATGAGCTTCGCGCTCGCGCTGGTCTGCGGCGTCCTGGGCAGCGTTCTGGGCGCCCTGGCGAACTACTACGGCGCGCGACTCATCGGGCGGCCGTTAATCCAGCGCTACGGTCGCTACGTGTTGCTCAGCGAAAAGAACCTGGAGCGCTCGGAGCGGTTCTTCGCGGAGCACGGCGAGATCAGCACGCTCATCGGAAGGCTGTTCCCGGTCATCCGCCACCTCATTTCGATCCCGGCGGGACTCCACGGCATGCCGTTGCCGAAGTTCACCCTCTACACGGCGGTCGGCGCCGCGGTCTGGTGCGCCATTCTCACCGGCATCGGATACTTCCTCGGCTTGCACGAGGGAGCACTGCGGAGCGAAGAGATCCACCGCTATGCGACGTGGGCGCTGCTCGCGCTGATTCCGCTGAGCCTCATCCTGATTCTCGTGTACGTGCTGCGACGGCGCCGGCGGCCTGAGTCCTCAGTTTGAGCCGCCGTCGCTGGATTATCCGGGGTCGCGTTCAAGGAGTCGGGTTCAGGTGGTTTGTCATGCATGAAGCGCAGCGACTGAAGCTCGCCGGCTTCGCGCAGAACCTCCCGGACGGATCGGTTGAAGTAGTTTCTGAGGGGGCCGAGCAGGCCCTCGAGGCCCTGGAGGTTGTGCTGCGCCGCGGGCCATCGCACGCACGCGTCGACGCCGTCGACCGACTTCAGGTTCCACCAGAACTTGAAATGCCGAGGCCCTTTGATATTAGATGACTTGAGAAGCACGATTCGCGACGTCCACAACTTCCCGAAGCCGGGGATTGTGTTCAAGGACGTCACGCCCGTGCTGCTCGATATCGTGTTGTTCGGCAAGGTCGTGAAGCTGATGGCCGATCCGTACCGCGACGCGCGGATCACGCGCGTGGTGTCGATCGAATCGCGCGGATTTCTTCTGGGTGCGCCCATTGCGCTCGAGCTGGGCGCGGGACTCGTGCCGATTCGAAAGCCGGGGAAGCTGCCGGCCGCAACGCAGCGGGTCGAATACGAGCTCGAGTACGGCACGGACGCACTGGAGATGCACCACGACGCGGTCGGGCCGGGCGATCGCGTGCTCATCGTGGACGATGTGCTGGCGACCGGTGGGACGGCGAATGCGGCTGCGCAGCTGGTCGGCGCCACGGGCGGGGCCGTGGCGGGCTTCACATTCCTGATCGAGCTCGACTTCCTGAAGGGCCGCCAGCGACTGCAAGGACGTCGCATCGAGGCCTTGCTGCATTACGCCTAACTCGCGTACATTTCGACGTTTACGCCCCCGGACGAGCCCCTGTAGCTCAGGTGGATAGAGCAGCGGTTTCCTAAACCGTTGGCCGGGTGTTCGAGTCACCCCAGGGGCATCTGGCGAATGATCAATGATCAAGGTCCACTGATCAATGATCATTGAACATTGGACACTGGACATTGGACACTCTTTAGATGGCAACGCAGACAGCGACGCGAAGCGGTAGCGGAACCGGCGGCCCGGGCGGCCGTGGTCCCGCCACATCCACACCCGTGGCCGTCAGCCCGCCGAAGCAGTCGCTCGGCGACCGCGCGCTTGCATGGATCAATGCGCACCGGCGGGTCTCGACGTGGGTCGGCGCGGTTATCGTGCTCGCGGCCGTGCTACTGGTGTGGCAACTCTCGATCAGGCGTCGCGCCGAGGAGATCGCCAGTCGAGATCTCCAGAGCGCGCGGTTTGCGTACGAAAACCAGAATCTGCCGCTCGCGGCCAGTGAGCTGGCCAAGGTGGTGGAGAACTACTCGGGATCGAATGCCGCGGCGCAAGCGCGGCTGTTGCTCGCCAACGTGCGCTTGCTGCAGGGGCAGCCGCAGCAGGCGATCGATGTGCTGAAGGACTATGCGTCAGGGGCCGGGAAGGCCTATCGCTCGCAGTCCTACGGGCTCCTGGGGGCCGCCTACGAGAATCTGGGCCGCTGGCGTGAAGCCGCGGAGGCCTACGAAAACGGGGCTACAGCGGCCCGCCTGGACTTCCAAAAGGCTCAAATGCTGTCTGATGCCGGCCGGGCGTGGACCACGGCGGCGGACACTGCCAAGGCCGTGGCCGACTATCGCCGGATCGTGAAGGATTTTTCGAAGGACGGGAACGTCACTGAAGCCAAAGTGCGGCTCGCGGAGCTGACGCGGGGCGCCATGTAGTGGATTTCTTTGTAGTTAGATAGACCGCGTATAATAGATGTTATGTTAAGTTGAGATGTGGGTGAATGTGGACAAGCGGATTACGTAATCACACCCCTGAACACCATTCTCCCCTCTCCAGCCAGCCAAACATCGTCGTAGCCGGACCCCCTTTTGGTCGCACGGATCGTCAGAAGGCGGCCGCCGCGACTTTGAATGTCGATCGGTAGCCGGCCCAGTCCCCATTCCTGGATCGCACACCCCGCCGCCACGGCACCCGTCCCACAGGCCAGCGTTTCTCCCTCCACGCCACGCTCGTACGTCCGCATGCGCCAGGTGCCGTTGGTCCCCGAGATGAAGTTCACGTTGGCGCCCCCCGGCGCGAGCGCCGGGTCGAACCGGAGCGCGTGACCGCGCTCCAGGAGTGCCACTTGATCCACGTCGTCTACGACGACCACGAGGTGCGGCACGCCGACCCGTCCCAGCGCCGCCTGGCGCTCGCCGGCCGCGAGTCCCAGGCCGGCCACGGCCTGCGGTGCGTCGATCGGTGCCAGGTGGAGCTCGGCTCGGCCGGGTCCCGCGGTGCGGCTGCGATACGTGCCGGCGTCGGTCTCCAGCTCGATGCCGTCGGATCCGCCGATGCCGAGGTGCGCGGCAAGCGTCGTGCTGCAGAGCGCGGCGTTGCCGCACATCTCGGCGTGGGAGCCGTCGGAGTTGTAATAGATCATGCGCGCCGCGCCGGCGCGCGACCCTGGGCCAACAAAGACGAGCCCGTCCGCGCCCACACCGGTGCCGCGGGCGCAGATCGCCTGCATGTCCTCGGCCGACCAGTCGGCGGGCGTGCAGACGCGCCCATCCAGCATGACGAAATCGTTGCCCGATCCCGTCATCTTGTAGACTGGGAGGCCGATTAGATGCGGCCGAACCAGGCCATGAGCCTGAGGCGCGGCACCTTCCATACCGCCTCGCGGACGATCGCCTTGTTCATCTTGCTCTGCCCCTCGGCCCGGTCGACGAACACGATCGGAATTTCGCGGAGCTTGAACCCTTTTCGCCATGCGCGGACACTCATCTCGATTTGAAAGGCATAGCCGTTGGAGCCGACCTGCGACAAATCGATTGCCTCGAGCACTCGCCTGCGAAAGCACTTGAACCCGCCCGTCAAATCCCAAATCCTGAGTCCCGTGAACCAGCGGGCGTAAACGTTGGCGAAGTACGATAACATCAACCGGCCCATCGGCCAGTTCACGATGGTCACTTTTCCATTCAAATACCGTGACCCCAGCACCACATCCGCATCCTCAATCGCTCTGAGAAACTCCTTTAAGTGTCCGGGGTCGTGCTGGAAGTCGGCGTCCATCTCGAAGATGTAATCGTAGCCTCGTTCCAGCGCCCACTTGAAGCCCCCGATGTACGCCGTGCCGAGACCCTGCTTCCCCGGCCGATGCATCGCGTGGATGCGCGGGTTGCTGCCCGCCATCGCGTCCGCCATCTGGCCGGTTCCGTCCGGCGAGTTGTCGTCGACGACGAGGACTTCGAGCCGAGGGTCTTGGGCGAGCACCTGCGGCACGATTTGCGGCAAGTTCACCGCTTCGTTGTAGGTCGGGATGACGACCAGGGCCCGCTCAGGCACGTCGCTGTCTCCGTTGCCATGCCGGCGGCACGACGAACCACGCGATCGCGATCAGCAGGCTCACGAGTCCGATCGCGAAGCCTCGCGCGATTGCGCGCGCGTGATAGCTGAGCTCGACCTTTCGGGCCCCGGGACTCACGGGAATAGTCAGCAGCGCATTATCGCCGCGCAGCACCGCCGCCGGATTGCCGTCCACACTGGCCGACCAGTCGGGATACCAATTCTCGGCGATCAGGACGTAGCTCGAATCGTGCGGCGGCGGCTCGAGCTCGATCGTCATTCTGCCCGCGTCCCATGCCGTCACGCGCGCGGTCGAGCTCGATGCCGGTGGAATGGCGGTCACTCGGGCGGGCGTCACCGGAGCGTCGTGCGGGAACAGCACGACGCGCCCATAGCCGGGCATGCGCGGATCGGCGAGCGTCGGCGGAATGGCCGAATCATTGTCGACCTTGATCGCGGCCGGCACGACCCGCGCGTATGGCGGCACGGTGTCGGCCTGGTAGAGATACGCACTTCCGCTCGCCGTCGGGACGGGGCCGAGAATGCGGGTGTAGCCCGGGATCGGGATCGTGTCGGGGATGATCAGGAACTTCGCGGCGAGGAGACTCCAGAGCTTCGTCGAAGACATCAGGTAGCGCCACTCGTTTCGCCCGCCGAGCAGATCGTCATAGTAGCGGAGCTCGTTGCCCTGATACCCCAGCACCTGCGGTATACCGAACGCCATCAACACGTTTTCCGGGTACGGCACATTGCGCGGATCGATGTTGATGTTGAGGATGCGATACGGCAGCGGCTCCGACTGGAGGCGTGCGACGATCGCGTCCGGCCGGTACAGGCCTTCGGCGGGCGCGGGCGAGTACTGCCAGAAATGCTGGCCGTTGCGCCACAGATCAACGCCTACCAGCAGCGGTAAGCCCAGCGCGAATGCCAAGATCGGCACTTTGCCCCGCGCATATCCCCACGCCAAGACGCCGACCGCCGCCAGCAGGATCCCGCCGATGAGTGCCGAAGCGCGGATACTGGAAGCCAATGCGCGTGCTTCCGCGACGCGTTGATCGGGCGCGAGGCTGAAGGCCATCTGTCCGAACGCGCCGATCAGGCCGAATAGCGCGATCACCGCCCCCGCGATGAGCCACCCGCGAACGTGGCCGCCGCCTTCTTTGCGTTCGAGACGCATGACCCCAAACGCCGCGAACGTGGCGATGCAGAACGCCACCACGAAAAAGACCATCCCCGGCGCGCGCGTCTTTTTCACGTACGGCATTACCAGCCACCAGACGTGATAAAACGGCGTGGACGCCCCCATGGCGATAAGAAGGAAGAGGGCGCCGATCCCGGCTGTCCACCACACGAGCCGCCGCCGCCGCTCGCCGAATCCCAGCAGCGCGAGCGCGACCACCGGCAAGCCGAGATACTCGGAATGGAGCTTCAAGGGGTTCGAGGCCCAGTAGGTCTCGGTGTCACCGGTGAAGCCGGCGATGATGAACTCGGGAATGTGGGCCCACGGGATGCCGAACGACGTCGATCCCTCGTACCCGACCGAATAGCCCCCTGCCCGCGGCGAATGCGGAATGTATTTGATGAACGGCAGGATCTGCGGCATCGCGATCCCGAATCCGAGGATGACGGCGCCGAGCGTCAACGCGAGTCGTGTGACCCGCTGTGCTACGGGATCAGTGCTCGGCTCGCCGAACGTCAGGTAGATCGCGAAGAGCGCAGACGCGATCAGCAGGTAGTACGTCGTCTGTACGTGCGGGCTCAACAGACAGAGCGCGATGGCAAGCGACAACAGCGGGTATCCCCACGCCCGTCGGTCGCGCAGCGCGGCCAGCAGCGCGAGAAATGCCAACGGCAGCATCGTCGACACGAAGAGCTTCCCGTCGTGCCCGGGATGCACGTAGGAGATCATGATGCCTGACAGCTGATACGCGATGCCGCCGGTGACCGCGCCGATCCAGGAAGCGCCCAGCCGCCGCAGAAACAGATACATGAGGAATCCGGCGAGGATGTAGTGAATGAAGAACGCCAGATTCATCGCCTGATACGGCGGCATGACTTCTCGCAGGAGCGACGTCGGATACAGGACGTCGCCGTGTGTGACGACGTCGATCAACGGCAGCCCGCCCATGATCATCGGATTCCAGGTCGGGAAGTGCCCCGTCCGGTGATACTCGTTCGCGGCCCAGACCTTGACCGCATATCCGCTCGAGTACTGGTCGCCGTTGGGCGAGGCGAGCCAGCGTCCGGACAGCATCGGGAGCGACAGAATCACGATGAACAGCGACATCAAGCCGAACGCGCCGAGGTTCGGGTAGCGTGGCGCGTACGACGGCGGCGGCGAGGTCACGGGGGCTATGGCGGTCATGAGCTCTTGACGGAGGTTGGAGCCGGCGGCATCGGGATCGTCATGACGAGAAGTCCACACAACACCTCGAGCGCGGTATGCCAGATACGGGCCGCGATGGCGAGAATGACGGCGTCGGCGGGCCCGAGTTTCGGCGTGAGCACGCTAATGAGGGCGGCTTCGCGAACGAGGAGCCCCGCCGGCGCAAACACGGCGATCACCCCGGCGAGATAGCTCTCGGTAAAGGCGGTGAGATAGAACCCCCACCCGCCCGGCGCGTCGCCGAGCAGACCCATCGCCAGCAGCCGGAAGGCGGCGCCGTACGCCACCCATTGCAGTGACAGGAGTCCACCAAAGAGAATGAGCTGCGGCCATCGCACCTGCGACCAGAGCCTCGCGAGACTCGGCAGGCGCTTCGTGAGCCGCGGCAGCAGCAGCAGGATCGCCGCGCCCAGCAACGCCGCCACGACGAATGCAGCCTGCCACCAGCCCTGATGGAGCACCATCGGCGTAAAGCCGGCGATGATCATCAGCCCGCTCAAGAGCAGCACGATTTGCTGCAGCAGCACCGTCGCCGTTGCTGCCGTTGGCGCGACACCGTACCGACCGGCCATCAAGGCGAGACTGGCGAACTGCAGCACGGCTCCGGGAATGAAGCGCGCCAGGTTGGACGTGAACCAGATGCGCGCGGCGTCCCAGTACCGCAGTCGTGCCGCGCACCAGCGCAGGCTCATATTCCACAGCGCGATCATCCACGCGAGGTTGGCGACGATGAGGGCGGCGCTCAGCACGAGCGGCAGGCCGCGCCACGCCAGATGGCGGTCGCGGATCGCGGGCCATTGCGGCGCTGCGACGCGATATAAGTAGACGGCCGCGCCGACGAGCACGACCGCCTGGAGAAGTCGAAACCACCACGCTCTGCTCAATGAGCCTCCAAAATAGCCAAGCGACCGCTATAGTACAGCACTCTTAATGCGCGTCCTTCATGTGGTTACGGCCTTTCCGCGGGCTCCGGGGGACATCATCGCGCCCTGGCTCGTCGAGCTGATTCGGCGTCAACGCGCGATGGGGCTCGAGGCCGAAGTCTTTGCTCCCGCCTATCGCGGCGGCGGCAACACCGAGCTGGAAGGCATCCCGATTCATCGGTTTCGATACTTCCCCGCCCCGTGGGAGGATTTGACGCACGACCAGGGCACGGTCGATCGCGTGGGGGGGCGCGGCGCGCTGCGGCACAAGTTCATGCCGCCGTTCTACGTCCTGGCGGGCATGCGTGCCGTCCGGCGACTCGCGCGCGAGCGACAATACGACATCGTGCACGTGCATTGGCCCGTACCGCACGCGCTCTTCGGTTGGGCCGCGCGCCGCGCGGGAGGCAAGCGCCGGCTCCCGCGCCTGGTCACGTTGTGGTACGGCATCGAGCTCCGCTGGGTCAAAAGCCGGCTGCCATGGCTCAATCAATTTCTCAAGTGGGCGGTGCGGACTTCGGACGAAGTCGTCGCGATCTCCTCCTACACGGCGCGTGAGATCACCGATCTCGTCCACGTTCCCGTACGCGTCATTCCCTACGGTCTCGGCTTCGATGAGTCCATCCCGACGACGCGCACGACTCGCGCGCGGGACTCCTTCCTCATCTTGTATGTCGGCAACCTGATTCCGCGCAAAGGGGTGCGGTTTTTGATCGACGCGCTGCACCGGCTCCCCTCCACGATTCCCGCCAAGCTCCTGATCCTCGGCGAAGGCACTGATCGGCCGTCGCTGGAGGCACAGGTGCGCGAGCTCGGCCTCGACGGCCGGGTGAGCATGCCGGGCCGAGTGCCGGACGCGGATCTGCATCAGGCGCTTCAGGAGGCGAGCGTCCTCGTGCTTCCCTCGATCGTCGACAAACGCGGGGACACCGAAGGCCTGGGCGTCGTGTTGCTGGAAGCGATGAGTTATCGCGTCCCGGTCATCGGCAGCGCGATCGGCGGCATCACCGACATCATCACCGACGGCGAGACGGGACTGCTCGTGCCTCCGGAAGATCCGGCAGCGATCGCCGCCGCGATCGGGCGCATCGCCGGCGACCGGACGCTGGCGGCGCGGCTCGCCGAAGCCGGCAGCCGTCGAGTGCGCGAGCGGTTCGGCTGGGATGCGATTACCGCGGCGTGGCTCGAGTGCTATACCGCCGCGCTCCAGAAGGATCCGCGAGGGTGAGCTCAACAGGCGACGTGCGGGAGGTGTAGGCGTCAGGCGTACCGTCGGCCAACACGCCGCGCACGCGCACACTGCGCCGTGCGAGTCGCCACTCGACCAGCTCGCCAAGCGGCGCGACGTGCGGCGCATCAGCCAGCAAGCGATCCAGCAACGCGGTGAACGCTTCCGGGGCCCCGGGAAAGCCGAGCGGCGCCGTCAAGTTTGGGTGCCACACGCCGACCCACAGCCCGCCCACGTCTCGGCATGCCCGCGCGAGTGCGGCGCCCTCTTCAATCCACGCCTCTGGGTCTTCGACACCAGCATATTTGCTCAACGCGCGATCCATCCAGATGACCGGCGCTTCTTGCAAGTCGAGTGCGCGCTGCCTCTCCCCTGCCCCATCCCAATTGGGAATCACGTCGGCGACGCCGAGCCGGAATCCGTTGCGGTCAGGGAAGCCCCAGGTCGAATCGAAGCGGAAGCCCGCGTCGGTCATGCCGAGCATCGTTTGGCCGGGATGCATCCGCAGGAAGTGTTGCCGTACGCCGAGGACCGCACTGTCGCTCAGATCGGCGAGCCGCGCTCGCTGCTCGGCGAACGCGGCAGGTCGATCGCTCGTCTCGAAGCTGCCATGGAGGTTGATCTCACAACCGTGCGTGCGGAACGCCCCGATTGCTTTGCGTGCGCCCCGACCATCCGGGCGATAGGTCAGATCGCCGGCGCGCATCGTCCCGAGCGTCGGCGTGCCGCACAGGACGAACAAGGTCGAAACGACGTTGCGCGCCCGCTCCGTCTCGAGCATCTGCTGAATTCCCCGTTGCACCGGATTGCGTCCCAGCGTCAGCGCGGCGGCGCCGAGGACGCGCGCCATCCGTCCGACTTGTCTTTTGCGCGCGAGCTCGGCGAGTCGCAGTGCCGTGAACGCCGGCCAGAGATCGACGACGTCGAGGTCGTGTGTCACGGCCACCGCCCAGCGGCGGCCGTCGGGCCACGGCGACAGCGTGGCCACGCTGCGGCGACTTGCCGCCGCGCTCGCGATGACGGCGTCCCGCAACTGCTGTGCAGCCCGCGAGACAATCGGCTCACCCGCCACGCCGTGTTGGACCAGGACATTCTCGCTCGACGGCACTCGATCGAATCGATCCCGCTGGCTCGAGCGCTGCTCGGCAATGCCGGCCGCGATGTCGCCCAGGCAGCGCAGAACGGCGCGGGGCACCCGCACGATCGCGTCGCCCCGCTCGATATCCCATTGCCGCGCGGCCGCCGTCCGAAGATCGCCGAGGGGAGGGGCCTGCGCGGTGATTTCAAGTCGGACGACCGGGGCGCTCGCATCGTCTACGACCGGCAAACACGACAAATCGACGAGGACGTCGAGACCAAACCGCTCCAGCGAGTGCAATGTCGTGAGATCGGGGAGTGTGATCACGGAAGTTCGAATATATCTTACCGAGCCATGAGCGCGTCGCTGATCCCCAAGGATCGTATCCCCATCACGCATCTGCTCCTGTTCGGCTGGCTCCCGAGCCCGCTCAAGCGCCTCGCGTATCGCTGGCTGCTCGGCTACCGCATCGGGAAGGGCGTGAAGTTCAGCTTCGGCGGCGTCGTCGTCGGCAAATCGGTCGCGCTCGGCGATCACGTCGAGATCGGCCTCTTCGCCGTCGTGCAGGGCCGCAACATCACGATCGGCCGGCATTCGAGCGTCGGCACGATGAGCTATGTGTCCTGTGAAACGATCGTCATCGGCGAGGATGCGAAGATTCGCGAGCAGGTGTACGTCGGCGGTCCGCAGCTCCCGGAGTCACGCTTCGAGCTCGGCAGCCGCACGATCATCCTCCAGCTCGCGTTCATCAATCCCACGAAGCCCGTCGTCATCGGCGATGACACCGGCATCGGCGGCCACTGCCTGATCTTCACGCACGGCGTATGGCTCAACGCGCTGGACGGCTATCCGGTGACGTACGAGCCCGTCACGCTCGGCAAAAGTGTGTGGCTGCCGTGGCGCGTGTTCGTCATGCCGGGGACCACCATCGGCGACGGGACGGTCATCGGCGCCAATTCCCTCGTCTCGGGCAACATCCCGCCGTCGAGTCTCGCCGTCGGATCGCCCGCGAAGGTAATTCGCTCCGCCCCCGATTTCCCCAAGCGACTGACCGACGACCAGCGCGCCACGCTCGTCGCCAAACTGGTGGGCGAATTCGATCAGTTCGTCCGCTATCACGGCGGCGAGATCAGCGATGAGCCGCCGTTTCGTCTCTATCGCGTGGGCGGCAAGCGTGGCCGGCTGCTGTGGCTGCGTGGCGCGGCATCCATGCCTGAAGAGGCGCTGCGCCGCGGCGACTGTGTGCTGGCAGAGACGGCGCTGCCCGAGCAGACCCGCCAACGGCTCCGTGGGCGGAGTGTCGATTGGCTCGATTTGGGAAGCAAGACGCGCAGCGCGGACGGCTCGGCGCTCACCGAGGAGCTGGCGCTATACCTCGGCCGCTACGGCGTTCGTCTAACGCGCGCGTCCTAGCACAAAGACGAACTGATACTGCCAGCGGAGCGGGATCAGGCGCCACGCCGCTTCGAGCACCGGCCCGATCAGAAACCGCAGTGGGCTGCCCCGCCCGGTGCGCCGCATCCGCCACCGCACCGCGTGCCAGCGATCGGGCACGACGCGCAGCACCTGCAAGCCGTGCTGGGCGAACAACGCGCGCCACGTTTCAAGGCTCTGCAGGTTTTCGTTGATGTCCTGCTGTGCCGTGCCCTGGTGGCCGAGCACTTTCCATCCGATGAAGTCTTCGTTGGGCACCATGATGCAGAAGCGCGCGTTCGGCTTCGCGACGCGCTTCATCTCTTCAAGTCCCTGCCCCATGTCGAGGAAATGCTCCAGTGAGCCGAGGCAGCTGACGTAGTCGAAGGTCGCGTTCTTGAAGGCGAGTGCCTCGCCGGCCCCGACCGCGACCCGCGACTGGGGAGCGACGCGCTTCGCGAGCCGCACCGCTTCATCGGAGAGATCGACGCCGACGGCTCGCATGCCGATGTCTGCCGCCGCCGCGAGGAGGGAGCCCGCGCCGCAGCTGACGTCGAGCAGCCGCGTCCCGGACTCGGCCTCGAGCAGATTGAGGAAGAGCGGGTAAGCCTCGGCGGGACGCATGGTGTCGAGTCCCTTGGCGGCGTAGTGCTGGTTGTACCAGGCTTTGACGTCTTCGGCTGTGAGGTCGGGCATCGGCAGGAAGAATAATACGGGGGGCCAGGTTCTGGCCCCCCGTATCCTCATCGATCTGATCTAGCGAAGGATGTCGACCCATCCGGCGTTGTTCGGCGCAAGAATGCTGCGCGTGCCGGGGTCATACGACAGCTCTCGGACCTCCCCACCGACGTTCAGAGACTCGACCAGCGAGCCGCTATTCGGATCGAGCACCTCGACCAGGCCGTTGAGGCAGCCGACGACGAGAAAGTCGGGGGTACGCACCAATCCATAGGGGCTGCAATTGGGTGTGGCGTACGTGGTGGCGAGCGAATTGCTCGCAACGTCCCACACGATCACGCCGCCATTCTGCGCGGCCACAAACAGCTTGTTGCCGTCCGCGGAGAGCTGGATGGCCTGCGCCGATCCGCCCGTCTCGAACGTGCGCAGCAGCGTGAAGCTGTTCGGATCGATTTCGAAGACGCGGCCACCGTCGAACGCACGCTGCGAGGCATATAGGCGGCTGCGGTTCTGATTCCACTCGAAGTGGTAGCCTGCGGCGACGGGGAAGTTGAGCGTGTCGACGACGGCGCCCGTCTGCATCGCCATCTTGAACACCGGTCCGTTGGTGATCCCGACGATGACGGTGTCCCCTGCAAGCGTGTTGGTGATGCCGTAGGCGTCCTGAGCATCTGACGTCGCAAAGGCGGTTGCCTCAGTCGCCAGGGAGGACGTGTTGATCTGCGTCACCATGCCGTTGCTGAAGAACGTGGGCACGTAGATGTGGTTGCCGTCGGCGCTGGCGGAGATCTGCACGGGCAGCGGCCCGGCACCGGTGGTTCCGGTCAGTGTGGCGCTCGCGATGTCGATCCGCGAAACCGTTCCGTTATTGGGCTGGCTGATCCAACCCACGCCTGGAGAGGAGACCCCAGAGCCGAAGGCGCCACCATTGAGTGCGATGTGGGCCACGACCTGCGGCGGCGTCGGTGCGGAATTGCGGACGGTGACCTGGGCGCTTCCGCTCTCCTTGGTCGACGCGGTCGCCGTAATCGTTGCCTGACCGGGCGCGACCGCAGTTGCAAGGCCGGTGGACGAAACGGTCGCGACGCTCGGGTCACTGGACGACCAGGTGAACGCCGCCTTTTTTTGCACGCCGTTCTTGGTCAGCTGCGCCGAGAACTGTTGCGTCCCGCCGACGTCGAGCGTGGCGCTGCTGGGGCTGACGACGACCGTGGCCTGCGATGCTGCGACCAATGCCGCGGGAACGCCCGCGGGCTCCTGCTGGCCGCACGCGGTGAAGACGAGGACCGCGGCGGCGACAACGCTACCAACACGAGGACTCATGGTCTGCGCCTCCCTCTGCGGTGGATGACGGCACGACACCCAACGAGCGAGGTCGAACGATACAGACCGCGTCACTTGCGCCCGCAAGAGACGGCGCACCAAAAGTCATATGTCGGTTGGGGCGGAGCGAACCGAAGATCTAGTAGACGAAATCCACCCAGCCGGCTTCGTTCACGACGAGCACCGGCCACTTGGCATGGGCGGCGATCAGCCGTGGTGTGCCGCCGGTGTGGAGGGAGTGCCGCACCTGCAGGGTATGGCGGTCCATCACGAGCACTGTGCCGGCATGCAGGAGTCCGACGACCACATCCTTATCGTCGGCGCTGAGCGCGAGTCCGAGCGCCGCCGTGCCGAGTTTCGCCATGGCGCTGCGTTTTCCGGTTGGCAAATGGATCACATCGAGCCAACCGGCCTCGTTGGCAGCGTAGAGGCTCTGGCCGTCGGCGGTCACGGCGACCTCTTGCACGATGCCGCCGAGCTGCAACGTCCGCAGGACGCGCATCGCCGGGACCTCGATCTCCGCCACGACGCCGCTACGCCAGCCCGAGGCGTAAAGCCGCCGACCCGACGGATGGGCGCACAGCTGCGGACTGCCGTGCGGAATCTCGATTTCCGCGATGACCGCCTGGCGTGACAGCGATACGGCGGCCAGCCGATCGCGGTTGGTGGACACGTACAGCGTCTGCCCATCGTTGGACAGGACCGCCCCCAGCGGATGTCCACCGACATGCACCGCGGTGATCAGCCGCCCGCGCTGCACGTCGACGATGTCGATCGCCTCGGCAAACTGGCTCGTGACACACGCCCAGTCGCCGTGCGCGCTCGGCACGACGCGGGTGGGGACGGGTCCAACCGCTATCGACCGCACCACTCTCGGTTTGTCGTCCAGCGCGATGACATCGACCGCCGCGGCATGACCCCGTGTCACCAGCGCGACGTCGTGCGTGAGCGCGACGTCGAAGGGGCAGCTCGCAACGGGTATGCGCTCGCCCAGCACGCCACGCAAGCGCGGGCGCGGCGGAAGCACCGGATGACCGGGCACCACTGTTGGCGCGCCGTTGAACGTCGCGCGCGTGATGGCGTCGCGCCCACCGTTTGCATGCGGCGCCGGCCGCGCCGCGCCGTTGCCGCAGCGATCGCGGAACGTGAGCACCGCCCCCATCAGTCCGTCGCGACGGACCTCGGACCAGCGGCGTCCGGTCACGCGGCGGACGAGCTTGTAGGCGACCGCCGGGTCCAGTTTTTCACGGATCGCGAGCTCGCGCAGCGTGGCACCCGAGGCTTGTGATTCGATGATCCAGTACAACGTGCGCGTCCAGCCGCCCAGCGTTTCAACCGGGGGCAGACCCTCGCGCTTGAGCGCGCGGGCGAGCTGATAGCGATCGTGGAAGCCGAGCCACTGCGCCAGCTCGGTGGTCGATGACGGCCGCCCATTCACGCAGGCGAGGGCGCTCAGCAACGCCCGCCCCCGCACCGACACGTGGGGCAGGCTCGAATGCAGCACGTGGGTCAGCTGCAGGGGAGGCATGCTAAGCTGAGCCTGGTGCCGTCGGCAAGAGATCGACCCAACCGGCTTCGTTGGAAACCACCAGTGTGCCGTGAGGTGCCGTGACCATGCTGCGCGGACGGCCGCCCGTGGGTATCAGCCGAACGCGTCCGGATCTGCTATCCACCGCGGCCACGGCTCCTCCTTCATAGAGCGCGACGTACACGATGCGTTCGTCCGCACTCAGTGTGAGATGGACGGCTCGGCCCTTCACGGTCGCAACGTGCGCAACGTGCCCGTCGGTCAGACGAATGACGTCGAGTCCATGATCTTCGTTGGCGACGTAGAGCCAGCGGCCATCGGCCGTCACTGCCATTTCCTGGCACACCCCGCCCAGCAGGAATGTACGCGTGATCCGAAATCGCGTCGTATCGATTTCGAGCACGGTGCCTGATTCTCTGCCGGCGGCGTAGAGGGAACGACCAGTCGGATGCAGGGCGAGGAAATGCGACGGTGCCGGAAGTGCGACCGTGCCTGCGATCTTCCCCGTCGACAGCACCAGCGCATGCAGACAATCCGCGTTTGTCGCCGTATAGAGCACCTGACCGTTCCGGCTCAACTGGAGCGGAAACGGATCTCCCGGGACCGGGATTCTCGCGCTCACCGTCTGGGTGGCCAGGTCGACCACCGTGATCGCGCCTTCGAATTGCACACTGACGTACGCGCTCGCGCATCGCGAGTCAATCGCGATGCAGCTGGGGACGCAGCCGACTGAAATCATTTCGGTGACGCGTCGCGTCGCGACGTCCAATCGCGCCAAGGCCGCCGCATGACCGAGCGCAACATAGATGTCGCCGGCGTCGGAGCGCGCGACGGCGCACGGCGCGCCGGGCATCGGGACGCGGTTGCCCGACACGGGGAGACCCGAGGGGGGACGTTGCCTCAGATCCGGACGAAATGGCCGCTGCTGATCTCGGGCCGGGACGCGGTTGGCGCAATGATCGCGAAAGCTGAGGACTGCTCCGGACAGGCCGTCCCGCTGGATCTCAGACCAGCGCCGCCCCGTGACGCGGCGGATGAGTTTGTAGGCGACCGCGGGATGGAGGTGCTCGCGGAGCGCCAGCTCGCGCAGCGTGGCACCCGAGGCTTGTGATTCGATGATCCAGTACAACGTGCGCGTCCAGCCGCCCAGCGTTTCAACCGGGGGCAGACCCTCGTGCTTGAGCGCGCGGGCGAGCTGATAGCGATCGTGGAAGCCGAGCCACTGCGCCAGCTCGGTGGTCGATGACGGCCGCCCGTTGACGCAGGCGAGTGCACTTAGCAACGCCCGCCCCCGCACCGACACGTGGGGCAGGCTCGAATGCAGCACGTGGGTCAGCTGCAGGGGAGGCATGGTCTTGGGATTAATACCTACAGCGTTACAATTTGCTCCACAAGACTAGTGATCAGCCTTACGCTGGAGCTCCCGCTCCAGGACGCGCATCTCCTCCCGCATGCCCGCTATCATCTCGCCCAGAAAGCCGACCCCCACCAGCATGATCCCGGCGAGCACGAGGAGCACGACGAGGTAGAGAAACGCTCGATTCCCCTGCTGGTAGGCGAATCGCTCGATGAACGCGTACACGGCTACCCCAAAGCCGAGCAGCACGAGGATGGCGCCCCACACGCCGAAAAACAGCATCGGCTTGCGACCAAACCGCAGCTGGAACCACACCGACATGAGGTCCAACACGCCCACAGGAATGCGCCCGATCCCGAACTTCGACTTGCCGGCTTGGCGCGGATGGACCGGCACCGGCTGCTCGGCCAGGCGGTATCCCTGGAACGCGGCGATCACGACCATAAAGCGGTGCCAGTCGGGGCGCATCGGCACGACGTCCATGATCTCGCGGCGATAGGCCTTGACGGAGTTCAGGTCCTTCACGCGGACGCCGAAGAGCCAGCGGCACAGCGCGTTGTAAATGCCCGACACGAAGCGCTTGTTGTACTGGCCCTGCTTGGTGCCCGTCACGACGTCCGCCTGCCCCGCGAGAATCGGTCCTACCAGCGCCGGGATGTCGGACGGCAGGTACTGCAGGTCGGCCGGATAGTAGACGAGCACGCGACCTCGCGCGGCGTCGGCGCCTGACTTGAGCGCGTCCGCGATGCCGCGCTGCGTGCGGTGCGTCACCACTTTCACGAAGGGATGTTTGGCGGTGAGCTCGTCGAGCAGATGGGCAGAGCCATCCTGGCTGCCGTCGTTGACGATCACGAGCTCGACGGCGTACGGGAGCGGCAACATCGCTTCGCGCGTCAGTCGCACGAATTCGGCGAGGTTCTCCGCTTCGTCCTTGGCCGGAACGAGCACGCTGACGTCCGGCGCCGTCGAATTGGTCGCGAGGCTCACAGGCGCTTGCGCATGCGCGCGGGCAGGATGCCGAGCTGGTCGCGGTACTTCGCCACGGTGCGGCGCGCGATCTTGACCCCCTTGCGATCGAACATCTCCACGATCTGCTGGTCGGTCAGCGGGTTCTTGTCCGGCTCGTCGTCCACCATCTTCTGAATCTGCGACTTGATCGATCGCGCGCTCGCGTCTTCGCCCGTCGTGGTCGACAGGCCGCTCGAGAAGAAGAACTTGAGCGGCAAGAGGCCGCGCGGCGTCTGGACGTACTTTTCGTTGGTCACGCGGCTGACCGTGCTTTCGTGCATGCTGATGACGTCGGCGACCTCGCGGAGGGTCAGCGGCTTCAGGTGGTCGATGCCCTTCTCGAAAAACTCGCGCTGCCGGTCGACGATGAAGTTCATCACCTTCAGCATCGTCTGGCGGCGCTGTTCGATCGCCTGAATCATCCAGTGCGCGCTGTTCAGGCGCTGGTTGATGAACTCCTTGCTTTCATTGTCGTACTTTTTCTTGTCGCGCGCGATCTCCTGGTACGTCTTGGAAATGCGCAGCCGCGGCAGCCCGCTGTCGTTCAGGAATACGAGATACTTGTCGTCGATCTTGTCGACGATGAGATCGGGGATGATATAGGCGTCGTTGCCCGCCGAGTACTGGAGGCCGGGCTTGGGATCGAGGCGCGCCAGCTCGTCGGCGGCGCGCTGCACGTCCTCGGGCGCCAGGCCGAAGCGTTTGCCGAGATCGCTCCAGCGGTGCGCGATGAGATCGTCGAACGCGTCCTTCACCAGCCGGTAGACGAGCGTGTCGGTGCGCTTCTGGCTCTCGAGCTGCAGCATCAGGCACTCGCGGAGATTGCGCGCGCCGGTTCCCGGCGGGTCGAGCTGCTGAATGCGCTTCAGCATCTCTTCGATCTCCGGCATCGTGAAGTACGGAATGTTGAGCTCGACGTCCGACTCGGCTTCGTGCTCCTCGAGCAGCTGGTTCGCGCCCTTCAGGATCTCCTCCAGCGTGTGCTGGAGATACCCATCCTCCCCGATGTTGCCGAGGAACTCCTCGGCGAGGAGCTGCTGGCGAGGCGTGATGTCGAGCATGCGCGTCTGCTCGCGGAGATGGTCGATCAAGTCCTTGCCCTCGACCGTGACCGGCTCCACATATTCGCGCGCGTCGCTGTAGCTGCCCGAGGGCACGCCGTGCTCGGTGCGGTCGTCGAGCAGGATGCTCTCCCAGTCGGGCTCGTCTTCGGCCTTGGCCTCCTTCTCCTGCTTCGGCTGCTGGTCGGCTGCCGTCGCCTGGACTTCCTCCTCAGGCTCCACCATCTCGAGGAACGGGTTGCCCAAGAGCTCCTGCTTCAGGTGCTGCTCCAGGTCGAGCAGCGGCATATACAGCAAATCCATCGCCTGATACAGGCGCGGATTGATGCGCAGGTCCTGGCGTAAGCCGACGTTCTGGTGCAGGCCGGTCTTCATGCGGCGGAGGACAGCCGCGCCCGCAGGCGCGTGGTGAGCGTTGGGCCGAGATAGAGCGACGACACGCGGTCGTCGAAGACGAGCTCGCGCACGGTGCCGGCCACTTGGACCTTGCCCTCGAACATGATGTAGGCGCGGTCGACGATGTCGAGCGTCTGCTCGACGTTGTGATCGGTGATCAAGACGCCGATGCCGCGATGGCGCAACCCCGCCACGATCGTCTGGATGTCGTTCACCGCGATCGGATCGACGCCGGCGAACGGCTCATCGAGCAGGAGGAACTTGGGTTCGGTGACGAGCGCCCGGGTGATTTCGAGCCGCCGCCGCTCGCCACCCGACAGTTGATACGCCTTTTGCTTGCGCAGATGCTTGATCGCCAGCTCGTCGAGCAGCGTCTCGAGCCGGCGTTGCCGCTCGGCCTGGTCGAGGTTGAGCGTCTCGAGGATCGCCATCACGTTGTCTTCGACCGACAGCTTGCGGAAAATCGACGGCTCCTGCGCGAGGTAGCCGATCCCCGAGCGGGCGCGCTGGTACATCGGCAACGCCGTGATGTCGCGGTTGTCGAGCAGGATCGTGCCTTCGTCGGGGCGAATCAGCCCCGTGATCATGTAGAACGACGTGGTCTTCCCCGCTCCGTTGGGCCCCAGCAGGCCGACGATTTCGCCCTGCGCGAGATCGACGGAGACGTCGTTCACCACGCGCCGGCCCTTGTACGCTTTCACGAGGTGCTGCGCCTCGAGCCGGCTGCCGCCGCGCACGACCTCGTGCTCGGCCGAGTCCGAGCGCGCGACGTTCGCTTCGGCGATCGCGAGAAAATGCTGCGCGGCGGCGGCGCGATCAGCGGGCATGCTCGCCCAGATGTCGGGCGCGAACGCGACCGGCACTTCGCCCCACAGCGCGCCCATCGGCAACACCAGCACCTTGAGCATCGCCAGCCGCGGCAGCACGGAGGTCGCGAGATACTGGCGCGCATCGTCCACCGAGAGACTGCCGGCGTCGGGGATCTCGCCGCGCTCATGCGCACGCAGCTTCAGGAATTCCTCGCGGTAGGCGACCGCCAAGTCGCTGAACGTGGCCCGACCCTGGTCGTCGGCGATGCGCGCCAGCGCCGCGGTCGCGAGCGCCAGCGACGAGTCGCGCGTCGCGAACAGATCGCCAAAGCGGTCGAGACTCATGGCGTGGCGGGCCGAAGCGGCTGCGGTCGGAGGGTGTCGCCGCGTGCGCGCTTCGCGCTGTCGGCGGCCACGGCGGGCCGCGGCTCGAGATGCACGCCGTCGGCGGCGCCGGCCACGACGACCCGATCGATCCGGTCGCGCAGCATGGTGAGCGTGATGCGGTTGCCGCGCGAATAGTTGATCGCCGGCCCCGTTTTCGTGGTGTCGCGCTGGTCCACATGGTGCGTGAGCGCCCGCGCCGAGCCTTTCGAGACGAGCTGTTGCAGGCGCGAGTGCGTCGCCCGAGTGGCGGAGTCCTGCTCCTGGGCGAAGCGAATCGTCAGCGTGTCGCCCGTCACCCAGTCCGTCTGGTTCGCGGGCGTCGTCGAGTCGCGCTTCGCCGTCGAAAACGCCTTGCCGAACGCGCGCGACTCGGTCAGCACTTCGCCCGGCGAGTCGATCGCGAGCGAGTCCGACTGAATCGTGTACAGCGCGGAGATGGCGTGGGGGCGTACGGTGTCGCCCCACGCGAATGTCTGTTGCAGCTGCTTGTTCGCGATATGGAGATCGATGGTATCGGCCGTGAGGGTCCAGTCCGCCCCCGTGGCTTTCCCCTTGCCCAGCGCTTTCACCTGGCGCACGTCGCGCTGCGCGAGCCCCAGCTCGATGCGCGTGCCCACGAGCGTGTAGCTCTTCCCGGAGTCTCCCGCCGCCTTCGTGCCCCGCCCCTCGACGCTCGGCGTGCCGACCAGCACGCCGAAGCCGGTCGTCTGGTTCATCATCATGGAGTCCGCGCGGGCGGCGAAATCGCTGCGATCGATGGTGACCTTGCCGCCGCCCCACATCCGGTCGTCGCCTTTGAAGCGCATGCGGTCGGCGACGATGATGTACGGCTCGGTGTTCGTCGAATCCGGTGACGCCGCCTGGCGGAATTCGACCGTCGGCCGCTCGGTCGCGTACATCTCGACCGTGTCGCGGACGCCCGCGACCGCGCGCCAGTAGCGGAGATTGGGGCCGCGCAGCACCGAGCCGGTGCGGCGATTCACGGCCACCACGTTGTTATGGGCCTCGAGCCGCTCGTCGCGCAGATAGTACGACGCGAACCGCGCGTCGAGCGCAAGGCCGGTGTCGCGGATCTGCACGCGGCCGATCAGGTCGAGACGTCCGACGCCGCCGTTGTGCGTAAAGCTGTCGGCCGAGATCGTGGTGCCGGCGCCGATGCAGTGCGCCAGCACGCCGCCGCCGCCGTAATACGTCTTGCTGCCGTCCGGATTCGTGACCTCGAGCGTGTGCCCCACCGAA
>DATJKA010000089.1:0-43240 GCA_035491815.1 Gemmatimonadales bacterium | reverse complement strand
CATCGAATTCGACGGCGTATACCGCAACAGCGAGGTTTGGATCAACGGCGCGTACCTCGGCAAGCGGCCGTATGGCTACAGCTCGTTTCGCTATGAGCTGACGCCACACCTGCATTACCACGCGCCCAATGTCATCGCGGTCCGCGTGGACAATTCCCAGCAGCCCAACTCGCGCTGGTATTCGGGATCGGGCATTTATCGTCACGTGCGGCTCGTGACGAGCGATCCCGTTCATGTCGATCACTGGGGCACGTATATCACGACGCCGAGTGTCACTGAGGATTCGGCTCGCGTAACCATTCGGACGACGCTGCGCGAGGAGCGCCACAGCGGGCAGCGAGTCGCATTGCAGACGACGTTATTCGATTCCGCCGGGAGACGCCTGGTGAGCGTGTCGACCGTCGTCGATGTCCCGGGTGACTCAACGTCGACGTATGCCCAGGACCTTACGCTCGCGCACCCGGTACGATGGTCGCTCGAGCGGCCATATGTGTACGAGGCGCGCACGCAGGTGCTGTGCGGTCAAAAGATTTGCGACCTGTACACGACGCGCTTCGGCGTGCGCTCCTTTGAATTCCGAGCGGATTCCGGGTTCTTCCTGAACGGCCGCCACGTCAAGATCCGCGGCATCTGCCTCCATCACGACCTCGGTGCGCTCGGCGCGGCCGTGAACACCCGCGCGATCGAGCGGCAGCTCGAAATCATGAAGGCGATGGGCGCGAACGCGCTGCGCACGTCGCACAATCCACCCGCGCCCGAGCTGCTCGATCTCACCGACCGCATGGGCTTCATCGTGCTCGACGAAGCCTTCGATATGTGGAAGAAAGAGAAAACCAAGTTCGACTATCACCTCGATTGGGACGCGTGGCACGTGCGCGACCTGTCGGACATGGTGCTGCGCGATCGCAATCACCCCAGCGTGTTCATGTGGAGCATCGGCAACGAGGTGATGGAGCAATGGAATAACGACGACTCGACCGCCGCACCCATCGCGCGGGAGCTGGCCGGGATTGTGCGCTCGCTCGATCCGACGCGTCCGGTGACGCAGGCCGCAAACAACGGCAGCCCGCAGAATCCCGTCTTTCACGCTGGTGCGCTCGACCTGCTGGGGCATAACTACCACCACGAGGTCTGGGCCGATTTTCCGACGCAGTATCCCGGTGCGAAGATCATCATCACGGAAGCGATGTCGGCGCTGAACAGCCGTGGCGTGTACACGTTCCGGGCTGACAGCGTCTTCGATTACCACACGCCGTACGAGAAGGACACGGGGCCGCAGCCGCCCGCGAATGGTCGGCTGTCGTCGTACGACAACTCGCACGCCTTTTGGGGCTCGCTGCACGAGACGTCGCTGCGGCTGTTCGAGCGCTATCCCTTCCTCTCCGGCATGTTCATCTGGCAGGGAATCGATTACCTCGGCGAACCGACGCCGTACGAGTGGCCGGCGCGCAGCTCCTATTTCGGCGCCGTGGATCTCGCGGGATTCCCCAAAGATCCGTTCTATCTCTATCAGAGCGTGTGGACCGCGAAGCCCATGGTCCACCTTCTCCCGCACTGGAATTGGAGCGTCGGCGATACGGTCGTGGTGTGGGCCTACACGAATGCCGAAGAAGTCGAGCTTTTCTTGAACGGCGTGTCACTCGGCGTACGGCGCAAACCCGAGACTGTGAGTCATCTCGTGTGGCATGTTGCGTACGCGCCGGGAACGCTCCGGGCCGTCGCGCGCACCGCCGGCACTGTCACGGCGACCGATGAGGTGAAGACCGCCGGCGCACCCGCGCGCGTCGCGCTGTCGCCCGACCGCCGTCGCCTTGCGGCAAACGGCGACGATCTTTCCTTCATCACTGTGACGGTCCAAGACAGCGCCGGTGTCGCGGTCCCGACCGCCGAGCCGCTGATCCGGTTCTGGCTGACCGGAAATGCTCGGGTCGTCGGTGTGGACAACGGCGACGCGATGAGCCACACGTCGTTCCAGGCGGGACAAATCCGTCTCTTCAACGGGAAAGCACTGGTCATCGTCCGCGCCGGTACGAACCCCGGCGCGATCACGCTGAGGGCCGAGGGAGACCGCCTGCGGCCCGTGACGATCAAGCTGAGGACCACGCGCTGATGATCGCAGGATTCCTACTGGCAGTCATGATCCAGGCGCCCGGCGTCACAGGGCTGCGCATCGAGTATCTCACCAACCCGCTCGGCATCGATGCGACGCGGCCAAGGTTCAGTTGGCGCTTGACGAGCGCGGAACGCAACACGGTCCAGTCGGCTTACCAAATCCAGGTAACGCGCAACGGACGCCCGGTCTGGGACTCCGGGCGCATCACGGCCGACTCATCGGTCTTCGTCTCCTACGCCGGACCGCCGCTCGAGTCACGGACGCGCTACACATGGCGCGTGCGGGTCTGGGACGGCAAGGCGCGAGCCTCGGCGTGGAGCGCGCCGGCATGGTGGGAGATGGGACTGCTCCAGCCATCCGATTGGAGCGCGGCGTGGATCGGTCCCAGCGCGACCGACAGCTCCGGCGGGCCGGCACCGCTGCTGCGCCGTGCCTTCCTGCTCCGCGGCGCCGTCGCGAGCGCTCGCCTGTATGCGACGAGCCTCGGCCTGTACGAGCTCTACCTCAACGGCCGGCGCGTAAGCGACTGGCTGTTCACGCCGGGATGGACGTCGTATAACCGCCGTCTTCAGTACCAGACCTACGACGTCACAGCATTGCTTCGAGCGGGCGACAACGCGATTGGCGCCATCCTCGGCGACGGCTGGTACCGCGGTCAGCTCGGCTTCTCCGGCGGCCGAGCGATCTACGGCACGCGACTCGGGCTGCTGGTCCAGCTCGAGGTGCGGTATTCGGACGGGCGCATGGAGCGAATTGTCTCCGACTCCGGATGGAAGACGAGCACCGGCCCGATTCTCGCGTCCGACATCTATGGCGGTGAGACGTACGACGCGCGCCAGGAGCGGGCGGGATGGTCGAACACCGGGTACGACGATCGCGCGTGGGCTCCCGTGGCGCGGCTCCCGGCTCCCAGCTCCCGGCTCCTGGCGCCTCAATCTCCACCGGTTCGGCGCGTATCGGAGATTCGGCCGGTGGCCATTCGGCGCACTCAGGCAGGGGAGGCCATCTTCGACCTCGGCCAGAATTTCACCGGCTGGGCGCGGCTCAAAGTGCGCGGCGCCGCAGGCACGACCGTCACGCTACGGTTTGCCGAGGTCCTCGATAAGGACGGCAACCTCTACACTGCGAACCTCCGTCGCGCGGCGCAGACCGATCGTTACACGCTGAAAGGCGGGGCCGACGAGGTCTACGAGCCGCACTTCACGTTTCACGGCTTTCGCTATGTCGGCGTGAGCGGTCTGCCCAGTCCAGGGGACACGAGCACGATCACGGGAATTGTCGTGTCGTCGGATCTCGCGCAGAGCGGATCCTTCGAGACCTCGGACTCCCTGCTCAATCGCCTGCAGCACAACATCGTCTGGGGACAGCGCAGCAACTTCCTCGACGTGCCGACCGACTGCCCGCAGCGCGACGAGCGGCTCGGCTGGACCGGCGACGCGCAGGTGTTCGCGCCGACGGCGGCGTTCAACCTCGACGTCGGCGGATTCTTCGCAAAGTGGTTGGGCGACGTCGCCGCCGATCAAGACAAGAGCGGCGCGCTGCCCTGGGTGATTCCGGACGTGCTCGGCGCCGACTCGGCCAATGGCTCGGGCACAGCGGGCTGGAGCGATGCCGCCGTCATCGTGCCGTGGACGATGTACGTCGCCTATGGCGATCGCGCGTTGCTCGCCCGCCAATACCCGAGCATGCGCGCGTGGGTGGATTTCGAGCACCGCCGCGCCGGCGCGGGACTCGTGTGGCGGCCCGGCTGGCAGTTCGGCGACTGGCTCGCGCTGCACAGCGACGATCCTTCGTATCCCGGCGCGACCACCAGCACCGATTTCATCGCCACCGCGTACTTCGCACACTCGACCGATATCGTGGCGCGCGCCGCTCGCGCGCTCGGCAATGCGGGCGACGCCGATCGGTATGAGCAGCTGTTCCGCGACATCCGCGCCGCATTCAATCGTGAGTTCGTCTCGGCCGGCGGTCGCGTGGGGGAGAATACGCAGACCGCGTACGCGCTCGCGATTGCGTTCGACTTGCTGCCGGACAGTCTGGTGCCCGTGGCTGCCGATCGTCTGGCCGCCGCGGTCCGCGCGCGGGGCATGCATCTCACCACGGGGTTCCTCGGCACCCCGCAGCTGCTGCCGGTCCTGAGCGCGACCGGCCATCTCGACGTCGCGTACGCGCTGCTCATGCAGCAGTCATATCCGTCCTGGCTCTATCCCATCACCCGCGGTGCGACGACGATGTGGGAGCGGTGGGACGGCATCCGGCCGGACAGTACGTTCGAGGACGCCGGGATGAACTCCTTCAATCATTACGCGTTCGGCGCGGTCGGCGACTGGATGTACGGCACGATCGCCGGGATCCGGCTCGATCCCGCCGCGCCCGGCGCCAAGCACGTCTGGATCGCGCCCCGGCCCGGGGGTGGACTCACGCGCGCGAAGGCGTCGCTCGAGACACCGTACGGCACGCTGGTTTCATCGTGGCGGCTCGACAGCGGGGGCGGGCGATTCATGCTGACCGTGACCGTGCCGCCGAATACGACCGCGGATGTGACACTCCCTGGAACGACTGTGCCCGTGACGGTAGGTTCGGGGACTTACGAGTTCACGAAGGAGCTGTGATGAAGAAGCGGCGGCTGGGGGCGACAGGATACGAAGTCTCGGAAATCGGCTACGGCGCCTGGGGACTCGGCGCCGACATGTGGCGCGGCGTGGATGACGCCGAAGGCCGCAAAGCGCTCCGCGAGGCGATCGATCAGGGGATCACCTTCATCGACACGGCGCTCGCCTACGGCAACGGCCATAGCGAGCGGGTCATCGGCGACGAGTTAAGGGACGACATTCGCGCCGGGCGAGCGGTGATCGCGACCAAGATCCCGCCGAAGAACAGCCGCTGGCCCGCGCGGGCGGAATACCGCTTCACCGATGTGTTCCCCGCGAAATACATCAAGGATTGCACCGAGCGCTCGCTCAAGAACCTGCGTATGGACGCGCTGCACGTGCAGCAGCTGCATGTGTGGAACGACGTCTGGCTGCAGGACCCGGCCTGGCAGGAGTCTCTGAAGCAGATCGTGAAGCTGAAAGAGGAAGGAAAGGTCCTGCACTGGGGCATCTCGATCAACGATCACGCGCCCGAGACTGCGCTCAAGGCCCTGACCGATCCGATCTTCGAAACGGCGCAGGTGATCTACAACATCTACGACCGCTCACCTGAGAAGGCGTTGTTCGCGCTGGCCAAACAGAAACCGCTCGGCATCATCGTGCGCGTGCCGTTCGACGAGGGCGCGCTCACCGGGCAGATCAAAGCCGATACCGTCTTTCCGCCGGGCGACTGGCGGGCCGGCTACTTCGCCGGCGACCGCAAGGCCGAGGCGGAACGGCGGGCGCAAGCGCTTTCGGCGCTGCTGGACGGCGAGGCCCAATCGCTGCCCGAGCTCGCGTTGCGGTTCATCCTCTCGGCTCCCGAAGTATCAACGGTGATCCCCGGCATGCGGCGTCCGGCGCACGTTCGTCAGAATGCGGCGACGTCCGCGAAGGGACCGCTCTCGCCGCAGCTGCTCGCGAAGCTCAAGTCGCACGCCTGGGACAAGAACTGGTATCCGGACGACTAGCGTAGACCGTCATGCCACGCTATGCGGCGTTCCTCCGCGGCGTCATGCCGATGAACTGCAAGATGCCCGCGCTGAAGGCGGCGTTCGAAGCCGCCGGTTTCACCGACGTCAAGACAGTGGCCTCGAGCGGGAACGTGGTGTTCGACGCCCGGAGCCGCTCGGAGCAAGCACTCCAACAGAAGGCCGAAGCGGCGATGCAGGAGCACCTCGGCAAGGCGTTTCTGACCATCGTGCGGCCGGTCGAGCAGCTCAGAAAACTGCTCGTGACGGATCCGTATAAGCCGTTCAAGGTCAGCCCACAGGCCAAACGGATCGTCACGTTCCTGCGGGGGCGCCCCACGCAGAAGCTCGACCTTCCCGTCGAGCTGCACGGCGCGCGCATCCTCACAATGAAAGACGGCGAGATCTTCAGCGCCTATCTGCCAACACCCAAGGGGCCGGTCTTCATGTCGCTCATCGAGAAAACGTTCGGCAAGGAGCAGACGACGCGCACCTGGGACATGATTGCGAAAGTCGCGCGGTAGGAGGACGCGGTAAATGAAGGACCTGACGCCTCGGCCGGAGCCGCTGCCCGCCGCGCGCGAGCGCGTGATCGAGCTGCTGCAGCATCACTTCGCCAACGATACGCTCACCGCGGCGGAGCTCGAGTCGCGCTTACAGGAAGCGTACGCCGCCCGCACCGTGAGCGATCTCGAGAATATCGTCGTGGATCTCCCGGCGGGCGTCGCACCCCGCGGCGACACGATGATTCGGGCCACGTTGTCGGGCCAGGAGCGGAAGCTGGCCGGCACCGTGCCGCAGGAGCTGCTCCTCGTCGCCCGTATGGGATATGTCGAGCTCGATCTGCGCGATGCGGTCTTCCCCCCTGGCGTCACTGTGATCGACGTGCGCTCCTTCATCGGCTACGTGGAAATCCGTCTGCCCGAAGGCATCCGCGTCGAGAATCACGGCAGCGCATTGTTCGGCTACTTCGCCGTAAGAGGACTGGACGAGGATTCGGACAGCATCGTCCGGATCACCGGTCGCGCGGTGTGCGGCTACGCTGAAGTGATCCTGCCCGACGCCGAGGCCGAGGAAGAGGATTAAGAGCGCTGCGCTCTCGCAGCGCGCTCTTCTGTTCTTGCTGCGCTCGAGCGGCGTTGCAGCGCGGCTACGCTTTGTAACCTCTTATCCCTGACCGCGATTTCCTATTTCCACGTCGGGCACATCGCTTGCCTTTCCGAGATGCGGCAGAAGTCACGACCCTCATCACGGAGGCAGGAGTCATGTCGAATCCGAGATTGCATGCCGGGCTTGCCGCGACATTCGCGGTCGCCCTGGCCGCCTGGGGCTGCGAGGCAAATCAGACTTCGCTCGCCCCGGCAACTGGCAGGCCAGAGTTCCACTTCTTCCAGTTCGAGTGTACGCCGTTCAAGGTCACGGGCGGCGGCCGGATCGATTATCCCCCGGGCACCGCCGACCAGAATCCTCCCGCCAGCCACGAGTACGAGACGTTCGGTGCGCACGTCATTGCATCCGGCCAGACCGACGCAAACGGCACCTGTCTCGCCGACAAGGGCGAGCTCGAGTGGGTCGATCACCGGCCCGAAATGGAAATCAACGGTCACCCGCTGAATCTCCACGCGACGGCAGTCACCTTCGCCGAGCGCGCGACCGATACCGATTGCTCGGACGGGGCGGCCCATTGGGGAGGCAAGCTGCGTGTGCAGAACACCGGGCAGGAGAATCTCGACTTCGAGGTCTGGGATTGCGACAACGGTGAGCCCGGAGCGGGGCATGACGGATTCGCGATCAGAGTGCCAGCCCTCGGCTACGAAGTGATGTGCCCCGATCCCGATCTCCCGCCGGCAGAACCCTCGTGCACGCTGACGGGCGGCAACCGGCAATTCCATCCGACGCACTAGGAGCCAACTATGAAAATCCAATTCGCAGGACTCGCCCTGCTCCTGGCGATGCCCGGAGTGGTGGCCGGACAGATGAGGATGGGCGCGAGCGCGACGTCGTACGGCGTGTCGGTGCGCACCGCTAACCTCAATCAAACCGCCGCCTCGGCGACGCTGCCCGGCGATGGCACGCTCGCGCAGGCCCAGGCGAGCAACGTCACCCTCGGCTCGTACGTGAGTGCCCAAGACGTGTTCGCGGTCGCCACCGGTGACGGCGACGATCCCGCAGACGCCGGCAGCAGCGTCACGCTCGAGAGCGTGAGTGTATTGAACGGATTGATCACCGCGGACGGGGTGGTCGCAATCGCCTCGAGCTCCGCCGAAGGCAGCAACGGCGACGGCTCGAGCCTCGCGAACGTCACGGTGAACGGAGTGTCCCTGGGTGATGCGGTCGCGCCGAATACGCGCGTCGAGCTCCCGGGCGTCGGCTACGTGGTGCTGAACGAGCAGACCACGACGCCGGGCGGCATTACCGTCAACATGATTCACGTCGTGCTGCAGCAATCGGTGCTTGGCGTTACCCGCACCACGGGTGAGATCGTGGTCGGCTCGGCATCGAGCAGCGTGAACTAGCGCTTCAGGGCTCCCATCGCCCGTGCGTTTCGAGATAACGCCGGGCGATGGCGCCCGACTCCTTCGGCGCCGCCGATTCGTCGAGCTCGACGACGGCCCAGCCGTCGAAGTTGATCGCGTCGAGCGCGCTGAACACCGCGGGGAGGTCCACCCGGCCGCGGCCGAGCTCGATGAAATGATCCGACGCGTCGAGATCCTTGATGTGCAGGAAGAGCAGGCGATTCGCGTGTTGCCGAATCGCTTCCGCCGGATCACCGCCCGCTTGCCGGTAGTGCCCCGTGTCGAGCTCGAGATGCACGACCTTCGGGTCGGCGGCATCGAGCACGCGTGTGACTTCTTCCGGTGATTGACCGAGCGCGCCCATGTGATTGTGATAGCCGAGCGGGACGCCGAGATCCGCACTGCGCTTGCCGATCTCGGTGAGCAGCTGTCCCATCCGGCGGAAGTCCTCGGGCGCCGGATCGCGGCCCTTCGGCCGGTTGTCGATGACTTGCAGGTACTTGCCCCCGACGTCGCGCACGAACTTGGCGTTGCGCGTGTGCTGCGCGAGCTGCGCCTGCTCCTGCGCCGGATCGAGTGAGACGTCGCCGCTCGAGAGCGCGACCAGTGTCAACCGGTGTGCCGCGAGCAGCTCCTTCAGCTCGGCGGGTCGGTCGCCCCAGGTCGTCACCGCCGACAGCCGCAGCTGGATCCCCCGATACCCGAGCGCGGCGATGTCGTCGATCGCCTGGCGGTCGTTGCCGTTCCACGAAATGGCGGCGTACCCCAGGCGGATGCGCGCCCGCGCCGGCGTCCATCTTGGAAACCAGGTGGCGGCAATCGCCGTGGCGAGAAAGTCGCGGCGTCTCATCCCAAAGATTCTACCTCGCGGCAGGGCGCCCGGTTAGACTTGGGCGACAAATACGGAAGGAGAGCATATGAGCGAGCAGGGCGATGTCGCGGCGGAGGTCGCCGACCGGCTGCAACGCCGGGGGATCGACGTCACGAGCAGCGAGCGGGCCGACGACTTGGCCGATTTGTTGACCGCGGTCGAGCGGTTCGAGTTGGTGGTCGAGTCGCACGGTGGGGATCTGATGGTGGACGACTTGAAGAGCGCGCAACCGGATGACGCGCATTTCGTGCTGCCGCGGCGCTCGCGCAATGAGTCGATTCAGGGCTATATCAAGCGGATCGATGCCGCGACCATGAGCCTGCGCGGCCACCCGCCACGCCCTGACTGAGGTGAAGCACCCGCGATGATACGAAAGACGCTGCTGTGGCTCTCGGGCGGCATACTCGCGGTCGTCATCGTTTTCTTCATCGTCATCAGCTTTCGCTGGAATCGCCGGTTCGATGCGCCGTATCCCAGGATCACCGCATCGACCGACACCGCCGTGATCGCGCGCGGCCGCTATCTCGCGTATGGTCCCGCGCATTGCTCCGACTGCCACACCGCGCCCGCCGAGTACGCGTCGCTCAGGCTGGGCACCCAGCCGCCGCTCTCGGGTGGCGGCAGGTTCGACATTCCGCCCGGCACAATCGAAGTGCCGAACATCACGGCCGACAAAGAGACCGGCATTGGAATGTTGTCCGACAGCGCCGTGGCGCGTGTGCTCCGCTACGGCGTTCGGCCCGACGGCCGGTCGGCGATTCCGTTCATGGAGTACCACGAGATGAGCGACGCCGATATTGCGGCGCTCATCTCGTTCCTGCGCGCGCAGCCGCCCGTGCACAATCTCGTGCCCGACAGCAAGCTCAACCTGCTCGGCAAAACCGTCATGGCGTTCGTTATCAAACCGATTGGGCCGACCGCGCGGCCACCGGCGGAGAGCCCGGCGGCCGCGCCCACGGTCGAACGGGGCGAGTACCTCGCCAACGCCGTCGCCAACTGCGCCGGCTGTCACAGCAAGCGCAGCATGGTGACCGGCGCGTACACCGGTCCACGGCTCGCCGGCGGCAGCGAAATGGAGTCCAGCGCCAACTCGGCGATCAAGCTCACGCCGCCCAACATCACGGCCGACGGCCGCCCAGGGCAGTGGACCGAAGACGAATTCGTCGCGCGGTTTCACGCCGGCGAGCGCATCGCCGGCAGCCCGATGCCATGGCAGGCATTCCGGCGCATCAAAGACGACGATCTGCGTGCGATCTACCGCTATCTGAAGACCGTGCACTCGTCGTGATGCGCCGTGATTTTCTCGCGACGACGTTTGCCGCGGGGATAGGAATTCGTCTTCCGGCTCATGGCTCCCGGCTCCCGGCTCCGTACCCGCCACTGCCATCGAGCCGTCAGTTAGCCTGGCATACCCTCGAGTTCTACGGCTTTCTTCATTTCACCGTCAACACGTTCACCGACCGCGAGTGGGGCTACGGTGACGAGTCGCCCGCGGTCTTCAACCCCACGGCCTTCGATGCCGACCAGATCGTGGAGGCCGCCAAAGACGGTGGCATGAAGGCGCTGATCCTCACCTGCAAGCACCACGACGGGTTCTGCCTCTGGCCGTCCCGCTACACGGAGCACTCGGTCAAGAATTCGCCGTTCAAGCGCGACGTGGTGAAGGAGATCTCGGACGCCTGCGCGCGCGCAGGCCTCAAGTTCGGCGTCTATCTCTCGCCGTGGGATCGCAATCGGCCGGAGTATGGCGGCCCCGACTACCTCACCTACTATCGCAATCAGCTGCGTGAGCTGCTCACCGAGTACGGGCCGGTGTTCGAGATCTTCTTCGACGGCGCGAACGGCGGCGACGGCTACTACGGCGGTGCGTACGAGAAGCGCGAGATCGACAATCGCACCTACTACGACTGGCCGACCACGTGGCAGCTCGTGCGCGACCTGCAGCCCCAGACCGTGCTGTTCAGCGACGCGGGACCCGACATTCGCTGGGTCGGCAACGAGAAGGGCATCGCCGGCGAGACGTGCTGGGCGACGCAGAACAGCGAGGACTTCTCGCCCGGCAACGCCGACCCCGATCGGTTGAATCGCGGCGACCGCCCCGGCTCGCACTGGGTGCCGGCCGAGTGCGACGTGTCGATCCGGCCCGGCTGGTTCTACCACAAGACGGAAGACAACCAGGTCAAGACCGCCGAGCAGCTCGTCGAGCTGTACTACTCGTCGGTGGGGCGCGGGGCGTCATTTCTGCTCAACTTGCCGCCCGATCGCCGCGGGCTGATTCACGAGAACGACGTGCGCGCGCTACGCGATTTGCGGCGACTGCTCGACGACACGTTCGTCACCAACCTCGCGGACTCCGCCCGCGCCCGTGCCACCAACACTCGGCGCGGATCGTCGCCGAACAACGTGCTGGACGGAAAGCGCGATACCTACTGGGCCAGTGATGACGATGTCACCACGCCGAGCCTCACGCTCGAGCTGCCGCGCGAGACCGCTTTCGACGTCGTCCGGATTCGGGAATATCTTCCGCTGGGTCAGCGAGTCGAATCCATTAGCGTCGATATATGGGAGCGGGCGGGTTGGGCTCCCTGGGCAGCGGCCACGAGCATCGGCAACTGTCGCCTGCTGCGAGGCCCGCGGGCCACCACGTCGCGAGTGCGACTCAGTGTCACGCGGGCCTCCGTGTGTCCGGCGATCTCGGAATTCAGCTTGTTTTCTGCTGGACGTCCTTCCTGATCAGCGCGTATCCCAGGCTGTTGAAGTTGTAGACCGCCAGCTCCTTGAACAGCGCCTGCGCTTGCGCGCCTTGTCCGGACCCCGCCAGCGCCGTGGCGTAGTTGTACTTGATGAACGGGTCCTGGAGATTGCCCTGCGCGAAGTGCATCGCGGCGTCCTTGGCATTGCCGCGATACGCCGCGACGAATCCCTCGAGCTGATGGACCGGCTCCATGCGCCGCGGATTCGCGTCCTGCGTCACGAGCGCGTTGAGCCGCGCGATCGCGCGCTCGGCGCCGGGATAGTCACCCTTACGCGCCGCGAGCCATGCGTCGAAGTACGCCGTGTTCTCATCCTGCCCGCGCTTGAAGCCCGCGCTGGCATTCTGGGCCTGCTGGTCGAGCAGCGGGGCGCGCGCTTTGAGGGCGGCGTCCGCTGCCGCGAAATCGCGCGTTTGAATCGCGATGAGCGCGACGTTGGTGAGCGCGTTGACTTTCACGGCCACGGGATCCGGTACGCCGAGCCCGTCCGCGTCCGCGACGAGCTTGTTGAGCTCCGCGATCGCGGCGGCTGGGTCGCCTGCGTACACACTCACGTACGCGCGGAACGGTGCGAAGAAGCCGCGCTCGTTGCCGCGGCTGATCGCGAACGCCGAGTCGTAGTCGGCGCGCGCGGCCGCAAAGTCCCCCGCGAACGAATTGACGTGCCCGCGTTGCTGCAGCAGCCCCGCGTCCTTCGGATTCAGCTCGCGGCCGCGCGTGTACTCCGCGCGCGCCGCCGGCAGGTTGTTCAGCGCGCGCTGGGCGTCGCCGAGATTGTCGTGGTTCGACGGCTCGTTCGGCGCGAGCGCCTCGGCCTCCTGGAAATGGTGCAGGGCTTGATTGAAGTCGCGTGGCTCACCGAAGAGATACGACGTGCCCATCGCGATGTGTGCGGCGAGGAACTTCGGGGCGAGCGTCGCCGCCTTCCCGATCGACACGCGGGCCTCGGTGTTGTTCTGACTCAGGCCCGCCTGGATGTTGCCGAGAATCAGGAAGGCGCGCGGGCTCTGCGGATACTTCGCGACGAGCTGCTGCGCCAGCGTCAGCTGGCCGCTGGCGTCACCGTCGAACCCGCGGCGCGCGATCTGAATCTGCAGCTGTTCGGCATCCGACGCCTTCGCCGCGTTCGCCTCGGCGCGCGCCAGGTATGCCTTGAAGTCGGCGAGCGATTGCGAGCTGTTCGCGAGGCCGAGCCACGCGATCGCGAACGTCGAATCCGCGGCGACCGCGGCCTTGAAGTGATCGAACGCGTCGAAGGTTCGCGTGAGATCCGCTTCGCGCACGCCTTGCAGGTAATGATTGCGCGCATCGGCCGACGCCGTCGTGGTCGGAAGACCCGAAATGGCGCTGGTGACCGCGTCGAGTGCCGCCACGTCGCGCGAGGACGCCGGCGGCGACGCAGCGCACGCCGACACAAAGATGGCCAGTAGCAGATGGTAGGACCGCATAGGCGGCTCCGGGGGAATGGATGACGTGGAGTCTGCCCCTGCGCCCAGCGATCTCAAGACCGGCAATGTCAGGCTTTGGCGAAGGTCGTGTCTCGTTTGCTGCGCGGGATTAGCGAAGGTCTTCGAGGCGAAAGAGTAGTCCCACTGTACCGCGCGAGACGTCGACCTGCGTTCCAAGGCCTCGGAACATCGCCGAGCGACCTCCGGTCTCGGCCCGCACGGTCGAGTTCTCGAACAGCGGGTAATAGCCGATTGCCAGGCGGATGGCGCCCACGGGGATGGTACAGTGACACGACGTCGCGCCCGCGAGTCCGGCATTCACGGTGATCGATAGCGGCTCGCCCGTTTCATTCGTGATCAGCGGCGCGAAGTAGGCACCATGCGTCGGCCGCGCCGTCGCGGCGATCCGCACGGTGCCGCGCGGATCCGGCACGGCGATCGTGTCGCCGAACCCGATGCCGAGCTGCGGCACGAGCTGCCACGCCAGATCGATCCGCCGGCCGCGATCGAGCGGCAGGGTGAACGACCCACCGGGCAGAATGCGTCGCTCCTCCCCCGCAACCTGCACCGTCACCGTGCCGCCGAGCCGATTCTCGAACACGAGCGTCGGGGAGCGGAGTAGCATCGCACCGGCACCGAGTGCCACGACGGCAAGCGCGCTCGCGAGAATCACCCACCCAACCCGTCCCCGTCTGGCCGTCCGCCCGCCCGCCCGTCCGGTCGTCCTCGGCGCCGTTCGCGCCCCGCTCACCAGCAGTTCCGTGGCCGCCGCTGCCGCCGACGCTCTCGACCGTATCGTGCTCGGCTGCTTGTCGCTTTCGAGCGCAGCGATCACCTCGGCCGCTGATTGAAAGCGATCCTTCGGCTGCTTCTCCAGCAATCGCAGGATCACGTCGGACAGCTCGCGCGGCACCGCCGGATTGACGTCGTGCGCGGCCGGCGGCGGATCGGCGATGTGCTTGCCGACGATCTGTTGCGATGACTCGCCGTCGAACGGCGGCGTGCCCGTCACCATCTGAAAGAGCACGGCGCCGAGCGAATACAGATCCGAGCGCTTGTCGAGGTTGGGATCGCCGAGGGCCTGTTCCGGACTCATATAGTGCGGCGTGCCGACGACGAGACCGGTCTGCGTCAGCCCCGCGCCGGCATCGGCGTCGAGCCGGCGCGCGATGCCGAAATCCACGAGCAGCGGCCGGCCGCGCGCCGTGTCGAGCATGATGTTGTCAGGTTTGATGTCGCGATGCAGCAGCCCCGCGCGGTGGGCGTGGTCGAGCGCGTCGAGCACCGGAACGATGATCGCGAGCGCGCGATCCGCCGGCAGCGCACCGGAGCGTCGCAGCAAGTCCCCGAGCGACATGCCGTCGACAAACGGCATCGCGTAGTAGACGAGCCCTTCGCCCTCACCGACAAAGTGGATCGGGAGAATGTTCGGATGCTCGAGCCGTGCAATCGCCCGCGTCTCGCGCTGGAAGCGCTCGATCGTGCCGGCGGTCCAGGAGACGTCGGGCCGAAGCACTTTGACCGCGAGCCGGCGCTCCAGATCCTTGTCCCACACCTCGTACACTTCGGCGAACCCACCCGAGCCGACGATCTGTTTGACGTCGTATTTGGGGCCGAGCGCCGCGGCCAGTTTTTGGAGCGTATTCACTGGCCGACGCACGCTTGCAGCCGTTGTCCCAACACTTTGATGCCGAGGTCAGATTCGGCAATCTGGCCGGCGATTCCGGCGCCTTCCGCGGCGATCCGCGCCAGCTCGCGCATTGCCTCACCCCACTGCTTCGTCACCTCGACGTACTGTCGCGCTTTGGACAGGGCGTAATCAGGGACCAGCGGTCCAAACGCGCCGAGGTTCTCCTCGATGTAGTCTCCGGTCGCCTCCGGGTTACCGGCGCCGATCGCCCCGCCGAGCACCTGACCCAAATTGACCATCTCCAGCGCGGCGTCGACCATGTCTTTACCCGCGGTCGCGGCGTGCTGTGACGAATCGGGCGTCAGCAGCTGCGAGACCCCCCAGCCCGCCGGATCGTCGGTGGCTTGCGTCCACGTCTGGTAGGCCTTGATGAACTCGTTCATCTGTTTAACGAACGCCCGCTCTTCCTCCGTGACCTCTCCGGTGCCGGCCGCGGCCTCCATGGCCTCATCCCCGGTCGCCAGCGTCAGCAGCTTCTTGCCGACATCGGACCCGGCCGACGCTATCAGCAGCAAGTCGAAGGCGCCTTGCAGCTGATTGCGCGTAGCCCGCAGCCGCGCTTCGTCGTCTTTCGCTTTCGTGAACTCAGCACGGATCTGTGCAAGGCGCGCCAGCGCCGCACGGCGCTGGTCCTCGGTCCCCGTCAGCAGTCCGCGGGGAGCCTCACAGACATCTTGTCCGTGACCAGTGACGGGCGCTTCGACCGGCGGCACACCGCGGTCGAAGTGCCAGCGGAACGTCTTGAGTGGATTCCCATCTCCCGGAGTGCCGCACGACAAATCGCCCGCGATCGTGACAAACGGCGGCGCGGCGCGAAATACCGGCACGCTGCCCTTACAGTTGTGTGCGCTCGTTTCGCTTTCGAGGATCGCGTTGGGCAGGGTGCGCAAGTCACTCGATGCGCCCCACGACATCGGCTCCGGCGGACCGGCGCAGTTGACGGGCAACTCGGCGTCGTCCACGCTGTCCGGCGAGAAGATATTCACTAGATAGAGGCCGGCGTTCTCATTGCCCACGCGGGCCCCCGGCAGGAGCTCGAGATCCAGCGTTCCTCCCGATTGTACGTCGTGGTCGACGCCATCGAATCCCGTACCGCTCTTGGTGAGGTTGAAGGCAGAGCAGTGGCGCTGCGGGTAGGCTGCGATGCTCCATTGGTATTGGTACTCGAGTGAGACGGGATGCAGCTTGATTTGCGTGGTCCGCGCCCCAACTGCCGCCGACGGCTCCTCCGACCACGTGACATAATAGCTGCCATGAGCTTCCTGGCGCGGATCGTCTTGCTCGATGATCGTGAACCGCACGTACCCACGCCACAGGCCTTTCCCCCAGGGAAGCTCCGCGGGACCCTTCGGCCGCGGTGCCGCGGTCTGCCCGTCAGCCGGTCGTCTTTGCGCTCCCGCTGCGACGGGTTCCGCCGCCGCTGCTCCCGCGCTCGCGTCTTGCGCTTGCTGTCGTGATGGATTGGCGGGATCCCGCAGGTGGATTACCGCGACCGCCGCCTGCTGCACCACACGCGAATTGACGTGGATCGACTCGCTGTCCACCTCGACGCGACCAACCAGCACGTCGCGTCCGTTCGCGAGTAGCACGGCATCGGTGTCGAGCGGCAGCGCGGGGGCGTTGCGCGGAACGAGGTGCCGATTCACGAGGATGAACCGGATATCGTCGCGCGGGATCCGCGCCACGCCCCGCGACGTCTTCATGGTCGCGAAGGCGTGTAGGCCGGTGAGCGAGCCCGACAGCGACGGCGCCGTGCCCCGGCGCAGCACGATATCGTCGCGTGGCTTGATGGAGGGTGGCGGTGGTGGCCAGCCCAGCGCTGCCAGCGTGGCGCGTTGCCGCGCCGTCAACACGATGGGTGGAGCCTGCGCGGCGGCGGGCGCGATGGCGCCAAGAGTCGCCGCTAACAGGAAGGACGGGATGCATCGCGACATGGCCGCTACTATGGAGAGTTACTCCCGGCGGCGCAAACCCCGGTCGCGTGCTACATTTTTCCTCCACACCATGCCAGGAGACTGTTCGTGTCGATGATCGTGCTGCGCTTTGCTCACGTCTTCTTCGGAGCGCTGTGGATCGGCATGATGGCGTTTCAAACGTTCTTCCTCGGGCCCACGATGGCTGAGATGGGGCCGGACGGCGGCAAGGTGATGGGCGGCCTGATGCGGCGCCGCCTTCCTATCGTCATGCCGCTGATGGGCCTCATCGCGATCGTCTCCGGTCTCTGGATGTTCCAGCGCGATTCCGGAGGAAACATGGGCGCATTCATGGCCACGCCCGTGGGCAAAGCATTCGGCTGGGGCGGCCTGTCGGCAATTCTCGCCTTTCTCGTCGGCGTCGTTGCCATGCGGCCGCTGATGATGCGGATGATGAAGCTCGGGCAGTCACTCGCCAGCGCGCCGCCCCAGGATCGTCAAGCGCAGGCCGCCGAGCTGCAGCGCCTCCGCTCGCGCGCGGACGTTCTCGCGAAGGTTGTTACCGTCCTGATGCTGCTGGCGCTTGCCGCGATGGCTGTCGCCCGCTACCTCTAGGCTCAATAGTTCCGTGTAGTCACCTCACACGTCCCTGTTCAGGGACTTGTGAGGACAATCACGGCGTAAAGCCCTACATTGGTCCCATTCTGTACCCCGCAGAGGTCCCTCCAAAACCGTCAAGTATGAAGGAGAAGGTCATGCGGTCCACGGCCGTGCGCGCGCTAGCGGTCCTGCTCGTCGTTTGCTTTGCATTTGCCTGCACTGAACACAACCCCACGTCAGCCCCAGCGGCATCTGCTGTTCCGGCGGCGCAACCCGACCTGGTCGGTGGCCTGCTCTCATCCACCGGCCTCCTCAAGTGCTCCGATCTTCCGGCCGCGCAGACGACGGCGACGATCGGTCCCGACGGCGGCAAGATCAGCGCGGGCCCGCACACGCTCGTGATCCCGGCCGGCGCCGTGAGCGCCCCGACCCAGATCACGATGACGCTGCGAACCGGCATGGGCGTCAACGCGGTGCAGTTCCAGCCCGAAGGGCTGCGATTCAACAAGCCCGCGTCGCTGACGATGAGTTACGCGAACTGCAGCATCATCAGCATCCTGGTGCCGAAGAAAATCGTCTATACGTCTGACGCGCTGCAGATCCTCGAGACCCTGCTCTCGCTCGACAACATCTTCACGCGCAAAGTCACGGGGCAGGTCAATCACTTCTCGGACTACGTGGTGGGATGGTAAAGCAAAGCCCGCGGGATCTCTTGCACGAGGCTCGCGCGAGCGAGCGCGCTGCGTGCATCCCGGAAGCGATTCGCAGTTACGAAGCGGCGATCGCCCTCGCCACGAGTGGGGGCGATGACGCCGTGTTGGCCGAGGCGCTCCGTCGCCTCGCGGTCGTCCGGCATCACCGCAACGAATCGGACGTCGCCCGCGACCTCTGCCAGCGAAGCTACGACGTCGCCTGCCAGATTCCCAACGACGTGCTCGCCGGCGAGGCGCTCAATACGATGGGCGGCATCGCGCTGCGCACGGGCGCGATGGAAGACGCGCGCGCGTTCTTTCTCCAGGCGCTCGAGCGCGGCGGCCAGTCGCGCGAGCTCCGTGCGCGTCTCGAGCAGAACCTCGGCATCCTCGCCAACATCCGCGGCGAGATCGCCGTCGCGGTTGCGCACTACGAGCGGTCCGTCAGCGCGTACCTGGACACGAACGACGAGCACGGCGCCGCGACGACTTTCGTAAACCTCGGCATCGCGCACAGCGACCTGAAAGAATTCGCCAAAGCCGACGACTACTTCACCCGCAGCCTCGCCATCGCCGAGCGCTCGGGGGACATGCACCTCCAGGGCATGTGCCTCGTGAATCACGCCGAGGCGCATTTCCTGCGCGACCGCTTCGAGGAAGCGCGCCGCAATGCGGAGTCGGCGCTCGCCATCTTCGACCAGCTGGAATCGCGCGCCGACAAGTCCGAAGCCTATAAGATGATCGGCATGGTGTACCGCGAGACCGGCCGGCCGGCACTCGCCGAGTCGCGGCTGCGGACGTCGATCGATCTGGCCGTAACCGCGAACTCGGTGCTGAACGAAGCGGAAGCCTCGCGCGAGTTGGCGCTGCTGATGCAGGCGATGGGACGCAACCAGGACGCGCTGCGGCTCCTGAACACGGCGCACCGCCTGTTCGGCCGGCTCGACGCACGGACCGATCTGGTCAACGTCGGCGGCAAAGTCGCCGCCCTCGAATCGACGTACTTCGATGTCGTGCGCGAGTGGGGCCAGTCGATCGAATCGGCGGACAGCTACACGCACGGTCACTGCGAGCGCGTCGCGCAGTCGGCGCTCGCCGTCGCCCGGCTCCTCACGCTCGACGACATCATGCAGACCACGATCCGCCTCGGCGCCTACCTCCACGACGTCGGCAAGGTGCGGGTGCCGCACGAGATCTTGAACAAGCCCGGCCCGCTGACGCGTGAAGAGTTCGAGATCGTGCAGATGCACCCGATTTGGGGCCTCGAGCTGCTCGCCCCGGTCGAGTTCCCGTGGGACCTGAAGCCGATCATTCGGTCGCACCACGAGCGCTACGACGGCACCGGCTACCCGGATCGCCTCAAGGGCGACGAGATCCCGGTCGCCGCGCAGATCGTCGGGATCGTGGACGTCTACGACGCGCTCACCACCGCGCGCTCCTACCGCCCCGCCATGACGCGTGAAGCCGCGCTCGCCGAAATCGAGCGCTGTCGCAGCTGGTGGTCGGCGCAGGTGTATGACGCCTTCCAGCTTGCACTCGCCAACATCGGCCTTCCAATCCTCGAAAAAATCGGCGTCCGAAACTAGCGCGCGCCGCCGCCGCGCCCGCGGTAGCATGAGAGAGCCTCATGTTTCCGGAGGGTGTTACGCGCTACGCCTCGTCCGTTTTGCTCGCTGTCGCGTTGCTGTCGGCATGCAGTCACGATCAGGAGGGGACGTTCGACCCTCGCGCCGCACGCCAGATCGTCCCCCGTGACTCGACATCCGCCTCGCTAGGTATCAAGAATAGGGATCTCGCTCATGCTCTCTGCTGCGGCATCGGCTCGCTCTAGCCCGATCACTCGGGACGCGTACCAGACCGCGGTCGACGCGCGCGATCAGCGCTTCGACGGCGTGTTCTTCGTCGGGATCACGACGACGCGCATTTACTGCCGGCCCGCGTGCAAATCCCGGCTCGCCTATGACAATCACCGCCGCTTCTTCAACTCGGCGGCGGCTGCCGAACGGGCGGGGTTCCGCCCATGCCTGCGGTGCCGCCCCGAGCTGTCGCCAGGGCGGTCGGACGTCGGCGGGGGCGGCGGCCAGCTCGACGCGGTCGCGCGGCTCGCGCGCCTCGCGGCACAGCGGATCGCGGCGGGCGCGCTGAACGGCCACACCGTCGCCGAGCTGGCGAGCCAGCTGGGTGTGAGCGAACGGCACCTGCGGCGCGCGCTCGAGCGCGAGATCAGCGTGTCACCGCTCGAGCTCGCGCAAACGCACCGGCTGCTGCTCGCCAAGCGCCTGATCATGGACACCGATCTGCCGATGACGCGCGTCGCGTATGCCAGCGGATTTCAAAGTCTGAGGCGGTTCAACGCCGTGTTCCGCGAGCAGTATCGGATGCCGCCGAGTGCGCTGCGGCGCGGGCGCGCGCGCCTGCCGGACGGTCAGCCGCTCCGCATTACGCTCGCCTATCGCGCACCGCTCGCGTGGGACGTCCTGCTCAGGGCCCTGGGCGGTGATGGAGGCAGCTGGCGGAAAAGTCTCGAGATCGAAGGGCATCGCGGCACGGTCATCGTCGAGAATCAGGCGGCGGACCGCCATCTCATCGCCGAGGTGTCCGATTCGCTGTTGCCGGTGCTGATGCCGGTGATCGCGGGGCTGCGTCGTGTCTTCGATCTCGACGCCGAGCCCGCCTTGATCGACGCGCATTTGTCGAAGGGCGGGCTGTCGCGGCTCATCGCGCGCTGGCCGGGCGTGCGCGTGCCGGGGACGCTCGAGGGTGCGGTGTCGCCGGACGAGTTCGACGCGAGCGATCGGCGCTTGCAACGCGCCGCCGGCGTGATTGGCACCAAAGCGTTGCGCGCCATGTCCGAACGTTGGAGACCATGGCGCGCGTATGCTGCGGAGCTGCTGAAACTCAACTCGCTCGGCTAATGGCGGCGTCCGCCTCCGCCGCCGCCGCGCATCCCACCACCGCCGGATGACCGTGGCGTAGGCCGTGATGCCGGCGGAGATGTCGGACGCATCCGCGGTGCCACCGAAGGACCACGCGGCGCGACGGCTGGACCCCGTGACGTCGCTCCCTCTCCCCCGCGGTTGCGCGTCCATGTGCTGCCGATGTTGCTCTGATCGCGCGGCCGCACGGGTGGCAGCGTGTAGCGCGAGCGCCCGCCCGTCGGAATAATGAAGCGCGGCTGCGTGGTTCTCACGCTCGGACCCCAGGTAAAGATGAAGGGCCGATAGACGCGATATCGCCGGTAGATCGGATAGCCGAAGCCGCCGCCGAGGCCGAAGCGATAGCCGTAGCAGCCGCTCCAGCCGAAGAAGAACGGATCGCTGCAGAACGGATCGTAGTAGCCGACGCCGAGTCCGATGCCGCCGAAATGATACGGATAGCCGTAGCGATAGCGCTCGGCGATCCGATCCGACTGGACGACGTACGTGGCTTCGTCGTAGTCGAAGCGCGACGAGTCGCCGGCCATCTTCTGCACGACGTCGAGCAGGCGCGCGAGCGGATCGTCTTTCACGGTCGCCGAAGGACCGCCGAGCGCCCGGAAGTCCCAGTGCCCGTTGATGACGAAGTCGCCGTAGTTGAAGGCGTCGGTCGACACGGCCGCGAGTACGGTGCCGGCGCCGTCCTCGGCATCGATCTGGAACGCATCCTTTTCGCCGCGGCCCTTCACCTCGAACTTCCGGCCGCCGCGAATGAACGCGTCGTCCGTGGGGTCGAGGGGGAAGATCACGCGGACCCGCCCTTCGGGATCGGCGTGCAGCACGATCAGATAGCCGTCGCGCTGGCTCTGGACGGTGACCTTGGCGCGCTCGCCGGTGACGTATTGGTCGTGATTGAGACGAACCGCGACTTGCGGGTTCTGCGCTACGAGTGGTGCAACGAGTAACGCGAGCAGCATAAATCGAATATATCCTTCTCTCTCCTGTTCCGAGAGTGCGACCCTGGTGGACTCGTCATGTTAAGCGTGCTGTTGGTATTAACCCTCGTCCAAGGCGATTCGGTCCCCGCCGAGCGCCTGGCCGCTCGCGATTGGTATCAAGACGCCCACTTCGGCATGTTCGTTCACTGGGGTGTCTACAGCCTCCTCGGCCAGGGTGAGTGGGTGATGCAGAACCGGCCGATTACCGTCCCCGACTACGAGTGGCTCGCCGGCACGTTCAATCCTGCAAAGTTCGATGCCCATGCCTGGGTCGCGCTCGCCAAGGCTGCCGGCATGCGGTACATCACGATCACTTCGCGCCACCACGATGGATTCGCGATGTTCGGCTCCAAGGTGTCGCGCTACAACATCGTCGACTGGACCCCGTTTCACCGCGATCCCCTGAAGGAGCTGGCGGACGAATGCCGGCGGCAGGGCCTCAGGCTCTTCTTCTATTACTCTCAGCTCGACTGGCATCATCCCGACTATTGGCCGCGCGGCGCTACGGGGCATGGGACCGGCCGTCCCGAGCATGGGGACTGGAACGCATATCTCGACTTCCTCGACGGTCAGCTGACGGAATTATTGACGAATTATGGTCCGGTCGGCGGGATCTGGTTCGACGGCATGTGGGACAAGCCCGACGCCGATTGGCGCCTGCCGCGCACCTACGCCCTGATCCACCGGCTGCAGCCGGCCGCGCTCATCGTTCCCAATCACCATCAGGCGCCGCTGCCGGGCGAAGACGTGCAGACGTTCGAGCAGGACTTGCCGGGCGCGAATACCGCCGGATTCAACACACGGACGATCGGCGGATTGCCGCTCGAGACTTCGCTGACGATGAACGACTCGTGGGGATTCAACCTCACCGATCACAACTACAAGTCGTCGGCCGATCTCATTCACTATCTGGTGCGCGCCGCCGGTGCAGGCGCGAATCTGTTGCTCAACATCGGGCCACGGCCCGACGGCACAATTCCGCCCGAGGCTGAGGAGCGACTGCGCGCGATTGGGGCGTGGCTCGACGTCAATGGTGGTGCGATCTATGGCACGCGCGCCGGTCCGATTCCGCCGCGCAGCTGGGGCGTCACGACCGCTCGGCACGACACGGTGTTCGTCCACGTGCTCGACTGGTCGGATCCGGTATTGGCGTTGCCGCTGACGGGCAGACGATGGAAGGCGAGTGCGTGGCCCGCCCGGACGGCGGTGACGGTTCAGCAGAGTGCGGAGGGAATCACGTTGACGCTCCCGAAGGGCGGTAGCGTCGATCGCATTATCGCGCTGTACTAGAGCAGCAACGCTTCCACCCGATACGCGTGTACCTTCCTGGCTTTCTGTGACCATCCGAAGACCGTAAACCTGCCGTCTTGCGATGCGACGAGCGCGATCGCGTCGCGCTGTTCGTGGACGAACTGTGCGGCCGAGAGGTGTCGCGTACCGCCGAGCTCCGAGGCGTGCATGGTGATCGGCTTGTGGCCGAGGATGGGCTCGCGGACGAGCACTTCGTCGACGAAGGGCCCTGATTCCGAGCGCCCGATCTTCGCGCCAAAGGCCAGCACGTCCCAGCGATCGCTCAAGACGACGGCGCCGTCGACCGCGGTCAGTCCCCCGATCGCATCGGTCGCGTCCTTGAAGGCACCGTCGCGTGATCCGCTGCGCACCAGCTCGCCGAGCCTGGAGAATGGCGGTGCGACGGTGTAGGGGACCGAGACGATCGACTTCCGCCAGGCGGTGCTGTCGTGTGGCACGACGAGCAGCGAGCCGCCGTGATGGTGGGCGCGCATCGAGAGCGCGAGCGACAGCAGCACGTTGTCCGCGTTGCCGGGACCGAAGCCGAGCAGCATGGAGACGAAGTCGGGACACTCGGAGGCGAGCGTGCCCTCAGCGTCCACGATCTTGATGCGGTCGCCCTCGAGCACCGCGACATTCGCGAACTTGCCGCCAGGACCGGCGCGGCGGTGTTTGACGACGAGCAGTCCGGGCTCGATCACTTCGACGACGAAGCAGAGCGGGGGGATCGAGCGCGTCGCCCCCCACACGCGCAGCTCGCCCTCATGTTCCCAGACGCCGAGGTGGATGCCCGGCCGTTCGACGGCGGGCGCGAGCTTGGTGAGCGTCGCGGGATCGAGCGGTAGCGGTCGTTCCACGAACAGCGCGGTGCCCGCCTCTTCGCGTGGCAGATACGCGAGGGAGATCGTCGGCGTGCGTCCTTCCTCGCGTCGCACGCTGGCCCAGAACGCGGCGGTGATCAGCCGATCGATCGTCGCCGAATCGGGGGCGAGCGGCGGGCGCGAGCCGTGGCGCTGGAAGTGCTGCGCGATTGTATCCGCGACGGTGCGATCCATAGGGGAAAAGTAGCGCGACCGGGAGCGGTGTGACATGAGTCACGCGGGTCGGTAAACATCTCGGAACCAGCGGGGTCATAGGGTGCGCGGAACTTCACCAGGAGGTGCACTGATGAAGAGCGAACTGCTGATCCTGACGGCCGTGCTGCTGCTCGCGTGCGCGGCCTGCGCGCCCGGATACGCGCGCGCCGAGTACGTCTACACGGAGCCGGCGGAGTACGAGTATGTCGTGCCGGTGGACCGCGTGGTCGTCGTGACGCGCGACGTGCTGGTGACGCGCGGGTGGACGGTGTATCGCGTCGAGCGCGATGGCCCGAACCGGGTCATCTGGGCGCGGCGCGGGGGCGATGACGTCGTGCGCATTTTCGCGACGCCGCACGGAGAACGCGTGGCGGTGCGCGGGTTGTGGGAGGCGCGCGAGCGTGGTGATCGTGGCCGCCACAAGGGTTGGGAAAAACGTGGCGCGCCGCGTGACATCATCGCGGACATCGACGTGCGACTCCGCGCGCATGGGTAGGTGCTTCACGGGGCCCGAGCAATCGGGCCCTTTTTACGCGCGATCGCTAGGGCGGGCCGATCGCACAGGGTCCACGTGGACCAATCGTTGTATATGCAACACTACCGTCGTCGACCGTCGATTCTGCCGCACGACGGTCCCCCAAAACGTTGACCAATAGTTGCATATACAACGTTAGTTTCGCGGGCGATGGACATGCTCACCCCGCCGCCCTGGTCGCCACCGCCGGCATTCCCGCTCGGCGCGATCCCCATTCCCCCGCCACTACTCGCCCTGACCTGCGCATGCGGATCGGTCCGCCGCGCCTCGCGCGCGATCACCCGTACGTATGCCTGGGAGCTCCGCGGCACCGGACTCAATCCCACGCAGTTCACGCTCCTGCAAGCGCTCGATTGCCTTGGCCCTATCACGCAACGCGCCCTGGGCGAAGCGCTGGCCATTCAGACCTGCACCCTGTCGCGAACATTGTCACCGCTCGAGCGGTACGGCTGGATACTCGCGCACCGAGGTCCCCGTCGCCGACGGCTGCGGTGGGACATCACGAGCCTTGGCCGGGTTCGTCTCGAGGCAGCGTCGGTTGCGTGGCGGCGCGCCGAGCGCAATGTGCGCGGGCAGCTCGACGACGCGATCTCCACACCACTGGCGAATGCGCTCTCCGCGGTAACGACGGCCGCTCAAGTCGCCCTCGCAGCGATGTAATAGGTCACTCGCCGCCATTCCGCCCAGGTCAAGAGGATCACGAACACGTCGAGCAACGTCAGCACGATCAGCCACACTGACGGATGGTGGAAATAACGAATCATCTGATACACGCCGAACAGCGAGAAGACGACCATCGCCGACGGAAACGCCCACAGCTTCTCTTTCAACAACGCGTACACGAGCACGGCCTTGATGACGCCGTGCGACAGCATGTAAATCGCGGCGAAGATCTTGTCGTGTTGCGAGAGATGCGGGATGCTCCAGGGCGTGACGTCAACGACGAACTGTTGAACGGCGGTGGCAGAAAAAACGAGCAGGAGAACCCCACCGATCAGCTCGGCGAGGCCGTTCAGCCCCTTGAGGATGACACCGACGGTAAACGCGACATGGATCTTGGAGCGCACATCCTTCTATACCCACATCTGCCGCAACTTGGCCGCCACATCGACCGCCGTACCAGCATCCCTGCCTTCTCCGGCTGCCGATTTCTCAAAGCATCCCAGCATCTGGTCGGTCACAAACCTCGTCCGCGCTGCATAAATGTGCCGATCCCCATTCCGCCGGCTCGATCCGGTGTAAAAACGCTGCGGCTGAATCAGATACAACCGGTCCCTCGCCCGCGTCATCGCCACGTAGAGCAGCCGCCGCTCCTCCTCGATCTCCTCCGCGCTGCCCGTCGCCATGTCGGACGGGATACAACCGTCGACGACATTCAGGACATAGACGACGTCCCACTCCTGCCCCTTCGCCGAGTGGATCGTCGAAAGAATGAGGTAGTCCTCGTCGAGCAGCGGATCGCCCGCCAAGTCGCCGGTGGCCTCGGGAGGGTCGAGTGTGAGATCGCTGAGAAAGGCAGAACGACTGGGGTGGAGGTTCTCGAGGTTCTCGAGGGTGTCGAGGTCCGCCGCCCGCGTTCCGGCGCTCTCGTATAGGCGCTCTAGGTGCGGCTCGTACCATTTGCGTACGATCGCGATCTGACCCGGCCACTCCGTGGCGTTCCTCAGCGCAGCGAGCAAATCGCTCAGCCCGTCGGGGATCGCGCCGCCATTGAGAATGCGGCGCGCCTGCGCTGGCCCGATCCCCGGCAGCAGCTGCAATACCCGAAATCCCGCCACGTCATCACGCGGGTTCTCGGCCCACCGGAGGATGCACAGCACGTCCTTGACGTGCGCCGCCTCGAGAAACTTGAGCCCGCCGTACTTCACGAATGGGATGTTGTGGCGTCCGAGCTCGATTTCGAGCAGGTCGGAGTGGTGCGCGGTGCGCATGAGCACGGCCTGGCGGTGCAGGGGAACGCCCGCCTCCCGATGGGCGAGCACGCTTTCTACTATATAGTCCGCCTGCGCCTGCTCGTCTTTCGCCGCGACGAGCGCCGGCTTGTGCTCCGACCGCCGCTCTGAGAAGAGGTTCTTCCCAATGACCGCATTCGAGGCGTCGAGAATCGGCTGCACCGAGCGATAGTTCTGCTCGAGCTTGACGACCGCCGCCGGCGGATCGAAGCGCGTAGGAAAATCGAGGATGTTGCGAACCGTCGCGCCCCGGAACGCGTAGATCGCCTGCGCGTCGTCGCCCACGACGGTAATTGACGTCCCGAGGCGCAGCACGATCTCCGCCTGCAGCGCGTTCGTGTCCTGGTACTCGTCCACCAGCACGTGATCGAATCGTTTCCGCACCGGCTCTGGATCGAGATAGAACCAGTACAGGAGCAGGTCGTCATAGTCCAAGACCATGCGCTTCTGCTTCGCCTCGACGTAGCCGCGAAACAGCGCCTTGAGCTCCTCGGTCCAGTCGACGTACGCCGGAAATGCCTGCTTGAGCGTGGTGTCGATCGCGCCGCGGGTGTTCACGACGTGCGAGTAGATCGCGAGGCAGGTGTCCTTGCGCGGGAAACGCGACGGCAGCTTGGCGTAGCCGAGGTCGTAGCGGACGACGTTGAGGAGATCGGCGGAGTCGGAGCGGTCGAGCACGGTGAAGCTCGGGTCCAGCCCAACAGACTGCGCATGCAACCTGAGCAACCGGTTCGCGATCGAGTGAAACGTGCCCGCCCACGGCACCCGCGCGTTGGCACGGCGGATCATGATCTCGGCGGCTCGTCGCGTAAACGTGAGGAGCAGGATCCGGCCGGGGTCCGATCCTGCTTTGATGAGATGAGCGACCCGATGCGCGAGCGTCTGCGTCTTGCCGGTACCGGCACCGGCGATGATGAGGAGAGGGCCGCTCGGATGCGTCGCGGCCCTCTCTTGTGCGGGATTCAGGGGCATCGTGCCCCGAATATATGCCGAAGCTAGTTCTCCACCAAATTCAGCGAATCGCTGGGATGATCACGCCCCCAACGATGTCCTGCCGCCAGCGCCACCACACGCCACCGTCCGTGTAATTGCCGCCCGTGAATACGACCGCCAGGTCGAGCTCCGGCACCACGATGAGAAACTGGCCGCCGTTGCCGTTGGCCTCGTACTCCGCGTACTCGCGCTGGCCCACCTTGATCGGAAAGAGGTGCCAGGCGTAACCGTCCCGCCCCACGCCGGGCGTGACCTGGCTGGTCGTCGAGCGGCGCACCCAGGTCGAGTCGACGATGCGCCGGCCATTCCACGTGCCGCCATCGAGATACGCGACGCCCAGCTTCAGCAAATCTCGCGGCAGGATGTGAACGCCGCCGCCGAGATAGCCGTCGAGCGTCGGCATGAGGTTGTAGTAGTAGCGGCCGAAGCCCAGCGGGCGCGCGACAGTGCGATCGAATAACTCCGGGATCCACTCGCCGCTCGCGCGATGCAGCGCGTAGCCGACCAGGTTCATGCCGCCCGAGCAATAGGCGTACACCGTGCCGGGCGGGTGGACCTGCGGCTGCGCGAGAATGTATTGCCACCAGTCGGGCTGCGCGGTCTGCGCCTGCATGTTGTCTTCGTTGCCGGGCGAGCTGTCGTCGTTGTCGTCGCAGGCGAGTCCGCTGGTATGGGTGAGCAGGTGGGCGACCGTCACACTGTCTTTCACAGGCGTTTGCGGATCGAGATGCTCGGCCCCGACCATGACGCCGGCGAACGTCTTGCCGCCCGAGCGGGTGTCGTGCGGCGTCGCCCGATCATACCCCACGAAGTACTCCTCCAGCACGAGCCGGCCGTGACGCGCGATCAGCAGCGAATGAATCAGCGGCGCGCGGATCGCGAGTGGATCGGTGTCGGCGATCTGCTGCACCAGCCGCGCGAGCACCGCCTCATCGATGCCGACACGCGCGGCGCGGCTCGTGCGCCAGCCGTCGGCGAGGACCGGTGGCGGACGATAGACATAGCGGTCGTGCCGCGGCAGACGCAGAAAGAGTCCGGTCGCGGACGCGGAGTCCTGCGGGCGAAGCAGCACCACGCGGTCGATGATCGGAAACCGCAGCGCGATCGTGGCCGCGGCGGAATCGTAGCGCGCGCCCACGTGCATGGCTCGCCTGTTGCGACCGGCGGGCATGTCGAACAGCAGCGAGTCGCCGGCCCGCGTGACGGTGAAGCTGTACCACGTGCCCAGCCAGTTGCTCTCGGGATTGCGAAACACGCCGGTGACCGAGCCGTCCGCGTTGCCGGCGATCGACAGATACAGCCGGAAGCGATCGGCGAGCGGGAGAACGGTGCCGCGCCACTGATTGGCGCCCGCCGCTCGCAGCTCGAGCGGCGTCGCCCACGATTGATCGGTCGTTACCCCCGGCGGCTGAACCCAAAATCCGACGATCCTGCCCCGCGCGAGCGTTCCGCGAAACCGGCCTGTGCTGTCCGGCAACACGAACCGGATCGAGTCGCCGGCGGGCTGGAACAGCGCCTGCCGGCCCGCGATCTCGGCGACCCACGCCGGCGACGCGCGGCGGATGACCAGCTCACCGCGCGCCGCGGGACCAAACGTGGTGTCGACCGACCAAAGACCCTGCTGGAGCATGAGAACGGCGAGCAGTGCGTGCATGGCCGTTTAGACACAGCTGACGGCACTTGGGATGCTTCACTCGGGCGACTTGGCGATGAGCCGCTCGCGCAACGCGGGATAGAACTGCACGAACGCGTTGTCGAACGCCCCTTCATTCTTATGGCACGAATAGCACGCGAGCGCGCTGGGCTGGCGGGTCGCCGGAGGGCTCGTATCGCTGCCAAACCCGAAGAAACCCCAGCCGGTCGAGTCGAGATCTTTGCGCTTCAAATGCACCTCGAACCCCGCCAGGCGCTGCCCCTCGTAGAAGCCCCCGCGCGCGGGAGTCGACTTGCGGGAAGGCTCGAAGAACGTCAGCACGAACATCGCGTTCTCGGGGAAGGCGCCGTGCTCCATCGCGTAGCGATACGCCCACGGCTGCAGATAGACATTGTGAAACATGCCGGGCGCGGCGCCCGCCACCGGCGTGGGCTGCGACTCCGCATACGACAGGCCCGTCGACGCACCGACCATCACCCATTCCTGATAGCCGGTCGGCCGAATCAGCTTGCCGTCGCTTGTGAACTGCGGCAGCTGATCCCGGGGCGGCTGGCTGCCCTGAACCGCCAGCACCGATAAGACGGCGACGAGTCCGGCCGCGTACAACTTCATCATGGCTCCTCCGTAGGGGTGGAGCCGAGTATGACGTTTCCCAGAGCACTGGACATCCCACATGCAGCGAGCCGCGGGCCGGATGCAGCGAACCGCGGGGCAGCCGCCGCCGGTGGGAGTAAGTTTCCCGCCATGCGGAATTGGCGCGCGCTGGCGTTGGCGATGGGGATCATGCTGCTGCTCGCGGCGGTGGCATCGACGCGCCACCACTTGCTGATGATGGCCGGCTCGATGGACCCCGAGCACCTCACCTGGTGGCATGCGATCTCGCTGGAAGCGCCGTTCTGGATCACCTGGGCGCTCGCGATTCCCGTCGTCTTTCTCTTTGTCGACTTTGTCGCGCGGCGCGGTTGGAGCTGGAGTTGGGCGCTGCTCGCACATGGCGCGTTCGCCGGTGTCATCCTGAGCCTCGCGGGGCTGATCGGCAACGGCACGACCTCGCTCATCGCCTACGCCGCCGTGCTCGGCGGGGTGCTCGCGTATTACTACGCCCAGCGTTCGGTCGAGCGGGAAGTCGAGCTGTCCGGCGCGCGGCTGCGCGCGCTCGAGGGACAGCTCCAGCCGCACTTCATGTTCAACGCGCTCAATAGCGTCGCGATGCTGGTGCGCGGCGGCCGTGGGCCGGAAGCGGTGGAGATGATCGCGCGCCTGTCGGATCTGCTGCGCGAGTCGCTGGCCGACGACGACCGCCGGGACGTGGCGCTCGCGGACGAGGTCGCGCTGGCGCAGCGCTATTTGGAGATCGAGCAGGTCCGCTTCGCCGACCGGCTCGCGGTGAGTGTCGCGCTCAGCGAGGACGCGAAGACCGCGCGCGTGCCACGCCTCATCCTCCAGCCGATCGTGGAGAACGCCGTGCGCCACGGGCTTCCCGGTCGCATCGACATCAAGGCACGCACGACGGATCGCGAGCTGATCATCGTCGTGAGCGACGACGGACCGGGACCGAACGGGAATGGCGGCGCGGGCGTCGGCCTCCGCAATACCCGCGCGCGCCTGGCGACGGCATACGGAGCGGCCGCGCGATTCACGCTCGAGCACGGCCCGGACGGCGGCGCGGTGGCCACCATGGTGATCCCGCGGCAATGAATCGCCTCCGCGTGCTGGTCGTCGACGACGAGCCGCTCGCGCGCACGGGACTCGCGGCGCTCGTTCGCAAGGATCCCGAGCTCGAGTGCGTGGGCGAGTGCGGCGACGGCCAGGCGGCAATCGCGGCGATCGAAGCGCTGGCCCCCGATCTCGTGCTGCTCGACGTGCAGATGCCGGAGATCGACGGCTTCGGGGTGATTCGCGCGGTCGGCGCGGAGCGGATGCCGGCGGTGATCTTCGTGACCGCGTACGCGGAGTTCGCGCTCGACGCGTTTCGCGTGCACGCGCTCGATTATTTAGTAAAGCCGTACACCGACGACGCGCTGGCCGCGGCGCTGGGCCGGGCGAAGCGCGGCCAGCTCCAGCGCGTGCTGGCGACGGTGTTGCCGCGCCAGGACTATCTCACGCGCATCACGGTGCGCACGGCGCAGCGCATGCAGGTGGTGCGCGTCGCCGACATCGACTGGATCGAGGCCGCCGATTACTGCGCGAAGCTCCACGCCGGCAATGCCGTCCACGTCGTGCGCGTCTCGCTCGGCGCGCTCGAGCGGCTGCTCGATCCCGCCACGTTCGTCCGCGTCCATCGCTCGGCGATCATCAATCTCGACCGGCTGAAGGAGATCGTGACCGACAGCTCGGGCGACGGCATCATCGCGCTGGCGGACGGCACCAAAGTGCGGCTGGCGCGCAGCCGTCGGACGGCAGTCGACCGGTTACTGGGAAAAGCCTTCTAGGCTCAGACCCGCCAGAAAATCCCCAAGATGTACTCGTGGCTTTCCACGGCGAACAGCTCGAGTGCGACCAGGGCCCGCCGCACCTGGCCGCCGAAGGTGCGGAACGTCACGGTCGCCTCGCGCATCGAGTGTTGCCGGCGCAGCTGCCCGAGCAGGGCCGCATACTCGTGGTCGCCGTCGGCCCAGAACCCGAACGCCCCCATTTTCTTGCCAGTCAGCTGCGCCGCGCTGCCGAGGCCGAGCATTTCGACAAAGCGCGGATTCGCGTCGATGAGCGTGCCGTCACGCGCGTCGAACATGCAAATCGCCGCGGTGCTTCCCTCGAAGATCTTGCGGTAGCGGACCTCCGATTCGTGCGCGCGGCGCTGCTGCTGGCGCCGCTCCGTGATGTCCTCGAACACGAGGCCGACGCAGTCGGGCGGAATCGGGAACGCGACGAGCGTGAAATAGCGCGCGGGATCGTACGTGCCCGGTCCTTCGCCGAGGTTGGCGGGCCGGCCCGAGCGCATGACTTCGGCGAGCTGTGCGGGGAACGCCGTCTTGGCGATCGCGGGGAAGTCGTGATCGATGCGCTTCCCGACGCTCGCCGTGGGAACGTCGGAGACTCGTCCCGCCGCCCCATTCAGCGCGAGGATCCGTAACGACGCCGGATTCTCCGGCTCTTCCAGTCGCAGAATGGCCATCCCGATCGGCGCGAGCTCGAAGAACTCGGTCGCGAGCTGGGTAATCTCGGCGAAGCGGTGCGGGCTCATCGGAAGCCCCCGTTCCCTGTTGTACAGACAATACCCCGGCGCCGGTGGCGATCTGGATCTAGTTCCGGAGGTGGAGAAAGCGCCTACATTCCTCTCATGAGATTGTGGTTGTCAGTGTGCGTCCTCGGCGTCGCGTGCAGCGACAGCGCAGGGCCGGCCAAGCCGGTAGTGCCCGGGCGCATGCAAGTGCAGATCAGCGGCAGCGTGCACGCGAACGCAGAGTGGCAGGGGTTCGGACAGCTGCGCGACGTGTTGGCGAGCGACTCGGGCGATCTCTCGCTGCTGCGCGGCGAGAACCTTCAGCCCGCCACCGCCGACTCGCAGATCAACGTGATCGTGCCGGCGCGGCTCGAGCTCGGGCAGCTCACGATCGGCCGCTACGTGGTCGGCGTGCCGGTCACGGGACCGGTCGCCTACGTCGTCATCGACACCCTGTTCTTCGCGAGCGTCAGCGGGACGATCACGGTCGACAGCGCGGGCTATCCGGGGCGCCCGGGTCTCACGCCCGGCGTGCTGCGCGGCACGGTGAGCTTCCGCGCGGTGCAGCTCATCGCCGGGCCCACCGGGCCGGTCGAAACGGGCGATACGATCAGCGTGCACGCGACGTTCGCGGCGCATTGGTATCACTATCTCTTCCCCAACGTGAAGGTGACGCTCGGCGGCGGACCCGTGGTGGGTTCGTCGCAGTTCTCGACCGGACTCGAAAGCGAGGACGGTCACGGCGGCCGGTCCGTGTCCTGGGAGAGTGACTTCGGTCCTTCGCACGGATTCCCACACGACATCTCGCAGGAGCTACGGATCCTGGCGCCGAGCGTCGGAACGGTCGCCGTGAGCGCGCTGACACCCGGTCAGTACTTCGACGTCGCGCAGTGGCCGGCCGTATACACGGCGCTGTTCTACCGCGACGATCCGCGACTTGGCCTGTCGACGGGCGGAACGCTGACGATCACGAGCGTGCTCGCGCCGACGGAGGAGTTCTACGGCGAGATTCGCGGCACTTTGACGTCGCCGCTCGCGCTGTGGACCAATCCGACCACGCTGAGCGGCGACACGGTGACCGCCAACGTGACGTTTGACGTGCAGGTCTGGCCCCTCGGCGGGATCCCGGCGACGGCATTGCGGCGAGCTGGGAGACGACCGTAGCGCCGTCAGAAGTGTCAGCCTTTCATCACATGTAGCACAACCAGAGGGGGAGGGCGTTTGCATGCTCCTCTGGAGAGATAGATTGAAGGAAAGCCGCGAAGGGATTAGTCATGGCGGTCTTCAACGCCAGAGGACGCACGCGGTCCGACGGCACGCTGGGCGCGGCTGGGGAAGAGCTGGCCGGGCAGGTGCTGGACGCAAAGAGCCTCAGGGGCCGCCCGGAGCTGTGACCGCGTACACCGGGTGAATCTCCCACAGCGCGCTGCTAGAGGAGTTGCAGTGGCCGTGCCCATGCGGGTGCTTCGTCGATCCCTTCGCGCCCCGATGCTCACCATCGAAAAACGCCAATCCCACGACCGTCACCTGAACCGCCGGCACGATGCGCCGGTTCTTGATCTGCGTATGGGTGATGAGGTCGAGGAAGTTGTTCTTCGCAGTTTGGAAGACCGCGCCGTACTGCCCATCGGGAATCTCAACCACGATGCAGCGCTTCGTCTTCGGGCCTTGCGTGAGCTCGATGTGCAAATCGTGGTCGCCTTTGGCTCCCGTTTGCAGGTGCATGTAGCCCGCCCATCCGGTGACCGCATAGACCGTGTTCTCGCGATCCGCGCGCGGCGTGCAGTCCTTATGGGCATCAGCGGGGTGCCACAGGTCGGGCGCCGGCCATTTCAGCATGTCGGCGAGCGTCGTGGGAGTCGGGGCGTCGCCCTGGTTGGCGGTGCTGATCTTGGCCGTCCAACGGTAAAACGGTTCCGGGCATCCGGCATTCGCGCGGCCGGCTCCCGCGAGCGCCAACGCGATGACGAGCGCGAGCAGCCACGCGGCGAGCTTGTGGAGCGGCGGCAGGCCTTCGCGTTTGAGCAGGTGCGCGAGCTGGAAGCGACTCCGCAGCCCGAGGCGATCGGCGACGACGGTGGCTGAGCCGATGGAGCGCTCGGAAAGCGTCATCGCGTCCACGATGGCCCTAGGGTAGGGCCGCATGTGCGGCCGGAGGGAATGGATCACCTCGAACGCTTCGGCAAGCATGGGCGTGCTTCCTGAAGCAAACTGCAATGGGCGCGGAGCGCTAGAACAGTTTGAGCGCTCCGCGCTCAACGTCGCTTCAATACGACTTTTGCGATGAGCTCAAATGCGTCTTCTTCGCGAATCCGGCGGCGAGTGCGGTTGCCGCTGCGGCGCCGAGACTAGTTGGCGCGACGCTGCACTCCCGTCACCGTATTGCCCGCGCCTTCGCTGATCTGATAAATCTCGCGGCCCTTGTCCACGACCACGACCCGCGCGATCTCACGACCGCCAAAGAACAGCTTGCCCGTGCAGTCGCCGTTCAGCTCGTACACCCCCGGGTTGAGCGCGGCGTCCGGATTGATCACGCCGTTGCGGATGTTGGTCTGGACCGCGGACCCGCCGCCCGCGCCGTCGTAGTGGGCGAGGCCGGTTGACGACAGCGGGCCGGTGCTGGTGGTGCCGGTGCGATAGAACGCGTAGTCCCCGTCCACGGTGGCGTCGGAGCAGTTCTGCGGAACGCGCTTCTCCGTCGCCGCGATCTGGTTCTGCGCCGTCTCGTCGAGCTGGAACACCGTCTTCCCGCCATCCGCGATGCTCAGCCGGCCGACCTCCACGTCGCCGGAGAACAGCTTGCCCGCGCAGTCGGGGGTGACGGTGTAGGTGCCGGAGCTCGCGGCATCGAAGCTGAAGGTCCCGTTGCGGCTGAGCGTCTCGGTCGACGACCAGTTGCCGGTGCCATCGTAGGTGACGAGGCCGACGCCGGCGAGCGGGCCGGCCGTCGATACGCCCGCGCGCACGAACCCGTAGCCGCCGTGCAGGCTCTCGATACTACAGACGTCGCCATCACCCTCACCGTCGTCCGCCGCGTCGCGCGATGCCAGCATGGCTCCGCTCGAGCGTGAGGCGGAGGGCCGTGTCGAGAGTGGATCGCGCCGGTCACACGCGAGCACGAGGCCGACCACGGACAGGCCGATCAGCGCGACGCCACAACGATGCGTACTCATGGAATCCCCCTTGTGATTTCCGTGAAAGTCATTGCACTACCACTTTGACCGGCACGCTGCTATCGGTCGTGCTGCCATTCCCGAGCTGGCCCGCGGCGTTGCTCCCCCAGCAGTAGACGCCCGAGACGCTCACGGCGCAGGTGTGATTCGCGCCAGCGCTCACAGACATGAACGTGAGCCCGCCAGAGACGCTCACGGGACTCGTCCGCTGCGTCGTTGTGCCGTCGCCGAGTTGACCGTTGCTGTTCGAGCCCCAGCAGAACACGGTGCCGCGGAGCACCTGCCCGGGGGGCGTGGGAAGGCGCACCGCGCCGATGGCGCACGTGTGGCTCCCACCGGCGCTCACCAATCCGAACTGCTGCCCGGCGTTGACGAGGACCGGGCCGAGCCGATCCGTGGTCGTGCCGTCGCCCAGCTGACCGTTGCCGTTGGCGCCCCAGCAGTACCAGGCGAACGACATCGCGAATGCGCCGCCCGCGCCCGCGCAGGTATGCAGACGTCCGGTCGTCATTCCCATGTTGAACGGAGTGAACGCGCCACGTGGACAATAGACCGGCGGCACGAAACCGGGTGGGCCGGAGTCGCACGGAATGCCGACGATAATGACCGCGGTCGGGCGATCGATCGTCGTCGCATCAGCGAGCTGGCCGTGGTTGTTGGCACCCCAGCAGAAGGTCTCGCCGAGGTCGAAGTTTTGCGCGCACGTGTGATCACCGCCCGCGCTCACCGGGCCCGAGGCGAGGACAATGCCGGCCACGAGCGTCGGGCTGGTCCGCGGCGTGGTCGTCCCGTCGCCGAGTTGGCCGTGGTCGTTGAGCCCCCAGCAGTAGTAGAGCGCCTCGAGATCTGGTTGAGACACGATGCCGCAGGTGTGGCTCTCGCCCAGGCTCAGTGCGATGAACTGCAGGCTTCCCGCCATGGCGACCGGACTCCACTGGTCGGATGTGGTGCCGTCGCCTAGTTGGCCGCTTTCATTAGCGCCCCAGCAGAACCAGGGACCGCTCGTGCTGAGGCCGCAGGTGTGACGGCCACCGGCCACGAGCGCGCGGAACGTGAGCCCTCCGGCGACGGGTGCCGGAGCGGTCCGATTGGTCGTCGTACTATCGCCGAGCTGACCGTGATCGTTCCGGCCCCAGCAGTACGCGACGCCGGCGAGCGTCAAGCCGCAGCTGTGGTCGTCTCCCGTGCTCACCGCGATCAACGCACCGGCGTCGTACGCGATGGAACCGATCGTCGTCTCCCGGAGTCCGGTGGCCGTCGCCTTGATCGTGTACGTGCCCGGTTGGTCGAGGCTGACGTCGGTGAAATGCGCGACGCCGTTGACGGCGCTCGCCGTCAGCGTGCCTGTCAGTCTCGCGCCGGCCGGACCTGAAGCCAGGCTCAAGGTCACGGCGTTGGTGGCGTTCGAGACCGTGTTGAACGCGCCGTCCTCGATGGCCACGTCGGCGCTGAAGGGCTGCCCCACGGTCGCGTAACTGAAGCCGACGAACATGAGCAAGGCCGGCCCGCCGGCAGCGACGTCAAAGGGCGCGCTCGTGACCGGGGGCAGCGTTCCGGAGGTGGCCACCAGCGTGTACCCGTTGAGTGCGAGCGCGAGGCGCAGCGTCGAGAATGTCGCCAACCCGTTGACGGCCTGAACCGAGACGCCGCCGCTGAGGGAGTTACCGGTGTAGGTGCCGTCGCAGCTGCTGCCGGGGACGCACGCGCTCCGCATGATCACGACGTCGTTCGCGCTCGTCATCGTATTGCCGAGGCTGTCCTGAATCGCCACGACGACGCTGCTCAGCACCGCGCCCGCGGTTGCGTTGGTCGGCTGCACCGTGAACGCAAGCTTCGCCGCCCCGACCGACTGCACGCCCGTGCCGGTCGTGAAGGACACGGGCTCCGCTGCCGTCACCGCATCGCCGGCCACGCCTTGGATGTTGGGCGAGACGCTGAAGCGATACGTCGTCAGGGGTGCGAGCAGGCTCGCGGGCTGGAACTCCGCGATCAGACTGGAGCCGGCGGCGAGCCGCGCGGTGCCCGCCACCAGTACGCTGTCACGCGAGAGCTGCAGCGCTGTCGTATCCAGGGTGCCGGGATCGAGCGGCTCGCTGAAGATCACGACGACCGTCGAATTCAGCGGCACGTCGCGTCCACCGGGCGGAGGATTGGTGCGCACGACCCTGGGTGCGCGCCGCGCCGCGACGAGGACGAACCCGCTGACCGCGGCACCGTGCTCGCTCGTCGAGACGGCGACGGCGAGCGTGTCGCCGATGGAGGCGCCGATCGGCACAGGATCGAAGCCGCCGTTCACGACCGCCGCGGTGACAACGGCGCCGGTCGCGCGATTCGTGATAGCCGCCGTGGTCCCGCCGGGCACCGCGTCGGGCGAAAGCGAGACGTACACCACCCGCGTGGTCACCGTTGCAGACGACAAGCCGGACGGGGCGCCCGAACCCGATGGGACGAGCCCCGACAAAATGACGCCGATAGAGTTGTCGAGCGCGCGAGGACCGGTGGCCTCGACGCATTGCAGCGTTGCCAGGGCGACACTCACGTACGCCACCATCCTCATTGCCACGCGTCGCGTCATGCCAACCTCCACCTACTGATCGGTGCCGCTGAGAGTGAACCCCGCCCAATAGAACGGATGGGCGGTCGGGTTTTTGCGCAGGATCGTGCGTTGCGCCTCGGCCAATGCTTCGGACTCGGGTCTGCCGGCCTCGAGCGCCGCGTAGAACAGCGCCATCAAATCCGCCGTCGCCCGGTCTTCCACCGGCCACAGCGTGGCCAGGACCTTGGATGCGCCCGCGAAGTGAAAGGCCTCGACCAGGCTGACCCAATCGTCGCCCTGCGGCACGTCCGCCAGCGTGCCGGCGCCCAGCGCCGTCTGACACGCGCTGAGGACGACGAGGCGGGCATGCAAGTCCAGGCCGAACACCTCGTGCACCTCCAAGCGACCGTCGTCGGATCCCGCGGCGCTGAGCTCGACGAACGAGAACAGCGGATTGTCCTTGTTGAGCACGCCGTACGTGGCGAAATGGATGATCTCGCGGCCCGAGGCCGCATCGCGTAGCGCGCGCTTGGATGCGCGCGGGCCGGTGAGCACCAGCGCGCGCGTGCCGTACAGGCGCTCGATCGCGCCGACCTCCGCGGCCGACCCCGGCAACGCGGTGACCCGCGGCGCGAGCGCCAGGACTCGGGACGCCGCCGCCGCGCCGGATGCGCGCGCGTCGTCACGGCGCCGCAGCGCGAGCCACACCGACGCCGACGGCACGGTCGTGATGCGGTAGCGCTGCACGAGATACTGATCGGGCGACTCGCTCGCGAGCAGCGCGGCGAACGGGACGTAATGCAGCTCGGCGTGCGGCGCGATGATCAGCGCCTGCTTGCCGGCGAGCAGGCCGGATGCTTCGACCGGCTCGATCAAGTCGCGGTAGAGCCGCCGCAGCGGCGCGCGCCACAGCCCGGTTGCGGTCGTGCGGCTCGGACCCGTCAACAGGCCGCGCGTGAACTCCGCGAGCTTGGCCAGCTCGTGGCGATCGACGCCCAGCTCGATCGCGGCGATGGTATCCGCGGTGACGAGGAAGACCGTCGACGTCGAATCATCCAGCAAGTACTCGAGGATCGCGGCGTCAGGCGGGAGGGCGCGCCGCACCTCCCGCGCCGGCGCGGTCTGCGCCGTCACGAGCGCCGCGTACTCGGGCTCGTTCTCGCGCATGTCCCGGAGCAGGGCGGCGTACGCGTCCTGCGCCCGCGCCAACGCCTCCCGCACGGCGCCGGTGGCCGAGTCGGAGCCGAGCGGACCGCGCGTCCTCACCCCCACCCCCTGGCCCCCTCTCCCGTCGGGAGAGGGGGAACTGGCGGCCTCCAGTCGCCCCATCAGCACGGTGATCTGGCGGCGGAGATCCTGCTCGCGCTCGACTTGTGCCGCGCTGGCCGGTTTCGCCAATCCGCCGAGGTGGCCGCGGCCGAGCAAGTCGAGGAGTTGGCGGGCGCGCAGCTGCTCGCTCCAGTCGAAGGCCGAGTCGGCGTGTCCCGACTCGAGCTCGAGGCGCGCGACCTGCGCGTACACGTCCCACTTGTCGGCGGCAAACGCGGCGCGGCGCTCGCTTTGTCGCAGCGTGCCGGCGGCGCTCTCGATGTCGCGAATGGCGGCGCGGTATTCGCTCAGGGCGTCCCGGGGCGTGCCGCCGCCGCCTTGATGTCGCAGCGCGTCCGCGAGGCCAGCGTGCAATTGCCACGACAGCGTCGGCGCGGTCACGGTCCCGAGGCGCGCGAGCGCGCGGCGATACAGCGATTCCGCGACGAGCGGCAATCCAACTTGCAGCTCGAGATCGGCGAGCGTCCCGAGGGCGGCCGCGGCTCCGCCTGAGTCGCCGATTGCCTGCAGCGTGTCGAGCGCCTGCGTCAGCGTGCGGCGGGCGCCCGCGACGTCGCCGAGTCGGAGCTCTGCACTGCCGAGCACGACGCGAGTCAGCGCGGCGGACCGCGAGTCGCCGGAGCGGTTCTCGGTGCGCAGCGCGGCGGCGAGCTGCGCGCGGGCGCCGGCGTAGTCTTCCTGCTCGAGCAGCAGCGCACCGAGCCCGCGCTGCGCGTCGGCCGTGCCGCGATCGTCCGCCGCCCGGCGCGCCAACTGCGCCGCGCGCGTGTACTGACGCGTCGCGGCGCCGACGTTGTTGAACTCGGCCTCGAGGTCGGCGCGCGACAGCGCGAGCTCGGTGGCGACATCCGACCCGACGCCCTGGCGCGCGGCGAGCCGCTCTGCCGTGCCGAGCTGCGCGAGCGCGCCCTGGAGGTTGCCCATTGCCGCGTACGTGATGGCGAGATCGCTGTGCACGCGGATGACGGCCGTGACCGGGCCCGTGGTCCGGAACGTGGCGAGGGCGTCGAGCAGGCTCGCCAGCGCCGCGCCGTAGTCGCCGCGCTGCAAGGCGAGCAGCCCGATGTCCTGCCGCACGGCGGCCGCTTTGGCGGTGTCGCCGCGCGCGCGATACAGCCCCAGCGCTTCGTCATAGCGCGCGGCTGCCTCCGGGTAGTCGCCGCTGAGACTCGCCAGGTTGCCGAGGTTGACGAGGTTGACGGCGGCGGCGTCATCGCGGGCGGCGCGGCGATTGGACGCCAACGCGGTGGTGAACGCGCGCCGCGCCCCATCCAGGTCGCCGAGATTCTGCGCGATGAGGCCGAGGTTATTGCGGTCGGCGGCGGCGCCCCGATCGTCGCCGCTCTGCGCGCGGATCTCGGCGGCGCGCGCGTACAACGCAGCAGCCTGGCGCAGGTCGCCGCGGTCCGCGGTGACGCTCGCGAGCGCGCCGGTGGCGTTGCCCTGGGTGCGGACGTCGCCGACCCGCGTGGCGACCAGTCGGGCCCGTTCGAAGTAGCTCGCGGCGCTGTCCAGCTCACCGGATTGATAGAAGCCGGCCCCGATGTTGCCCAGCGCGGCGCCCATGCCCGCCGAATCGCCGATCGTCTCGCAGCGGCGCAGGCTTTCGCGCCACGCGCGCATCGCGGCGCCGACGCCCTGGCGGCCGAGGGCGGCGTTGCCGGCGCGGCGCAGGCTGTCGGCGGCGATCTTGACGCGCCGCGTGTCTGCGGGCCACGCGGTGAATCGCGCGACCTCGCGCACGAAGAACGAGTCGCGCCACGCGAGCGCGTAGGCGCGCGCCAGGGTTTGTGCATCGGCGAGCTGGGATGATGCGACCAGCGCGCGGATCGATTCGCGCACGGAGTCCGGCTGGTCGTGGGCCCGCGCGATCAACGCGCTGTCTTGCATGAAGCCGCTCAGGACGACAACGAGGTGCAGTCCCGCGAGCGTCACGGACGCGTGAACTCCACGAGGTCGGACCGGATCCAGCGATTCCAGGCCGTCTGCGCCTCGACCTGCCAGAAGTACGCGACGCGAGGGCGCAGGCGCACCGTCCCGGGGAGGGCGATGGCGGTGTCGGTCGTCTGTGATTCCCAGATCGCGAGCCCGGTCGAGTCGAACACCGTCAGCCGGTAGCGCTCGGCATGCGGCACGCGCGTCCAGATCAGGCGGATCGGTATCGCGCTCGGGCCGCGCGGGGCGACGGCGATCGGGGCGGGTGTGGTCGATACGGCCGGCTCGCGGTAGCTGGGCGGCTCTTGAGAGAGTCGCGGCCCGATAATCACCAGAGCGACTACGGCGGCGGCCGCCAGACTCGCGGGAATGACCCAGCGACGCCGGCGCGGCTGCGTGCGCAGCAATTGCGCCAGCGCGATCAGCTCGGCGCGGCACTCGTCGCACTCGGCGAGATGCTGGTCCACCCGGGCCAGCTCGGTCGGAGGCAACACGCCGTCGAGGTGGGCGGCTACGTCGGCGGCGCTCAGATGGTCCGTCATACCATTATCCAACGGCAGCAGGTTGATGGTTTTGCGTCACGGTTCTGAGCCCTCTATGCCGCGGCGGTGCAGGGCCGTCTTCAACTGCTCCAGGACGGCGTTCAAGCGGCGGTAGACGTGAAATGGCGTGGGGAAGTGCATGAGCTGGGCGATTTCGCGAGCCGGCAAGTCGTCTGCGAAGCGCAGCTTGAGGAGCAGCCGGTCGCGCGCGTCCAGACGCGCGAGTGTCGCGGTCACGGCCTGGCTCAGCTCGCGAGCTCTGAGACCGGTCTCGGGGTTGGTCGCGGCGCCGTCGGGGAGGGGTGTGGTGGCCGGATCGAGCTCGTCGACGAGCAGATCGGCGAGGCGCCGTCGCACGGACGACGTGCCTGTGGTCCGGCCGTAGCGTTCGCGGAGGTGGTCGACGCAGATCCGCCGCGCGACCACGACGAGCCAGGTCGTGAACTTGCTGCGCGAATCGGGCGTGTAGGCTCGGAGGCGGCGAAAGTCGCCCTGCTCGAGCTGCTCGAGGAGGTGCGCGTAGGCGTCCATCGTGGCGTCGTAGTCGGGGTGCAGCGAGCGGGCGGTGTGCAGCAGCAGGCGGCTATAGCGCTCGAGGAATGTGTCCCAGGCCGCCGCGCGCGCGGCTGGATCGTCGGCTCCAAACAAACCAGCGAGTTCGGGAGGAAGCAGCGGGCCGAGCCTCGAGCTGCGGGAGGGGGCGCAACTTACATCGGATGATTCAGGGTGGCGAGGGTTGCTACGCGCCGCACCCCAAGCAGGTCCTTCGCTACGCGCGCTCTTATCCAACTCCAGAAGAGAGATCGGCGTACCAAGTGTCCTCCGATCGAATGTGTGGGGACCGCGCGCGAGTGTGATCCGACCGCGTGGAAGGTGAAATCGACCCCGACCTGCCGTGAGCGCACGCCGCGCGACGAGAGATCGATCGCGTGGTCTTGAGAGTCCATCCAAC
>DATJKA010000088.1:0-44442 GCA_035491815.1 Gemmatimonadales bacterium | reverse complement strand
GCCCGCCATGCTCACGACGATGACCACGAGCCATAACGCGCCCGCCAGCCTTCCTTTATTGGCAGTCATGCGGAGGCCCCGCGCGGCTCCGCCACCCCTTTGACGAGAAACCACACCGCGACCGTCAGCTCGAATATGGCGATGGGAATCCATTCGAGCTGTGTGATGATGCCGCCGAGCGCTCCGGCGAGCTGCAGCGGCAACGCCACGACGAGCACTGCCGAGCCGATCACGCCAAGCCAGCCGAGCCACGCGGGAATCATCCGGCCCCGCAACAAGAGCCATGCGAACAGCGTGCTGCCGACGGCAAAGAATGTGGCAGTGACCGGCATGGAATCGTCCAGCACGAACGTTCCCACGGCTTGCGCGTCCGGACCGCCGGCCTGGGCCACGGCGAGCAACCCAAGCGTCCCCGCAACCGACACACCACCGATCACACCCTCCGTCACCCGGCACACCATGGCGAGCATTGCAAGATCACTATCCCGCTCACGCGTGACCGCGTACAAACTCACGGCGAGCGCGAGCGCGCAGAACGCCCCGATCAACGTTAGCACGCTCGCGACGTGGACCTCGCGCGCGTGCTGGGCCAAACTTGCCAGCCTGGCGGTCATGTCGGCGCCGGCGGTGGCTTTGCCCATCAGCACCATGGCCGGAAACGCCGCGGCGATATAGAGGAGATAGCAGGCGCCGGCGAGCCGCGCGTTCGACGTGCGAGTCATCAGTGCTCCGGCAGAAGGGGTACTGGCCCTACGGCGGCCGATGTTGCGGGATTCAACAGTTTGCCGCCAAACTTGCTCCATGAACGATGCAGGCGTCAGCCGCCGCGACTTTCTCCAGCTCGCCGCCGTCTCGGCGTTACCGCTCGGCGCCGCGACGACGCCCGCGCGCGCGCCGGCTCGGGTCAACGTCGTCTGTGTCGGCGGTCATCCGGACGATCCGGAATCGGGATGCGGCGGCACACTCGCGCGCTACGCCGCGCTGGGCCACGCAGTCACGATCGTCTATCTCACACGCGGCGAGCGGGGCATCGACGGCAAGTCGCTGGACGAAGCGGCCCGCATTCGCACCGCCGAGTCGCAGGCGGCGTGCCGCATTCTAGGCGCGCAGCCATTGTTCTTCGGACAAATCGACGGCGCCACCGAGATCACGCACGCGCACGTGGATGCGATGACGCGGCTGCTCACGGCGCAGCAGCCGCACATCCTGTTCACGCATTGGCCGGTCGACACGCACATGGATCACCAGGTGGCGAGCATCCTCACGATCCGGGCGTGGATGAACCTGCGGACCCCGAGCCTGTACTTCTTCGAGGTGAACAGCGGCAGCCAGACGGAAGGCTTCTTTCCCAACACCTACATCGACATCGGTCCGGTGCTCGAGCAGAAGAAGTCGGCGTTGTTCGCGCACGTCAGCCAGGATGGTCAGGGAATCTGGCGCGAGCATCACGAGATCATGGCGCAGTGGCGCGGCCGCGAGGCCGGCGTCACCGCCGCGGAAGCGTTCATCCATCTGAATCGGGACACCCCGAGCAGCGTCCTGCCGGGACTCTAGTTGCTCACCACCCGGCTCGCGCTGAGTCTGGTTGCGACGCTTCCCCTGCAGGGGCAGTCACCGCGCATCCTCGTCTGGGGTGGGGATGCCGAAGGCGGCGCGCCGTTCGTCGAGGCCGATCCCGCCAACCCGTCACAGGTGCGGGGATTCGACGTGGAAGTCGCGGCGCGCATCGCGCGCGGCATCGGGGATCGCACCGCCCGGTTCGTCCAAGTCCAGTGGTCCAACATCGATCAGTCGGTCGAGCGCGGCGACTTCGACATCGGCATGTCGGGCGTGGAGGACACCCCGGCCCGCCGTGCGCAGCACGCCGTCACGCTGCCCTACTTCGAATTCCGGGAAGTGCTCGCCGTGCGGCCCCAGGATGCGGGCCGCGTCCATGGACTCGCCGATCTGCGCGGCAAGCGCGTCGCCACCCTCGGCGCCACGATCGCGTACGAGCTGCTCGAGCGCGCGCGCGATTCGGTGGGATTGATTGCCATCTCCTACGATGACGACGTGCATCCGTATGCCGATCTCGTCACCGGACGCGTCGATGCCGTACTGCTCGATCACATCATTGCCCAGCGCGCGCTGCGACGGGCCGGGGGCAACGCCTTCGTCATCGTGTCGACGCCCGTCGCGATTGGGCATTACGTCGGCGTGCTGGCGCACACCCACGCGGCCCTGCGTGACTCGATCGATCACGCATTACGGGAGGCGATGCGCGACGGCAGCCTCGAGCAGATCTTCCGCCGCTGGAACGTTTGGGACGACGGCGAGGGCGCATTCTTCGAGCGCGTGCTGCGCGGAGGACAAGGCACGGCCGCGTCGGCGACGGGTCCGAAGGGCCTGGCGCAGGTCGTCGCCTACCTGCCGTCGCTCGCCCGCGCCGCGGGTGTCACGCTCGTCGCATCGGCGCTCTCGATGCTCCTCGCGGTGATGGTCGGCCTGGGGCTGGCATCGGCACGCGTGTACGGGTCTTCCTGGGTCCGCATGCTTGCCGCGGTGTACGTCGAAGTCATCCGCGGCACGCCGCTCTTGCTGCAGCTCTTTGTCATCTATTACGGCCTTGCCGGCGTGGTGCGACTGCCCGCGTTTCTCGCCGCGCTCCTCGCCCTGGGTCTCAACTACGCGGCGTATGAGGCCGAGATCTATCGCGGTGCACTGGAGGCGGTCGCGCGGGTACAGCTCGAGGCCGCCAGGACGCTCGGCCTGTCGGAGATCCAGATTCTGCGGCTGGTGCGCGGGCCACAGGCGCTGCGCTACGCGCTGGCGCCCATGACCAACGACTTCGTCGCCCTGCTGAAGGATTCCGCGCTCGTCTCGGTCATTACCGTTGTCGAGCTCACCAAGCAAACGGCGATCTACGCGACGAACGTCGGCAGCTGGGTGGTGCCCGGCCTGTTGTGCGCCCTCGTCTATCTCGCGATGTCGCTGCCGCTCGCTCGCCTGGCCCGGCGGCTGGAACGCCGCTGGAGCGCGAGCAGCAGCCGAGGAAGCGCATGAGCGCGCTGCTGACGATGGGCGGCGTGCGCGTACGCTACGGCGCGAGGGACGTGCTGCACGGACTGTCGCTCGAGCTCGCGCGCGGTGAGCTGGTGGCGTTGATGGGTCCGTCGGGCGTCGGGAAGAGCACCGCCCTCCGGGTCATTGCCGCACTGCAGCCATTTGACGAGGGCACCATCGCCGTGGACGGATTCGCGCTCAGCCCCGGGCCGGTGCCGCCCGAGTCGCGCCTCGTGCCACTGCGTCGCCGCGTGGGCCTCGTGTTCCAGGCGCACGCGCTGTTCGAGCACCTCACGGCATTGGACAACGTGACGCTCGCGCCGCGGATTGTGCTGCGGAAGTCAAAAGCGGAAGCCGAGACGGCGGCGATGCAGCTCCTGGCGACCCTGGACGTCGGTGCGCGTGCGAATGCCTGGCCGCGCGAGCTCTCGGGCGGTGAAGCGCAGCGCGTCGCCATCGCGCGCGCGCTCGCCGTCGATCCGCCGCTGTTGCTCATGGATGAGCCGACCGCCGCGCTCGATCCCGCCCGACGCGGTGCACTCGGGACGACGCTCCGGCACTTGCGCGAGCAGGGCCGTAGCCTGCTCGTCGCGACGCACGACGCGGAGTTCGCGCGGGCCTACGCCGACCGCGTCGTCACGCTCAACTGACGCGCCGCGCTACGCCGCCTTCTTTTTCTTGACACGCTGCACGATCGCGAGGTATTCGCTCGCGGCCTTCAAGGCGTTCCGCTTTCCACCGTAGGTGAAATCGCCGAAGAACTTCCGGTGGCGCGGCGCAGACGTCCCGTCGGGCCGCGTGTAGAATCCCGACCGGACGAACCAGCCGTGCGTGCGTGTGGACGGCTGATCGATCCGGCTGATACCGGGCCGGCGGCCACGACGACTTTGCCTCCGCTTTTTCAATGGCACTCCCTAATAGATGAGGTACTGTGCTCGCGCGTCGCGAAAGCGCGCGAGGCCACTCTCCCACCCTTCCCAGATCTCGCGCGCCTCCCGACCTGATTCTATCGCCTGCCGCAAGTCCGGCCCAGCCGCCAACCGATCGAAGCTCTCCGGGCGGAACTGAAAGTCGCCGGGATGGACGGCCCGGAGCGCGACGAGGAGCGCCACCGCCAGACGGGTCGGATCCGCGGCCGCGCGATCGCGCACGCGCAGCTGAATGCCCGCCAGCTGGATGCCGCCGTACTTGCCGTCGGTCGGCCCGAGAGGCGTGAAGACCGTGGCCCGCACCTCGAATCCGCGCAGCGCCGCCGTATCGATCCGCGCGATCACGCGGCCGGGATCGAGCCACGGCGCGCCCAGCAGCCGGAACGCGCTCGCCGTACCCCGCCCCACCGAGAGATTGGTCCCCTCGAACAGGCAGAGCCCGGGATAGAGGAGCGCGCTCTCCAGATCGGGCATGTTCGGCGACGGCCGCACCCAGGGCAGCCCCGTCTCGTCGAACAGCATCGAACGCCGCCACCCGGCGGCGGGCAGCACGGTCACATTCGCCCGCAGGCCCATGACGTCGTTGGCCATGCGCGCCATCTCGCCGAGCGTCATGCCGTGACGCATCGCGATCGGAAGGAATCCTACAAATGCGGAGTCCGGGTCGGCGATGCTCGTGCGGACGTTTCCCTGCACCAGCGCGCCTCCCACCGGATCGGGCCGGTCGAGAATGATGACGCGCTTGCCGGCGCGCGCCGCGTCGCGCATCAGCTGCACGGTCGTGGCGATGTACGTGTAATAGCGAGAGCCGATGTCCTGGAGATCGACCAGGACGATGTCCACGGAATCGAGCGCCGCGAGTGCCGCGCTACGCGATCCACCATACAGACTATAGATTGGAAGACCGGTCGCCGAGTCGCGGCCATCCGGCAGCCCGGGGCGATCTTCGCGGATTTGGAAACCATGCTCAGGACTGAACAATACCCTGAGCCGTATGCCCGGCGCGGTGCGCAGCAGATCGACATCCCGACGGCCGAGCCGGTCGACGCCCGTGTTGTTGGACAGCAAGCCGAGACGCATGCCCGCGATGAGATGGGCCGAGTCGCTCAGCAAGACTTCGATGCCGGGACGGACTTGAGCCGCGGCTGGTGACGGAGCGCGTGTTCCGCCGGAACACCCGATCCCCAACGCAATCCAGAAGAGACGATGCGCGCGCATAGACTCCTATTGCTCACGATGTTCGCGGGGTGCGGAGGACACGTGGCGAGCAATCCGCCGCGTCCTCCGGAACCCGTTGCCGTCGACGCCGTGCTGGGGAAGCTCACACAACGCCAAAAGATCGGTCAACTGGTCGTTCCGTGGCTTGGCGGAAACTATCAGGCCCTCGACGATTCCGCCTTCCAGATCGCAACGCGCTGGGTCGACTCGCTCGAGGTCGGCGGGATCATCATCTCGGTCGGCGGGCCCTACGACATCGCGGCGAAACTCAATACGCTGCAGCGCCGCTCCAAGCTGCCGCTGCTCGTCTCCGCCGATCTCGAATGGGGTGCGGCGATGCGCGTGGTGGGCGCGACCGCGTTCCCGTACGTCATGGCCGCCGGCGCCACCGGCGACGACCGGGACGCGTACACGATCGGCCGCGTCGCCGCGCTGGAAGGCCGCGCCGTCGGCATTCACGTCAATTTCGCGCCCGACGCCGACGTCAACAACAATCCGCTGAACCCGATCATCAACACGCGCTCGTTCGGTGAGGATCCGCACGCCGTCGCGAAGCTCGTGCGCGCGTACGTGCACGGCCTGCAGGACAACGGCATGCTGGCGACGCTAAAGCACTTCCCGGGCCACGGCGACACCGACGCCGATTCGCACATCGGCTTGCCCACGATTCGCGTCGACTATCCGCGCCTCGATTCCGTCGAGCTCGTGCCGTTCCGCGCCGGAATCGACGCGGGCGCGCAAGTCGTGATGAGCGCGCACATCGCGTTCCCCGTGTTCACCGGCGACACGCCCGCCACACTTTCGCCCGCAATGCTGACGGGTGTGCTCCGCGACTCGCTCAAGTTCAAGGGTCTCGTCGTCACCGACGCGCTGCAGATGGGCGCGATCGTCGCGAGATACGGCGCGGGCGAGGCGGCGGTTCGGGCGTTCGAGGCGGGATCGGACCTCTTGTTGATGCCGGCCGACCCCGACTCGGCAATCGCGTCGATGATGGCGGCACTTCAGACCGGCCGCATCACCGAGGCGCGCCTCGATGCGTCGGTGCGGCGGGTGCTCGAGATCAAACGGAACCTCGGCCTGTTTGCGCGACGCACAGTGCCACTCGACTCGATCGCGCACATCGTCGGTTCCAAACCGTTCCAGGATGCCGCGGACGACATCGCGCAGCGCTCTGTCACGCTCGTGCGCGACACGACCGGCGTCGTCGCGCACATGCGCGCCGCGCGCAGCCGCATGGCCATCATCGCCTATGGCGACGAGCTGAACAGCTACGTGGGGCAGCGGATGCTCGAGCTGATGCGTGCCGGCGGCGATACCGTCAGCTTCTTCCGCCTCTGGCCCATGTCCGGCCAGGCGTCGTACGACTCGGCGCGCGTCGTGATCGGCCGAGCGCCGGCCGTCGTCTTTGCGATGAACGTGCGGCCGATCGCTGCCAAGGGCGCCATCGCGCTGCCCGATTCGCTCGCGCACCTGATCGCCAACACCGACTCCGTCAAACCGACCGTGCTCGTGTCGCTCGGCAGCCCGTATCTCTTGAATCAGACGCCCACGGTGAAGTCCTACATGATCGCCTGGAGCGGCGTACGGCCCGCCGAGCGCGCCGCGGCACGCGCGTTGCTCGGCTGGTCGCCGGTGCGGGGCAAGTTGCCGATTCGGATCCCGCCGGCCTACCCGATCGGCGCGGGGCTCGTGCTGACGGACTCGACGCTGCCGCCCGTGAAGCCGCCGGCGCACGTGATCATGCCATGACGGCGGCGGCGAGGGGCGGCGCAGGGCGGCGCAGGGCGGCAAGGGGCGTTGCGTTGGTCGTGGCGATATCGGTGGGCTGCTCGCATCCCGCGCCAATCACGCCGGCGCATGGACGCTTCGAGCCCGTCGTCGCGTATCTCCGATCGCAGGTGGACAGCGCGTTTCCCGGCGGCGTGCTGGCGGTCGGCGATCACGACAGTCTCGTGTTTATCACGGCGGTGGGTCATTACAGCTTCAACGATGCTCGGCCCGTGACGACCGAGACGATCTACGATCTCGCCTCACTCACCAAAGTCATCGCGCTCACGACCGAGTGCATCTTGCTGGTGGACCAGGGCAAGCTCGATCTCGACGCGCCGGTGCAGCGTTATCTGCCGGACTTCGTGGGTCCGATGAAGGAGCAGGTGACGATCCGGCACCTGCTCACGCACTCGGCGGGGCTCGCCGCGGACCTGCCGTTGTGGGATTCGACGCGGACGCGTGAGGCGGCGCTCCAGATGGTGGACACGTCGCCACTGTTGTCACCGCCGGGGACCAAGTTCGTGTACTCGGACCTGAGCGCGATCGTGCTGATGCAGGTCGTGGAGCGCATCACCGGCCGGCCGTTCGATCAGGTGCTGGCCGACGGCGTCTTCGTTCCGCTCGGCATGACCGCCACGCGCTTCGTGCCGCCCACGACTTGGCGCGACCGCATCGCACCCACCGAGGTGGACACGTTCTTTCGACACCGCTTGTTGATCGGCGAGGTGCACGACGAGAGCGCGGCGCGACTCGGCGGCGTTTCGGGGAACGCGGGCCTGTTCTCGAGCGCGCCGGACCTGGCGAGATTCGCGGCGTGGCTGCTGCGTGCGCGCGAAGGGCACGCTGCTCCGCTCCAGGCCGATTCGGGGCTGGTTCACCGCTTCGTCACGAGGCAGGACATTCCGCCAGGATCGTCGCGCGCGCTGGGCTGGGACACGCCTTCGGATCTCTCCAGTGCCGGAACGAAAATGGGACCGAGCGCATTCGGACACACCGGCTATACCGGCACGTCCATCTGGTTCGATCCCGATCGCGGCGTCTTCATTATTCTGCTCACCAACCGCGTGAATCCCACGCGGACCAACGTCAAAATCCTCGGGGTGCGGCGGCGCGTCGCCGATCTCGTCAACGACGCGCTGGCGACTACTCCACCACCGTAGCCCAGCCGCGCCGCGACAGGTCGCGGTAAATCACGAAGCCTCCCACCGCCGCGAGCGCGAGCAGCAGCAGGCCGGTTGTGGTCTCATGCAGCAGCAGCTTGCCCACACCGAAGAGCACCCCGTAGACCAGTACTAAGCCCGCGATCCAGTCGAGCAGATTTGAGAGCCCACCGCCCGCGACCTTCACGTCGGGCGCTTGCGCGGCGATGGGCGCCCAGCCGGCACGCGAGGGACGCGTGCGCCGGTAGAACGCGACCAGCGTCTCGCGCGGCTCCGGTTTGGTGAGGTAGGTGACGGCCAGCCACACGGCGGTCGTGACGGCAACGGTGATCAGCATGATGTGTGCGAAGTCGACCGGCTTATCGTTGTCGAGGCCCAGCGCCAGCTGCAGGAACAGCGAGACCACGAACGCGGAAATCATCGCCGAGACCTCGCTCCACGCATTGATGCGCCACCAGTACCAGCGCAGCAGCAGCACGCCGCCCGTTCCCGCCCCCGTGACGATCAACAGCTTCCAGGCCCCGGCGATGGACTCCAGTTTGAGCGTCACCAGCGCGGAGATGACCGTCAGCACCACGGTGGCCACCTTCGACGCCAGCACATAGTGCGCGTCGGAGCGGTCTCGCTTCCAAAACCGCCGGTAGAAGTCGTTCACCAGGTAACTCGCGCCCCAGTTCAGCTGCGTCGCGATCGTCGACATGTAGGCAGCCGCGAACGCGGCGACCATCAGACCACGGAGCGCCGCCGGCAGGTGATCGATCAGCACGCGGATGTAGCCTGTCTCCGGATCCTTCAGCCCCGGGTAGAGAATCAGCGAGGCCAGCGCGACGAGAATCCACGGCCACGGCCGGATCGCGTAGTGCGCAATGTTGAACCAGAGCGTGGCGAGCAGCGAGTGCCGCTCGTCCTTGGCCGAGAACATCCGCTGGGCGATGTAGCCGCCTCCACCGGGCTCGGCGCCCGGATACCACGTTGCCCACCAGTTGACGCCGATGTAGACGAAGAACGCGATCATCGGCATCCAGGCCGATCCCACGGCGGGAACGATGCTCAAGGCATCGCCGCGACCGGCTGCCACCAGCTTCGTCTTCATCTCCTCGATACCGCCCACCGCGTTGACCGCAAACACGGCGAGTATGATCACCATCGACATCTTGATGACGAACTGGAACATGTCGGTGACGAGGACACCCCACAGACCCGAGAGTGTCGAAATCGCCGAGGTGAGCGCGATCATCCCGAGCACTATGACCAACGCTTCGAACTTGCCGATGCCGAAGATCAGCTGCAGGATCTTCACCATCGCCAGGTTCACCCATCCGAGGATGATGCAGTTGATCGGGATCCCGAGATACAGAGCGCGAAAGCCGCGCAAGAAGGCAGCGGGCTTGCCAGCGTAGCGGATCTCGGCGAACTCGACGTCCGTCATCACCTGTGCCCGGCGCCACAGCCGCGCATAGAAGAAGACCGTGAGCATCCCGCTCGCGAGAAAGCACCACCAGATCCAGTTTCCCGCGATACCGTTCTTCGCCACGAACCCGGTGACGGCGAGCGGCGTGTCGGCGGCGAACGTCGTCGCAACCATCGATGTGCCGGCGAGCCACCAGGGGACGTTGCGTCCGGAGAGGAAGAACTCCGTCGTGCTCTTCCCGGCACGGGCTTTGTAGTAGAACCCGATCCCGATGTTGAACGCGAAGTACGCACCGATGATCAGCCAGTCGATGATGGTCAGTCGCATGGGCCACCAATTGGGGGGGCGGCTTGCGATTCGGCAAGCGTCGCAGGGGCGTTGACAGGTTCGCGATGACCCTCTAAGTTGCTGCCAGACTGGAGGATAGTCATGGGCACGACACAGAAGGCTGCGGTGACTCTGACGCTCACCGAGCGCGCAGGGCAAGAGGTCAAGAAATTCCTGGCCGAGGAGAAGGTGGCGCAGGAAACGGCTGGGTTGCGGGTTGCCGTGCTCCCGGGCGGTTGCTCGGGCTTCCGCTACAGCCTCAACATCGAAGAGCAGCCCGCCGCCGATGACGTGGTCATCGAGAGCGCGGGTGTGCGGCTGTTCGTGGACGAGTTCAGCGGGCAGTATCTCAACGGCACGGTCATCGACTACAAGAGCAACTTCCAGGAATCCGGCTTCGCGTTCGAGAATCCGAACGCGTCCGGTGGCTGCGGCTGCGGGTCATCGTTCACGGTTTGAGCGTTGACCTTTCCTGATTCCGTTGAAGAGCCCGCGTTTGTCGCGGGCTCTTTCTTTTTCGCAAGCTTGTAAGCGTGCGCACGCTCGACATCGCCGTCATCGCGCTCTACTTCGTCGCCGTCATCGTTTTCGGCCTGGCGCTGTCGGGGCGGCAACGCGACGCGTCCGATTACTTCCTCGGTCATCGTGGGCTGCCGTGGTGGGCGTTGATGTTCTCCGTCGTCGCAACCGAGACGTCGGCCCTCACCGTCATTTCCGTCCCGGGGCTCGCATCGCGTGGTGACCTGACGTTCATACAGATCGCGTTCGGGTATTTGGTGGGTCGCATCGGTGTGGCCGCCCTGCTGTTGCCCGGCTACTTCCAGGGCACGCAAGACACCGCCTATCAACGGCTCGAGCATCGGTTCGGACCGGCCGCGCGGCGCACCGCCTCCGGTGTCTTCCTCCTCACGCGGGCACTCGCCGACTGCGTCCGCATTTTTGCCACCGCGATTCCGCTCGCGATCATCACGCATTGGAGTCTGCCGGCCGGCATCGTCGCCATCGGAGTCGTCACGCTGGTGTACACCTGGGTTGGCGGCCTGCGGGCGGTGGTGTGGGTGGACGTGATCCAGCTGGCCGTCTATCTCGTGGGCGGCGTTGCGACGTTGATCGTCGCCACGCACCTCGCGGGCGGCGTGGGCGCGTTCGCTCGCGCCTGGGATGCGGGCAAACTCACCGCGTTCGACTTCACGCTGTCGTTCACCAAGACGTACACGTTCTGGGGCGGCGTCATCGGCGGCGCCTTGCTGTCGGCGGCGTCGCACGGCACCGATCATTTGATCGTGCAGCGCCTGTTGGCGGCGCGCAATCTCAAGGACGCGCAGCGCGCACTCGTCGGGTCGGGCGTGTTCATCATTTTCCAGTTTGCGCTGTTCCTGCTCGTGGGCACGAGCCTCTGGCTCGCCGGTGCGGACCACCCGGGGATGCGCGGCGACGCGATCTATCCGACATTCATCATCACGCAACTTCCGCCCGGACTGGCCGGTCTGGCCGTCGGCGGTATCTTGGCCGCCGCCATGAGCAGCCATGCGTCGGCCGTCAACTCACTCGCTTCCGCGTCGACGCACGATTTCTACGCGCCGCTGACTGGGCGGCACGATCCGGAACGGCTGCTCAAGGTCGGCCGCTGGCTCACACTGTTCTGGACCGCGGTGTTGGTCACCGGAGCCATCGCGTTCCGCGACCAGAACACGCCCGTCGTCCAGCTCGCCTTGAGCGTCGCATCGTTGACGTATGGCGCCCTGCTCGGCACTTACATTCTGGGCGGCGCGTGGCCGCGGGCGCGCCAGATCGACGTCATCATCGCCCTGGTCGCGAGTATTCTGCTGATGTCCCCGATCGTTCTCGGTGCGGTCATCCCGCATTTCCCTGAGCGCTGGCACTGGCTCAAGGGTCTCGCCTGGCCGTGGTACGTGCCGCTCGGCACGGCGATCACCGTGCTCGTGGGCATGCTGAGCTCGCTCGCCGGACCGGCGGGGAAATCCACGTGACCAATCCGGCCGTCCTCCTCGGCATCGACGCCGGTGGCTCGCATACGGCCGTCGTGGTCGGCAACAGGGAGGGCCGAGTCCTCGCGCGGGCCGAGGGCCCAGGCTCGGCAATGCGTCCCGGCGGTGCGGAGCGATCGGCTGCCGTCATTCTCGAGGTTGCGCGTCGTGCCGCCGCGCAGGCCAAGGTTGTGCTTCCGGCGGGCATGGCGCTCGTGGGCGCCGCCGGAGCGGGCCGGACGCCCGAACAGGAGGCACTGGCCGAGGCGATCGCCGCCGCGGGCATCGCGAAGCGCGTCGACGTCCGCGGCGACATCGAGATCGCCCTCGCAGCGGCATTCGCAGCCTCCGCCGGAATCCTGGTCAACGCGGGCACGGGGTCAATCGCCTACGCGCGCACCGACGATGGGAAACTCCACCGCGCGGGCGGGCACGGCTGGCAGCTCGGCGACGAGGGCAGCGGCTACTGGCTGGGCCGGCGCGCGCTGGCCGCGGCGGCACGCTCCTACGACGGGCTGGAGGAGGCATCGACGCTGCTCGAGCGCGTGCTCGTCGCCCTGGGGCTGCAGACCTTCGACGACCTGATTCGTTGGACGGCGACCGCGACACCGGCGCAGGTGGCGGCACTCGCGCCGCATGTGCTGAATGCGGCGCGCGAAGGCGAGACCGTCGCCCAACGGATTATCGAAGAGGCCGCCGGCGAGCTGTCCCGGCTCGTCCTCGTGTTGAGCAGCCGCTTTCGGGGAACCGATCGCATTCGGATCGCGACGGCCGGGGGCCTGCTCCGCCCCGGCTCGCCGCTGCTGGATGCATTCCGCGCGAAACTGACGACCGAAGTTCCGCGCGCGCAGCTGGCCGACAGCTCGGTGGACGCGCCGGTCGGCGCGCTGCGTCTCGCGGCTCAGCTACTCGATCGCGGCTGACCCTTGGCGGATGCGGCTGTGTTTGAAGCCGTAGAAGAAATACAACGCCAGGCCGATCGCCAACCAGACCGCAAACCGCACCCACGTTTCGAGCGGCAGGCCCTTCATCACGTACCCACAGAGCAGGACGGACGCAATCGTGATCACCGGGAACCACGGCACGCGGAACGGCCGGGGCCGCGCGGGTTCCGTGAAGCGCAGGACAAATACGCCGGCCGAGACGAGCATGAACGCGAAGAGCGTCCCGATGTTCGTCAGGTTGTACGTCTCATTGGCGTCGCCAATCAACGCCCACAGCGCGACGAAGACGCCGGTGACGATCGTGGTGATGTAGGGAACGCGGCGATTGGTAGAGATGCGGGCCGCCCACGGCGGCAGGAGCCCGTCCCGCGCCATCGAAAAGAAGATTCGCGGCTGACCGTACTGGAAGACCAGCAGGACCGCGGACATCGAGACGATCGCGCCCAGGGCAACGATCCACCCAACGGTCTTGAGACCCGCGACGTCCAGCGCCTTCGCCAGGGGATCCGCCACTCCCAGATCACCGTACGGCACCATGCCGGTGAGCACGGCGCCGATGACCACGTAAATCAGCGTGCAGATTGCCAGGCCGCCGAGAATACCGATGGGCAAATTGCGCTGCGGATTCTTTGTCTCTTCCGCCGCGGTGGAGATCGCGTCGAATCCGATGTACGCGAAGAACACGATCGCTGCGCCCTGGTGAATGCCGCGCCAGCCGTTGGGCGCAAACGGCGTATAGTTCGCGGAATGGATGTGACTGAAGCCCGCCACGATGAACAGCGCCAGCACGAGCAGCTTGATGATGACGAGAACGTTGTTCGTGCGCGCGCTCTCGCGAACGCCGAGCAGCAGCAGCCACGTGATCAGGCCCACGATGACGAACGCCGGAATGTTCACCAGGATCGGAATGCCGAACACGTGCGGCGCGGTATCGATCAGCCCGTGCACAGCCGGGTCTGGCGAGAGCAGCGCGGTGCGGTAGCCGGTCGAGATCCACACCGGCATCTGTATGCCGAAGCTCGACAGCAATGACTTGAAGTAGTCGGCCCACGAGATCGCGACCGCGACGTTGCCGACCGCGTATTCGAGGATCAGATCCCAGCCGATGATCCACGCGACGAGCTCGCCGAGCGTCGCGTAGGAATACGCGTACGCGCTGCCCGCCTGCGGAATCATCGCGGCGAGCTCGGCATAGCAGAGTCCGGCGAGCGCGCAGCAGACGCCGAGCAGCAGGAACGAGAATACGAGCGCCGGGCCCGCCCCCGCGCGGACCATGTGGCCGGCGGCATCGATCTGGCCGGCGGCGGCCGTGCCGATCGCGCCGAAAATCCCCGCGCCGATGACGGCACCGATCGCCAGCATGATGAGATCGCCGGCGCCCAGCACGCGGCGCAGCGACTGCGGCGTGTCCAGCTCCCCGACGAGAAGGTCCGCAATCGGCTTCCGCTTGAACAGCTGCCGCACGAGATCCCTGCCTTCGGTTTTCAGCCGTGATGTTATTGATAAACGACGCAGCTATAGACGTAATCGATCGCACGCCCGTCCGGCATCTGCACCGGACCGAACACGAAGCTGCTCATGGCTTCCTTGAATCGGCGCCGGTAGTCCGGGTCCCTGATCGGCGGACTCACCGCTATCCTCTTCACGCGCCCGTCGGCCCGGATCCAGAACTGGACGTCATGTTCCCGCTGGTCGTCGGGAGGTGGCTCCTCCCCGGCGGGGGTAAGCATATCACGCGCGTTGCCATCTGAGCCAGGACCGGTGCCGGGACGGGGGCTGGGGGTGGGGGTGGGGGTGGGGCTGACCTGCCTGGCACCGCCGCAGTTCGACACCTGGCCGGAGTCAGGGCTCACGCCCTCGTCGATGCCCACGGAATCGGGCAGCTGGATAGGCAACGGCATACGCTGCGTGATGGCGAGCACTCGTGGCGGCCCGTCGAGCCTGACCGGTTGCACCATGGGTGCCGCGGCAGCCGGAACCGTGATGCGCGGTGAGGGGATCGACGGCGCTTCGGTTTGCAGCGAGGTGATTGCAGGCAGCACAACCCAAGTCATCGCCGGGCGTCCGCCCTCCTGGCTCTCGCGCAGTACGTCGCCGCCACTACTGCTGTCGAACGACACGGCGCCACGCCACAGCACCAGAATGGCTACGGCGACATGCGCCGCAACAGAAACAGCGCCGGCCGGCAAAGCGTGACTAGCGAAGACGGCGTGCGAGGACAAGGGACGAGGCACGGTTCAACCTCCGCACCCGGACTCGCAAATACCGTACCTCTACGGTCGCCGCTACCCTATGGCAGTGTGAGCGTCAGCCGCGCGATGCCATCGACTGGCCGGCCGTCGAGGGTGCGCGCTGGATTGAACAGATAGCCCATCATGCGATCGACGAACTCGCGCCGATACCCGGAGTCCTTGATCGGCGGCGTCACCTCCACGCGCGTCACTCGCCCCTCGGCCGTCACCCAGAACTGCACCTCATAGGGGCGTCCCTTCATTTCCCGAGGCGCACCGGACGGCGGAAGAATCGCCCATTTCGGCGAGGGGATGATCCCGCTCGGCCCACCGCCCGAGCCCGGGCCGGAGTCGACCCCGGCGCCGGTCCCCGTGCCCGTTCCCTGCCCTCCGCCGTTGCCTGGTCCCGAGCCTGGCCCGCCGGTCGTCCCGTTTCCCGTGCCCACCGCGACGGGCGACGTCGTCGCCGTCGCCAGCGGAATGTCGATTTTCACCGGCTCGGCGGGCGGCGGCGTGACGGTCGGTACGGTGACGACGGGCGGCGGCGTCGGTTCGGTCTTCGCGACCTGCTGCTCTGCCGGCGCCGTCGCGAGCGGGGGCAGCGCGACCCAGCTCATCGCGGGACGGCCGCCGCCGCCGCCACCACCGCGCGGCCCGGTGCCCCCACCGCCGCCGCCCGACTCGAACAACTGGGCGCCGCGCCACAGGATGAGAATCGCGATCGCGAGGTGGGCGAGCAGCGAGAGGGCGGCCGCCGGCCCTTCGCGCCGCCGCGGCAGCGGCAGGGCGTAGGAATCGAAGGCGGGACGCGAGGCGTCAGGCATAGTTGAATAAATACCCTATAACGAAAACCGGGGCACGGTTTCGTGCCCCGGCTTGACGCGTCTCGTACAGGAACTCAATGCGCGGCGTTGGCCTCTGACGGCGTGAAACCGATCACCTGCACACCGGCGCCGCGCGCGACGTCCATCGCCCGCACGATGTCACCATACTTGCGATTGGGCGCCGCCTTGATGAAGAGCAGTTTCGCGGGACGTTGATCGTACAGCTCGTGGAACTTCGCATCGAGCTGCTCGAACGGGACGACCTGCGTGTTCACGGCATATGACCCGTCCGGCTTCAGCTCGAGCACGATCTGGTCGCTCTGGGTCTGTTTCTGGTGCGGCTGATTCTTCTGCTCGGGCGGGACCTGCACTTCGAATCTCCGCCGCGACAGCGGCAGCGTGATCATGAAGATGATCAGGAGTACCAGCAGCACGTCGATCATCGGCGTGACGTTGATGTCCGAGCTGAGACCGCTGCCGGATCCACCGCTTCCCATGGCCATGGCTTAGGGCTCCGCCGGTTTGACCGAACGTTCCTGCTCGGCGATCGCGCCGATCACGCGCACGCCGGCTTTTCGCGCGATCTCGAGTGCGACCTGAATCCTGCCGTACTCGACGCCCTCATCCGCCTTCAGATACATGATCTTGTCGACCGTGCGGTTCGCGTAGAGCGTCGTGAGCTGTCCCGGCAAATCCTCGTCACTGATGGCGCGCGGGCCGGTGTACTTGCCCGTCCGGGGGTCGGTGATATCGAGGTAGAATTTCCCCAGGTTGTCGATACCGAGACGGATTTCGCCTTCGCCCTCTTCCTTGGCGTCGGGATTCTTGGCGCGCGGAATCGTCGCCTGGAATCCGGCGGTGATCGCGGGCGTCACGATCATGAAGATGATCAGGAGCACCAACATCACGTCGATCATCGGCGTGACGTTGATGTTCGCTGCAACGGCGCCTTTGGCTGAAGCTGCCCCGATTGCCATGACGACTTATCCTTTGATCGGGCCGCTGGTCTGCGACGTCTTCTGCGTCTGGAATTCCTTGGTGAAGATCGACCGGCCGAATTCGCTGCCGACGCTCTTGATGAGGTAGTCGATCAGCTCTTTCGACGTGTAGGTCATTTCCACCGTGAGGAAGTCGATCTTCGTGCTGAAGTAGTTGTAGAGCCACACCGCCGGAATCGCGACCATCAGACCGAACGCGGTCGTGATGAGCGCCTCGGCGACGCCGCCCGTGATCGCGGCGAGCGAGCCGGAGCCGCCCGACGCCGACATCCCTTGGAAGGCCGTGACGATACCCATCGTGGTGCCGAGCAGGCCGACGAACGGCGCGGTCGCGCCCGTCGTCGCCAGAATGCCGAGACCGCGCTTCAGCTCGGCGGTGATGATCAGCATCTGCCGCTCGACCGCCCGCTCGGCCGAGTTGATGTCGGCGGCGGTGATGGTCGCACGGTCGCGCAGCAACGGCTTCACTTCGGCGAGCGCCTCACCCAGCACGCGCGCGACGTGGCTCTTCTTGTTCTTCTCAGCGAGCGCGATCGCGCCGTCGAGCTGCTCTTCCTGGAGGTAGCGGGAGAATTCCGGCGCAAAGCGACGGGTCTCCCTCTGCGACTTGCGCAGATAGATCCACTTCGAGATGCTGACCGCCCACGACCAGGCCGACATGATGAACATGACGACCACGATGCCCTTGGCGAACAGCCCCATCGATGCCCATAGGTCTGCGTAACTCATCGGGTCTCCCTATCTCTTGATCGTGAAGTCGATCGGCAAATTCACCAGCACGCGAACGGCGCGGCCGTGCACTCGCGCGGGACGGAACAGCGACTTGAGCACCATGTTCTTTGCGGCCTGATCGAACCCCGGATTCGGGCTCTGGACCACTTTGACCGACGGCGGCTCGGCGCGTCCCGACGTGTCGATAATCGCCTGGACGAGCACGCGACCCTGCACGCCGGCCTGCCGCAACAGATCCGGATACTGCAGCGGCGGGTGCGTCAGCAGCTCGGGCCGCTCTTCGACCACCGACTCCATGAACACCTGGTCGGATGACGGCACGATACCCGTGCCGGTACCGCCCTCGACGCCGGTACCCGTGTAGTCTTTGGGGTCGAAATGCTCCTGCAGATTGATCGGCGGGATGTTCGTGGGGATGTCGGTCGGCGCGACGACCGTTTGGAAGCCCTTGAGCTGCGGCACATCCACGACGGGCGGCTGCTCCTCCGGCTTCTTCTGCTCTTCCTGGTTCAGGAAGACCATCGCCGTGTCGAGCGTCTGGTCGTCTTTTTTCTGTCCGGCGGTCAACGTGGCCACGACGGCCGCGAGCACGACCAGACTGTGCCCGACCAGCGAAGCCGCGCCAAGACCGAACGCGCCCTTCTTGTTCGACTTGCGATTGGACTCGATCAGGTGATCAAACACCGACGTCCCTCCGGGCCTTGATGGCTCTGTAATAAGTACCCGCGTGGATTACAGCCGCTAGTAGAACGAACATTACAAAACGATGACAGCCGGATGAGCCTTTGCCATCCTGTTCCTTAGGGTGAAGTCCGTAGGGATTGGGATGTCCGAATCGTGAAATCGTATGGAATCCGCACGTGCACGGCGACGATGCGCCCACCGACCATCGCTGGGCGAAACAAGGTCGCGAGCAATGCCTGTCGCGACGGCGCGACGAAGACCGGGTGCGTCGCGCTGACGACCACAATCGATGCCGGCACGATGCGCCCGGACGTGTCGACGACGGCTTCGAGGACGACGCGCCCTTGGATGCCGGCTTGCCGGAGCAACTCAGGATAGACGGGCAAGGGACCCGTCAACACTTGCGGTCCGGTTTCCCCGATCGCTTCAATCCACCCGCCGGCGGGTGCAGACGTGCCGGAAGTGGATGGGACGAAGACCGGAAACCGCGGCTCGAGCGGCGACACACCATCGATGATTGGCGCGGACACGGGGATGCGACCAGGATCGGGTGGGGTCGGAGTCGGAATCGACAGCCCTCCGCCCTCGGTTCCTGCGGGCCTCGGATGGGCGGGCGTTGGAGGCATGAAATAATCAACGTCGACGACCCGGGCCGGAGCCGAGCGAGCACGTTTTGTTGTACCGAATACAGCCAGTACGACGAGGACGACGTGGGCTGTCACGGAGACTGCAGAGCTGGCGACGCGCATAGCACACCTCCGAGCGAGTTGCCCCGAAAGTTTGCGCGCGATACTGAGTGAATCCTTCCCGGAAGATTACAAGAGCCTAAATCCGAAGTGACGTTACGCGGTCTCCGCTCGGGGAAGGCCCACGGTGAACGTCGTGCCCCGCCCCGGCCGGCTCTGCACCTCGATCGTGCCGCCGTGCGCTTCCGCGATCCACTTGCAGATGGCGAGGCCGAGTCCCGTACCGGCACGCTCGCTCGTGCGCGTGCGGGCGGAGTCGGCACGCCAGAAGCGATCGAAGACGTGCGGCAAGTCCCCGGGCGCGATCCCGATCCCGGTATCCGCGACGGTGAATACGGCACGCCCGTTGTTGCTGCCCAGCTCGACCGACACCTGCCCGCCGCGCGGCGTGTACTTCACCGCGTTCTCGATCAAGTTGAGCGCGAGCTGGCGCATGCGACTGCGATCGACCGGCACCACGAGCGGAGTGGGCGGCAACCGGATGTCGATGCCGACGCCGGCGTGCTCGGCGAGCAGCTCGCCCGTCTCGCCTGCTTCCTCGATGATCTCGCGCAGATCGACCGGGACTTTGTGAAGCTCGGCGCGGCCCTCGTCCGCGCGCGCGAGCGTGAGGAGCGCGTCGAGCAGCTCCGTCATCCGATTCACTTCCTGGAGTGTCTCCTCGAGCGGTGCGAGCGTCTCGGGTGCCAACCCCGGGCGGGTGATCGCTCGCTCGACGCCCGCGCGCACGACGGTCAGCGGCGTCTTCAGCTCGTGGCTCGCGTCGGCCGTGAAGCGGCGCAGCGCCACGAAGCTGCGCTCGAGGCGCGTCCACATCTGGTTCAGCGTCGCCGCCAGGCGGCCGAGCTCGTCCTTCTCCATGGGAATCGCGAGCCGGCGATGCAGGCTGCGGCCGTCGGTAATTTCCCGGATCTCGGTGATCATGCTGTCCACCGGCTCGAGCGCGCGCCCCGCGATCCAGCGACCGACGAGCACCGCCGGCACGATGCCGAGGAGAAAGGCGATCACGATCGTGGTGATCAGCTGGTCCACCTGCAGCTCGGCGCTGCGCGTGTCCGCGCCGGCGAGAATCGCGCCGATCTGGCCGCCCGCTTCGGGCACCGAGCGAATGACGTAATGAATGGTCGGCCCGTCGGGCACATGGTAGCGCGCCGGCCCCGCCACGCCCTCGGTGGCCTGCGCGCCGCGCGCGAGCGCCAGCACCTGCTCGAAGCGCGCAAAACCGAGCGAGCGGGCATCCGGCGAGCCGAAGAGGAGGCTGCCGTCTTTGCTCGTCACGAGCAGGTAATCGGGGACGACCTCGAGCACGGCGGCGACTTCGGGGATGAGGATAGGCTTCGCCCCCGTGTCCTTCTGGACCAGCACGCCGCGCGCGCGAAAACTCTCGGCGAGGATGCCCGACGTGAGGTCGGCTTCCGACTGGATGCGGCGATCGAGGTCCTGATAGGTCGCGCTGCGGCGCGCGAAGTACAGCACCACCGCGAAGACGCCGATACTGAGGATCAGCGCGGTGGCGTACCAGATGGTCAGCCGCCCGCGAATGCTTTCCATTTACGCTCGCACCACGTAGCCCACGCCGCGCACCGTGTGGATCAGCTTGGGTTCCTTGGCCTGGTCGATTTTCTTGCGCAATCGCGTGATCACCACATCCACGATGTTCGTGCCGGGATCGAAATGGTAGTCCCACGCATATTCGGTGATCAGCGTGCGCGACATGACGCGGCCCTGATGCCGCATCAGGTACTCGAGCACGGCGTATTCTTTCGGGGTCAGCTCGATGCGCTTGCCGTCGCGCGTGACTTCGCGGCTGCCGGTGTCGAGCACCAGGCCGTTCACCTTGAGCGTGGGCGGCGAGATCGCCTTGGGCCGGCGGCCGAGCGCCTCGACGCGCGCGAGGAGCTCCTCGAAGGCGAAGGGCTTCGTCACATAGTCGTCCGCGCCCATCCGCAACGCCTGGACCTTGAAATCCAGCGAGTCCTGCGCGGTGAGCACCAGCACCGGCAGGCCGTTGCCGCGGTCGCGCAGCGTGCGCAGCACGTCGATCCCCGAGAGCTTCGGCAGCCGGAGGTCGAGCACCATGATGTCGTAGTTCGCGCCGCGGCCGCTCGCGCGCCGCAGTCCCTCGTCGCCGTCGCCGACGAGATCCACGTGATAGCCGGCTTCGTCCAGCCCGCGCCGCACGTATTCGCCCACGGTTTTGTCGTCTTCGATGACGAGAATCTTCATGCGACCGGGAGGAACACCTTGAAGTTGGTGCCCACGCCCATCTGCGTTTCCACCTCGATGCGGCCGCGATGCTCTTGCACGATCCCGTAGGCGACCGAGAGGCCGAGGCCCGTGCCGCGCCCTTGCGGCTTGGTCGTGAAGAACGGCTCGAAGATCTTGGGGAGGTCTTCGTGCCGGATGCCGGTCCCGGTATCGATGAACTCCGCCATGATTTCGTCGCCGCGCAGCGGGTTGCGGCCGGTGCGTACCGTCAAGACGCCGCGCGCGTTCATCGCATCCATGGCGTTCAACATGAGCGCCATGAAGCACTGCACCAGCCGCTCCGCGTCGGCCTGGAACTCCGGCAGTCCGGTCGTGAGCTGGCGCTCGATCGTCAGCCACTTGAAGCGCTCGTGATGCTTCAGCAGGAAGAGCGTCTGCTCGATGATCGCGTTGATGTCCGATGCCTTGTGCCCGCTCTTCTTGGGCCGCGAGAAGTCGAGCAGCCCCTCCACGATGCGGCGACAGCGCTGGACCTCGGTGTCGATGATCTTCAGATACTCGTCCCGCTCGCCGAAGCGCAGTCCGAGCGCCTCGCTGCAGGCGAGAATCGTCGCGAGCGGGTTGTTGATCTCGTGCATCACGCCGGCGGCCAGCTGTCCCACGGCGGCGAGCTTCTCGGCCTGTCCGAGCTGTTGCTGTGCCTGCCGCCAGGCCGTCACGTCTTCGCCGATCGTGATGACGTGCGAGATGTCCTCGCCGTCGAGCCGCATCGGGATTTTCGTAATCCGATAGTGGCGCGCTTCGCCGGTCGCCTGTGAGTCCATCTCGACCTGCTGGATCTCGCCCGTCGCGAACACGCGATCGAATTCCTGCTTCAGCAGGTCGCGCGGTTGCCGGTCCAGCACCTCGAAGACTTCGCGACCGAGTGCATCTTCGCGCGACACGCCCTGCGTTCCCGCTTCCCGCTTGCGATTCCAGGCGCGAATCCGATACGCGCGGTCGATGACGTACAGGCCGACCGGAAGCGAGTCGATGATGCGCGCCGCGAAGTTGCGCTGCGCCTCGAGCTCGCGGGTCCGCAACGCCACCTCGGACGCAAGATCCTGTGACAGCTCGATCGCGGCGAGGACCGGCGCCAGCATCTGCACGACCACCACGAGCACGTCATGCGCGATCCGCTCGCTCGCCCCCTGCGGAATCTCGGCCTCCAAGCAACCGAGCGGCTCGTCCTCATGGACCAGCGGCAAGCGGAGCAAGGTGCCACCCGCGATCGGCGCCTGTGCCGGGCCCTTGGCGATCCAGGCCGCGACGTCGGCGGATGACTCATGCGGTTTCGGTGCATCGGTGGGGGGAGCGAGGGGGGTGTAACGCGAGCCGTCGGGAGACCGAAGCCACAGCCGGCAGCGTCGCAAGGCGAGGCCGCGCCGCAGCACGGCGAGCACGGTGCCGAGCCCCTCCCCGTCTTCAGCAGGCGGGCCGGCGGCAAGGACTCTGGCAACTTCCGCGAGAACCTCGAGACCGGGTTGGTCCGAGGTCAGCGTCGGCGCGACCATGGGTCGCTAACCTAGGGACGTCGCTCCCGGCGCGCCAGCGGCGCCTCACCACGGAGCGCAAACATCCCACGCATAGCGGGCTTTGTGCCGCTGAGCCACAACGTGGGCCCAATCACGAGCGCGAAGTGCGCCGCGTCCCCGTTGCCGATGCTGATGGCAGGCAGCACGGAAACGGCGGCCCAGTGCGTGCCCTGGGCGAGCGGCGAGCGCGTGGCGGCATAGCCGCTGAGCTCAAACGTCACGTCGAGTCCGAGCCCCGTCCCATGCTCGTCAGTCCCGAATTCGGCGATCGGGTTCATCTTCGTGCGTGCGGAGAGTGTCGCGGCCACGACGGCGCCGCCCGTCCCGCCCAACATGGTCTTCTCGTTCACGAAGGCGCCCATCCGAGCGCCGACCATCAGCGCCGCAAACCCGTGCCGCGGGCGCCGCGCGAAGCCGATCTCGACCGACTCGATCTCCCAACCGTCACCGAGGGTGGCCACGTAGCCGAAGGCGACTGCGTTGGACCGGATGCCCTTGTCCTGTGCGGCGAGCAGTGACGTCACAGCTCCGTACGCAAACAGCAACGCCGGGATGAAACGGTGCACGTGCATTCTCCCTGCCGATCGACCTTCCCAAGCCGGGCGCTGCGAAATGCAGCACGACCATCGGGCGTTGGAAGCGTTCGCAGGGATCGTCTCGCAACTTCTGAGCCATTGACACGCACCTTACAGACGAATGCGCGCTCCGCTGATGCGCAGGCCGTGCATCACATACCGCTGGGCCACCAGGCCAAGAATGAGGACCGGAAGCGTCACCAGGACCGCGGCAGCCATTTGATAGGGGGCATTCGCGACGTAGGCGCCACGGAAGTGCAGGAGCGCAATCTCAGCGACTTCGATGCGCGGGGATCGCGTGACCACGAGCGGCCAGAGGAAGTTGCGCCACTGATCCACGAAGGCGAGCACGGCAATCGCAAGCACCGCGGGACGGGCGAGCGGCAGAGTGACGCGCCAGAACACGGTCCATTCCCCCGCGCCGTCGAGGCGCGCCGCATCTTCCACCTCGGGCGGCAATGCGAGGAACGCCTGGCGCATCAGCAAGATCCCCCAGATCGACACGAGCTCAGTCGATATGAGCCCCGGATACGTGTCCACCCAGCCGAGCGTGACCATCAGCAGATAGCGCGGGATGACGAGCAGGATTGTGGGAACCGCGAGCAGACCCAGCAGCATCGCCAGCACACCGGCACCGCCGGCGAACCGCATGCGCGCCAGGGCATATCCCGCGGCGGCACTCGTGAGGAGCTGACCCAGCATGACACATCCCGCGAGAATCGCCGTGTTCGCGAGCACACGCCCAAAGGGGAGCGCAGCCAACGCCGCGGCGTAATTGCCGAGCGTGGGGGCAGCGGGCAGAAGCGGCGGCGGCCACCGCAGCAGGTCCATCTCGCTCATGAACGAGACGGAGAGCATATAGAGGAAGGGTGCGAGCATGATCGCGGCGGCGAGTAGCACGAGCACGATCGCGACTCTACGCATTCTGCCTCCGCACGATCCCGACCTGGGGCCAGCGCAGCACGACGAGCGCCGCGAGCAGGCAAACGGCGATCGCGCAACCTACCCCAAATGCTTGCGAGCCCCACGCCGCAGCATAGCTGCCGGCAACTACGGTCGCGACGCCGCTCGGCGTCAGGACGTAGACGAGCGTAAACACTTGCATCGCGCTAATCACGCCGGTGAGAAGCACGAGCCCGAGCACCGGACGAAGCAGTGGCAGCGTGATCCGAAACAACCGCCGCCATGCACCCGCGCCATCGACACGAGCGGCGTCGAGAAACTCGGGCGGGATGCGGTCGAGACCGGCAAGGATCACGAGCATCTGTCCGCCCACGTGCGCCCAGATGGAGATCAGCATCAGGGCCGGCAGCGCAGTGCGAGGACTGCTCAACCAGTCAGCCTGACCGAGGCCAAATGACGCGGCGCGCGCGATGACTTGCCACACGAGCGCGATCGCTACGACGGAGGAGAGGTAGGGAGCCAGAAACGCCGCCCCCAGCACGCGCCCGAACCAGCGCTCGCGATACCGATGAACGGCGAGCGCCCCGCCCAGCGCCAGTACGATCGACAGCGGGACATACAGCGCATAGATGAGCGTCGTGCGGAACGACATCCACGTCGTCGGATCACGTAAGACGGCCGGCAGGCCGGCCCGGGCGAGGCTCGCCAACCAGATCGCATAGACGGTCGGGCCGATGGTGAATACCGCGAGGTGCAACACGGCAGGCGCGAGAAATCCCCATGCCAGGCTCGTGGCGCGACGCTCCCGCGGCGCGGTACGCTCCGCCCAGCGCAACATCCAGATCGCGAGCGGGCCGAGAAGCACGCACGGCAGCAGCACGAGCAGCCACTGCGGGGCTGTTCGTTCGGCGGGTGCAGAGCGGAGCTCGACCCAGCGGCCAGGCCCGATGAGCACGGCCACGACCGCCTGCGGTGTGCCGTTGACGTCCACGCGCCGTGCGGGCGACTCGCCCGGCTCGCCGGCGACGACTTCCCCGTCGCGGATCAATGCCGCCAAGTCTTCGATGCTCACGCGCGCGCGCGGTGCGGGCAGGCGCGTGGCCGCCTCCTGGAGCAGACGGCGGGCGTCGAACAGCCAGCGGTCGGTGCTCGTCTTCGCGGCGTAGCGCACGTCGACATACGCCGCGAACGCGAGAATCAGCGTGGCCGCCGCGTAGCCGCCGCGGCGCAGCGAGCGTTCGCGCCACGCAACCACGCCCGCGGCAGCGATCGCCAGCAGCGCCGCCGGCACGACGAATCCGAAGCCGCCGGGCAGCGGACCGTTCGCCCCGCGGTGCGGCCGCGCCGCCACCGCCCCCACGACCACCTGGTTGTCACGATCCCGCAGCGGGACCAGCGCGGCACCATCACGCCAGCGGCCGTTGGTCGCCTGCAGCGCGCGCAGATCGTCGGGCGACAAGGGCGGCGCCGTGGCGTCGACAAGCGGCGCCGTGCCGTAGTAGACCTCGACGTCGGTCGTGAATCCGGGCAATGTGCGGAGCGCGCGCGACTGCGTTAGCAGTGCGGGCAAGTCGTAGTTCCGCGCGGCTGCCGGCACCTGCGGTGACAGCGGCGGGGGCGGGGGCGGGGGCGGCGGTTTAGTCGGCCCACGGGACCGCCGTGACGCTCGGGGTGGCGGCGGCGGCGGCGGCAGAGGCGGAGGCGGCGTCACCGCGGCGACGTAGGCGGCGGTCGTCCGCGCGATCCGAAACGCGAATGCGTGCCGATACTGCCGCTGCGCCACGTGGACCGCCACAATCGTCACCGCGGCCGACAGCACGGCGGCTACGGTCGCCCCGACGGCCCAGCGTCGCTTCATGCGAGCGGCGTGCCCGCAGCGTCGAACAGGTAAAGACGGCGGCGATCGAGCTTCACACCAACCCGCGTCCCGACCCGGACATCGGCGAACCCGGGCACGCGTGCGACGAGCGGCTGCCCGCCGGCGTTGAGATGAATCAGGGTCTCACTGCCCAGCGGCTCGACCACCAGCACGTCGCCGTTGCCGACGCCCTTGTCGACCGCGCAGAGTCCGACAAACTCCGGTCGAATCCCGACCTGCAGCTCGCCTTCGTATGTCGAGAGCTCGATAGGAATCGCGAGGCTACCGGCCTCGATGACCCGTCCCCCATCCCCCGTCCCGCGTCCCCTCCCCTGCAAGACGTTCATGCCTGGGGTTCCGACGAATCGCGCGACGTGCACGTCCGCAGGGCGCTGGTACACCTCCTCCGGCGTCCCGACTTGGCGCAGCCGCCCCTCGTGCAGCACGGCAACGCGGTCGCCCATCGTCATCGCTTCGGTTTGATCGTGGGTGACGTAGATCATCGTGGCGCCCAGCGCGCGATGCAGCGCGAGTAGCTCGCCGCGCAGCTCGATGCGCAGCTTGGCGTCGAGCCGCGACAACGGCTCGTCGAACAGAAATGCCTGCGGCCCGCGCACGATCGCCCGACCGAGCGCGGCGCGCTGGCGCTCACCCTCCGAGAGCTGCGTGGGCCGCCGGTCGAGCACGCCGCTCAGGTCGAGGCGCGCCGCCGCCTCGATGACGCGACGCGTGACTTGCGCCGGCGCGACACCGCGCACCTCGAGCGGAAACGCGATGTTCTCGCGCACGGTGAGGTGGGGATACAGCGCCGGACTCTGAAACACCATCGCGAGGTCTCGTGCAGCGGGAGGGACGTTGGTCACGACCCGCTCGCCGATCACGACGTCCCCGCTCGTCGGCTCCTCGAGGCCGGCGACGCACCGTAGCACCGTCGTCTTGCCCGATCCCGACGGCCCGAGGACGACGAGCAGCTCGCCGTCTCGCACCTCGAGATCCAGGTGGTGCAACGCTTGAACGCCGCCGTCGAAGACCTTGCTGAGCCGGCGGAGCGTAATGGACGCCATCTAGGCGGGAAGAGGAGTGGACGACACGTTGTGCGACGAGCAAAATACGGAGGGAACTGCCCCGCGCAATGCGGGGTTTGACAGCCACACTACCAAGGAACGCTCGCGATGGCACACTCGCTTCCACCGTTGCCGTACGATTTCAGCGCGCTCGAGCCGCATATCGATGCGCAGACCATGCAGATCCACCACGGCAAGCATCATCAAGCCTACATCAACAATCTCAACAACGCCTTGAGCAAGCATCCGGAGCTGGCCGACAAGGACCTCGAAGACCTGCTGCGCAACTTGAGCAGCATACCGGACGACATTCGCACGGCGGTGCGCAACAACGCCGGGGGCCATCACAACCACTCGCTGTTCTGGACCATCATGGCTCCGGCGGGTAAGGGCGGCGGTGGAGAGCCGAGCGGCGCGCTCGCGGACGCGATCCGGAAGACATTTGGCGACTTCGCGAAGTTCAAGGAGCAGCTGACCGCCGCGGCAACCGGCCAGTTCGGCAGCGGCTGGGGATGGCTGACCGTCGCGAACGGCAAGCTCGAGATCGGAGGCCGGCCCAACCAGGACAGCCCCGTCATGGACAAGAAAGTCCCGATCCTCGGCGTCGACGTGTGGGAGCACGCCTACTACCTGAAATATCAAAATCGCCGGCCCGATTACGTGGCGGCGTGGTGGAACGTCGTGAACTGGCGGGAGGTCGCGCGCCGCTACGACGCGGCCTTATAGCCGGTCGGCGCGACCGGCGCAGACGCGATTCACCGCCGCCCGCAGGAGCTCGAGGTCGATCGGCTTGGACAGCACCTCTTCGACCTCAAGGTGCGCGCCGGACCATTCGCGCGTGGCGGCGGACAGGATAATGACGGGGATGGTCTGCAGACTCGGCGTACGCCGCAGCACCGCCAAGAACTGTTTCCCGTCCATCACCGGCATCTTGTAATCCAGCAGGATCAGGTCCGGCGGCTCGATCTTCTCGAGCATGTGCAGGGCGTGCTGGCCTTCGCGTGCGGCATGCACCAGAAACCCCTCATCAGTGAGGAATTCCCGCAACAGCATCCGCGTATCACCGTCATCTTCCACGACAAGAATAGAAGGCATCCGCCCCTCCCTTCGCTCCGCTCCGGGCATCTGTGACAGTAATGCCACCATGCGGAGGGACTAGGACCAATGGGTTTAGCTCTTCGGAGCGAATGAGGAGCGAGACCCGCATCACATCAAAAGTGGGCGTCTTACAATGCGAATTCTTCGACGACCGCTTACTTCGCGATACCGATCAGGCCGCCCTCGAGCCGCCGTCCACCGACTAAACCGCGGCGGGCGCGGACGTGCACATGCACCGCGTGAGAACCGTCGCAGATGTGGCGCACGAGCTCGAGCAGCCGCTCCAGGTCGATGGGCTTCGACAGCACTTCGACAGCGTCGAGCCGCGAAGGAATCCACTCCCGGGTCCATGTGGACAGTACCACGACGGGAATGCAGCGGATCCGGGGATTGCGACGCTTGCGTTCGAGGAACTGGCTGCCGCTCATGCCCGGCATCAGGTAGTCGAGCAGGATCACGTCGGGCGCTCCGATCTTGGCGAGCAGCTGCAGGGCGTGGCGGCCGTCGCGCGCAACATGGACGACGAATCCCTGATCGGCGAAAAATTGGCCGAGCAGCTCCCGGACGTCCGGATCGTCGTCGATGATGAGAACGGATTTCGCCATGTCGCGAAAATTAACGGGGTGGTGGCGCTTTAGCCCTCGCCCGTACGACGTAAACCGCAGCGATTCATTCGTCGAGCGGTAAGGCTGAGATCTCCGCGTTGCCTTCTTCGTCGTACGAGACGGTCACGCGCCAGGGCCGGCAACATACCTGGCAGTCTTCGACGTAATCCTGATAGGCACCACCGCCGGCATCGATGCCGATTTCGTTGGGCTCGCCGCAGTAGGGACAAACGACGATCCCCTCGGTATCCGCCGTGCCGTCGCCGAGCGGAAATTCTTCGTCGAGATCGTCTTCGGCGAAATCGACCACGGTTAGCTCCATCCTTTGCGCTGGCGTAGTGATGTGACATGGGCCGTATGATGCCGGCCGTGCCACGCGTAGAGCGCGAGCATTGCGTCGAGCGACGACAAGCCCCAGTCCGGATGCTGGATCGTGCGCGCGAAATCCTCGGGGCGCATGCCCCGCAGCAGCGCGACCCAGCGGAGATGCAGTGCCGCCAGCAGGTCGAGCGACATGGCGATCGGCGCGCGGGTCTCCGGCGTCTTGGCCCAATCCTTTTCTTCGTACGTCTTGATCGCCGGCGACTCTTCGGTCAGCCCCCACTTGAACCGCATGTACGCATTCATGTGACTGTCAGGCAAATGGTGCGCCACTTGCCGCACCGTCCAGCCGCCCTCGCGATACGGCGTATCGAGCTGGGCGTCGTTCAGCCCCGCGACCGCCTTTCGAAAGTTTGCCGGAGCCGCCACGATCTGCTCGATACACGCGCTCCGCTCGGCGGCGCTCAGCGCGGGGACCTTCGTGAATTTGCCGATCGGATACCGCTCGTCCGTCACTGATCCACTCGCCACGTTGTCGACCATTCCGTGGTCCCCCACTTGATGAGCAAGGTTCCCCGCAGCTCGGCGTACCCGGTGCGCGGTTGCGACGACTCCGGGACGAGATAAAACGACAGCGCCGGCTCCGCTTCCGCCATGGTCCGGCTCGTCAGTGCCACTCGCCCCAGATCCTTCGCGGGATCGCGATCCGTGCCCCACTGCCCCGTGCCGCGATTCACGATCAGCGACGTCCCCGCACGCCCGTACTGCAGGAATAATGAGTAATCGCCGCGCGCAAGCTTCAGGTCGCCGAGGGAGATGTCGAGATCGGTGTGCAGCGTCGTCGCCATGTTCGCGCCGAGCCGCCAGACCGTATCGAGCGGAACGAGGCCGCCTTCGATCTTGCGGCCGCGCGCATGCGGCTGCCCATACGTGATCGCGATCCGCGACGGCCCGGAGAGGCTCGCGTCTTCTTCAAACCACTGCCCGCCGATCCGTCGCGCGTTCACATGGACTTCGACCGCCGCGAAGCTACTTGCCGCCACGCGGGGAGGCGCCGGGGGCGGCGGCGCGGGCGGCGGTGGAGGCGGCGTCGGATTCTGCAGCACGAGTGACAGAACGGTTGCAATGGATAGCATGTCGGTCCTCAGGACGTGAGTGACTGAATGAGCTGACGCACCGCGTTCTCCAGACTGGGCGCCGAGATCTCGTCATGATCGAGGCGCTGCAGAATCTCCTGCAGCTGATTCACGAGGGCGGTCGCGTTCGCCTGGTCCACGAGCCGCGACGCGACGGCCACCTTGTTCGCCACCCAAGCGCGATCCGCTCCTTCCAGGACATGCGCGGCAATCAGCTCGTCGACGGTGGTCGCGATCTGCTGGAGCGCCTGCGCCGGCGTGAGAATAACCGCCGTAGTGAAGGTCGTGTCGGACAACGTCCGAATGTCGGTGGCGATGAGCCGCACGGGGTACGTGCCGGGCGCGGCGTACGCGTGTGAGACCGTCACTCCACTCCCTTCGGTGCCGTCACCGAACGACCACGAGAAGGTGAGCGCGTCGCCGTCGGGATCGCTCGAGCGCGCTGCGCTCATATCCACCGCAAGGTGCGGCAGCGATTGGTACGGCCCGTCGGCGACTGCCGTCGGCGGCCTCGTATTGCTCTCCACCGCTATCTCGATCGGATCCGGAAGGAGCGAGAGCAGGTCGTAGCCCGAGAGCGCTTCGACGTCGTCGACGGTCGTCTGGTAGCGCTGCCAGTCATCGTTCCGAATGCCGGGCGCGTTCGGCATGATCACCGCGATCACCGTGACGTCGCGATAGGAGTGCACATCGGCGAGGCCGTGGTCGCGCGGGAGAATGACGGCGACCTTCCACATGAACTCGGGGATGACGACCTTGCCCTCGTTCTTCAGCGTCCCCTTGTTCCCCGCCCCGCCGGCGACGATGTAGACCTCGCGATTGCCGAAGCGCGCGCTGTCGCCCAGCGCGTTCTCCAGCAATGCCCACGGCCCCTGATTCAGATCCGAGGCCTGCGGCACGATGTTCGAGAACAGGAACGTGAAGGCGTTGTCGAGGCTGCCCGAGGTCCGATCGAACGAGCGCGCGAGATGCCCGCGATCGATGCCGTAGCCCGCGATCGCGCCCGAGCCGGTGTAGTCGGCGGTGGTGTACCGCGGAAAATCCGCCGGCAGCGACGGATCGAACGTGAAACAATCACAGCGATCCTCCGGACCGAACTGCGAGGCGTCCAGATCGTAACTCACCCAGTTGGGCTCGCCGCGATTGCGATTGTAGGACGCCGTGTACTCGAGATGGCGCACGATGAAGTCGTCGCCGGCGTCGGCGTCGGTGGGATCGCCGAACTCCGTGTTGTTGCCGTAGCTCGCGGTGCCGAGGACAGCGACGCGCGTGGGAAGGGTCCACGTGCCGGTCGTCCCGTCGCTCGCCGTCGCCCGGAAGATGGCCGTCCCGGCATCCAGCGCGTGCATGACGCCGTTCTGATCGATGGTCGCAATGAGCGGCGTCTCGGAGGCCCAGGTCATCGCCGTCGGGACGGCATTGCCGCTCGCATCGAGCAGCGTGGCGAAGAGCTGATCCTCGAACCCCACGGGCAGCGCCGGATCGCTTGGGAAGCGGCCCGTGAAGGTGATCCGGCTCGCGGGCCGCGCGTTGCAGGCGCCGAAGCTCGACGCCGCGGGTCCATACCATCCCGCCGCATCCTTCTGCAGTGAATTCCCGATCGCCTCGCCGTTCTCCTGGACGCCGATGTCGACGGACGTCATGCCGGCGGCCGGGCCGTTCGTAGCGGCGAACACGCCCTCGTAGGACAGGAATTCCACGACCGTCGCCGACGCGTCGACCAACGCCAGGCCGTCGGGCGAACCGTTCTGCAGTCCGGGCGCCGCCACGACCGTCGTTCCCCGGCCGTGGCACTGATCGGCGAGCGCGCCGGTCAAGGACAGCGTGCCGTATGTGACGCCGCCGTTGCCGTTGTACAGCACGACGCTCCACCCGCTGAGATCGAGCCCCGCCGGTCCTTCGACTTCCACCGCTTCGCCCACATCCGCGCCGCTGTTGTCGTAATGAATCTCGACGATGTTCACCGGCCCAGGCGGTGGCGGTGGGGGCGGTGGGGGCGGTGGGGGCGGTGGCGGCGGCGGGGGCGGGGGCGGTGGGGGTGGCGGTGGAGCGTTGTCGTTGCATGCTCCGAACGTGTTCGCCACGGGCCCGCTCCACACGTTGCCGCCGTCGCGCTGCAGCGACCGGCCGACCGGCTCGCTCCCTGCTTCGCTCACGCCGATGTCGACCGCGACGATACCGTTTGCCGGACCGCCGACCGCCGTAAAGACGCCTTCGTACGACAGGAACTCCACGACCGCGCCCGACTGATCCACCAGCGCCATCCCGTCGGGACTGCCGTTCTGAATGCCGTTCGTCGGATAGTTGATCACGACGACGCCGCGATCGGTGCAGGTCGCGGGGACCGGCGTCGGCAGCGCGTGCGTGTCGTACGGCACGCCCCCGTTGCCGTTGTAGAGCACGACGGTCCAACCCGTCAGATCCGTTCCGGCGGGCGCCGAGACCTCGATCGCCTCGCCGACGTCGGTCCCCGTGTTGTCGTAATGGATCTCGCTGATGCGGACGGGCGGCAGCGACGTGGCGCTGAACGCGCCGAGCTCATCGAAGGTCGGGGCGAGGCGATCGCTGGTGGTACAGGACAGAAACAATGCGGCGACGGCGGCGGGCAGGAAGACGCGACGCATGCAGCAACTCTCCACAGGGCGCTGATGATTGGGATACCAACGAAGACCGGCATCGAAGATACGATGCCGGGAGTGGAGCGGAAGGGATTCGAACCCTCGACCCCCTGGTTGCAAACCAGGTGCTCTCCCAACTGAGCTACCGCCCCGTGCCGACGAAAATAGCGTCCACCAGGAAGTCTTCGCGACTGCCGCCGTATGGTGCGTCAATTGCCCGGACGATGGACACCCCGGGGTCCAGGGCATTAACCCCTGGTGTCGCGCGTCCGCCACATGGCGCGACGTATGGAACGAATCCTCCGCTCGGGCATACGGCAAGGGGGAGCATTGCTTCGCAGGAGGACGTATGCCATTCCCGGATTTGAATCCTAGAGCACATGTGACGCTGACCAAAGAGGGCGAATCCGTCATCGGTGAGCGTGAAGCGAAATTACTGGACGCGGTCGAGCGTGTGCGCTCGATAAAAGACGCGGCGTCGGAAGCGGGGATCAGTTATCGCACGGCGTGGAGCACGATCCAGCAGATGGAGGAGGCCCTCGGCCGCCCCATGGTCGTGTCACGCGCGGGCGGTCCCGGCGGCGGCGCGACGACACTCACAGATGAGTGCCGCCGGCTGCTCGCGCTGTATCAGGATCTGACGCGCCGCCTCGAAGAGCATCTGGCGCGCGCCTGGGAGACCCCGGCGACCGCTGAAGCCGGCGACTAGCGCGTGATCGCGAGCGCGTAGCCGCCGGGCAGTACGCGCAACGCGTACACGGGCGTCGCGATGCCGTTGATCGCGCCGCTGTACTGGCTCAGCGCCCCGATGTCCGCGACGCCGATCGTGAGGATCGTCGCGCCGTTGTTCAGCTGGCCGGTCAGCGCGAAACGCGTCGTGGTGCCGCCGAGCGGTTGCTGAAAGAGCCGCAGGCCGGTGCCCGCGGTCGCGCTCGTCAGCGCCGCCGGCCCCGCGATCGTGAGTACGATCGCGGAATCGGCACCCGAGTTGGGCGACGTCAGACGGACTTTGAGCGTGCCCGGCCCCGATGCGGTCGGGCCGTCACCACCGCAGCTCGCGCCCATGCACAGGATGCCGGCGAGCAGCGCCACTGCCATCAGACGTTTCATTGGGGGCCTCCCTTCCTGGACTGGAGCGCTTGCAGCATCGCTGCGCTCAGCGGCGCGCCGGTTGCTTTGACCCACGCGAGGAAGTCGCCGATGTCGAAGCCGCCGTTGTTATTGCCGATAAAATCCAAGTAGCGTGTCTGGTCGGCATTGAGCGGCGCCGTCGGGCCGAGGAGCTGGCTGACGACGTCGGTCGTAACGAGTGTCGGCGTCGTAACGGAGAATGTGAACGTCCTCGACTGGCTCTGCGCGCCCGACGTCAGCAACACGGTGTAGGAGAAGTTCCCCGCCTGCTGCAGGAATCCGGAAATCACGCCCGTCGTGTTGTTCAGCGTGAGACCCTGCGGCAATGCGCCGCTGGTAATGACCCAGTTGTTCGTGCCGGTGCCGCCCGAACTCTTCAGCGAATCGAGATACGCGGCGCCCATGACGCCGTTGGGCCGCGCATTCCCGGAGGTCACCGTGAGTGAGCCGAACGTTGCGGTGACGGTATAGGGCCGTCCCATCGGCAGGACGACAGTCAAATTCAAGGTCACCGTGTCGCCCGACCAACCGCCGAAATTCAGGCCGGAGTCGGGCGTCGCGGTCAGCGTGACCGCCCTGCCCTGCGTGATAAAGGTCCCCGTCGTCAAATTGATGTTCGTGTCCGCCTGAATCGTCCCGCCACCGCCCGTCGTCGCGATGAGCTTGAAATCGTGCGTCACGTTCGCGATGAGCGTGTCGCCGGCGAGATGCCCCGTGATGCCGTGGCTCGCGGCCCCGCCGTCGGACCACGATTGGAAGTTGAAGCGCCTGCGGCCGTCGCCCGACAGCTGCGGCCCGACGAACGCGATCGTGTGACTCGAGCCTTCATCCACCAGGTCCGTGAACTGCCTGTAGGCCACGCCGTCGAATTGAATCGTGGCGAGCGGATCACTGGCGCGCACGACCGAGAGCCCGCCGAACCGCACCCGGAAGGAGACGGTGCGATCGGTCACGAGCTGGCTCACCGAATCGATGGCGAATCCGGCGAACGATTGGTCCGAGTTCTTCAACGCGGCGGGGGTGGTCCGGAAAACGAGTGCCGTGTTTCCGGACGTGCCGGGATACAGATCGCCCGCATCGCCCCGATTCGAGCATCCCGCAAACGGCGGAACACCGCAGAAGTTTCCGCCAACGGGTAGCGCCTCGAGATTGCCGAACGCGTCGCTCTGCACGACGGCGACTCCGTGCGGTGACCCCGACTGGACGCTGTTGCTGAACAAGCCCTGCGCAACCTTCGCCGAGTCGATGTGGAGAATGAGGAGGCCGCCGCCGCATCCCGCCGGGTTGCCGGACCGCGCGCAATGAATTCTGATCTCCGCCGAGTCGGCTTGCTGGCGCTGGCGATTCTCGATGAGGTAGTACTCGCCGCGCGGATTCGGCCCCTGCACGCGCACGTAAAACGCCGTGTCGGACAGGGGCGCGGCATCGACCGTGTGCGTGCCGGTCGTCGTCAACGGCGCGAGCGTTACCCATCCCAGCTGACTGAGCGACCAGGCATCCATGCGCGAGGGGCTGGGGGCAGTAGTAAAGTTGCCCGAGCTCATCAGACTCCACTCGCCGATGCCTTCGGTGGTTCCGTCAGTCCCATAGAGATCGGGCAGGCCGAATGTGTGGCCCGTCTCGTGCGCCACCGTCCCGACAGGCATGATCTGGGTCGGGTCGCAGGAACCCGCACCACCAACCGCGGGCTGCAGGATGTAGTCGTTGATTTTGACTTTTTGTCCGGCGTGGAACGGATCGTTATCACCCGTCACGTAGACGCCCGTGCCGGTCGCAGCAAGCGAGAAGCGGTGCGCCCACAAATGATTCTCCGGCGCGCTCCCCGGGCCGCATTCTCCGCCCTTCGCGTAGTGCAGGAACAAGACGAATGGGACGAAGCCCGTCGAGTCGACGAATTGTGAGAAGTCCACACTCGCGTCCAACTTGCTCAACGCCTCGCGTAATCCGTTCTGCATCCGCAGTTCGGCGGTGCCGCTGAACAGCCCGTTGCAGTTGCTGGTGATGGTGCTGCCCGGCGGGTTGAACGGGTTGTTCTGTGCGCATGTCGCGCTCGTGCCACCCGTGTACCACACCTCATTGCTGTCGAGAGTCGCAAATCCGAACGCCCCGCCCTGGATGTCCAGCAGGCCGTTCGAGAGCTGCGTGTAGAAGGAGCGATAGGTGTAGGGCTTGCCCGCGGGCGGCGATGTTGCGAACAGCACCGCGTTGTAATCGGCGGCCGTGAACGCCGCGACCGGGGAGTCTTTGAAACGAAACATGACCGCGGGAACGTGCATCGTGCCCGACACCGCCGTCGCCATAGCGCTCGGCGAGATCGGCCCTACGCGTGCGATCGGCGCGTTCAGCGCACCGAACTGACGCGCCGAGAGCATGGCGGCTCGCAACGCGCGGACCCGCGCCGCGCGGACGCGCCAGACGTTGTCCTTGCTGATGTCGAACCCGGGAATCTCCCAACGCGGATGCGTCCGGGCTTGTGCGGTGGCGGCGTGCGGAACGACGGAAGCGGCCAGGCCCGCGAGGCCCAGAAATCGAACGAATCGTGAAATCACTCTGAGCCTCCAAGGGGACAGACGGGCTTAATTCATGCGATGGCAGCAATCTAGGCTAGGGTCCATGTCACAAAAAGCCTTGCCATTTGCCTCAGCTAGGGCTAAGCTGTACCACCGTTTACAACATTCGAGGCTTCGTGCGTACAGAGACGCTGCAGCACATCGCGCTGTTCGACAAGTGCAAAAACTTCACTCGGGCGCGCGAGGTTCAGGCTGCGGGCCTCTACCCGTATTTCAAACCGATTTCCCGCTCCGAAGACACAATAGTCGTCATCGAGGGCCAGGAACGGGTCATGATGGGGTCGAACAACTATCTCGGCCTCACGCACCACCCCGAGGTCTTGGCCGCGGCGCGGGCAGCCCTGGAGCGGTACGGCTCGGGGTGCACGGGTAGCCGCTTCCTCAACGGCACGCTCGACCTGCACGAGCAGCTCGAGACCGAGCTGGCCGAGTTCTTCGGCAAGGAATCTTGCCTCGTCTTCTCAACGGGATATCAAGCCAATCTCGGCGTCATTTCGGGCCTGGTGGGCCGGACCGACGTCGTGTTCCTCGATAAGCTGGACCACGCCTCGATCGTCGATGGCGCCAAGATGTCGCACGGCGAGACGATGCGGTTCAACCACGGCGACCTCGCGGGTCTCGAGCGCAAGCTGCAGAAGCTGCCCGAGGGCACGGGAAGCATGGTGATCGTGGACGGCATCTACTCGATGGAAGGCGACATCGCGGACGTCCCCGGCCTCCTCAAGATCTGCCAGAAGTACGGCGCGGCGCTCGCCCTCGACGACGCGCACTCGGTCGGCGTGCTCGGCCCGAACGGCGACGGTACGGCCGCCCATTTCGACCTCGTGGACGAAGTCGATCTCATCGTCGGCACGTTCTCGAAGTCACTGGCCTCGATCGGCGGGTTCGCGGCAGGCTCGGAGAACGTGATCCACTATCTCCGGCATCACTCGCGGCCTCTGATCTTCACCGCGGCGCTTCCCCCGGCCAACACCGCGGGCGTGCTGGCTGCCCTGCACGTCTTGCAGCGCGAGCCGGAGCGGCGCGAGCAGCTGTGGCGCAACACGCGCCGGCTCCAAGAAGGCATGCGCTCGCTGGGCTTCGACATCGGTCCGACGGAGACGCCTATCATTCCGGTGCTGATCGGCCCGCTCGAGAAGACGTTCCTCTTCTGGCGCAAGCTCTTCGACGCCGGCGTCTTCACGAATCCGGTCGTGCCGCCGGCGGTGCCGCCGTCGCAATGCCGTCTGCGCACGAGCCTGATGGCGACGCACACGCCCGACCAGATCGATCTCGCGCTCGAGGTGTTCGGGCGGCTCGGGAAAGAGCTGGGGGTTATCTGACCGCAGTGGAGATCACGCCCGTCACCGGCGGGCGTGATCTCGATCGCTTCATCGCTCTTCCGTACGACCACTACAAGGCCGAGCCGTTGTGGGTACCGCAGCTGCGCCGCGACGTGCGCACGCTGCTCTCTCCCGATAAAAACCCGTTCTGGGAACATGCCGAGGCGCAGTACTGGATGGCCCGACGGCCGGACGGCCAGACGGTCGGGCGCATCGGCGCGATCAAGAACGACATGCACAACAAAGAACACCACGACAAGGTGGGGTTCTACGGATTCTTCGAGTCGATCGACGATCAGTCGGTCGCGAATGCGCTGTTCGACACCGCCGCGGGCTGGCTGCGCGCCAAAGGGTTCGATACGATGCGCGGCCCGATGAATCCGTCGACCAACGACGACTGCGGGCTGCTGATTGAAAACAACGGCACGCCGCCGTCCCTGATGATGCCGTACAACTTCGCGTACTACGAGCGGCTGCACGATCGCTACGGCTTCACGAAAGCGAAGGATCTGCTCGCCTACGAGGGCGGCGGCGCCGAGTCGGCGCCCGAGCGGTTCCTGCGCATCGGCCGCCGCGCGCTGGAGCGCAACGGCATCACGCTCCGCACGCTCGACATGAAGCGGTTCGACGCCGAAGTGGAGCTCATCAAGAAGCTCTACAACAGCGCGTGGGAAAAGAACTGGGGCTTCGTGCCGCTCACCGACGCGGAGATCGATCATCTCGCGAAGCAGCTGAAGCCCATCGTCGTGCCCGACCTCGTCATCTTCGCCGAGCGCGCCGGCGAAGTAGTGGGATTCGCCGTGAGTCTTCCCGATTTCAACCTCGCGCTGCTGCACAACCGCTCGGGCCGGTTGTTTCCCGGCATCCTCAAAGTCCTCTGGCACGCCCGCAAGATTGATCGCGCGCGCGTCATGTTGCTCGGGGTGATTCCCGAGTTTCGCGGGCGCGCCATCGACGCGGTGCTGTACCACCGCACGTGGGAGAACTCCGTGAAGCACGGCATGCCGCGCGGTGAGGCCGGCTGGATCCTCGAAGACAACGTCCTCATGAACAAGGCGGCCACCGAGCTCGGCTTCCGCGTCTCCAAGAAGTACCGCATCTACGACAAGCTGCTGTGAACGTCTTCGTGACCGGTGGCACCGGCTTCGTCGGTGCGCATCTGGTCGGGGCACTGCGCGCGCGCGGCGATACCGTGACAGCGCTGGTGCGGCGTCCCGAGCTCGCGCGGCAGCTCGGTTGGGGCGACGACGTCCGCTTGCTGCGCGGCGACTTGCATGACGCGGCGGCGCTCGCCGACGGTGCGGCCGGCGCCGACGTCGTGTATCACGTCGCCGGGAAAATCGCGGCACGCAACGCCGCGGATTTCATGGCGACGAACCGCGACGGCACCGCGAACGTGTTGGAAGCGGCGCGCGACGGCGGCGCGAAGCGCTTGCTGTTCGTCTCCTCGCTCGCGGTCGCCGGTCCGAGTGCCCACGGCCATCCCCTCGACGAGCACCGCCCGCCCGCCCCGATCACCGACTACGGCCGCTCCAAGCTCGCCGCCGAGGTCCTCGTGCGCGCCATGGCTCCCACGCTGCCATGGACCATCGTGCGCCCGCCCGTGGTGTACGGGGAATGGGACCGCGGCACGCTCACGATCTTCAAGCTCGCGCAGCGCGGCCTCGCGCCGGTCTTCGGTGACGGATCGCAGGAGTTGTCGGTCATTCATGCGGAGGATTTGGCGCGCGCGCTGATTGCCGCCGCCACTTCACCTGCCGCGGCCGGTCGTATTTATTTCGCGGCGCATCCGGCGATCACGACGAGTCGAGCGCTCGTGGCCGCGGTCGGTCGAGCGCTGGGTCGGCGGCCGCCGCGGATCCTGCCGGTGCCCGCGCTCGTCGCGCGCGCGGTACTGTGGACGACTGGCACTCTTGCGCATCTCTCAGGCCGCGCCACCTTGCTGTCGGCCGATAAGAGCAATGAGTTCCTCGCGCCAGCCTGGACGTGCCGCAGCGACGCCTTGACGCGGGACACCGGGTGGCGTGCCGAGATCGAGCTTGACACCGGCCTCAAGCGGGCCGCGACCTGGTATCGGGAGGTGGGATGGCTGTAGGCGGGCGAGCCAACCGGAATTGGAGCGGCGGCGAGATGCTGTGGCGCGACTATACGGCCATCGATCTCGCTACGGGCGCGTATATCGCCGTCGCCACCGGGGCGGTGCTGCTGTCGTTTCGGGGCGACGGCATTCCGGGATGGCCCTGGGTGCTCACCGCGCACGCGCTCATCGGCCTCCTGGTGTTCCTGGCCCCGCGGGCGCGGGCCGCGGGCCCCGTCGGCCGCTTCCTCGGCGACTGGTATCCGATGCTGCTGCTGCCGGCCCTCTACGGCGAGATCGGCGTGCTCACGCTCAGCGCGGGCTTTCAGAACGATCAGCTGATTCAGCGGCTCGAGACCTGGGTCTTCGGCTCGCAGATCTCGTATCGGTGGATCCGCGAGTCCCCCAACGCCACACTCTCGTTCATCCTGCATTCCTGCTATCTCGCCTACTATCCGATTCTGTACGCCTCGCCGTTCGCGCTGTGGATGGTGGGGCGTCGTGATGCGTCGCGCCACACGATCTTCGCGGTGATGGCGACGTTCTATCTCTGCTACGTGGCGTTCTTGTTCTTCCCGGTCGCGGGCCCGCGCTACGCGTTCGGCGGCGCGCACAACGTGGCGACCGACGTCTGGCCGGCGCGCTTCGCGGCGTGGCTGCTCGATCGCGGCGACTCCTGGGGCGCCGCCTTCCCCTCCTCGCACGTCGCCGCCTCGGTCGTGGCGACCGGCATGGCGCTGCGCTACTGGCGCGCCCTCGGCCTCGTGCTGCTGCCGTTCACGACCGGCCTGATCCTCGCCGTCGTGTACGGCCAGTTTCACTACGCGGTGGACGCGCTCGCCGGGCTGATGGTCGCGGCGTTGATGCTCGGCGTGATGCAAACCGCCGAGGCCGCGGAGCCGCAACGGCTGGCGGTCGCCGGCTACGGCGTGGAGCCCGGCGGCAACGCCTAGTGCTCCATGTGCATGTCGGCCATCGGCATCGCCACGGCCGGCTTGCCCACGGCACCCATGAAGTGCCGCAGGTCCTGCTGATAGAGCGAGTCACTCGGATCGGTCGCCGGCCAGACGGTGCCCTTCGCCGGGATGAACAGGCCGCCCACCACGCCCATGCCGCCGTTGGCGATCGTATGTCCCGTGGGATTGTCGTAAACGACGCGCACGCGATAGCGGTGGCGCGGGGTGATCGCTAGGCCGACGCTCGTCAGCGTGTAGAGTTTGGCAACGGGAACCGCGCTCGCCACGCCGGCGGGCGCCGGCTCCGGCTCACCGTGCCAGAGCAGTTTGCCGGTCGTCGCGTCCCAGAATTCGATCGTCTTGCCGTACGGATGCATGTGCCCGCCGATGACGACCAGCTTGCCCTCGACCGCCGGACTGCCTTCGTAGGAACGCTCGCTGCGACCCGGCGCCAAGTCGAACGATTTGTCCCCGACCGGAAATCCGACGTCGAGCTGCCAGGGCAGCACGGAGAACAACGGCCAGGGCCGGTGCTCGGGGATGTAGCTGAGGATCAAGCGCACGCGCACACCCTGATAATTCTCGTGCGTCGGATTATGGACCATCGCGTTGGCGAGGATGCGTTGGCCGGCCCGGATGCGCGAGCCGAACAACAGCCAGGGAAAGCGAATCTCGCCGGTTTCCATCCCCGAGGCGAGAATGCGGCGCGAGATCGGCAGAAACAGCTCGCGCTCGTTCGGATCCATGACGTTCATATGGTGCAGCAGCGTCGGCGGCAGCCGTCGTCCCTGCCCATCGACGATCTCGGCGTGGAGCGCGTAGATCGATCCGTTGACGGGAAACTCCCCCACGGACGCGGGCTGCTCGACGACGGTGCCCGCCGCCAGGTCCACGGCCGGTAATTCCATCACCATCTCATCGCGCTGCGGACCGACCGTGATGGTCGTGCGCTCCAGGTCATTCCAGTCGACCGTGGGTGCGGCCGTGACCGGATGCGCGGGGGACGCGGCGCTCGCCGCATATCCTGCGGCGATCACGCGAACGGCAGCCAAGACGAGAAACCGACGTGGGCGCATCTCGATGACCTCGTTAGCTCGCGGGTTGGACTGTCCTTAGGTTGCAGGGTTTCCAGGAAAAACGAAAGAGCGGCCCCGGAGTTTCCATGGGGCCGCTCCCGCGTTGACCGCCGTCGGCAAAGACCTACTCGACTTTGATGGTGATCTTCATGCCGAGGGTCAGGTGGGGCGTGCAATACCCCTTGTACGTCCCCTTCGGCGCGTTGGCGAACGACACGTCGTACGTCTCATTCGGCTGCGTCAGGAACGGTCCGGAGAGATTGTCGACCGTGTTTTTCATGTTCGCGTTCAGCGCGGCTGCGGCGCCCGACGGAATCGAGTCGGACCAGAACGTGATGTTGTGCGGCCCGCCGGCGACGTTGATGAAGCGGATCGTGCCGCCCGCCGGAACGGTAACGGAATTCGGCTCGAATCCGGCTTTGGTGCTGCCGTTGCCCGTCATCTTCACCTCGACGACCGGGCCGGTCGGCGCTGCGGCTGCTCCCCCCGCGGCGCCCGGCGCGGCCGGCGGGTTCGCGGCTGGGGTTTGATTCTGGTCGCCCTTCTTGCCGCAGGCGGCGAGGGCGCCGATCGCGACGACGGTCGTGAGCAGAGCGAAGCGCATTGCTGAAATCCTCCGGAGACGTGTCCTGGTGTCGCTGCTGGTGTCGCTTGTGAACAGTTTCACAATACGCGTGAATATAGAGGGCTGCCTGCAAAACGGGAGTCCACCAGCGGCGTCTCAACGACTTAAGGCATTGCGTTTCTAGCCGTAACTCCAATATTGGGGCCGCCTTTTTCCGACCCTTCATACTTGGAGGCAACACGTGCGCAGAACGTTCGCATTGCTCGCGTTAGCAACGGGTGTCACGACGGCGGTGCCGGCGCAGCGCGCCTGGCATCCCGAAATCGGCATCCAGGCGGGCTACACCAAAACGAAGCCGGCCGGCACGGGAATCGACGACGCCGAGTCGTTCATCATGCTCCCGGGCGCCTCGACCGTCGTGCCATTGCTGACGTACGGCTCGCTCTACGCGATCATTCCGTGGAGCGACAAAGTCGCCGTGGAGCCGACGTTTGGATTCAGCCAGTTCGAAGCGACGGGCGGCGCGACCGCCACGCGCATCGGCGCGCGGATCGATTATGCCATTACACCGAAGTTCTACGGCGCCGCCGGCGGTGTCCTCAACTACATCGAACAGAACGGCACGCACGGCACACAGCTCGGCCTTCAGGCCGGGGTCGGCTATCGGCTGCGGATCACGCAGGGGTTGAACGGCCGCGTCGAGCTGCAGTGGGTCTCGACGAAGAACTCCGACAATGTCACGGGGCCGTTCAACGCCTACTCGGCGCTCGTCGGCGTCTCTGCCCCGCTCTCGGGCGGCGGCGCGAGCCGGACCGCAGGCCGTAGCGCGCGCGCGACCACGAGCAACAGCGTGTGGACGCGCGCTATCGGATTCACCGCCGGTTATTCCCGCGTGCACGCGGTGGGCGGCGGGGATCTCGTGTTCCTGACGGCACCGGGCGTCGGCGGCTCGCTCGCGAGCCTCGGGGCATACGCGCCCGCTCCGCCGATTTTGTTCGCGATCTTGCCGATCGGTCGCAAGCTCGCGCTCGAGCCCGGGCTCGACATCACGCGGGTCGATCAGGGTGGCGCCTCGATCCTGGGTGCATCACTCGGCGCGCGCCTCAACTACGCCCTGGTGCACGGCTGGTACGGCGCGATCGGCGGCCAGCTGGCGTATCTCAATCCGAGCAGCGGGAGCTCCGCCAGCGTCTTCGGCGGCACGCTCGCCTTCGGCGACCGATTCAATCTGACGTCGTCGCTCGGCGGACGGGTGGAGCTGAACTACTTGACGTTCCCGGCAAACAGCACGGTCGGCGCGGCAACGAACACGACATCGGTCTTGTTCGGCCTCACGATGCCGCTGCACTAACGATCAGAAAAGATCGGCACGGCCCCCGGCAACGGGGGCCGTTGCATTTTTAGCCGGCCGCGACGACACTACCTGCCATGCCGGGCCCCACTCTTCCCGAGATTCCGCCGCAAGAGCTCGCTGAACGGCTCGACCGCGGCGAGTCATTGCAAGTGCTCGACGTGCGCGCGACCGAGAAGGTGGAGCGCGGTCACATCACCATGGGGTCCGATCTCGACTTCCACGCCGCCCCCAACTCCAAACTGCTCACGCTGCCCGACGTCGCGTCGGTCGGTCTCGACCGTTCACGGCCCATCGCCGTCGTCTGTAACCACGGCAATTCCAGCAAGAAGGCGACGGCGTTTCTGCGCGAGCGCGGCTACGAAGCGTACTCCGTGATCGGCGGCATGGCGGCGTGGGAAACGGTGTACGTCGCACGACACCTGTCGCC
>DATJKA010000087.1:0-12955 GCA_035491815.1 Gemmatimonadales bacterium | reverse complement strand
ATTCTTCTTCGGCACGGGCGGGCAGCCGGCTCCGCGCGACGTGCTGCGCAATGCCGCCCACGGTCGCATTGCGTTCGCGAACACCGATCTGGCCGGCGCGATGGATCACCGCAATTCGATTCGTGAGGCGGATCGCGCCGTCTCCCAGCTCGCCGGCGCGTGACTCTCACACCGAGGCCACTGTGCGCATGCGCGCGATGATCCTGCTTCCGCTGCTCGCTTGGCCGCTCGTGCCTGGGGAATACGTCGCGTTCTGCGTCGCACAGTTCGCGCACGGCATGGTCCAGGTCGTGCGCGTGTTCCCGAAATAACCACAATTCACGAGGAGATGGGATGACAGACACCATGTTGACGTCGACGACCATGACGATCGAGGGTTACAAGATCACCGAGTACAAAGGCGTGGTGCGCGGCATCGTCGTGCGCTCGCCGACGATCGGCCAGGGGTTCTTGGGCGGTCTGAAACAAATCGTCGGCGGCCAGATCGGCGCCTATGCCGAGATGTGCGAGCAGGCACGCGAGCAGGCGTTCGACCTGCTGCTCCAACATGCGCGCGACCTGCGCGCGGACGCGGTCATCGGGATTCAGTACGAGAGCTCGGAAGTCGGGCGCCAGGGATCCGCGACGGAAGTCCTCTGCTACGGTACGGCGGTCAAGATTCAGCGCGCATGACGCGCTGTTCATTGTCACTGAATATCCGTTTGGGCCGGCATGTACCTGACAAAGGGGGTAGCGGCTAAAGACATCCTCTCGGGTTTTTCATAGTTCCTTCATCGGCGCTGCCTCACATCAGCGAAATCCCGTTCATATGAGGCAGAGCCATGAGCAATCGACTCAGGCAGGCTGCCGTCGCTGTGGTCATCCTGTTTGCGGGTGCGCAGCTGTTCAGTCCCGACCGTACCAACCCGCCCACCGATCCGAGCCGGACGCTCGCGGCGCATGCCGGCACCCCGACCGGGCTTGCCGCCGTCGTGCACCGCTCGTGCGGCGACTGCCACTCGAATGCGACGACGTGGCCGTGGTATGCGAAGATCGCGCCGCTCTCCTGGGCGATGGCCTACGGCGTGAAGGCGGGACGCAAAGCGGTCAACTTCTCGGAGTGGGCGGGCTACTCGCCCGAACAACAGCGATCGCTGTTGACCGCGTCCTGCAGCGATGCTTCGCACGGCAAGATGCCGGATGGCTTCTGGACGTTCCTGCATCCGGACGCGCGCCTCGACGCCCGTGACATCGAGACCATCTGCGCGGCGGCGCGCCCATGACCGCCCCTCCTCCGACCTTCGAGACGAAAGTCCAGGACTTCCTGGCCCAAAAGCGCATCGCCATTGCCGGCGTCTCGCGCAATCATAGCCATCATCCGGCCGGCAACTTGATCTATCGGCGATTGAAGAAGACCGGGCACGACGTCTTCGCGGTGAATCCGAACATGCAGCGCTTCGAGGGCGATCGATGCTACCCCGACTTGCAATCGATCCCGGGCGGCGTCGACGGCGTCGTGATCATTACGAGGCCGGAGACGACCGACCGCATCGTGCGCGACTGCCAGGCCGTCGGTGTGCGCCGCGTCTGGATGCATCGCGGGGTGGGGAAGGGATCGAGTGTTTCGCCTGCCGCCGTGGAGTTTTGCCGCACGCACGACATCACCGTGATCGACGGCGCGTGTCCGATGATGTTCGGCCCCGGCGTGGACTTCGGTCACCGCTGCAGCCGCTGGCTACTCAAGCTGACGGGAGGACTGCCCACATGACCCGCGGTCGCCGTATTGCCCTCATTCTCTTCCTTATTGTGGACGTCGGCTACGTCTTGTGGGGCGGTATGGCCGCGGCGTGGCCTGATCATCTCCTGGGTCCGCACGGTGCGCCGATCGTCCCCGCCGGATACGAGGGCTTCACCGGCGACTCGTGGGCCGCATTGGCCCGGACGTCGCCCCTGACCGCCAAGTACATCGAGGTCGTGTTCCGGATGTACGGCGTCTACAACCTCGTGTTCGGGCTGATGGCGATTGCGATCGCCGTCACGGCGTTCCGTCGCGCCGAGCCGTGGGCGTGGTGGGCGCTGTTCGTCGGCAACACGATCGCGCTCGTGTCGGCGATGACGTACGACCGCACGGTCCGCGCCATCGGGCCGTTCGAAGTGTCGGAGTACGTCGGGCTCGCATTTGTGTTCGCGGCGCTCGCGCTCACGGTGCCGTTCCTGCGCGCCCGCCAGCCGAGTCCCGCGGAACTGACGCCGGCGACTCGGTTGTGATACCATTGTCGTGGTGGATCTCTCGAGACACGCCGCGCTCGGCTGTGCGCTCGCCGTGCTTGGTTGCGCCGCGGGCTGGGCGCGGCGTCCGCTCGAATCATTAGGTCCGGTTCCACCACGACAACAGGTGCAGGTGTGGCATGCGGGGCGCGCCGACGTCCTGCATGGCGTCAGGCTGGACTCCATGTTTCTCGATGGCATTCCGTTTCATAAGCCCTTGAGCTGCGACTCCTGCATCGTGCGAATACCCAGCGCACACGTCGATTCAATCCGCTTCGGTGACGAGGTCGAGTCGTTCTGGCGCAGTACCGCCCTTGTGCTCGGCGTAGTCTTCGGCACGAGCCTGGTCTACTGCCTGAAGCACGACTGTGGTGGAACGTAGATCGCGCGGCGTGATACCAGAGTAGTCAACGGACGGGAGCGAAGATGGCAGCGGCAGTGGTGGCAATTGCAGCGGCAGCGCGGCGCCGGGTGCTCCAGGCGTTTCGCGAGGTGGGTGCCACGGCACCGGCGCGCGCGCAACCGGTTCGGGAGTTCGACCGCATGGCGCAGCGGCAGCTGCGGCACCTCATTGCGAACGGGTTGGTGCGAGAGACCAATCCCGGCCTGTACTATCTCGATGAGGTGGCATTGTACGCGTGGGAACGCCGCCAGCGCCGGATCGCCGCCGCTATCGGGGTCGCGCTGATCATCATTGCCGGCGTGATGACGTTCGTCGCCAGCCGCAGTCGATGAAGCTGTACACGCAGCTCAACTTCGGCGGCAACTGTGAAGCCGCCTTTCGCTTCTACGAAAAGCACCTCGGCGGCAAGATCACCATGATGATGCGCGTGCGTGACCTGCCCGCAGAGGTGCCGCCGCCGCCGAGCTCACCGGACGCCGTGATTCACGCGCGCATGGACGTCGCCGGAGTCGAGCTGATCGGGAACGACGTGCCACCGCAGCATTTCAAGCCGTTGCGCAGCTCATATCTGTATCTCGCCGTCGACTCCGCTGCCGAGGCGGAGCGGATCTGGGGCGTGCTGTCGGAAGGCGGCGAGGTGGGGATGCCGTTGGCCGAGACGTTCTTCGCGTCGCGGTTTGGACAGGTACGCGACAAATTTGGGACGCTCTGGTCGATCATCCACGAACGCTCACGCTGAGGATTCCTGACATGGCAGCAGCGCTAGGCCTGCGAACGGTGATCTACCACGTAACCGACTTGCAGCGCGCGAAGGCGTGGTATAGCGCCGCGTTCGGCGTGAAGCCCTACTTCGACGAGCCGTTCTACGTGGGGTTCAACGTCGGCGGCTACGAGCTCGGTCTCGATCCCGACACCAAGACGAAGCCCGGGCCGGGCGGCTCGGTCGCCTATTGGGGCGTCCCCAACGCCGATCAGGCGCTGGCGCATTTTCAAAAGGCCGGCGCGACCGTGCGCTCCGCGGTGCACGACGTCGGTGACGGCATTCGCGTCGCGTCCGTTGCGGATCCGTTCGGCAACGTCATCGGGTTGATCGAGAATCCTCACTTCAGCGCTGCCTGAGGGAATCATGACCCACGCGCATCGGCTGCGACTCGTATTGCACGGCGCTATCATCGTCGCGCTGGTGCTGGGCGGGGCGATCGGCGTGAGCCCCTTCGAGCCCGGGCACACCCCCGGTGCGTTCACGGCATTCGTCGCGGCCGTGATCGGCATCGGCGGCGCCGTCTTCTCGGCAGCATTGACGATCATGGGAGCACGCGCGGCGCTGAAGGCGGGGCCCGCGTTGGCCGAGTCGCTGCACGAACGGACATGACCGCCTCTGCCAGGCTCGTTCTCGATCGCCAGCCCACGCTCGTGGGCTCGCTGCTCGAGCTGCGACCGCTCAGGGCCGAGGATTGGACGGCGCTGTTCGCGGTTGCGTCGGATCCGTTGATTTGGGAGCAGCACCCGGACGTCGATCGCTATCAAGAGCCGGTGTTCCGCCAGTTTTTCGCCGACGCGTTAGCCTCGGGCGGGGCACTCGTCGCGATCGAGCGCGCGAGCGGCCTCATCGTGGGCTCGTCGCGCTATCACGGCTTCGATCCCGAGCAGAGTGTCGTCGAAATCGGCTGGAGTTTTCTCGCGCGGCGCTGCTGGGGCGGCGCGTATAACGGCGAAATGAAGCGGCTCATGCTTGCGCACGCGTTCCAAACGGTCGACCGCGTGATATTCGTGATCGGCCCGGAGAATCGCCGCTCGCGCCGAGCGGTCGAGAAGATCGGGGCGGTGTATGCGGGGACGACGCTGGATCCCAAAGGCCGGGAGCGCGTCGTGTACGAGCTTACCAAGCGTCGCCACGCTGGCGGCGCGCGGCATCCGTGATAGCATTCTGAAAGAACTCATTCAGGAAAAAACGACGTGGAGCTGCGTCCGCTGGATGCATCGCACGACTCGCTGCTGACCTCGCTGCAACAGCAGGAAGACGTCTGGGAGTTCATCGGGACGCTCCCCGTCTCGGCGCGGGATCGATCCAATCACGTCTTCGCCGTCATGGACGGTCACGCCGCCCTGGGCTTTGCGGGCCTCGTGAGGTCGCGGGCCGCCGGCGCCGACGATTTCGAGCTGCTCTGCGCGATGCGCTCCGAAGTGCAGCAGCGCGGCGTGGCGCGGCAGGCGTGCCAGCTCGTCCTCGACTGGGCGTTCAAGACCGAGAAGCTCGAGCGCGTCATCGCCTGCATCGATCAGTCCAATCATCCCGCGCGCACGATCGCGGACAAGATCGGTATGAAGGAGCTCGCGATTCAGGAGAGGGGCGCGCCGCCGTCCAATCGCATCGTCTATGTGAAGTACCGGGACAAGCGCTGAAGTTAAGATGAACGGATGACCTTTCTGCCGCCGCGCGCTGCGATCGAATGCCTCGATCAGGCGCTCGTCCTCGGCCGCCGCAGCTTCTGGCGCGTCTTGCGGCTCGCGCTGCTCCCATTGCTCCTGTATTACGGCATCATCGTGTTGATGAATCAACACGCCTTCGGCTACTGGATCCGCACACCGTTGAGCATCGCGTTGTATGGATTCCTCGGCGTCATCGAAGCGCTCACCACCGTGGGCGCGTGGGATGTCGCGCAGGGGAAGTCGATCGTCGTTGCCGAGGTCTGGGAGCGCGTCGGGCACCGGCTCGGCAGCGTGGTAGTCTCGTCGTGGATTCGGATCGTGATGATCCTGCTCGGCAGCGTCGCGTTCGTGATTCCCGGGATCTACTTCTTCGCCGTCTATTTCGCCGTGCCGGGCATCAACGTCATCGAGGACCTCGGCCCATGGGACAGCCTGGTCCGAAGCCGGGCCCTCGCGCTGCGCTCCCTCACCGGCATCCTGCTCTCGCTCGGCTTGTTCTGGTTGATCGGCGCGGTCATCGCCATTGCCATCCCGCGGGTACTCTACGAGCTGCACCTCCGCGGCGACTCGATCCTGTACATCGTTGCGTCGGCGGTATGGGCCGCTCTGTTCATGCCGTTCCGAGGGGCACTCGTCGCCACGGTGTACCTCGAGCTGCGCAAACGCAAAGAGGGGTACGACCTGCAGCATTTGATGGACATGCTTCCCGCGCCGCTCGGCGCGTAACCCAGTGCCGACGCCTGTCTCGCACGTCGCTGTCGGGTATGCCATCAGCTCGTGGGCAAGAATCGACGTGCCGGCGCGACGTCTCGGCTTGGTCGCCGCCGCATGCGCCGCGCTGCCCGACATCGACTGGCCCTGGGACTTGCCGACCACGTCGCTCTTCAGCCACCGGGCCATCACGCATTCGCTGCTGTTCGCAGCGCTCGCGGCCGTTGTCGCGACGTGGCTGTGTTTCCCCCGCGAAGCGCGAGCCGTGAACGGCAAGACGATCCTATCCGTCGTCGCGCTCGCGGCGTTCTCGCACTCCTGCCTCGACGCGCTGACGACGTATTCGTACGGCATCGAGTTCTTCGCCCCCTTCACGCAACAGCGATTTCGGTTTGCGTGGACGCCGCTGGGAAGCCCTGCCGGTACACTCGGCGGTCAGTTGCGGCAGGAGCTCATCGTTGTGCTACTGCCGGCGCTTCTCGCGGCCTGGTTGGGTAAACGGTTTGCGCACGATCACGCTCGTTCGTCACGGCACGCCGGACTGGGACTTTAGGACCCCGATCCCGGGCGCTGCCCTCGCGCACTGGCTCGAGGGCGAGCGCGCGGCGGCATTGGCGACGACGCAGCGTCCGAGCGCGGAGCTCTCCGCGCAGGTCCGACACGCCGGCTGCGTCGTCGTGAGTCCGCTCCGCAGGTCGATCGAGTCCGCGCGCGCCGTGGCACCCGGGGTCGATCCCATCGTCGACGAGTGCTTTACCGAACCGGCGTTGCCAAGCGCGCCGGCGTCGGCGTCCCGGCTGCGGTTTCGACCCGGCGTGTGGACGTGGCTCGCGCGCTCGGCGTGGTTTTGCGGGTGGTCGCGCGGCGTGGAGACCTTCCGTGCGGCGCGGGCCCGCGCGTCACGCGCCGCCGGGACGCTCGCAGCCTTGGCGACGGAGCATGGCGACGTCGTGCTGATCGGTCACGGGCTTATGAACATCTTGATCGCGGCAGAGCTGCGGCGACTGGGATGGCGCGGTCCACGCTTCCCGCGACCCCGCCACTGGGCATTCGCGGTGTACCGGCGCGCTTAGCTCGCGATGACCTGATGTAGCCAGCGCCGCGCTTGTTGGTCGCCGGCCCACAACGCAGGCCCGAGCGGAGTGCCGAGGTAGACGAGCGTGCCGCGCGACACTCGCCGGACGAGTCCGACGGGCACGTCACCGGCCCAGGCAATCACGTCGCCGGGTTGATCGGCGACCGGCACGACGCGACTGAAGTCGCGCACCGCCGCGGGGAGCGGCCAGGTGAGCTGCACGTACGGAGTGCGTGGGGCGTTCCCTGAGCCGGACCAGAGATCCACCGGCGCATTGACCTCGAGCTGGAGCTCCTCGCGCAGTGAGTGCCGATGCCGTCCGTAGTGCGGATGGCCGGCAAACGCGCCCCCCGACTCCACGATCACGGTGCCGCCGCATCTCAGGTTCCAGCGAATGCTCTCGCCGACTCCGGTGACGTCCAGCGCGCCGGGATAAATGAAGACCGTACGCCACCGGCGCCCCCCTGGGGGCGATATGGGCACGGCCGATTGGTACCCCAGGACCGATTCACGGAGGGCGCACTCGTCTCCCAAGTCGTTGACGCAGCAGACGGTCGGGACTGTCGGCATCTCAAGTTGTGACGTGCTCACCGCCGACCGACCCAGTGCCGGCAGCGGCACCGTTGCCGCAGCGACGGACTCCAGGAACTCGCGCCGGTTCATGATCAGCTCACAGCCTCCCCGCGACCAGCCGGTCGATGGCCTGCGCCGTGTCGTAGAACTGTTGATCCGGCGCGAACCGGTACCGCGCTTCCATCTCGGCGACGAGCCAGCCGTCGTAGCCGACTTTCGTGAGCGCCGCGCGAATCGCCGGCCAGTTGTTGTCGCCCAGAAACAGGTTGGTGTAGACGCTCTGATCGCCGCTCCGGCCGCGGTGCTTCAGCACGTCCTTCAGGTGAATGCGCGTGATGCGCGGGCCGTGGATCTCGATCCACTGCTCGGCGAACCCCGTGTCGTGGATGTTGCCGACGTCGAGATGGATTCCCACGGCGGGATTGTTCACGTCGTTGAGGAATTCCCAGAACTCGCGCGGGCTCAGGAGAAAGCGCTGCTCTGAATTGCAGTTCTCGCAGCCGATCTTCACGCCGGCGCGCGCGGCGGTGGGGGCCAGGGCTTTGAGCGCCTCGACGCAACGCTGGTAGACCTCGGTGTAGGGAACCTCCGCGGTCACCAGCCCGGCGACGACGAGGATGGCGTCGGTGCCGAGCATCTGCGCCGCTTCGATCTGTCGTTCGACGATCCGGGTGGCTTTGGCGCGCACCGCCGGATCGCGGGCCGAGAGCGGTGCGTCCCAGTGCAAGCCGGTCGAGACGTTGGAGACGACGAGACCGGCGTTCGCGACCTTGCGGCGCAGCTCGCGCACGTCGCCGTCAGTCGTCGTCATCTGGAACCACGGCATGTCGCCGAGCCACAGCTCGACGCCGTCGTAGCCGGCCTGCTTGATGAGGTCAAGCCCGCGCTCGAATCCCCAGTCCTTGGGGATCATGTTGTCGCCGATGGCTTTTTTCATGGTGGCTCCCATACTATGGCCCGATGCCGTCCCCAGCGAGGCCGCCCTTCTATTGCCGTGCACTGCTGTTCGATCTCGACGGCGTGCTCGTGGATTCGCGCCGCGTGGTCGAGCGCACGTGGGAACGCTGGGCCGAGCGTCATCAGCTCGATCCCTGGCCGATCATCCGTATCGCCCACGGCCGGCGCGCACGCGACACGCTGCGCGACATCCATCCACACCTCGCCGTCGATGACGAAATCGCGTGGCTGGACGACTGCGAGCTCAACGACCTCGAGGGACTGCGCGCGATTCCGGGTGCGAAGGAATTGCTGGCCTCGCTGCCGCGCGACCGCTGGGCCATCGTCACCTCGTGCGGCCGCGCCCTCGCCGAGCTGCGGCTGGGCGCCGTCGGCATCGCGTCACCCGACGTGTTCGTCGTGACCACCGACGTGCCGCGCGGCAAGCCGGCCCCCGACGGCTATCTGCTCGGTGCGAGCCGGCTCGGCGTGCCGGCGAGTGAGTGCTTCGTGTTCGAGGACGCGCCCCCGGGCATAGCGGCCGCCCGCGCCGCCGGTGCGCGCGTCATCGGGGTCGCCACCACGCATCCTGCTGCCGATCTGCGGGACGTCGCCGCCATCGTCCCGGATCTCGCCGGCGTACGCGTGCGCACCCAACGTGACGGGCTCGCGCTCAGCGTGTAGCTTGAACCGCTGATGCTGATGAGATACTTGCTGCGTCTCACTGCCGGCTCGGCGCTCGCCGCCTTCGGCATCTGCACACTGCTCTCGCATCTCTTGCTCAGCGGGTGGGAGCACTCAGCCGCGGCCGGCGAGGACGCCGTCGCTCGCGGCGTCCTGTTGCTGACGATTTTCCTGCCGGCCTTTGCCATCACGAGCATCTGCGCGACGACGGCGTTCGCCATTCTGATGACCGGCCGCACCGGCCCCCCGCTCGTGCAGAAGATCTTCGTCGCGCTGCTCGGCGCCGCGATCGGCGTCGTGCTGATCATGGTGGGCGGCGATCCGGTCGTGCTGCTGCTGCCGCGCACCGTGCCGGCTTGGGTGTTCCACGGCATCGGACTCATCGTGGCGGCGCTCGCGCTCGTCGCCGGACTCCTCACGATCATTCGCCTGCGCCGGACCGCCGCATCGGCGCCGGCACCCGCGGGAATCGCTCGTGAGTAAAGTCAAAGTCGGCATCGTCGGCTCGCGCTTCCAGGCCGACTGCATCGCCGGGGCCGTGAAAGCCGTCCCGGAGGAGGCGGAGCTCGTTGCCGTCGCGTCGCCGACCAAAGGGAATGCGGCGGCGTTTGCGCAGCGACACGGCGTCCCGCGCTCCTACACCGACTATCGCGAGCTGCTGAAGGATCCGGAGGTCGAGCTGATCTCGATCACGGCGCCGAACCGGCTGCATGCGCCGATCACGATCGACGCCGCGAAGGCCGGCAAGCACGTCATCTGCGAGAAACCGCTCTGCATGACGCTCGAGGAAGCGGACGCGATGATCGACGCCTGCAAGAAAGCCGGCGTGCTATTGCTCTACGCCGAGGAGCTCTTCTTCGCTCCGAAATACGTCAAGGCGAAGCGAATGGCGGACGAAGGCGCGTTCGGGCGTGTGCACCTCGTGAAGCAGGGCGAAAAGCACTCCGGCCCGCACTCCGATTGGTTTTGGGACGTCAACCAGTCCGGCGGCGGTGCGGTCATGGATCTCGGCTGCCACGGCATCGCCTTCTGCTGGTGGTTCCTCGGCAAGCCCAAGGTGGCGAGCGTCTACTCGCAGATGTCCCGGCAGGTGCACAAGGACCGCACGGCCGGAGAAGACGAGGCCATCACCATCATCGAGTTCGCGAACGGCGCGATCGGCATGGTCGAGAGCAGTTGGAATCGGCCGGGCGGGATGGACGACTGTATCGAAATCTTCGGCGACAAAGGCCAGACATACGCCGACATGCTGATGGGCAACGCGCTGCCCACGTATTCCGAAGTCGGCTTCGGCTATGCCGTCGAAAAAGCGGCGACGACCAAGGGTTGGACCTACCCGGTATTCGAGGAGCATTGGAACTACGGCTTTCCTCAGGAGATGCGGCATTTCGCCCGCTGCGTGCGCGGCCAAGAGACGCCGATCGCCGACGGTGAGACCGGGCGCGTGGTCCAAGAGGTTCTGTACGCAGCGTACGCCTCGGCAGGGCAAGGTCGCAAAGTGACGCTGCCCTTCCGCCCGACGGGTGTCGCGAAGCCCATCGACCTCTGGAAGAAGCCTTGATGCGCATCCAGCTGAAGAAAGGTCGCGACGGTCCGTCGACCTTGGCATGCGTGCGCGCGGACGGCAGCACGACGTGGGGCAAGGAGCACCCGTTCTTCCCCACCCACGACCTGACGCACTGCGCGGTCGAAAGCGTGCTCGGCTTCGATCAGGCGTTCTTCGGGTTGATTGCGTCCGGCTGGAACATCGACGACTTCGTGCAACCGGGCGCCAGCCGGCGCATCCCCTTCCAGGCGGTCGTCGCCGAGCACGTCGTGGGCGTGCTCGATCGCGAGCGGCTGCTGCCGCAGTTGCTGTCCGCCGCGGCGTTCAATGAGAACGTACGCGCGAGCCTGCCCGAGGATAAGCGCGCGAGCTTTGCGCAGCTGACCGAAGTGCAGCTCACGCAGATGCGGGCCCTGCGCGAAGCGCTGGAGGCGCATTGGCGGCGGCTGCCCATCGGTAACACGCTCCAAGTGGAGTTTCCCGTGAAAGGAGCCACGCCCCATTGACGCCCCAAGCAGCCGTGCGCGCGTACTTCGCGAAAGCGACTCCTGAGGCGCGGCGCGCCTTGACCACGATTCGAAAGAGTATTCGCGCCGCGGCGCCCTCAGCCGAAGAAGCCTTCAGCTACCGAATTCCGGCGTTCCGATTTGAGGGGCGGGTCCTACTCTGGTACGCCGCGTTCGCGAAGCATGCCAGCCTGTATCCGGTGATCGGCAAGACTCGCAAGGCGCTCGCCAAAGACCTTCGCGGGTATGAGGCAGGGAAGGGTACCGTGCGATTCCCGCTGGCGAAACCAGTTCCGGCGAGCCTCGTCAGGAAAGTGGTCAAAGCGCGGATCGCCGCGATAACAGGAGAGAGCCATGGAAGTCCCGCCGCTCAGAAGAGATCCCGGACCCGTCGAAATTCCCGAGCCGCCAAGGCCGCAGCCTCCTGAGCCATGGGAGCCTGCCAAGATCCCTCGCTCGCCAGAGCCGCCGAAACCACCGGGCCGCTGAGCCCTAGCCGCGCGTGATCTACGAGCCGCGCCATATCAGGCCGATCACGCCGCGGCGCTTCGCGCGCCGGATGGCCAGCCATGTCGCGGTGGCGGCCGTACTGGTGGGAGTCTCGCTCGTCCTGGGAATGTGGGGCTACGAGCACTACGAGCATCTCCCCTGGCGCGACGCGTTCCTCAACGCGGCCATGCTGCTCGGCGGCATGGGCCCCGTCGATCCGCTGCGCACGAACGGCGGCAAGTTGTTCGCCGGGATTTTCGCGCTGTATGCGGGCGTCTTGTTTCTCGTCATCGCCGGGCTGTTCCTCGCACCGGTGATTCATCGCATCATGCACAAGTTCCATTGGGAAGATGACACAGTTCAACCTGAACGCCGCGACTGAGATCCTTGGTCGCACGCCGGCCACGCTGCGCGCGCTGCTCACCGGCGTCGGCGACGAGTGGGCGCGCGGCACGGAGGGTCCCGAGACCTTCAGCCCATTCGACGTCATTGGGCATCTCATCGACGGCGAGGAGACGGACTGGATCCCGCGCGCCAAGATCGTCTTGGCACAGGGAGCCAATCGCACATTCGAGCCATACGACCGGTTCCGCCATCGCGCGCGCAACGCCGGCCGCACATTGGAGTCGTTGCTCGACGAATTCGCCCGCTGCCGCACCGACAGCCTGCGGACGCTGGAGTCGTGGAAGCTGAGTGCCACCCAGCTCGACCTCACGGCCAATCACCCCCGGCTCGGCACCGTGACACTGCGCCAGCTGCTGGCGGCGTGGGTGGTTCACGACCTGGGACACATTGCTCAGATTGTGCGCGTAATGGCCAAGCAGTACCGGGCCGATGTCGGCCCCTGGGTGCAGTACCTTCCCGTCCTCACCGATCATGAGAAGCCGAGGTCCTAGGTGGATTTTTTCGAGTGGGCGCTCAAGGCGATCGTTGTGTTCGGGGCGGGGTCGTTTGCGCTGATCGTGGCGGGTCTTGGGGTCAAGCTGCTCTTCTTCCGCCGCCGGCCGGGTCAGCTCCCCGAGGCTGTTGATCCGGAGCAGTTTGCGGGCGTCTACGACCGGCTTCTGGCCACCGAGGCCAGGGTCACCGAGCTCGAGGAACGGCTCGATTTTGCCGAGCGGATGTTGACCGAAGCGCGGGCAAAGGCATCCCCTCAGCTTCCTGGCAGGGCTTAAACAGGGATGGATTCCCGCCGGCCGGTCGTATATCTTGTATCGTTCGTTCTGGCAGTGCTTTAGGCAGAGGGGTCGAAGCACCAGGCGGCGCCTGCGAACTTCGGCATAGGGCCCAAGTAACGCGCACCGGCGCGCCGTGATGATCCGGCGACCCTCCCCACGCACCAGCCAGCCTTAACT
>DATJKA010000086.1:0-15318 GCA_035491815.1 Gemmatimonadales bacterium | reverse complement strand
TCCGAGTGTGAGATCTCGTTGCCGCAAGGTCGCTGCCATACACCCGTGGTCCTCGGCCATCCGCAAGATCCCGAGGCGCTGCTCGGCGTCGTCACCCTGGAAGAGCTGGGGCTCGTCTTTGACCCATTCCGGCGCGTGATCGAGCGCATTCGAGTGCTGCAGCTCTAGGGCCTAGGCGGCTCGCTTCGCTCGGCTGGGAACGCGAATGAGCCGCTCGTTCACCGGATCGGCCGCCAAGCCGAATTCCTCCAGAGTCACGACGCCGAGGATCGTCTCGGTCCCAAGCGGGGCAAAAACCACGACGGTCGGCTGCTCGCGATCATCGAGTCTGATCGAGGTCCACCCCACGGGAAGACTCACCTCGCGGCCGTCGGCCAGCACAAACGGGCGCTCATCGCGCGGCACCACGCCGGCTGCGTCGAGCACGTCGCGCGCGACCCAGGTGTACGTCGAACCGGTATCGACCAACGCCTGTAGCTCGTGCGACCCCACATGAATCGACACCCAGAAATGGCTCATGGTGGAAGATGCCGTGCTCCTGCCCGGATACACGAACCGTTTCATGGCTACCCCCGTGCAAAAATCCCCGCGATACTGTCGAACTAGAACAGCGGCTTATACACGTCCGCGGTCAGTGCGGCGGTCTTTTGCCAAGTAAATTGCCGCGCCCGCTCCCAACCACGTGTGACCAGGTCCTCCCGCTCCTCGGCATCGTCCAGCCGCTCGAGCGCCTGCACGTAATCACCGGGATCGCGACCTTCGACGACCACCGCCGCGCCGCCCGCGACTTCCTTGAGCCCGCCCGCGCCCGACGTGACGACCGGCAGCCCCGACGCAAACGCCTCCAGCACCGGAAACCCGAATCCTTCATAGAGCGACGGAAACAGCAGCACATCGGCCATGCGATAAGCGCGCCGCAGCGTCGTCTCGTCCGCCGACGCGACACTGCGCACGGCGTTCCGGATGCCGACGCGATCCATCAGCTGCTCCTGCTCCTGCGTGAAGCGGCCGCCGACCTGCAGCAGATACGCGTCGGTCTGATGGCGCAGTCGCGCGACCGTCTGAATGACGAGCGGCACGTTCTTGCGATCGACCGTCGAGCCGACGTGCAGCACGACGAACGCATCCTCGGGGATGCGCCAGTCGTGGCGCCAGCGCTCGCGCGCGCCCTGCGGCGTCGTCTCGCTGAAGAACGCGCGGTCCACGCCGAACGGCACGACGTGAATGTTCTTGTCGTTGCCGAGCCAGGTGGCGAGCTCGTGGCGCAGCCACTGGGTGCCGACGATGTAGGCGTCGGCCTGGCGCAGCGCCTTGAGCGCCTGGCGCAGGAAGCGATTGCGCACGCCCTCGCGCCAGCCTTCGCGCCAGCTGTCGGTCGGCGAGCGCAGCACGACGACGGGCATGAGATCGTGCACCGTCACGACGACGGGCCGGCGGCCCGCGGTCTCGATCATGTGGGCGTAGCTGTGGTCGAGCACGTGCACGAGATCGGCGCGCTTCGCCTCGCGCTTCACGCGCCAGGGATAGAAGTAGTAGCGCGCGGCCCACTGCTGCGGGCCGTGCAGCGGGCCGGGGAGCACGACGCGCGACGGATCGACCGGCTGCGTCCACCAGCGCACGAACGCTTTGCGGCGATCGGAGCGCTTTTTGACGGCGGCGCCGCGCCGGCCCACCGAGTCGCGCGTCAGCGCGCCGATGTGCGCGGCCAGCCGGACCTGGAAGCCGAGGTCGCTCGACTCGAGCCAGTCGTGGAGGCGATGGGCGTATTTGTCCATGGCGGCCCAGCGCTCTAATGGCAGGTCGGGGACTAAGAGGACGGTTGGCATTGGCGTCTTGTACTTGTCTGGCCTCTTGTCACTTCGTTACTTGTCTCCAGAATTCAAGCGTCCTCTCCGCAATTGCATCATCCGAGTACAACCGCAGCGCTCGGGCTCGTGCGGCTTGCGCGAGTCCGCGTCGCGTGGTCGCGTCGAGCAATCGTTCGATGCCGGCCGCCAATCCATCGACATCGCCGGCGGAGACAACGATGCCGGCGTCGCCGATGAGCTCCGGGATCACGCCCGAGTCGGTGCCGAGCACGGCGACTTCGTTGGCCATGGCCTCGATGAGGACGTGACTCGAGGTCTCGCGCCACGTGTCAGACGAGAGCGACGGCTGCACCAGCACGTCCAGCTCCGTCCACAGACTCGCGACCTGCTCGGCCGGCAGGCCGCCGGTCCAGCGGACGCGCGCGGCGAGGCGCAGCTCCATAACGAGCTGCTCGAGCCGCTCGCGTTCCGGCCCGTCACCGACGATCGTGAGCCGCCACTTCATGCCGCGCAGCAGCGTGCCGCTGAGGGCCTGCAACAACTTATCGAGTCCCTTCGGCGCGACCAACCGGCCGACGAAGCCGAGGGCGAGGCCTTCGTGCGGCACATGCTGCGGCTCGTGGGGCGCGAGGGCGCCGAGCTGCGGGATGACCGCGATGGGGAGCTGGGGCGCGCTCTTGCGGACGAGCGTGCCGGTCAGGTCGCTGCCCGCGATCACGCCGTGCAGCTTGCGGAGCAGGCGCCGCTGCTTCCAGCGGCCGAGCCACCCGTGTTCCTGCTCGACGTTCTGCTGGGTGTAGAGTACGACCGGGATGCCGAGCCGGCGTGCGGCGGCCAAGACCTGCCGGGCCGCGGGCGTGCCGGGCTCTTCCTCTATCTGGACGAGGTCGGGCCGGCGGTCGCGCAGCAGGGCTTTGAGCGCGCCGCCCGAGTATTTGATCGTGCCGCGGGCGGGCAGGGGGAAGACTTCGAGGCCGCCCTGGCGCTCCCACGCGACGTCGATCGGCCGGCCGAACCAGGGCTCGCGCCAGCGCTGCGGGATGGCGACGGTGACTTCGAGACCGCGCGCGGCGAGGGCGCGAAGTTTTCCCCGATGGGCGGGTTGGAGATAGGTATGCGAAAGAACCAGGACTCGACGCAGAATGGGCGGCACTGGACTCGAACCAGTGACCTCCGGTATGTGAGACCGGCGCTCTAACCAGCTGAGCTAGCCACCCGGGCCCTCAGTGTTCAAGGATCGAGGACGTGGTAAGATAATCGACGGGTGCGAAATTCAACATTGATCGCTCCTCCGCCAATCTTGACCCAATTCCGTGCCGTTGACATGATTTACCGCTCATCGCCACACACGTATGCACCTCGACTCGACTTATCTGCGAGACGTCTTGGACGCGGCGGTTGCGTTAACCGGCGCCGATCTCGGACTGATCCATCTCCTCGATACCCGTGAGTCGTTGTCGAGAATCGTGGCCCATAGCGGCCCCGATTCCAGCGTCGCAGCGCTGGCCTCCGAACGCATTCGCGACGAGCGCGCGCCGGCGGGCCGGGCGGCAATCACGCGAACGATGGTGTTCCGCGAGGACCTGGCGCGACAGGATTATGGCGACTGGGTGGGGTCCGATCGGACGCGCGGATATCGCTCGGTCAGCGCGGCGCCGTTAATCAGCAGGACCGGCGAGGTCCTGGGTGTCCTGGAGCTGCTGTTCAGTCAGCCACAGAAGCCGTCGTCGCTCATGGGTCAAGTCGTTCGCGCGCACGCCCGCATTGCCACGGTCGTGATCGAGCTGGCCAGCTTGAAGCGCGAGCTTGCCGCGCGCGTACCCGACGCGCCGGATGAGCCGACGGAGACCGAGCTGAAGGCGGCGATTCGACGGTTGAGCACGCATCAGCAAAACTCGCCATTGCGCGACCAGATCGTTTTGATCGGCGAGCAGTGCGTCAGCCAACTCGTCGCGAGGCTCGAGCGGGCCTCGCGAGCAGAGCAGACGACTTTCAGTCGTCGTCGGAGTGACCAAGGATCAATGTCCAGTGATCAATGATCAATCCTTCGCGCGACATAACGGGCCTGCTGCAGGCCTGGGCGGAGGGTGACGCGCACGCGCTGGACTCCCTCATGCCGCTGGTGTACGCCGAGCTGCACCGTGCCGCGCACGTGTACATGGCGCGCGAAGCGGCCGACAACACGCTCCAGACCACCGCCCTTGTCAACGAAGTCTATCTGCGCCTGGTTGGCACCCGCGACATAGCCTGGCAGAATCGCTCGCACTTCTTTGCGGTGTGCGCAACCGTTATGCGCCGCATCCTGACCGACCTGGCGCGCGCCCGCCACAGCCTAAAGCGCGGCGGCGGGGCCGAGCACCTGGCGCTGGACGAGGAGATCCTCGTCTCCGAGACGCCGCGAGTCGATCTGTTGGCGCTCGACGACGCGCTCACCGCGCTCGCCGCCGTGGACGAGCGCCAGGCTCGCGTCGTGGAGCTGCGGTTCTTTGGTGGGCTCGACGTGCGGGAGACGGCCGAGGTGCTGCACGTATCGGCCGAAACGGTGCACCGCGATTGGCGACTGGCCAAGGAGTGGCTGCAGCGTGAATTGGCCTGACGACTTTCTGGAGACGCCGGCCTTCGATCTGGTGGCGCGCGCGCTGGCGAAGCCGTCGCTGAGCGGTCGCACCATGTCGCACTATCAGATCGCCGAGTGCCTCGGCGCCGGCGGGATGGGGATCGTGTACCGGGCGCGCGACACCCGGCTCGGCCGTGACGTCGCGCTCAAGTTTCTGCCGGAAGGATGGTCCGCCGATCGCGAGGCGCGCGCCGCGGCGGCGCTCAATCATCCCAACATCTGCACGATCCACGAAATCGCCGAGCACGACGGGCGGCCCTTCATCGCGCTGGAGCTGCTCGAGGGGCGGACGCTCAAGCAGGAGCTGGGAGCGCGGCGGCTCGAGACAGGAGAAATCATCGACATCGCGATCCAGGTGGCGGCGGCGCTGGAGGCGGCGCACGCGCAGGGGATCGTTCATCGCGACATCAAGCCGGGCAACATCTTTCTCACCGCGCGCGGCGTGGTGAAGCTGCTCGACTTCGGGATCGCCGTGACGCCGGACTCCGCCGACCGCGCGGCGATCGGGACCGAGGCCTACATGTCGCCCGAGCAGCGCGAGGGCCGCGCCGTGGACGCGCGCAGCGACATCTATTCGTTGGGTGTCGTCATTTGGCAGATGGCCGGGGGGCGCAAGGCATTCGACGCGATCGTCCGCCGCTGCCTGGCCGGCGAGCCAGCGGCGCGCTTTCAGTCGGCAGCGGAATTGCGCGCAGCGCTTCAGGGCATGCGCGCGCTGACGTTCGTCGTCGCGGCGGCCGAGCGACGATTGCTCGAAGCTCTGGCGCGGCGTGTCCCGCCCGCGCTCCGGCCCAATCACTTCACAGCGCTTGGCATGGTAGGGGCCGTGGGGGCTGGTGTCGCGTACGCGTTAGCGCGGTTCAGTCCCGCCTGGCTCTGGGTTGCGAGCGTGGGACTCGTACTGCATTGGCTCGGCGACAGCCTCGACGGCACGCTGGCGCGGGTGCGGGGCGTCGAACGTCCGCGGTACGGGTTTTATCTGGACCACGTGATGGGCGCGCTGTCCGTGGTCGTGGTGGGGCTGGGGATCGCCCGTTCGGGGCTTGTCAGTCCCATACTCGCGTTGGGTGTGGTCGCTGCCTATCTGGCGCTGGCGGTGAACGTGTATCTCGAATCGAGCGTGTTCGGGATCGCGAGAGTCGAGTACGGAAGGATGGGGCCTACGGAAATGCGCGTCGTGCTCATCGTGCTGAACACGGTGCTCGCGCTGGGCGGCCGCCCCTCGCTGCCGGTCGCCAATTGGACGCTGGGCGCGGTCGTGGCGGCAATGGCGCTGGTGTTCGTGTGGCGGCTGGTGGGGAATCTGGCTCGCTTGGCGCGTCTCGAGCCTCGGCGGTAGCAGGTCTGACAGTTTCTTGGTCGATATGCCGCTTAGAAGGTATGAGACCAATTCAAGCATCCGGCGCGCTCCTGCTGCTCTGCCTCGCAGGGTGCGCAACCGCCCCGGCGGTCCGCTGGAACCGTGAAGACCTTCGTCCCATCGCGGTCAAAGGCGATCGGCAGCTGGAGCGGGTGAAGTTCTGGAGCGGCGACAGCACGCACGTGTGGCACTGGGTCGTGATTACGCCCGACTCGATCAGGGGCTATCCCGACCAGCCCACGGGTCAGGTGCGTTTTCGCGCGCTACCGCTGTCCGTGATCGACTCGCTCGTAGTCGGCTATCCGGAGAACGACCAGGACCGCACCGGCAAGAATGACTTCCTGACCGATCTCGGCGCGATCGGGTTCATCCTGCTCGCTCTGTTGACGCCCTGACCGTGCTCGGCCGCATGATGGTGTGCCTGTGTGCGAGCGCCGGGCTGGCGCGAGCGGTAGGCGCCCAGCAAGGGACGCGGCTCGCGGCCACGCTGGGTGTCGGCACCGGTTCCGCGACGCTCGCGTGTCGCGCGTGTACGCATGCCGGCAACATGGGTGGGTCGACGGGGACGTTGTTGCTCACGTCGAGTCCGGAGCCGCATGTGCGCGTCGGCGCCAGCTTGGACTACTGGTGGCATGCGCGCGAAACTTGGGAACGGGGCGTCTGGGGAATTTCGGTGGTAGGGTTCTACTATCCGGGCACGGTGCGCCACGGGTTCTACATCGGCGGCGGGCCGAGCTATTCGATGATGTTTGCGACGGTGACCGACAGCACCGCGCTGCAACGGCACGGCTGGGGCCTACTGACAGAGATGGGTTTCGAGGTACAACCACGAGCCACGCTTTCGTTCACTCCGTATGTGCAGTACTCGTACGCGTACGTGGGGGACATCTTCTATCCCAAAGGCAGCGGCGTCGCCTGGGCTCGCGACTGGAGGCATGCGGTCGTGTCGATGGGATTGGGACTCACTTACCATGCGCACGCGCGGCGGTGATCATTGATCACTGTCCTCTATGGGCCCTCCAGGATTTGAACCTGGGACCTACGGATTATGAGTCCGCTGCTCTAACCGCTGAGCTAAGGGCCCGTATCAGCGTCGACCTAATGTCGTGATGCGAGCCTCTTAGGGTCAAGGCGTGGCGAGAAAGATCTCCCCGGCACCGTCGAGTCCCATCAGCGCAATCTCGGCGGCATTCGCGACGTCGCGGTCGCGCACGACCTGCACATGGAACCCCGCTTCCAGCAGCCGATCCACAAAATCCGGCCCGTAGCGACGCATGTGGTCGTCCTGCCCGAACGCGAGCACGCGATCGCGCGGATCGACGATCGTCGGATCCTCGAACGTCTCCGGCGCCGAGATGGGGACGAGGAACAGGGCATAGCCGCGCGGCGCCAGCACGCGCCGGAATTCCCGCAGCGCCCGGCGATCGTCGGGAACGTGCTCGAGCACGTGACTGCAATAGACGACATCGAACGACGCGTCGGGGTAGGGAATGCTCATGGCGTCGAAGTGGACATCGACGTTCGGATCGGAGAGATCCGCGCTCACATGGCCCGCGCCGACCCGGTCGCGGATGCGCGACTCGCACGGCTCCGGCGCGATGTGCAGCATGCGCTTGGGCGGCGGTGTGAACAGATCGGTACGGCGTTCGAGGAACAGCCAGACGAGGCGATGGCGCTCGAGCGCGCCGCAGTGCACACACATCGCCTGCTCGCGCTTGTACTCGACGCCGAAGGGACGGAAGCGTCGAGTTTCGTGGCCGCAAATCGGACACCGGCGCCCCGTGCCGCGATACGCGTTCTGATAGACGAAATTGCGCGCGACGCGGACGAGCGCTTTGAGCTGTCGCAGCATGCGCGAATCTACCCCGCGCCGAACAGATCCGATACGCGCGGTTGTTGCACGCGTGAACGTGAGACTCCTACGTCGCACCCGTGAAACGTGCGACCCGCCGGCGCTAGTGCGCCGCGGGATTGCGCCATACCACCGCGAGCTGCGGTCGCACGAATGAAAAGTCGGTCAGCCGCGGATCCTCGAGCCGCTTGAAGCACTGCCGCATCACCGCGATCAACACGTCGCCGCGAGCGTTGATCGCCGTCGCCTTGGCCGCGCAGGCTCCCGGAACTGCGAGGCCGAGGTCGATCATGCGGCCGCCCGTGTACACGAAGGCGTGCTGCTCTCCCGACGGCGTGAGCGCCGTCCCCGCGACGTCGCCCGCGTCGTTGATCGCCGTGACTTCGGTGTAGCCGCCGCCCAGGGAGCCGAGATTGCGGATGGTCCCGTTCGTCCAGGTGAACGCGACGCCATTGCCGTCGCCGGCGATCACGCCGCTCGCATTGATCGCGCGCGCGTAGGCCGCTTTGCCGGGGAAAACGGCGAGCTCGCGCATCGCGCCGGCGCGCCACAGGAAGGGACGGGGCACGAGGGCGGAGTCCTCACTCCAGCCGACGACGTCGCCCGCATCGTCGATCGCGACCGCGACGCCATTCGCGCACCGCACCGTGCGCGTGCAACCCGTGGTGCGACCGAAGACGCCAAGGTCGCGCGTCCCCGCCGCGGCGTTCCAGACGAAGGGATGGTGAATCACCCACTGCGAGACGCTGTCGGTCGGCGCGTCGGGAATCGTGTCGGACGGCGGGACGTACGCCCACGCGCTGCGGCCGACCGCTTGGCCTGAGCCATTGAGGCCGAACGGTTCGGTCCAGGCGATCGGGCTGAGTTGGCCGATCGTCTGCACGCTGCCGTTACGGACGACGACCGCGTGCACGCGATCGGGTGCGGCCTGCCACCAGCCGAGGACCGTGCCGTTCGCGTTGATCGTCACGACGTCGGCCCACTGCGCCTGGCCGCTGCCGATCGCGGTCTGCCGCGTGCGCGCGCCGCCCGAATCCCACAGCGTCACGAACCACAGGCCGTTCGTCCCCGTGATGCCGGCGATCGTGCCGTGCTGATTGATCGCGCCCGCGCGACCACTCATCGCGCCTTCGGCGACATTGGCGAACATCTCGAGTTGCTCGATTGCACCGTTTTGCGACAAGATCGGATAGTCGCCGTATTGCGTGCCGCTGCTGCTCCCGACGACGTCGCCCGCGTCGTTGAGCCCGCGCGCCTGGGTCCAGGCGCCGAGCGTGCCGACGTCTTGAAACGCCGTCGGTTGCGATTGTCCAGGTTGGCGAGGTTCTGAAGGAGAAAACAGCTGCGGGGCGCGGCAGCCCGCTGCCGCACCGAGCATCGCTAGATAATAGAAGGAGCGTCTCATGCCCCAGGGCGGGGCAAGAGATGTGCCTAGAGCAGCCCGCCGCGTCGCAACTTGCCCAGCTGATCGTAGTAGGTCTCGTGTACCGCGAGCACCTCGGTGGGCGACACGGTCGCCACACCCGCTTTTCCTACCTCGATCCCGGCCGCAAAGTTCGCGATGTGGGCGGCCTCCCGCACGTTGGCCCCTCCCGCGAGGGCCGCGCCCACCCACGCGGTCACGGTGTCGCCGGCGCCGGAGACGTCGAACACCTCGCGCGCCATCGTGGGAATGCGCGTGATCGCATGATCCTTGGTCATCAGCAGCATGCCCTCGCCGCCGAGCGTGAGCAGCAGATTGTCGACGCTGAGCTTCTCGAGCGCGTCGGGCAAGGCGTCGGGATGCGCGAGATCGAGCGCCGCACCCATCGCCAGCTCGAGCTCGCGACGATTGGGCTTGAAGACCGTGGCACCGCGATACGCAAAGAAGTTCTTGAACTTGGGATCGACCACGACCGGCAGGCCGTGCTTCTTGGCGATCGCCATCCCGCGCTCGATGACCTGCGGCACGAGCGTGCCCTTGTTGTAGTCCTCGATCAGCAGCGCGTCGGCGTCCGCGAGCGCGCGCTCGAGCGCCTTCGACAGCTGCTCCATAATGCGGGCCGAAATGGGGTGCTCGATCTCCTCGTCGATGCGGAGCATCTGCTGGCCGCGCGCGACGACGCGGGTCTTCGACGTCGTGGGCCGGCTCGGATCGGTGACGAGGAAGTCGCAAGAGAGCTTGAGATCTTCCAGCGCTTCGCGCACCGAGCCCGCGCGCGCGTCCTGGCCCACCACGGCGACCAGGCGGCATTCGGCGCCGAGCGCCCCGACGTTCGCGGCGACGTTGGCGGCGCCGCCCAGGCCGTGGCGGCTGGCGTGCACGGTGACCACGGGGACGGGCGCTTCGGGGGAGACGCGATCGACTTCGCCGACGAGGTAGACGTCGAGCATCGCGTCGCCGACGACGACGATCTTCGTGCTCGCCATCTTGGTGAGCAGCGCTTCGATCCGGTCGCGCGTGAGGCGAGTCTCAGGCATCAGGGAATCCGTCCCTCTCGCTTGGTCCGCCAGCTCAGTTGCATCGTCCCGACAAAGCGCGTCTTGCTCGCGCCGGCGACATGATCGGCGTTGGCGATCAGGTGGACGCCGCCGTTGCCGGCGAGCGTCCAGCGGCCGGTCGCGACCCGGCCCGCCAGCGCGAGCCGGAGCGTGCGCGTCACCACGCCCGACAGGAACATCGGCGTCGAGTCATACGCCGCCACGGCGGGATGGGGAAAGTGGAGGTCGCCTTCGCCCTGACGCAACAGCGTGATCTCGGGCTCGAGCAGCACGGTCCTGGGCAGCACGACGCTGAGCTTCAGCGAGAGTTGATCGTAGTCGGAGAAGTTGCGTCCCGTGCCGAGACCGAAATAGATGGGCGTTTGCGTGTTGTCTTCGTTGCGGTACGTGAGATTCGCGACCTGCGTGTAGAACAGTCGCCAGGCGCCGCCGCTCAAGGCGCGCGGGGTGTGACCACGCGCGCCGAGCGTGAATCCATAGCTCGAGGGCTTGCGATCGGCCGGGGTCTTCCGGTCGACCTGGATGTCGTCGAGCATCGCTTGCGCGAACACGGTCACCGCGCCCTGTCGCGAGAGGTCGAGGCCCACGAAGGAGTTCACGTTCGTGTTGGTGTTCCACTGCGTCAGGATCCCGGGGTTCAGGAAGTTGAAGTACCACGGCTCGAGCTGCCGCCCGACGCCCGACAGCACCGATCCTTCCCACGCGGCGACCGTCCAGCGGCCGGGGGGATGAATGAGCAGGCGATGCTGCACCATGAAGCGATTGTGGATCGCGCCGGTCGAGTCGGTGAGGTCGTTGAGCTGCGTGGCGAGCCCCTCGAGCCGCAGCCCGCTCGTGCCGAGCGAGACGGCGAGATGGTCGAAGCCATACGGCGAGTCCGAGAGCAAGAGGCCCTGCACGTCGGGCGGCCCCCAGTTCCGGTCGAGGCTACCGAAGAAGACTTCGCCGAGGCCGAACTGCGCGCTGATGTACGCTGCTTCGTTGCGACCCGCGATGACGCGATCCTTTTTGCCGTACCAGTCAGGATCGAATTTCAGACGCGTGTCGAAGTACGGGTGCGCGACGAGGACGGCATGGCCGAAGTAGAGCGTCAGCGCCGCGCCGCCGGAGAACGTCGCGTGCCCGGGGCCGCCACCGGCTTCGCGGAGCGGATCGCGCCGGTCGTACGTGCCGGCCGCAATACCGGCGTGCACGTCCAGGCGCGACGACGGCCCGCGCATCCGGCGCTCCAGCTCCTGCTTGATGCGCTGCACGACGGTCCACTCGGCGCGCGTGACGGCATTCGAGTCCACCGCGTCGAGCGCGCGCGCGATCGCCGCGACTGTGAACGGCCGGCTGAGCGGCGACGGGTCGGCGATGCGCCCGGCCGCGATCAGGTGCTCGAGGTACGGCATTGTCCAATGGCTCGTCGGCAGGTAGGGCGAGGCCTCCTGTGCGACGGCGGTGGCAGGAAGCAGAAGCAACGCAAGCAAGGCAGCGCGCATGGGCGCTCAATTTAGCGTTATTCTTCGGCGCCATGCATATCGAGAATGTTCGCGGCGCCGTCGTCGAATCACGCCATACGGTCCACGTCGCAGTCGTCGACGCCAATAGACGACTGGTTGCGCACGCGGGCGATCCCGACCTCGTCACGTTCTGGCGTTCGGCCGCCAAGCCATTTCAGGCGATGCCGCTCGTCCAGGACGGCGCGGCCGAGCGGTTCACGTTGACGCGCCAAGAGCTGGCGCTGGCGTGCGCGTCGCACTCGAGCGAACCAGGTCAGGTTGCCCTGGTGCGCGAGTTTCTTCAGAAAATCGGCTGCTCGGAGCGCGATCTCATGTGCGGGCCGCACCGCCCGCTCTCGGACGCCGTCGCCAAGGATTATGAGACCCGCGGCGTCCGGCTCACGGCCGTCTACTCGAACTGCTCGGGGAAGCACACGGGGATGCTGGCGCTCGCCAAGCACCACGGCTGGCCGACGGCGTCGTACGCGCGGCTCGAGCATCCGGTGCAACAGCGGTGCCTGGAATCGGTGCGCGCCTGGACCGAGGTGCCGAAGTCGGAGCTCGGCGTGGCGGTGGATGGATGCGGCGTGGCCACGTTCGCGTTGCCGCTGCGAAACATGGCGCTGGCCTGGGCACGACTGGGGAGCAGGGAGTGGGGAGCGGGACCCGAGATTCTCGAAGCCATGCTGCACCACCCCGAGCTGATCGCGGGTGAGGGCCGCCCGTGTACGGAAATGATGCGCGCGCATCCGGGGCGAGTGGTGACGAAGGTCGGCGCGGAAGGCGTCTACAGCGCGCTCCTGATCCGCGAAGGTCTCGGCGTCAGTCTCAAGGTCGAGGACGGGCACTCGCTGGCGTCGGCCCTTGCGATCGTGAACGTCCTGGCCGAGCTCGGGCTCAAGCCGCAGCCGGAATCGCTCATGAAGAAGTCGATCACGAATTCGCGGGGCGAGATGGTTGGCGAGATGCGGATTAATGGAGGACTGGCGCGGTGAAAGGATTATGAGTCTCGACGCGCAGACCTTAGCCTTGGTCCGGATCGCGGTCGCGACGGCGACGGGCGATGAGACAACGCTCCGTGATCGGATGGTGGCGGCGCGCGCGGCCGCCGTGCCGCCGGCGTGGGTGGACGAGCTGCTGCTCCAGAGCTTTCTCAACGTGGGCTATCCGCTCGCGCTGGTTGCGTTCGGCGTATGGCGCAGCGTGGCGGGACCGGTGAAGGACGCGGGCGAGTCGATCGCGCATCCAGAATGGGAGCGCTGGACCAAGCGCGGCGTGGAGGCGTGCGGCGAGGTGTACGGCCGGACCTTCCACAAGCTGATGATCAACCTGCGCGCGCTGCACCCGGCCATCGAGCCGTTGGTCGTCGTCGATGCGTACGGGAAGATTCTTGGCCGACCAGGTTTGGATTCGAAGCGCAGGGAGCTGTGTACGCTTGCGGCTATCGCGATGCAGAACGCGCCCCGTCAGCTGCATGCGCATCTGCGTGGTGCGTTGAATACCGGATCGACGAGAGACGATGTGGACGAAGTGATCGCGGTGGTAGAACACGACCTCACCAAGGATCGGGCGCTCAAGCTGTGGGAAATGTGGGCCGATGTGCGCGAAAGAAGTCTGGATGCGAAGTGATCGATGTTCATAGATAGAGCAGTCGTGCAGGTCGTGGCGGGGACGGGAGGTTCCGGAGCGAGCTCGTTTCGCCGGGAGAAATTCGTCCCCAAGGGTGGACCGGACGGAGGCGACGGCGGCCGCGGGGGAAGCGTTTATGTGAGGGCCGACCCCAACCTCGCCACGCTCCTCGACTATCGATATCACACCCGCTGGATCGCCGAGCGCGGACAGCACGGCAAGGGCAAGAACATGACCGGGCTGTCGGCGGAAGACGTGTACATGCCCGTTCCGCCCGGCACCGAAGTCCGCGACGCCGAGACGGGCGAAGTCCTCGGCGAGCTGGTCGCACCGGAGCAGACGCTGCTCGTCGCGAAGGGCGGGCGCGGCGGCCGGGGCAACCAGCATTTCGCGACGCCGACGCACCAGTCGCCGCGCGAGTGGGAGCCCGGTGAAGAAGGGCAGCACCGGAAACTCGAGCTCGTCCTCAAGCTGATCGCCGACGTCGGCCTCCTCGGCGAGCCGAACGCGGGCAAGAGCACGCTGCTGTCGGTGATCTCGGCTGCACGACCCAAGATCGCGGACTATCCCTTCACCACCCTCGAGCCGCACCTCGGCGTGGTGGGGCTCTCGGACCATCGCTCGTTCGTCGTCGCCGACATTCCCGGTATCATCGAAGGCGCGCACGAAGGCAAAGGCCTCGGCCTGCGCTTTCTCCAGCACGTCGAGCGCACGCGGATTCTGGCGGTGCTGGTGCCGATGGACAGCCCCGATCCCCAGGCGACCTACGAGTTATTGCGGAAAGAAGCGGCTGCGTATTCCGAAGAGCTTGCGGCGAAGCCGCACGTGGTCGTGCTGACGAAAGCGGACCTCGATCCGGCGCACGGCGCACGGCGCACGCCGTTGCGTACCGACGGCGCACCGATCATCGAGATTTCCGCCGTCGCCCGGCAAGGCATTCCAGAGTTGTTGGAGTTGCTGTGGAAGACGCTGAAGTCGTAGCCACACTCGCCCTCTCCCTCGTTCCCGGCATCGGCTCGCAGCGGCTGCGCACCCTCGTCGCGACGTTCGGCAGCGCGCAAGCGGCGCTTGCGGCACCGCACTCCCGGCTGGCGGCGACGTTCGGGGTCGGCCGCGCGGCGGCGACCGCGATCAAGGAAGCGAGTCCCGATGACGGCCGGCGCGTGCTCGAGCGGCTCGCGGCGCTCGGCGCACGCGTGCTCATCGCGGGAGAGCGCGACTTTCCGGCGCAGCTCACCGAGATCCCGGACCCACCGCCGGTTCTCTACGTCTGGGGCAACGCGGCGCTGCTCGCGAAGCCGAGTGTCGCGATGGTGGGGAGCCGAGACCACTCGACCTACGGTGGGGAAGCGGCGCGCGTGCTGGCCAGCGGCGTGGCGCAGCGCGCTGTGGTCGTGAGCGGGATGGCGCGCGGCATCGATGCGATCGTCCACACCGCCGCGCTCGATGCTCGCGGCGGCACGGTCGGCGTCCTCGGCAACGGCTTCGGCGTCATCTACCCGGCGGCGAATCGCGGGTTGTACGAGCGCATGGCCCTCCACGGCTGTCTCATCACCGAGCATCCGCCGGGCGAGCGGCCGCATGCAGGCGCGTTTCCGCGGCGCAATCGCATCATCTCCGGGCTGGCGAAAGCGCTCGTCGTCGTCGAGGCGGCGCGGCAGTCGGGCGCGCTGGTGACGGTGAACTGCGCGTCGGAGCAGGGCCGGACGGTGCTGGCCGTGCCGGGCCCGATCACCAGCCGCACGTCGGACGGCTGCAACACGCTCATTCAGCAGGGCGCGAAGCCCGCCCTGACCGCGGCCGACATTCTCGAGGAGCTCGGCCTCGCCGGCGGGATGCGCGAGTTCGGCATGGCGCTGTCGACCCCGGCGCCGCGCGTGCCGCCGCTCGACCTGAACGGGCTGCAGCTCACGCTGTGGGAGCGCATGACGGTCGAGCCGCAGCATGTCGACGCGCTCGTCGCGTCGGCGCGCACCCGCCCGGCCGAAGTGTTGGGGGCGCTGACGGAGCTCGAGCTTCGGGGACTCGTCCGGCAGGGGCCTGGCATGGTGTTTGGGCTGTGCTGAGCCCGCGGGCAAACCCCGCGG
>DATJKA010000085.1:0-3600 GCA_035491815.1 Gemmatimonadales bacterium | reverse complement strand
CCGCGCTGCTCGGCCCCGGACCCACCTTGATGGAGTGGCCGCCGAGCCGGTTCACCGCGCGGAAGCCGAGCTCGTCGGTCGCGTCGTCGCCGACGAACACGGGAATGCGGCCGCGAAACGGCCGCTCGCGCAGGAATTCCCGCACGCCGTCGCCCTTGTCTTTGCCGGAAGGTCTGAGCTCCACGACGTACTTACCCCGCTGGATGCAGAAGCGGCGCTCGCCGAGCATGGGGAGCACGGAGCGGGCGAGCCGGTGCGCGTAGCCGCCGAGACGCGGCGCGCGGCGATAGTGCAGGGCAAACGACATCCCTTTGTCTTCGAGCAGTAATCCCTTCTTGCCGTCGGCCGCTGCGGCGATGCGGCGCCGCGCGCGCTCGAGCGGCCCGGCCGGGACGCGGTGCCGGCGGACCGTGCCGCGGGCAGTCCGGCGTTCGAGACCGTGCTGACCGGCCGCGGGCATGCGCACGTGCGGGAACAGATGATCCAGCTCGCTGATGGGACGGCCGCTCATCAGGGCGACCGCTCCACCGGTGGCGCGGTACAGGCGTTCGAGCAGGAGACGAATATCCTCGCCGACCCGCACCGCCCGCGGCGTGTCGGCGAAATCGATGAGCGTACCGTCGAGATCGAAGAAGTACGCCCACTCGCGCCGCGGCGGCGGTGGAGCGGACGACCTACGTCGGCTCATGAATGCCGACTCGCCGCCGCCCCTCGGCGATCCGGCCCGTGACGTCCGGCAGCCGGCCGCGCCGCCGCAGCGCCGCCGCGTCCATGAGCATGCGACCGGCCCAGCGGAAGACGTTGAACTCCTGCACCAGCCCGCGCATCAGCCGCATGCGCGTCCGCTGCTCCGCGCTGCTCATCGTGAGCGCGAGCTGCAGTGCGGCGGCGCACTCGTCGGTGTCGTAGGGGTTCACGATCAACGCTTCGGGCAGCTCGCGTGCCGCCCCGGTGAACAGCGAGAGGATCAGGACCCCGCGCTCGTCGTCGCGCGCGGACACGAATTCCTTCGCGACGAGATTCATGCCGTCGTGCAGGCTCGTCACCATGCAGAGATCGGCGCCGCGATAGTACTCGAAGATCTGGTCGGGCTGGTGATGCTCGATCTTCAGGATGATCGGCGGATGGAGCGCCTCCGGAAACCGCTGGTTGATGCGCGTCGCGAGATCGCGCACGCGTGCTTCGTACGCGCGGTACTCGTCGATGTGCACCCGCGACGGCGCCGCGATCTGAATGAACGAGAATTTGCCCACCCACGCCGGCTCGAGCTCGAACAGGCGCTCGACGGCGCGCAGCCGCTCCTCGATCCCTTTCGTGTAATCCATCCGCTCGACGCCGATCCCGACCGCGTGCTCGGGCGGCAGGTTATGGCGTTGGCGGATCTCGGTGCGGCACTGCTCGACCGGGACGAGCAGCTCCATGGGGGGCGGCCACTCGACGGAAATCGGATAGCGGCGGACCGCCGTTTGCTTGGCGCGGTAGGTGACCGAGAAGTCCTCGCGGTCCACGCGCGCCTCGAGCAGGCGGTCGACGGTATCGACGAAGTTGTTCACGTGGAACTGCGTGTGAAAGCCGAGAATCGTGCTGCCGAGCAGGCCGTCGAGCAGCTCTTCGCGCCAGGGGCAGATCGCGAAGGCTTCCGGGTTGGGCCAGGGGATGTGCCAGAACGAGATGATCGTCGCGGCCGGCAGCGACTCGCGGATCATGCGCGGCAGCAGCGCGAAGTGATAGTCCTGCACCAGCACGATCGGGTCGCGCGACTTCACTTCGTCCACCACCGTCTGCGCGAACTTGCGATTGACGGCGATGTACTGGTCCCAATCGCGCCGCCGAAAGACCGGCCGCACGTGCGCGATGTGGCAGAGCGGCCAGATCCCCTCGTTCGCGAAGCCGTAGTAGTAACCGGTCTCTTCTTCCGGCGTGAGCCAGACTCGGCGCAGCTGATACGCCGGCAGCTCGGGCGGCGGCGGCACGGCAACGTGATCGCGCGCGTCCACCGCTTCGCGGTCGGCGGTGCCGCTGCCGTGCGCGATCCAGGTGCCCGAGCAAGCGCGCATGATGGGCTCGAGTGCGGTCACGAGCCCGCTCGCCGGACGCCAGACCTGGACGTCGTTGCCGCGACGCATGTGGATGTACGGCTCGCGGTTCGACACGACGATGATCTCCTGGCCGCGCAGCTCGCGATGCAGGATCTGGCGGAGCGTCGTCGGTGTCCAGGCTAATTGGCTTTCGTCGCGCGAGCGGTGATCGGCCTCGAGGTCTTCGATCAGCGCCCTGAGGTCGCGGGCGATCGGGCGCAGCTCGGCGGGAGGACCTTCGAACCCGCGCACGCCGCCCCTTCCGCTGCGGCCCGCGATGGGGATGAGCCGCTCACCCCGGAGCAGCGCGCGCATGCCCTGAATCCAGCCCCGCCACGAGAGCTGCGCGATGACGACGGTGATGATGGCGACCGTGAGGCCGATGCCGACGAAGAAGAGAAAGAGGTACTCGCGCGTCTCGCGGCTGCGGCGCGTGACGAAGCTCATGTCGTGTATGAGCACGAGCTGTCCCAGCGGAGCCGCCAGCGCGCCGCCCGGCGTGGCCAGCGTGTCGGGCGGCGGCGAGCGGTTCAGTCGCCGGACCGACACGAACACCAGGCCCTTCGCCGTCTGCAGCAGCCCCTGCTGCTCGAACTGGTCGAGATCGGCGCACCGCACTTCGACCGGCAGGTTCGGCGTCGCGATAGCGGTCGCCGAGTCGGTCGGGCAGAACGCGAGCGCGAGCAGGCGCTCGTCCTGCGTGATCCGTGTGAAGAATTGCTGGATGTGCCGGCGGTTGCCCGACTCGATGAGGTTCTGCATCGGGTCTTCGACTGTGCGCGCAATGAGGTTCGCGCGCACCTCGAGGTCGCGGCTGAACCAGCGCAGCATGAGCCGGTCGACCAGCGGCAGCGCGGCGTAGGCAAAGCCCGCCAGGGCGACCAGCAACGGGATGACGAACCGAAGCGAGAGACGCATCGCGTTCTACATACCCAGAACGACGCCGGGGTTTCCCTACCGGCGCTCTCCCGGCCGGTACAGGATCACATTCGCTTTCTCGAGCGTGATCAGCCCACCGCCGATCATTTCGCTGAGATCGGGGAGTATGGCCTGAATGGTCTCGTGCGTTTCGACGACTTCGATGATGAGCGGCAGATCGACCGACAGTCGCAGCACTTTGTCCGTGTGCATCTTGCTCGACGCGCCGAAGCCTGCGACGCCGCGCAGCACCGTGGCGCCCGCGAGGCCCTTCGCGCGAAATCGCTCGAGTAGCGCCTCGTACAGCGGCTTGCCGTGGTATTTGTCGCTTTCCCCGATGAAGACGCGCATCAGTGTGCGCTCGCCGCGGAACGTTTCGGTCATCGTGTCCTCACAGGAGCTTGTTGGCGAGCGCCGTGCCGGTGACGACGGCCAGCACGCAGCCGAGAATCGTGGCGGACATGTAGAGCGCGGCGCGGCTGTAATCGCCGTCGGTCAGCAGGGCGACGCTCTCATAACTGAAGGTGCTCATGGTCGTGAAGGCGCCGCAGAATCCGATCGTGAGGCCGGCCCGGAGATCGGGACTGATGAGTGCCGCGCCGGT
>DATJKA010000084.1:0-18267 GCA_035491815.1 Gemmatimonadales bacterium | reverse complement strand
GACGAGCAGCGGCGCCGCTTCGAGCAGCAAGCGGCATTCCGCGCCGCGGGCGACCACGAAGCGCAACAGCGCGACGAGGACTTCCTGCGCGCGTTGGAGTACGGCATGCCGCCGGCGGGCGGCGTAGGAATGGGCGTCGATCGGCTGACGATGATCCTTGCCGACCAGACGAACATTCGCGACGTCATTCTCTTTCCCATGCTCAGGCCCGAATGACGATCCCGGTCACGCTCATCGATATCCTCAAGGCGCTGTTCGGACTCGCGGCGGCGGCGGCGCTCTTCGTCATCGTGACGAATTGGCCGTCGCGGCTCGACCTGCGGGTCGCGGCGCGCTATCTGCGCAGCCGTCGTTCGTCGCGCCTGCTGTCGCTCATCACGGTCATCGCCGTCGGCGGCGTGACGGTCGGCGTCATGGCACTCGTCATGGTGCTCGGCGTGATGAACGGCATGCAGAACGACCTGCGCGAGAAGATTCTGGTCGTGAATCCGCATCTGCGGGTACTGACCTACGGCGAGGGCCTGCGGCTCGACGACTGGCCCGACGTCGAGGCCAAGGTGCGGCGCAGCGCGGGAGTCGTCGCCGTCGCGCCGTTCGTGCTCTCGCAAGGGCTGATCTCGGCCGGCCATGACTACGCCGAGGGCGTCGCCGTCGTCGGCATGGAGACGGACACGGGCACGCGCGCGGTGACGAGCCTGCCGCACTATTTCACGAAGGGCGATCTCTCGTTCCGTACCACGCAGCCCGGGGTCGAGGGCGGGGTTGCGATCGGCACCCGCCTCGCGAGCAAACTCTCCGCGTATCCCGGCGACATCATCACCATGGTCGCGCCCGCCGGCTCGCAGTTCAATCGCAGCCTCGGCGCGTTCGTTCCCAAATACCGGCGCTACGAGGTCACCGGGCTGTTCGAGACGGGGATGTACGACTACGACAACAGCTACGTCGTGATGTCGCGCCCGACGGCGCAGGATTTCGCGGGATTGGGCGGCGCCGTCACCGGACTCGAGGTGCGGCTCGCGCATCCGGAGCGGGCGAGCGAGTACGCGCAGCAGCTGGAGAGCCAGCTGGGCTATCCGTACCGCGCGCTCGACTGGCAGCTCCAGAATCGCTCGCTCTTCTCGGCGCTCAAGCTCGAGAAGATGGCGATGGGACTCGTGGTGTTTCTGATTTGCGTCGTCGCGGCGTTCAACGTCGTCGGCACGCTCACGATGGTGGTGCGCGACAAGACGCGGGAGATCGGCATCCTGCTGGCCATGGGGATGCAGCGCGGCCGCATCCGCCGCGTCTTCCTTATTCAGGGTGTCTTCGTCGGATTGGTGGGCACGGCGCTCGGCGCCATGCTCGGGTTGATCGGCGGGGCCAGCATCAATCGCGGCCACCTCATCCCCATTGACCCGTCGATTTATTTCATTGATCACCTGCCGGTGCTCAACAACCCGTGGGACGCGCTCGCGGTGATCGGGGCCAGCCTGGTGATCGCGACGCTCGCGCCGCTCTATCCGAGCACGCAGGCGGCACGGCTCGACCCCGTGAAAGCGATTCGCTACGAATGAACGCGCTCCTCGTGGCGAAGGCGATTCGGAGAGTGTTCGCCGGCGGCGACGGACAGCTGCTCGAGGTGCTGCGCGGCATCGACGTCGAAGTGCGGCGCGGCGAATTCGTGGCGATCGTCGGCGCCTCCGGGGCCGGCAAGAGCACGTTCCTGCACCTTTTGGGTGCGCTCGATACCGCCACGAGCGGCGATATCTGGCTGGATGGCTCGCGTTATGCTGATCTCGATGCGCGGGGCACGGCGGAACTTCGGAACCGTAAACTCGGATTCGTGTTCCAGTTCCATCACCTGCTGCGCGAGTTTTCGGCGCTCGAGAACGTGATGATGCCGATGTTGATCGGCGGGACCCCGCCGCGCAAGGCGCGCTCGCGCGCAGAAGAAGTACTGTCGGAGGTCGGGTTGGCGGGACGGATGAGTCATCGGCCGGCGGAGCTGTCCGGTGGTGAGCAACAACGGTGCGCCGTCGCTCGCGCGCTCGTGCACGATCCCAGCGTCGTTTTGGCCGACGAGCCGTCCGGGAATCTCGACCACGCGAATGCCGAGCGGCTGCATGAAATGTTCTTCCGGCTGGCCCGGGAGTACGAAACGGCGGTCGTCGTCGTGACCCACAACCGCCAGCTCGCCGCCCGGGCGGATCGAGTGCTTCTCTTGGAGGACGGCTGGCTCACTACGGTGAGCTCGGTCGATGCGATTCCCTGATGCTCTGCGACAACTGCAAAGAACGCGACGCGATCATCAACCTGACGCAAGTGGAGCATGACTCCAAAGTCACGCTCCACCTCTGCGAGCAGTGCGCCCAGCAGAAGGGTGTCGAAACCGGTGGCGCCGTGCTCAAGACGCCGCTGGGCGGCTTTCTCACCGCGCTCGGAAAGGGCGGTGCGCTCGTGCCTACGCCGAGCGACGGGCTCCGCTGTCCCGCGTGCGGGAGCACGTTACGGGACTTCCGCGACTCGGGACGCCTGGGCTGTGACCAGTGCTACGCCTCGTTCGACGTCCATCTGCGCGATCTGCTGCGGCGGCTGCACGGCTCGAGCCAGCACGTGGGCGAGCGCTACCAGATTCCCGGGGAGCGGGGCGATGCGGGCGATCCGCGCAGCCGGCTGCTGGAGCTCAAGGCGCAGCTCCGCCGCGCGGTCGAGGGCGAGAACTTCGAGCTTGCCGCTGAGCTCAGAGACCGGATTCGGGTGCTCGAATAATGGATCTCTCACTCCTGCCTGACGGCGGAATGCGGTGGCTGGACGCCGCAGGTCCGAAATCGACCATCGTCTTGTCCACACGGATTCGCCTGGCGCGCAACGTCCGCGGCATCCCGTTCAGCCAGCGGGCCAAGGACGAGGATCGGACGGCGGTGTTCGACCGGGTGAGCGAGGCGGCGGCATCGTCCGACCATCTTGGGGCGGCGGTCACGTTCCGGCTGGACCAGATGGAGCGACCCGACCGGCAGATCCTGCACGAACGACATCTCGTGAGTAAGGAGTTGGCCGGTCTGGAACGTGAATCACGCCCGCGGGCCGGCGCGGCGTTGCTCGTGCAAGACCAGGTCGGCGTGATGGTAAATGAAGAGGATCACCTGCGGTTGCACGGCATGTGGTCGGGGTTCGATTTGGAAGACGCGTATGCCGCGGTGGAAGCGGTAGATGCAGAGCTCGGCCGTCTCGTTCCTTTCGCCTTTCACCCTGAATTTGGCTATCTTACGTCCTGCCCGACGAATGCGGGAACAGGGCTCCGCGCGAGTGTGCTTATCCATTTGCCGGGCCTTGTTTTGACCAAGGAAATCAACAAAGTTCTCCAAGGACTCGCGCAGGTAGGATTAACCTTTCGGGGCCTGTACGGGGAAGGCAGTGAAGTCGTCGGGAATTTCTTCCAGTTGTCCAACCAAACGACCTTGGGGAAGACGGAAGACGAACTGATCGATCACCTCGGCAAGATCGTGCGGCAGGTTGTCGAATACGAAGAGCAGGCACGGGACGTGCTATTGAGAACGGCACCCGAGGAAGTCGAAGATAAAACATGGCGCGCCTACGGTTTGTTGAAGCACGCGCGCCGGCTGTCCTTTGAAGAGGCGATGAATCTGTTGAGCGGTGTGCGGTTGGGAGTGGGACTGGGGCTGCTGCCGGGGCCTGGGGTATACACGCTCAACAAACTGCTGATTTACACTCAACCCGCGCACCTGGCGGCCATGGACGGTGCAGGCCGGTCTCCCGGCGACCGCGAACTACCGACGGTGCGTGCTGCGTTTGTGCGACGCCTGCTCGAAGCGGAACCCAGCTGAAGGGCGAAAGGGTGCGTTCGAAATAGATGAACGGCTACAATTTCACGGATCGCGTTCGGAAAGTTCTGCAGATGGCCCGCGAAGAGGCGGCCCGGCTGCATCACGAGTACGTCGGCACCGAGCACATCCTGCTCGGGTTGATCCGCGAAGGTGAGGGAGTCGCCGCCGCGGTTCTGACCAACCTCAACGTCGATCTCGAAGAGATTCAGCAGAAGATCGAAGAGACGGTCAAGAAGGGGAAAGCGGCGGCCGCTGCCGGTCCCGATCTTCCCTATACGTCGCGTGCCAAGAAAGTGCTCGAGCTGGCGATGAGCGAGGCGCGCGAGCTCAATCACTCCTACGTCGGCACCGAGCACCTGTTGCTCGGTCTCTTGCGCGAAGAGAAGGGCATCGCGGCGCAGGTGCTGACCGACGCGGGCGTCAACCTCGAGCAAGCGCGCGCCGAGACGCTGCGGCTGCTCGGCAGCGAGATGCCGGCGACCCCCGCGGGCGGCGGCACGGGCGCGCAGCCCACGCCTCCCAAGAGCGAAAAGAAATCGAAGACGCCGGCGCTCGATCACTTCTGCCGCGATCTCACGCAGCTCGCCTCCGAAGGCTCGCTCGATCCGACGATCGGGCGCCAAAAGGAAATCGAGCGCGTAATGGAGATTCTGTCGCGCCGCAAGAAGAACAACCCGGTCCTGATCGGCGAACCGGGGGTCGGGAAGACGGCGATCGTCGAAGGCCTGGCGCAGCTCATCGCGAGCGGCCAGTGCCCCGACGCGCTGAAAGATCATCGCGTGCTGTCGCTCGACATGGCCGCCGTCATCGCGGGCACGAAGTACCGTGGCCAGTTCGAAGAGCGGCTGAAGGCCGTGATCAACGAGATCGCGCAGAACAAGAACATCATTCTGTTCATCGACGAGCTGCACACGCTGGTCGGCGCGGGGGCAGCCGAAGGCGCGGTGGACGCGTCCAACATGCTGAAGCCGGCGCTCGCGCGCGGCGAGCTGCAGTGCGTGGGCGCGTCGACGCTGAACGAGTATCGCAAGTACATCGAGAAGGACGGCGCGCTCGAGCGGCGGTTCCAGACGGTCATCGTCGATCCGCCGACCATCGAAGAGACGATCGAGATCCTCAAAGGGCTGCGGAAGCGCTACGAGGACCATCACCGCGTCGTGATCCCCGATGAGACGCTGGTCGAGGCCGCCAAGCTGTCGGAGCGCTACATCACCGACCGGTTCCTGCCCGACAAGGCGATCGACGTGATCGACGAAGCCGGCGCGCGCGCGCGGCTCGCGGCCCAAGTCCCGCCCCCTGAAGTCGCCGAGCTGAAGGACAAGCTCGAAGGGATCAACGGCGACAAGGAAGCCGCGGTGCGGGACCAGAACTTCGAAAAGGCCGCCTCGCTGCGCGACGCGGAGCGCGAGCTGCAGTCGGAGATCCGGCGCAAGCAGGAAGAGTGGGAGCGCGAGCGCCAGACCCGCCGGCCGACGATCAACGAAGAAGGCGTCGCCTTCATCGTGTCGCGCTGGACCGGGATCCCCGTCACGCGGTTGCAGGAAGCGGAGACCGCGCGGCTGCTGCGCATGGAAGACGAGCTGCACCAGAGCGTCGTCGGTCAGAACGAGGCCATCGAGGTGATCTCGCGGGCGATCCGGCGCAGCCGGGCCGGCCTGAAAGATCCCAAGCGTCCGATCGGCTCCTTCATCTTCAGCGGGCCGACCGGTGTCGGCAAAACCGAGCTGGCGCGCGCGCTGGCGCGGTTCCTGTTCGCCGATGCCAACGCGCTGATCCGCGTCGACATGTCGGAGTACATGGAGAAGTTCTCGGTGAGCCGGCTCATCGGCGCGCCGCCCGGATATGTGGGCTATGAGGATTCCGGCACGCTGACCAAGGCCGTGCGCCGCAAGCCGTACTCCGTGGTGCTGCTCGACGAAATCGAGAAGGCGCACCCCGACGTCTTCAACATCCTGCTGCAGGTGCTCGATGAAGGCCATCTGACGGACAACTACGGCCGGCTGATCGACTTCAAGAACACCGTCGTAATCATGACGTCGAACGTGGGCGCGCGCGATGTGGCGAAAGGCAAGGCGCTCGGCTTCGGCAAACCGGACTCGCGCAACGAGTTCGAGCGCATGTCGGAGAAGGTGAAGGAAGAGATCAACAAGGTGTTCAACCCGGAATTCCTGAACCGGCTGGACGACGTCATCGTGTTCCACGCGCTGACGCGCGAGCACATCTCGCAGATCGTCTCCATCCTTGCCCGCGACGTGCAGAAGCGGTTGGGCGAGGAGGAGCTGACGCTGCGGCTGACGCAGGGCGCGACGGATTTCCTGGTCGATCACGGCTACGATGAGCACTTCGGCGCGCGGCCCCTGAAGCGCGCCATTCAGAAGTACGTCGAGGACCCGCTGTCGGAGAAGATCCTCGTCGGAGATTTCGCGAAGGGCGACGAGATCGAAGTCGACGTCGCTCCCGACAAGGAGCGCCTGGCGTTCCGGGCACTCTCCGGCTCGAAGGCGTGATTCGCCGGCTCACTCTTTCATTCTTCTGTAGCCTCGCCGTCCTCGCCCCGGGCCTGTCCATGGCCCAGGGGCAGGGGACCGGCGGCGTTAACGCGTCCCTCGTTCCCGATTCGATCGTCGTCAGCGGGTATCGGCGCAACAGCCCGACTGCCGTGGTGCAGCTCAGCGGTCTGGTGACGGGCCGGGCGATCAATTACCGAGACGTGCAGCGCGCCATTCAGGCGCTGTATCAGAGCGGGCAGTTCAACGACGTCGCGATCACCCAGCGCCAGACCCCGGACGGCAAGACCGTGCTCGCGATCCGGGTGCGCGAGCGCCCGCAGCTCGTCAAATGGGCGGTGCGCGGCGTGGAGCGGCTGTCGGAGCACGCGGTGCGCGACAAGGTGCAGCTCGCCGAAGCCCGGCCGCTCGATCCGGCGCTGATGGAGCGCTCACGCGCGCGGATCGATTCGCTCTACCATGCACAGGGCTATTATCTCGCGCGCACGAAGCCGATCGTGCTGTACGAACACGATTCGACGACGGCGCGCGTGATCTTCGACGTCGATGAGGGCCGGCGCGTCGCGATCTCGCGCGTCGCCGTCGAGGGCAATACGCATTTCACCGACCAGCAGATCATCGACCAGATGAGCTCGAAGCCGGAAGGCTTCTGGTGGTTCCAGTCGGGCGAGTACAACGACGACAAGATCGCCGAGGACATCCGCCAGAAGATTCCGACGTTCTACGGCAAGCAGGGCTTTGTCGACTTCCAGGTGCTCGACGACACGCTGATCACGAACGATTCGACGGGGAAGGCGACGCTGCTGCTGCACGTAAGCGAGGGCGAGCCCTATCGCATCGGCACGTTCGAGATCGTCGGCAATCGCCGGTTCTCGACGGACGAGCTCGAGACCTACTATCCCTTCGCCCACGAAGCGCGCACCGGCCTGCTGGGACTCGGCGGCAGGCATCCCATCTCGTACTTCGACGACGAGCTGTGGCAGGACGCGACGCGCAAGCTGCAGACGCTGTACTACAACAACGGCTACATCTATGTGAGCGTGCGGCCCGACGTCATTCGCCGCACCGGACCCGACGGCAAGCCGGTGGTGGATCTGCGCTGGGTGATCACGGAAGGCCAGCCCGCGATCGTCAGCCACGTGGAAATCCGCGGCAACGACGTCACGCATGACCGCGTGATTCGCGAAGCGATCGTGATGGTGCCGGGTGACGTGTTCAGACAGGACGCGCTGATCGCCTCGTACCAGCGCGTGTCGAACTTGGGATTCTTCAATCAGCCGCTGCCGTTCCCCGACACGAAGCCGGCGAACGACCAGGGCGACATCGACGTCATCTTCCGCGTCACCGAGAAGCACACGGGTAACATCAACTTCGGGGCGTCGGTCGGGCAGGGCACGGGCGTCGGCGGCTTCCTCGGACTGGACGAGCCGAACCTGTTCGGCCAGGGCAAGCGCGGCCGGTTCCAGTGGCAGTTCGGGAAGAACATCAACGACTTCGACGTCTCGTTCAGCGATCCCGCGATCCGCGAGTCCCGCATCTCGGGCACCGTGGACGTCCACGACCAGCGTGTGCGCTACGTGATCGCGAACGTCGGACGGCTGCGCCGGCGCGGCGCCAGCCTGCAGCTCGGCTTCCCCGTGTTCGGGGACAATTACACGCGGCTGTTCCTGTCCTACGGCATCGATCAGCAGAGCTTCACGGGCTCGGCGAGCAATGCGGCGTTCACCAACGTGTTCCGCTGTAACGACTGCGTGCGCTCCACCGTTGGCGCGCAGATTCTGCGGGACACGCGCATCGACCTGCCGTTCCCGACGGCGGGCACGATGGTGCAGCTCGGCGTCTCGCAGAGCGGCGGCCCGCTCGGCGGCTCGGGTAACTTCCAACGCATCGACGTCGAGGGTCACTTCTACGCGCCGATCGGCACGCTCGGCAGCTCGCCGGCCTCGGCCTCGAAATTCGTGATGGGATTCTCGACGCGGTCGGGGTTCGTGTTCGGCAGCTCGCCGTTCTTCGAGCAGCTGTTCACGCTCGGCGGTACGCAGTTCTTCATCCCGCTGCGCGGGTACGACGAGGCGTCGATCACGCCGTTCGGCTATGACCCGAACGCCGCCACCAACGGCGCGAGCCCCAACGCCTTCGGCAAGGCGTTCTTCTCGATGACCGGCGAAGTCGGGTTACGCGTCTCGCAGATGCTGTATCTCTCGACGTTCTTCGACGCCGGCAACGTCTGGTCGCGCCCGGCACAATTCGATCCGACACGGCTGTTCCGCGGCGCCGGCATCGGCGCGGCGGTCATCTCGCCGCTCGGACCGCTCGGCATCGATTACGCGTATGGGTTCGACCGAGTTGACGTGAACGGCCGGCCCGCGCCAGGTTGGAAGCTGCACTTCAAGCTCGGCAATTTCTTCTAGGCTTCACCCACGCCCCACCCGGGAGTTCCCAGCATTATGTCGCGTCTCGTGCTCGTGTCACTCGCCGCCGCCGCCGCTGTCGCCGCCACGTCGCCCGCGCTCGTCGCGCAGGGTCCGTCGTCCGCGCCGCCGGCACCCCTGAAGATCGCGTACATCAACTCCCGGGAGATTCTGCAGCGCACGCCGGGGTACGCGGTCGCCGAATCTACGTACCTCAAGGAAGTGGACGGCTTCCGCAACGAGATCCAGAAGCTGCAGACGCAGCTCGACTCGGCCGTGAGCGCCTTCGACCAGCAGTCGATCGCGCTGTCGCCGGCCGCCCGGGCGCAGAAGCAGAAAGACCTCCAGGGGATGCAGCAGCGGATGGAGCAGCGCACGAACGAGCTGCAAGATCGCGCGCGCCAGCGCGAGCAGGAGCTCCTGCAGCCGATCCAGGCCCGCGTGAGCTCGGTGATCCAGGGGATCCGCGCCGAGATGAACTATGCGCTGATCCTGGACGCGGATGCCGCGGGCGGACTGATCGCGGCCGCCGATCCGGCGCTCAACATCACGCCGCGAGTACTGCAGCGCCTGCAGCAAGCCCAATAGCGCTTCGTGAATTCGGCGGGGGCGCGGCCGCTCTCAGCGAGTGAAATCGCGGCGCTCACCGGCGGACGGCTGGTGGGGCCGGGAACGGCGACGGTCGCCGGGATTGCGCCGCTCGAACGCGCAGGTCCCGGCGATTTGTCTTTTCTTGCCGCGCCCCGCTACGTCCCCTACTTTCAGAAAACCAGCGCTTCCGTCGTCCTCGTCGCGCCCGCGCTCGCGGACGCCGAGGGCGGGCCGGAAACACGCATCGTCGTCGACGACCCGTACGCGGCGCTGCTGGTCGTGCTTCCCGTGCTGTACCCGCAGGCCGTCTGGGAAGCAGGCGTGCATGCCACGGCGATCGTAGGACGCGGCACCACCTGGCAGGAGCCGGTCGCCATCGGGCCACACGCGACCCTGGGCCAGGGCGTCCAGCTCGGCCGCAACGTCCGGATCGGCGCGGGCTGCGTGCTCGGTGACGGCGTCGCCGTCGGCGAGGACACGCAGCTGTATCCCGGCGTGACGATCTACGCGGGCACGGCGCTCGGCAAACGGGTGATCGTGCACGGCGGCGCGGTGCTGGGCAGCGACGGCTTCGGCTATCTCCCGGGCAAGGGCGGCGAGGCGCATCGCAAGATTCCGCACGTGGGCCGCTGCCTGATCGGGGACGACATCGAGATCGGCGCGAACACGTGCATCGACCGCGGCAGCGTGGACGACACGGTGATCGGCTCGGGGACGAAGATCGACAACCTGGTCCACATCGCGCACAACGTGCGCATCGGCGCGCGCTGCCTGATCATGGCGCAGGCGGGAATCGCCGGCAGCGTACAGGTGGAGGACGACGTGATCATCGCCGGACAGGCGGGCATCTCGGACCACTTAACGATCGGGCGCGGCGCGCGCCTGCTCGTGCAGTCCGGGCACATCGCCAACGTGCCCGCCGGCGCGACGCTGTTCGGCTATCCGGCGCGACCGCACCGCGACTTCCTGCGCGCGCAGGCCGCGATGTACCGGCTGGCGAAAATCGTGGACGAGCTCGAAGCTCTTGTCGCCCAGCGCGAGCGCTAGGCGCTCCGTGGCGCGGCGCGTCGCGCTGCGCGGCACCGGCCTCCACACGGGCGCGGTCACGGAAGCGACGTTCCTCCCCGCGCCCGCGGGGCAGGGCATTCTGTTCCGGCGCACCGACCTGCCCGGCAGGCCCGAAGTCGCCGCGCGGCTGACCGAGGTCGAAGCGGTCGATCGCCGCACCGCGATCGGGCACGGGGACGCGACGATCCATACCGTCGAGCATCTGCTCGCCGCCGTCGTGGCGCACGGCATCGACGATCTCACGATCGAGCTGTCGGGGCCCGAGCCCCCGATTCTCGACGGCAGCTTCCAGCCCTACTTCGACATCCTCGCGCAGGCGGAGCCGACGGCGGTGGGCGGCGAGGCCGTGATCCTCACGGTGCCGGCGCCGTTCACCGTCACCGACAAGGACGCGTCGTACGTGGTCGCGCCCGCCAAGTCGCTGCGGCTCACGGTCTCGATCGAGTGGGCGCACCCGCTGATCGGACGGCAGGCGGGGACGTACGAGGTGACGGCCGAGTCGTTCGCGAAAGAGCTCGCGGCGGCGCGCACGTTCGGGTTCACGCACGAGGTGGCCGAGCTGCAGGCGCGGGGGTTGATCAAGGGCGCGTCGGCCACGAATGCGATCGTGCTGGACGAGCGGGGAGTGGTGCACGGCGGGACGCTGCGGTGGCCGGACGAATTCGTGCGGCACAAGGCAGCGGATATCCTGGGTGACCTGGCGCTGACGGGCGCTCGGGTACAGGCTCATGTGGTGGCAACGCGGCCCAGCCACGGCGGCAACATCGCGCTGGCGCGGGCGCTTGCACGCGCGGGGAGGCGCAGCGGCATGCCGGCGATGGACATCGCGAAAATCATGGACTACTTGCCCCACCGCTACCCGTTCCTGCTCGTGGACCGGATCGTCGAGGTCGAGGGGCAGAAGCGGATCGTGGGCATCAAGAACGTCACGATCAACGAGCCGTTCTTTCAGGGCCACTTCCCCGGCCATCCGATCATGCCGGGCGTGCTGATCATCGAGGCGATGGCACAGGTGGGCGGCATGCTGTTGATGAGTCACTTCGAGGGCCAAGACACCGCGAACAAAGTCGTGTACTTCATGTCGCTCGACAACGTCAAATTCCGGCGGCCCGTCGTTCCCGGTGATCAGATTCGCTTCGAGCTCGAGATGCTGCAGTTCCGCGGCAAGACCTGCCGGATGAAAGGCGCCGGCTTCGTCGACGGGCAGGTGGTCGCGGAGGCGGAGATGATGGCGATGGTGGTCGACCGGTGATCCACCGGACCGCGCTGATCGATCCGACCGCGGAGCTCGCCGCCGACGTCTCCGTGGGGCCGTACTGCGTGATCGGGCCGCGGGTGACCGTCGGCGAACGCTCGAGCGTGGCGTCCCACGCCATCCTCGAGCGCAACACGCGCATCGGTGAGGGCGTGAAGATCGGCTACGGCACCGTGATCGGCAACGACCCCCAGGACCTGAAGTACAAGGGCGAAGAGACGTGGGTCGAAATCGGCAACGGGACGATCGTGCGCGAGTACTGCACGATCAATCGCGGCAGCACGGCGACGGGCAAGACGACGGTGGGCGAGCGCTGTTTCTTGATGACCTACGTGCACATCGCGCACGACTGCGTCATCGGCAACGACGTGATCATGGCCAACTCGGTACAGATGGCGGGCCACGTGACCGTGAGCGACCGCGCCATCATCAGTGGTCTCGTGCCGATCCATCAGTTCGTGCGTATCGGCACGTATTCGTTCGTGGGCGGGGGCTCGCGGGTCAACCAGGACGTGCCGCCGTACACGAAAGCGGCCGGCAATCCCGTCCACCTCTATGGCCTCAATTCCGTCGGCTTGCAGCGCGCCGGGTTCGCGCCCGAGGTGAAGCTCGCGCTGAAGCGCGCCTATCGCCTGGTGTTCAACTCCGATCTCACCGTCAGCCAGGGCGTGCAGCGCGCGCGCGTGGAGCTGCCGGAGGTTGCTGAAGTCGAGACGTTTCTGCGGTTCATCGAAGAGTCGCAGCGCGGGGTGATGGTGTGAAGGGCCCGCGGCCCGTGCGGGTTGGCGTGGTCGGTGCGGGGGCGCTCGGGTTCCATCACATCAGGCTGCTCAAGAAGATCGACGGCGCCGAGCTCGTCGGCTTCTACGATCACAACGCGGCGCGGGCGGCGCAGGTCGCCAAGGATCTGGAGACGGTCGCCCATCCTACGCTCGAGGCGCTGCTCGACAACGTCGAAGCCGTGACCGTGGTCGTGCCGACGCCGGCACACGTCGACGTGGCGCTGCCGGTGCTCGAGCGCGGGCTGCACGCGCTGGTCGAAAAGCCGCTCGCCGACACGCTGCCCGGCGCGGAGCAACTGGTCCACACGGCCCGCGAGCGAAAGCTCTGCCTGCAGGTGGGCCATGTCGAGCGATTCAACCGCGCGGTGCGCGCCGCGGCGCCCTATCTGGACGAGCCGCGGTTTCTCCAGACCGAGCGCCTGGCGCCGTTCCAGCCGCGCGGCACCGACGTGGCCGTGATCCTGGACCTCATGATTCACGATCTCGATCTCATTCTCGAGCTCGTGCGCTCGGAGGTGGGGGAAGTGCGGGCGACCGGGGTCCCGATTCTCACGCCGCACGTGGACATCGCCAACGCGCGGGTGGAATTCGCCAACGGCGCCGTCGCGGTGATCACCGCGAGCCGCGTGTCGCGCGAGCGCACGCGCAAGCTCCGCATCTTCCAGCCGACGGGATACTTCTCGCTCGACCTGGCGCAGGGGAACGGCCACTTCTATCGCCTGAAGGACGGCTGGCAGGGCTTCGGGGCGACGCGCATGGAGGAGATCGTCGAGCACGTGAAGCTCGACGCGCCGGAGGCCGAGCCCTTGAAGCTTGAGCTGGAGAGCTTTGTGCGCGCCGTGCGCGGCGAGGGCGACGTCGTGGTGACCGGAGCGGCCGGTCTGCAGGCGCTGGCGCTGGCGTATCGCGTCGCCGACTCCATCGCCGCCTCGCCGCTCGCTGCCGCGCGGCCGTGACCGTCGGTCCCCGGATCTACATCTCGGCGGGCGAACCGTCGGCGGACGCGCACGCCGCCGCCGTGGCGACGGCGCTGCGCCGCCGGCTGCCCGGTGTCGCGCTCGAGGCGCTCGGCGGTCCGCTGCTCGAGCGCGCGGGGGTGCGCGTGCTCGATCGGATGGAAGCCTTCTCCGTCGTCGGCTTCGTCGAGGCGATCGCAAAGATTCCGGCGCACTACCGGCTGCTGCGGCGCGTCACACAGGCATTCGCCGCGAAACGGTACGATCTCGTCATCCTCGTCGATTATCCTGGGTATCACCTCCGTGCCGCCGCGGCCGCCGCCGCCGCCGGCATTCCCGTCTTGTACTACATCGCGCCCCAGATGTGGGCCTGGGGGCAGAAGCGCGTCCGGAAGCTCGCTCCCGTGAACCGCCTGGCGGTGATCCTGCCGTTCGAAGAGCAATTTTTTCGAGAGCACGGCGTGCCGGCGACATTCGTGGGACATCCGCTCAAGGACCGGCCGCCACCGCCCGCGCGCGCCGCGGCGCGCCGGGAGCTGGGCCTCGATCCCGACCGGCCGACGCTCGGGCTGTTTCCGGGAAGCCGCGCTCAGGAGGTCCGGCGCCACTGGGCGATGTTCCGCGCCGCGGCGGCGCGCGTCGCATCCGCACGTCCGGATGTGCAGATCGTGGTCGCCGGCACGCCGCACGCAGCGTATCCCGATCCCGGCGCCATCACGGTGCACCAGGGCGATCCGCTGCTCGTGTTCGCGGCGTCGGACGCCGGCATCTGCAAGTCGGGCACGACGACGCTCGAGGCGGCGATCGCGGACGTGCCGATGGTCATCACGTATCGCGTGCACCCGATTTCATCGTTCATCGCGTTCCGCGTGCTCCGCGTGCCGTGGGTCGGGCTCGTCAACCTCGTCGCCGGCTACGAGGTCGCTCCCGAGTTCCTCCAGCGCCGTGCCACGCCCGAAGCGCTGGCGGACGGCGTGCTGCCTTTGCTCGATGCGGCGAATCCGGTGACGCGCCGCCAGCGCGAGGGACTCCAGCTCGTCCGCGATCGACTCGGCGCGCCGGGCGCGGCAGATCGGGTCGCCGAGCTCGCGGCGGGCCTCCTCGCGTGAAGCTGCGCTGGGCGGAGCAGATCGCGGCGGCGCTTGGCCCACCACTCATGAAGTCGCTGGCGGCCACCTGGCGATTTCACGAGACGGGGTCCGAGGATTGGCGGTCGCTCGTCGCGGCGAAGCAATCATTCATTTATGTGCTGTGGCACTCGCGGATCCTGCCGCTGCTCGCGCTGCACAAACGCGAAGGCGTCGTGCTGCTGATCAGCCGGCACCGCGACGGCACGTACATCGCCGACGTGTCGGAGGGCTGGGGCTATCGATCGGTGCGCGGCTCGACGAAACGCGGCGGTGAAGTGGGCCTGCTCGGCATCGTGCGGGCGCTGCAGGAGCCGGGTACGATCGTCGCCGTGACTCCTGACGGACCGCGCGGGCCCAAAGAGCACGTGCAACCCGGCGCCGTCGCGGCGGCCCAGCATGCCGGCGTCCCGATCATCGCGGTTGGCACGCGCACCCCATCGGCGTGGTATGCCCGCTCATGGGACCGGATGTGCATTCCGAAGCCGTTTGCGGCGATCGACGTGCGTTATTCCGCGGCGATCGAGATCGGACCGGGCAAGGATGGCCTCCGCCGCGGCATCCAGCGCGTCGCGCGCGCGCTGCACGAGGTCACCGGAACGGCCGCCCCAGGGGAGAGCGGAGCGTGAGCGCGCGGCGCATCGCGGACTGGGTGTGGTGGAGCAACGCCGCTCCCGCGCGCGTGACGCGTGGGGTGCTGGTGCCGTTCGCCTTGGCCTATCGCACGCTCATGACGGCGCGCGCCCAGGCGTATGCGCGTGGGTGGCTGCGCCGTCGCCCGTTGCCGCTGCCGGCCGTCGCGATCGGCAATCTCGCCGTCGGCGGAGCGGGGAAGACCCCGCTCGCGGCCTGGACGGCGGCGTTCTACGCGCGGCGTGACGTGCGACCCGGGATTCTGCTGCGCGGCTATCGCGGCGACGAGCAGGCGGTGCACCAGCGGCTCGTCCCCGACGCGATCGTCGTCGCGAACGCCGACCGACTGCGGGGGGCGGAGGCGGCCCGAGCGCAGGGGGCGCACGTCCTTGTGCTCGACGACGCGTACCAGCGGCTCGACGTCGGCCGCGACGTCAATGTCGCGGTGATCAGTACGGAGAGCTCGCCGCCGCGCCACGTCGCGTGGCCGCTGCCCGCCGGGCCGTGGCGTGAGGACTGGGGCGCACTGCGCCGCGCCGACGTGATCGTCGTGACGCGGCGGCGCGCGGCAGTTGCCGAGGCGCGCACACTCGCGGGACGGCTCGCCCTGCGCTGGCCGCGCGCCGTGGTCGCGACGGTGCACCTGGCGCTCGACGGACTGGTCGCACTCCGCTCCGGCCGGCGGCTCGAGCTCAGCCAGCTTGCGCATAAGGATGTCGTGGTGGCGGCCGGCATCGCGGACCCGGTCAGCTTCGCGGCGCAAGTGCGGGCCACGGGGGCGCGGGTGCAACTCGTGGCATATCAAGATCATCACGGGTATCCTCCCGCCGATGTCGCCCGCCTCGCGCGGGCCGCAAAAGAGGCAGATTATGTAGTAGTGACCGAGAAGGATGCGGTGAAGCTGCGCAGCCGCTGGCCGAGCGACGTCCCGGAGCCGTTCGTCGCCGCGCTGGCAGTGCGCTGGGAAACGAACGGCGACGCAGTCGAACGCGTCCTGGAAGGGGTACTGACACGAGTCGTATGAGCGAACCAGCGATCATTCGTCCCGACAAGCAGACATTCCTCGCCGAGGAGAATCCGTTCGAGGCGATGATGGAGCGCTTCGACCATGCGGCCAAGCTCCTCAACCTGGATCGCGGTCTCTACAAGGTGCTGCGCAATCCCGAAAAACAGATCATCACGTCGCTCCCCATCGTCCGCGACAACGGCGAAGTCGAGGTCTACACCGGGTACCGCGTCCTCTACAATACGTCCCGCGGTCCGGCCAAGGGCGGCATCCGGTTCGACCTCAACGTCACGCTCGAAGAAGTGAAAGCACTGGCCGCCTGGATGACGTGGAAGTGCGCGCTCGTGAACATCCCGTTCGGCGGCGCCAAGGGCGGCGTCGTGTGCGATCCGACGACGATGTCGATGGCCGAGCTGGAGAAAGTGACGCGCCGCTACACGTCGAGCATCATCGAAACCCTGGGGCCCGATTCCGACGTGCCGGCGCCCGACGTCAACACGAACGAGCGCGTCATGGCATGGATCATGGACACCTACTCCATGCACAAGCGCCACACCGTCACGGCCGTCGTGACCGGCAAACCTGTCGAAATGGGCGGCTCGCTCGGCCGGCGCGAGGCGACAGGCCGCGGCTGCATGATCGTCACGCGCGAGGCGCTCACCAAGCTCGGCATGACCCTCAAGGGCGCGCGGGTTGCGGTGCAGGGGTTCGGCAACGTCGGCTCCGTCGCGGCCGATCTCATGGCGAAGGAGGGCGCAATCATCGTCGCCGTGTCCGACAAGTCGACGGCCCTCCACAATCCGCAGGGCCTCGACGTGCAGGACATGCTCAAGTGGGCGAAAGAGCACCGGCAGCTCGCCGGCTATCCCAAGGCCGAGACGATTCAAAACAACGAGCTGCTCACCGTCGACTGCGACGTGCTCGTTCCCGCCGCCACCGAGAACGTCATCACCAGCAAGAATGCCCGTCACATCAAAGCGAAGATCATCTGCGAGGGCGCCAACGGGCCCACCAGCGCGAACGCCGACAAGATTCTCGAGGACAAAGGCATTTTCGTGATCCCCGACATTCTGGCGAACGCGGGCGGCGTGACGGTGAGCTACTTCGAGTGGGTGCAGGACCGCGGCGGCTACTTCTGGGACGAGGAGACCGTGAACCGCCGGCTCGAGGCGATTCTGGTGCGCTCGTTCGGCGAAGTCATGGCCATGGCGTCGCGCTACTCCGTCGCGAACCGGATCGCGTCGTACATCGTGGCGGTCGATCGCGTGGCGGCGATGCACCGGCTCCGCGGTCTCTATGCCTGATGAAGTACCGGCTCGTCGCGCTCGGCGGCACCCGGATGAAAAGTGCGGCCCTGCGCGCCGCCTGTGACGAGTATTTGAGCCGGCTCAAGCATTACGCCAAGATCGAGGAGCGCGACGTCCTGCCCAGGGAGTCGCGCTTCATCGCATTGGACGGAGGCGGCGAGGCGTGGACCTCGGAGCAGCTGGCGGAGCTTACGGCGCGCTGGGAAATGGAGGGCCGGGACGTGACGTTCGTCATCGGCGATCACGACGGCGTTCCGGCCGACGTGCGAGGCCGCGCGGAGCGCTCCTGGAGCCTGGGACCGCTGACCTTGCCGCACGAGCTCGCGCGGGTCGTCGTCTACGAGCAGCTCTACCGCGCCTACACCATTCGCCGCGGGGAGAAGTATCATCGAGGCTCTTGAGCGTCGCGCGCTGCTGGGGCTCGCCCGCGGCGCGATCGCCGCGAAGCTCGCCGGGACTCCGGAGCCGCCGATTCCAGACATCCCCATCGTCAGAGAGCGGCGTGGCGTGTTCGTCTCACTGCACGAGGACGGTGGGGATCTGCGCGGCTGCATCGGCCACGTCGCCAGCGATCGCCCGCTCGGCGAGGTGATTCGCCAGATCGCGGTGTCGGCCGCCCGCTCCGATCCGCGATTTCCACCGGTCGATCCGGAGGAGCTGCCCGGGCTGCGGCTCGAGATCTCGGTGCTCAGCGAGCCGCGCTACGTGGCGACCATGGATCTCTGCGGGATCGTGATCGGCCGCGACGGCCTCCTCGTGCGACGCGGGCGCGCCCAGGCGGTGCTGTTGCCGCAGGTGGC
>DATJKA010000083.1:0-3637 GCA_035491815.1 Gemmatimonadales bacterium | reverse complement strand
GAGGATCACCATCTGCGTGAGCGTGTGCGGCAGTCGCATCATCGTGAAGTCGCGCTTCAGTTGCTCACCGTTCGCGAATCGTTGCGATTCGATGAGCTTCGCGTAGCCGATCGCCTTGATGACGATCTCCCGGTCGCCGGGACGAATGCCGCGGATGCGGAAATAGCCCCAGCCGTCCGTGTAGCCAAACAGATCCGTACCCAGCACGTTGATCGTGGCGTGGGCGACAGCACCGCTGTCGGTCTGGTCGATGACGCGCCCGGACAGCGTGGCCATTGCAGACTGCTGACTGCTCAGCACCGCCGGGATCAGCATCGCGGCGACCGTGAGCGACGCGACGGGGCGCATCGTCAGGGCCCGCGGAGCGTCCAGATCGCGATGGTTCCGCAGCCCGAGCCGTCCATGAACTCGGCGGGAGTGGACGAGTTGCTCGTGTAGACCTCCATGGCCTGGACCTGGCGCGGCAGGAGCTCGGTCAGTTGTTCGTTCAGAAAGTAGGGGTCGGGCGTCGGTCCCAACGAGTGGCGATCGTCTTGCGCCTGCCGCATGAAGCGCGTGACCCGCTGGCCATCGATCCAGAGTTGCGGTCGCCAAAAGGCAGGGCAGCGCTGGAACGCCACGCCGCGATCGTTCGTGTAGACGCCCGGTATCGTCGCGAGCAGTGCCTTGATGTCGATGGGGTCGAGCGAATCGATCTGTTCGCGCGTGATGAAGGTGCCCCAGCCGCGCGCGCCTCGCCGGTAGATCTCCTCCATGCCACGCGGGACGCGCATTGCACGGCCCAGGACCACCATCTCCGTGAGCACGTGCGGAACGCGCTTCATGTAATAGTCGCGGCGCACGACGCCGCTCCCGGGAAGCTCCTCGGATTGAATCAACTTCGCGTAGCCGAGTGCTCTGATCACGAGCTCGCGAGTGCCGGGCTGAATGCCGTCGATTCGAAACTGCCCTTTGCCGTCGGGCGCCGCGACGAGGCTCGTGCCTAGCACATTGATCGTGGCGTGGGCCACGGCGCCGCTGTCCACCTCGTCGCGTACCCGGCCGATCAGCGTGACCGTGGAGTCTGCCCGCTGCGCTGTCGCCGCGGCCGGGAGGAGCAGGATCAAGAGCTGCCGGAGTCGCATCGACACCTCTTTGTCGATATCGACTTGATGATGTCCAGTGTATACAAATTTGTCAATAGCGCCCAGCGCATCAGCTTGCCGATCGCCGATCGAGGATAGCCGAAGCTTTACGGGACTCTGATCAGGACTCTGATCAACCGAACCGGTCGCGCAGCTCGTCGCGTGGCGCACTGGCCAAACGCGTCACCCGCGCCGGATCGATCGAGATGCGCTTGGCGGTATACACCCGCAACCAGCGCGCCGACCGATACAGCTCCTCCGACAGCTTGGGCAAATTGATCGCGCCCTCCCAACCTTCCGCCGTCACGCGCCGTACGCCGCCCGCGCGCCGCTGCACCAGCAGATCGAGGCCGAGCATCTGCGTCTTGGTGGGATAGTCGAGCAGCAGCTCGCCCGGGCGGAGGCCGAGCTCCTTGGCAAGCGCATTCTCGACGGTCATGGTCAGCGCGCGATCGTCGGCGATCCACTCGCCCGCGTCGGGTGGAAGCGCGGCCGCCGGACACTCGAAGGCGCGCTTGTACAGCCGACGCTCACGCAGCGCGGAAAGCAGCGGACTTGGCGATCGCTCGCCCAACGCATGGAGCAGACCTTCGTCGGTGAAGCCGGCCAGCGTGTGCGCGCTCAGCGTGCCGGCGTCGAGCGCGTCGGCGACGAGCCGCTTGTACATCGCGGTGGCGCTGCGCACGGCATGATGCCAGTACACATTGCGGTACATCTGGTAGCGCGCGAAGAGTAGCGACTCGAGCGCCGACAGGCCCTTCTCGATCATGCCGATTCGGGCCGCGCCCGTCGCCGGATCGCGTACGACCGCGAGCGCGTTGATCAAGCGGTCGACGTCGATCTCGCCGTACGAGACGCCGCACATGAATGCGTCGCGCCGCAGATAATCGAGCTTGTCCAGATCGATCGAGCCGGAGATGAGCCCCTGGAGCGGACTCGCGCTGCGGCCGCGAATCAGCGCGACGATGTGTTCGGGTGCTTCGCTGCCGAGCACGCGGCGAAGCGCGCTGCCGACCTCGCCGTCGCAGATCAGCGGCCGCGCCACGTCCTCGTGGTGCATCGCGCCGATCTCCTCGAGCGCGTGCGAGAACGGGTAATGGCCGATGTCGTGGAGGAGCGCGGCGGCGCGCGCGAGCTGGCACTCCGCGGAATCGATGTCACGAAATTCGTCCTGCTCCTCGAGCACGACGAGCGTGCGCCGGGCGAGGTGATAGGTGCCGAGGGCGTGCTCGAACCGGGAGTGCGTCGCGCCAGGATAGACCAGAAAGGCGAGCCCAAGCTGCCGCACGTAGCGAAGGCGCTGGAACGCCGGCGTGTCGATCAGCTCGAATGCCAGCGGATCGAGACGGATGTTGTTCCAGAGCGGATCGCGAACGATTTCCATTTAGGCGGGCGACGGGCGATGGGCGGCGGGCGACGGGCGATGGAACGGCGGAACGGCGGAGCGGCGGAACGTGCGAGGTTGCATCGATTCGGGTATGATAGCGGCACACCTGCACCAGTGCCCGGACCGGAAATCCCCGGGTCGAAACCTCCCATTTCCAGGGTCGTAGGGTTTGACATGCGCACTCCACCCCAGACGCAGACCACGGCGCCAGCCTTGGCTCCAGTAGTCGGGCAACCAGGCATACCAACGCCGCCGGCCGTTCCGCAGGCGCTCGATGGCCTGGCCGGTCAGCTTGCCGCACTGCAAGCTCAGTTGGCCGGACTGCAGGCACAGCAGCGTGATCTCCGATCGCAGCTTCGCCGCGGCCCCGGAGTCGATCGAGCCAATACCGCGGTTCAGCTCGCGGACATCAACGCACAGATCGCGGGCGTGAACGCGCAGATCGCGGCCGTTCGGGCCGACATCGCCGCACGCGTCGGTATCCCGACGGCCCCGAACATTCCCAACTTCCGCCGCGGCATCGACGGCGACGACGTCACGGCGATCTTCATCGTGTTCATGCTCGCGGTGTTGATGCCCATCTCGCTCGGCATCACGCGGCGGCTGTGGCGCCGTGTGCCGAAAGGTTACGAGCCGCGGGTGGACGACGTGATCGTGCCGCGGCTCGAGCGGATCGAGCAATCGGTTGACGCGGTCGCGATCGAGATCGAGCGAATCGCCGAGAGCCAGCGATTCGTGACGCGCATTCTGGCGGAGCGGCCGCGCGCCGCCGCGAGCAACAATGCCTCGGCGCCGGCGGGCTCGCAGGTTCCGGCAGAGAAGCCCGTGCTCGCGCTGGGCGCCGGGCCGATGGAGAACGTGCGCGTGCCCGAGCGCGAAGCGGCCAGGCAGGTGGTGACGCCGCACTAGGCGGCGCCGCCACGCGACGTCGTCAGCCTTGCGGCCCGGCCGCGGCGACGGAGGGGGGCACGAAGCGCTCGAACTTCGCGAAATTCTCGCGGAACATCGCCGCGAGCTTCCGAGCCTGCGCGTCGTACGCCGATGTGTCGCTCCACGTGCCGCGCGGACGGAGCGCCTCGGGTGGCACGTTGGCGATCGCTTTCGGCACGGCGAGCCCGAACAGCGG
>DATJKA010000082.1:0-6684 GCA_035491815.1 Gemmatimonadales bacterium | reverse complement strand
GGCGATTCCGACGGCGGGGCGACGACCCCGCGCACGGCGAACACGGGCGAGGCAGGGAACCGCACCACCAACGGGTCGTCGTGACGGCGGATCAAAAGGGGCAGCGTCGTTTGAATTGCAAGAGCTCAGCTCTGCCGAGATCTCGAATTCAAACGACGCTGGCCTTTGATCCGCCGTCACGACGACCCGTTGGTGGTGCGGCTCCCTGCCTCGCCTTCGTTCGCCGTGCGCGAGGTCGTCGCCCCGCCGTCGGAATCGCCGCCCGGACGCCCATCGCGACGCCTGATGACACCGACCGCCAGCTCGGCCGCCAGCACGACGAATACGCCGGCCCCGATCAGGATGTACACGATGGTGAACACCTTCCCGACCGACGTGCGAGGAGCGAAGTCGCCGTAGCCCACCGTCGCCAGGGTCACCACACAGAAGTAGAGGGCGTCGAGAACGCTCCAACCTTCCGTCCGAACGTAGAATACGGTGCCAATGAACAGCAGCGCACCGTACAGCAGCAGCAGTGCGCGGAACTGGGGATCGCGGAAGCTTCGCGCGATGCTCTGGCCGAGCCGGACGAGACCAAGGACGAGCGAAACCACGAGTCTTCCCTGAAAGCAGTCTTGCCTAACGCAACGGGGCAGTGTGCCCCGCCGCACGAGAAGTATGCGTTTCTCCGCTCGCGCGGGCCAGTCATTGACCGGGCGCCGCCCAGCGCACCTATTGTGTACGGTCCGCGCCGAGCGTTCGCCGGCTCGCCTGCCGGTCATTTCACCTTTCGATCCGTCCGCTACTGATGTCGCCCAGTCGTCGCGAAGCCATTGCGCAACTCGCCGCGCTCGTCGCGCTCCCCATCCCGCTCCAGCGGCTGGGAGCTGTCCGCGGCGACCCGCTCGATGGCACAGCCGCCGACTACCAGGGGGGACTCCGGCGTGGCGACTGGACCGCTGCGGAAGTCACCGCGCGCGCGCTCGACCGCTGCCGATCGGCAGGGAAGACCTGGCACGCAATCGACGCGCTCGCCGACACCGCTCCCGCAGACGCCAAGGCGGCCGACGCGCGGCGCCGAGCCGGGAAACTCCGCGGGCCGCTCGACGGCGTACCGGTGTTCGCCAAGGCGATCTACGACATGAACGGCCTCCCCACCACCGGCTCCAGCGCCGAGTGGGCACGCCTCTTTCCCAATCCCGTTAGGCGCGATGCCCTCGAGGTAGCGCGGCTTCGAGCTGCGGGTGCGATCGTCCTCGGTAAGACAGCCGCCGACGACTTCGCCTACCACGGCAACGGCACGAGCAGCCATACCGGGCAGGTGCTCAACCCCCACGATCCAACCGGCACGCGCACGCCAGGCGGGTCGAGCGCCGGCTCGGCCGTCGCCGTGGCGAGCGGCATGGCGTTCGCAGCGTTAGGCACCGACGACGGTGGGTCGAATCGCATTCCGGCACAGTTCACCGGCGTCGTCGGGATGAAACCGACGTTCGGCCTGGTGCCGCGCACCGGCGTGATTCCAACCTGGCCATATCTCGACACACACGGCCCACTTGCACGCTCTGTGGCGGACGCGGCGCTGTTGCTCGCCGCGATTGCCGGCGCAGACGCATCGGACCCGCTGGCACTCACGGGGCCATGGGACGGGACGCCGCTCGCGCACCTGCGCGACGACGCGCTCGCCGGAGTGCGCCTCGGTATCATCGAGGAGCACGCCCCCCGCGCTCAGATGACGGCCGAGGCGCTCGCCATGTGGGATCGCGCGGTGAGCGATCTCCGCGCCGCCGGCGCGACGGCCGAGCCGTTCGCCGCCGCTATTACCCGCGTCAACTATCGGGACGCGTTCACCGCTTCCGCGCGCGACCGTGGCGACGTGGCCGTCGACGCGGATTCACCCGCGCCGACCGCGAACGCCCTGCTCCGCTACTTCGCCGGCCGCACCGACGATCCACGAGCAGCGGTGCGCCTCGGATACCCGGCCTACCGCGCGTTCTACGATGTGCTGCCTGCGACATTCGAGGAGTGCGAGCCGCTCCTCGACCGCCCGATGGTCGATGATCCGGCCGGACGATCCTTCGCCCGTTCACGCGCCGAGGTCGTGGCGAAGCTCGCGGAATCGATGCGCACGGCAGGCGTCGCGGCAATGGTCTACCCCACCATGCCGTTCAACGCACCACGCGCCGTGGACAAGTGGCCGGACATCCGCACCGCACTCGGCTACGGCAACTGGCTCGGGCTACCGGAGGTATCGGTGCCGGCGGGAATGGGGGAGGACGGGATGCCCGCGCTCAACCTGTCGATCGTCGGGCTGCCGGGCGACGATGCGCGCGTGCTCGCCCTTGCGCACGCGTACGAAAAACAGTCACGTCGCTTCGTTCCGCCACCCCGTAAGTGACAGGGACAACCGGCTGGGCCCAGGGCGCCGGTTAGTAGCGACGCCCGAAGCCTAACGGGTAAAGTGGGCGCGCGCTGTCGTGCGGCACGTCCGACTTCTGGGCCAACACGGCATCCATCGAGGACGGCAGCTCGAAGGGCAGCTTCCCCTCGGGTTTTGCTCGTCCGGCGAGCACGTCGAGCAAGGCGGCGTCGCTGACGCCGAAGTTCGCAATGACGGCGCGCGCTCGTTCCTTGAGCGGCGTCAGGATCGCGGGTCGATCGAGGTACACCGTCACCACGGTCGGGACAACGCTGCTCACCTGCTTGAACGCCTCGTACTCCGGCTCACCATCGCGGAAGGCGAGGCTGCCCTCGTGCTGCATTGCGCCGAAGATGTACTGCGGATGGAGTCTCTCGAACGGCGCCGTTAGGCGGACGATCGCGACGTCGGCCTGCTTGGGATCGGCGACGACCGTCCACCCTCGCTGTTTCACAGCCTCCGGCGAGATCCCGCGCAGGTACACTCGCGGCGCGGTCGCGTTGCGCTTCGGCCGAAGTGGTAAGATCCCGCCCTGGTTCTCCAGGAGCACCAATGCCCGACGCTGGGCAGCGAGCGCCTCGGCGCGGAACGCGTCGGTCCCGACACGGCGAGCAGCCTCCGCTGGCTCGACATATGGATCCTCGAACAACCCCAGCGCGAACTTCCCGACCAGGATGCGGTGCACCGAACTGTCGAGACGTGCTTCCGTCAGTTCCCCGCCTCGTACCGCGCCGATCAGCATGTCGGCGTGATCCGTCCCGCCGAACTGGTCGACTCCGGCTTTCACGGCCTGAACGAATCGCGCCCGCATTGGCTGATCTTCGACGCCCCACGGCGTTCCGACGTCGGCGAACGACGGGCGCTCGCCGGGCGGCGCTCCGCGGCGACAACGATCGTTGCAGTCGTTCGTGATCGCCCAGTCCGTGAGCACGATCCCTCGAAACGCGTATCGCCCACGAAGTGCGTCGGTCAGCAGCTGATGATTGAACCCGGCCCCGACCTGCTCGACCGGCTTACCGTCCAACGTGGCGCCTTCGAGGATCGAGTACGTCGGCATCAGCCCCGCGACGTTCGCGGCGAACGCGGGGAGAAACGGGCGCACGTGGTACTCGAGGTTGCCCGCTGAAAATGCGGCGAACCGCCCGTAGTAGTTGTGGCTGTCCAAACCATCCTTGGCCGCGCCGTACCCGACCCAGTGTTTCACGACGGTTTGCACGCCAACGGAGTCGACACCGTGCATTCCGTGCTGGAAACCGGCGACATAGGCGCCTACCATGCGACCGGCCAAATCGGCGTCTTCGCCGAACGTACCGTTGATGCGGCTCCAGCGGGGCTCGGTGGCCAGGTCCGCCTGCGGCGAGAGCGCCATGTGGATGCCGACAGCCCGGTACTCCTGTCGCGCGACATCGCCGAACCGCTTCATGAGCGTGGTATCGCCTAACGCCGCGAAGCCGAGCGTCTCCGGCCACTGGGAGAACTGCCCTGCCGTGGCGCTCGCGCCCAACACGTACTGGAAGTGATGCCGCGGGTCCGTGCTGATCGTGACTGGAATCCCGAGGTGCGTGCGCTCCGCGATCTCCTGCAGAATGTTGTTCTGCGCCGCGAGCGCGGCCGGCTCGGCATCGAGCCGCGTGATCATGCTCGTGACCTTGGCCCCATCGATCAGCGCGCGATTCGCGGCCGTGTCGTAGCTCGCGCCCAGGCCAGCCATGGCTAGCGGGCCGGTGCCACGCGCGGTCCCATGCATCATGGTCCCGGCCTTCTCCTCGAGCGTCATTCGGCCCACGAGATCGCGCGCCCGGGCATCCGGCGTTAGGCGCCAATCCTCGTACGGGTCGACCGCCCCGCTCCGGTTCAGATCCTTGAAGCGGAGTCCATCGCGCTCGATGACCGGCACGCCACGCGTGCCGAGGTGGGGTTGCGATCGCGGTGCGCTGCCGGCGGCCCGAATCTGCGGCGACATGCCCGTTGGTGCCGCCACGCCGATCGCGAGCAGCGCAGTCGACAGACGAGAAGCGAACGCGGTGGAGCGCATCGTCGTGCGGGGTTGAAGGCGGTAGGGCGCCGAACCGACTGCGACGATTATTCCATCACGGCGTGTCCACCGCCAGCACCTCGGGTCTTCCGCACGAGAACGAGCAGCGGGATGATCGCGAGGATGATCAAAGCGCTCAGGATGTACACGCGCGAGTACGCGATGATGCTCGCCTGACCCAGAACCTGCGCTTCCACCAGGCGGTACGCGCGATCCTTCGCCGTCCATGCGTCCGCGCCGCGGGCCATCATGCCCTGGGTCAGCGCCTTGAGGCGCCCGGCGCTCGTCGCGTCGATGGACGTGACGTGCTCCGCCAGCACGGCGTGGTATTGCGCGGTGTATCGTGATAGCAGCGTCGCTATCCCGGCAATACCGAACGATCCACCGAGCTGACGGAAAAAGTTGTAGAGTCCCGTGCCCTGCGCGAGCTCACTCGACGACAGCTCGGCGAGCGTGACCGTCGTGAGCGGCACGAACATGAGGCCAAGGCCAATGCCGCGGAAAATCAGTGGCCAGAAGAAATCGCCGCTGCCACTTTCGCCCGTGATGAGCGAGAGTTGCCAGGCCGCCATTGCGAAAATGAGCGCGCCGATCGTGATGAGGATCCGCGGGTCCACCCGGTTGGTCAGGCGTCCCACGATGAACATCGATATCGCCGTGGCGATCGCGCCCGGCAACAGCGCAATGCCGGCCTGCTCCGCCGTCATGTGCAGGTTGCCTTGCAGGAAAACGGGCAGCGTGAACGACATGGCGTAGAGCCCGATACCCATCACCACGCCGAGCAGCGTGCCGACCCACATCTGGCGATGCCGTAGCACTCGGAAGTCGATGACGGGCTCCTTGGTCGTGAGCTCGCGCCACAGGAGAGCCGCACCACCCACGATGCCAGTCACCATCAGACTCGTGATCAGGTGAGAGTCGAACCAGTCCTCGCGCTGGCCGTGCTCGAGCACGTACTGCAGCGCCCCGACACTCACGGTGAGCAGCGCGATGCCGATGTAGTCGATACGCCCGGGGCGGCGCTGGTCAGGACGGTCATGCACGTACGCCGCGATCATCACGGCGGCGAGGATGCCGACCGGAATGTTGACGTAGAAGATCCACGGCCAACCGTAATTGTCCGTGAGCCACCCACCTAACGTCGGCCCGATCGTCGGGCCGACCATGACACCCACGCCGAAGAGTGCCATGGCCATCCCCGCCTCTTCGGGCGGGAATGCCTCGAACAAAACGGCCTGCGACACCGTCATGAGCGCGCCGCCGCCGATGCCCTGGATGATGCGCCAGAAGATGAGCAGGCCGAGCGTGTGGGCCGCGCCGCAGAAGAACGATGCGGCGGTGAACAGGACGATCGATCCGACGAAATAGCGTTTGCGCCCGAACAGCTGACCCAACCAACCGGTGAGCGGGATGACGATGACGCTCGCGAGGATGTAGCCCGTCGTCACCCACGCGATCTCGTCGAGCGAGGCGCCGAGATTCCCCATCATGTCGGGCAGGGCGACGTTGACGATCGAGCTGTCGATGACCTGCATCAGCGCCGCGAGCACGACCGCGAACGCGATCAGATAGCGATGCGCCTCGCCGTGGCGAGCCTCGACTATCGGCTTCGCCGCGGGAATAGCCACCGGTGGCGTAGGGCGAACAGCGTCGTCGAGACGCGTGGCAGTGGCGCTCACCGGTCAACTCCGAATTGCATACTCTCGGGTAGAATAAGAAATCGTCGCATGAGCGACGAAGGCGGTGGCCATGAGGTCACCGCTTGAGCCGAGGCGCGCCGCTGCGGCCGCTCGGACGGAGGCTGTGAAGGAACAGCTCCAACGCGGAATCCACGAGTCGTTCCTGCTCGATCCCGGCATCCGGCACGCTCTCGGCGTACTGTTGCCACACCGTCTGCTGCAACAAGCCCGAGACCAGCAGTCGCGCCGCTACATCCGCGTCGGCGTCCGGGCGGAACTCTCCGCGCTCCTGGCCTTCGCGCACCAGCGTTGCGATCAATCGCATGGAGGCCGTAGGCCCGCCGGCGAGCCAGCGGCGAAACGCTGCGGGCGCCTCGTGGGCAATGCCCTGGAGCAGCAGCGTTACGACGGCGAGCCGCTCCTTCGTGACCGATCCGAACCACCGACGTACCACGAGCCGGAGGCGCGTTGAGACAGGCGCGGTCTTGTCGCGCACGATCTCCTCGATCCGGCCGAAGGCCTCCTCACTGCGCTGTTCTATCGCGCGGAGCAGGAGGTCTTCCTTGTTGGCGAAA
>DATJKA010000081.1:0-4881 GCA_035491815.1 Gemmatimonadales bacterium | reverse complement strand
GTACCGGATCGGGGTGAACACGGAGTGGGCGCCCTACGGGCAGGCGGTGTGGCTGCCCAACCAGACGACGACCTACATCAATCCGGGCGAGTGGCACCGGGTGGAGGTCTACTATCGCTGGGAGACGACGCCGGGCAGCTCGGGGGACGGGATCATCCGCTGGTGGGTGGACGGGGTGCTGAACGGCAATTACACGAGCGTGCACTATCCGGCGAGCAGCTTCAACGAATTCCAGTTTGCGCCGACGCTGCAGAATCCGCCGCCGGCGACGCAGTACATGTGGGTCGATCACACCTACGTGAGCGTACCGTAACTCGCCTCGACGCGCTGGTCCCTCGCGGTCCGGGGGACCAGCACGCCGAGGCTGGCATTTCCCGTCGGAGTTAAACCAGCCTTAGGTCTGCACATGGCTGGGACGATTGGCTGTCCTTGGCGCTCCGCTTTGTTTGCCCCGCGGAACCGCAAGGAGGCAAGATGCTCGCATCATTCCGACGAAGAATGTGGCAGGCTGGGCTCGCGGCACTCGCCGTGGCCGCAGCCTGCGATGCACCTGTCGCTCCTCAGGCCCGCAGCGACGGCCCCACGCGGAGCCTGACGGATACGCTGCTCGACATTCTCCCCGGCAGCGACACCGTGCCGGGAACGGTGTCCGACCTCGCGGTCAGCCAACTGGCCGATACGTCCGCGACGCTGACGTTCACCGAGGTCAATGACGGCACCGGCCGGCCCGCCAGTTACGACGTCCGCTACGCAATAGCTCCGATCTCTTGGGGCGGCGCGCAATCGGTGACGCGCGGGACATGCACGACGCCGGTCGCGGGGAGCGCAATCGGTGCTCAGCGCAGCTGCAGCGTCCTGGGGCTCAAGCCGGGCGTGGGCTATCAGTTCCAGCTGGTCGCGTTTCGCGGCACGCTCAACCAGAACGCCGTGTTCGGCTCGCTGTCCAACGTCGCGAGCGGCACGACGCCGACCGGAACGCCCGGCACCGTCACGAACCTGGCCGTGAATTCGCTGACCGACACCTCGGCGACGCTGTCGTTCACTGAAGTGGGCGACGGCTACGGACAAGCCGCGAGCTACGACGTGCGCTACGCGGTGGCGCCGATTTTCTGGGGTGGCGCGCAATCGGTGACACGCGGCACGTGCAGCACGCCGGTCACCGGCGGCACGGTCGGCGCAACCCGCACCTGTACGGTGCTGGGGCTCGCCCCGGCCACGAGCTATCAGTTCCAGCTCGTGGCGTTCCACGGGACGCTCAACGTCAACGCGGTGTTCGGCGGCTTGTCGAACGTGGCGAGTGGCAAGACCCTCGCGCTGACCGTCGACACGACGACCGATACGACGGCGGTCCCGCCGCCATCATCCCTTTGGCCAAATCAACCGGGCAACTTTCGGCTGCTGAACAACCAGCCGTGGGACCAGATGACGGCGAACGGCTGGAATTACTTGCGCCGGGCGAGCTCCAAAGACGACGACATCGTCACTGACAATGCGGCGCCGCTATCGGTGCCCGACGAGCTGCGGATCGTCTTCACGCCCGACATGGGTCACGACAATGAGCCGAGCGTGCACTGGATCAGCCTGCCGGGGGTGAAGGAGATCTACACAGCCTGGTGGATCAAGCTGTCTCCGAACTGGACCGCGAGCCCGGCCGGCGCCGGAAAAATCACGTTCCTGTTCACGAACGGCGCCGGGCAGGTCTATACCGGCTATTACCACCAGGGCGGCGATCCGACCAACGGCTGGATCGACGGACCGCCCTACCGCATCGGCGTCAACACGGAATGGGCACCGTACGGCCAACGCGTCTGGCTACCGAATGCAACGACGACGTATCTGAATCCCGGCGAGTGGCATCGCATCGAGGTCTATTATCGCTGGGAGACGACGCCGGGCGCATCGGGCGACGGCATCATTCGCTGGTGGGTGGACGGGATACTCAACGGCAATTACACGAGCGTCCATTATCCGGCGGGCAGTTTCATCGAGTTCCAGTACGCGCCGACACTGCAAAACCCGCCGGCGGCGGAACAGTACATGTACGTCGATCACACTTACGTCAGCGTGCCGTAGGACGCCGACACGAGCGGTTCGGGGATGAGCATGGTTGGCTCGTCCCCGAGCAGCTCGCGGTAAATCGCGACGTAACGCGCCACCATTCGCCGGACATCGTATTCCGCGCTCGCCCGCCGCGCGGCCTGCGCGCCGAGCTCGCGCGCGCGCGCCGGTGAGGCGAGCAACTGTCCGAGCGCTGCGGCGAGTGCGGCGGTATCTCCAGGCGGCACCAGCATCCCGGCGCGGCCGTCGTCGAGCGCCGCGCGTACGTCGCCGACGTCGCTCGCGACGATCGCGCACCCCGCGAACATCGCCTCGAGCAGCGCCATCGGTACGCCTTCCGACAGCGACGGCAGAATGAACGCATCCGCGCTCGCGAGCAACGTCGCGATATCCGAGCGAAGGCCGAGGAGATGCAGCCGGCCTCCGACGCCGAGCTGGGTCGCACGGGTAGTGAGCGCCTCGGCCAGGTCGCCCCGTCCGGCGATCGCGAGGTGTACGCCGGGCAAGTGCGGCAGTGCCTCGACGGCGAAACGATGGCCTTTCACCGAATACAGATTGCCGACTGCGAGGACGAGCCGCTCGTGCGGGGCGAGACCGAGCGCTCGCCGAAGGCTCGTGTTGCGAGTCGCCGGTGCCGCACGAACGCCATTGCGGATCGTCGTGACACGCGACTTGGACAGCCACAAATCGCGGCGGAGCTGCGCCGCCAGCGTTTCGGAAACCGCGACCACGCGGCCGGTCAGCGCGAACGCGGCGCGCAAGGCCACTCGGCGCCGCATGTGCTCGATGTAGTAGCGGCTGCCGTGCATCGTCGTGACGTGCGGAATACCGGTCCGCCACGCGGCCCACGCCGCGTACACGGCCATGGAGAACTCGTGGCTGTGGGCGATGGCGATCTGATGCCGCGCGAGCACGTCGCCGAGCCAGCCGGCGAGCCGTCGCGAGACCGGCCGGTCGAGCTGGTAGGACTCAATCGATGCGTGCGTCTCGGCCAGCTGCTGTTGGAGCCACCCTTCGCCGCCGGCCGGCAGTACGACGACGTTGTAGCATCCCGCGGCCTCCAGCTCTCGCACCATGTGCACGAGCATTTGCTCAGCGCCGCCCGGTCCGTCGGTTTCGATCAGGTGGGCGATACGGAGGCCGCTCAGTCGCAAGGTCATGTCGTAGCCGACGGGAGCGCGGGATATCGGACCGCGGCGGCTTTGCGGTCGAAGAAGCCGGTCAACCGGGCGCGCAATCTGGTGGGACGATCGCTGCGGCAGAGACAAAACCGCGGCAGGTCGTCGCGACCCGCGTGCCGCTTGAGCGTCGTGCCCGCGAGCGTGAGCGAGGCCATCATGCCCGCCTCGCGCGCCGCGGCCAGCGTGCGAGCGTCGAACAGGCCGAACGGCAGTGCGAGAATCGGCACGGCGCTCGGGAAATGCTCACGCAGAATCTGGTATGACGCGGCGATCTCTTCCTTGAGATCGCCGTCCGAGAGCAGCGGCAGCACGGGATGCGACAGCGTGTGAACACCGACGTCGACGGCAGGGAACGCGGCGAATCGCGCGAGCTCCGGCAGCGTCATCGATCGTTGCGCCGCCTCACTGCCGGACTCCAGCTCCAGTCGTGCGAGCTCGGGCTCGAGCGCGGCGGGCCAGTGACCAGCGTGCGTCGCGAGCATCCACTGACGGAACGGCCGCAACGGCCCGTACGCCGCCGGCTGCCCGCGGCGATACGCCTCGGTCACACCGCACGCGTTCTCGAACGCGCGCCAGCGTTCGGGAGAGACGAGCGGAAAAACGTCGTCCACGCGATCCCACCAATAGCGAGCACCGCCCATCGTCGCTTGGGTCACGACAAAGACCGTCAACGGAATCGCCTCGCCGGCGAGATAGTCGGTCGCCTCCGTGAGCAGCGAGGCGTACGCGTCGTCGGCCGTGATGGCGACGAGCCCTGCCGTGCTTCGACCGTCGCAATGTCTTTCCACGAGCTCGCGCAGCGGCACCAACTCACCCATGCGTCGTGCCGCCGCGATGAACGCCTTGAACTCAGGCAGCGAGAGATGCGCCTCGCCTCGCCCGGGCGCCCGAGGACTCGTGATGCCGTGAAAACACAGAATCGCGCCGGGCGGCACCGTTATCCCGCCTGCGGCAGTGCGCCGACCGCCGGCTCGATGACGTCCAGCATCCGCTGGATCACACGCTGCCACGTGAACTGACGATAGGCGCGCTCACGACCGGCGTTTCCCATGCGGCGCGCGAGCGTGCGGTCACCGAGCAGTCGCAGCAGGCGGTCGGTGAGTGCGGCGACGTCGTCGATCGGGACCGTGAAGCCGGTCTCGCCGTCCGTGATCATTTCCGGAACGGCCCACGCATCGGTGCCGATGCACGGCAGCCCGAAGTACATCGCCTCGATGAACGCGATGCCGAACGGCTCAAACCGCGTCGGCAGGCAAAACACGTCGGCCGATCCGTATGCGTCGGCGAGCGCGGCCCAACCTTCGGTTGTGTTCTTGTTCAGATCACCGAGGACCGTGATGCCCGGCTCAGTCGTCGTGAACGACGCGGGGCCCGCGATCAGCAGTCGCGCATTGGGAATGCGCTCACGCACCCGGCGGAACGCCTGCATCAGGACGTCGCCGCCTTTGCGATGGAATTGCCGGCCGACGAACAGCACGGTGGGATGCCGCATCGCCCCCGCTACGTCGCGGGGGAGCGTTTCCGGAATACGGGCGACATCGAGGTTGGGACCGGCGAGCATCGCGTGGACGCGGGTCGGCGCGAGCCCCAGATCTTCGATGAACGAGCGGCGCAACCGCTCGCTCAGCGTGAAGATGCCGGC
>DATJKA010000080.1:0-13100 GCA_035491815.1 Gemmatimonadales bacterium | reverse complement strand
GTCGATCGCGCGGCAGTGACGACCGTGCTGGCCGCGCGCGGCTATCCCGACAGTCCGGAAAAGGGCGCGGTCATTCGGATGCCCAGTGAGGCGGAGCTGGGGGAGGACGTCATCGTCTTTCACGCCGGCACGTCGCGCGGTGCCGACGGCGCGTTGCGCACCGCCGGCGGCCGCGTGCTGAACGTCACGGGGCTCGGCCCCAGCGTGCCGCTCGCGGCGGCCGCCAGCCGCGCGGCGGCCGAACGCGTCGTCTTCGAAGGCAAGACCTGGCGGCGCGACGTCGCCTGGCGCGAGATCCAGCGTGCCGGAGCTGCCTGAGGTCGAGACGATGGTCCGCGATCTCGCCCCCCGCCTCGAGGGGTGCCGGATCGCGCGCGTCCAGCTCCGCAAGACCGACGTGCTGCGCGAGGTCACGAAGGCGCGCCTCGTCAAGACGCTGACCGGGAATACCATCGCGCAGGTCTATCGCCGCGCCAAGCACGCCGTGTTTCGCCTGTCCAGCGGGCACCGGATGATCATCCAGCCCCGCATGACCGGATCGTTCCTGATCCACGAGAACCCGCTGACCCGCGCCGAGCTGAAATACGCGGTGCTGCTGTGCACGTTGAGCGACGGCCGCGTGTTCGTGTATCGCGACGTGCGGCGCCTCGGCACGATCTGGCTGCTGGATGAGGAAGGGTGGATCGGCTACACCGGGCGGATCGGCCCCGAGCCACTGGAGGAGACCTTCACACCGTTTGTGTTTGCCGAGCGGCTGAAGGGCACGCGCACCGCCGTGAAGAAAGCGATCATGGACCAGCGCCGCGTCGCGGGCGTCGGCAACATCTACGCGAACGAAGCGCTGTTCGACGCTCGGCTCAATCCGGCGAAACCCACGCACAAGCTGACGCGCGAGGAATTTGGGCGCTTGCACGCCGCGATCGTGGACGTGTTGCAGCGCGCGCTTGCGTCATCCGGCACGACGCTGCGCGACTACCGCACCGGCACGGGCGAGGAGGGGCGCTTTCAGTTCGAGTTACGCGCGTACGGACGCGGCGGGGAGAAATGCGTGAACTGCGGCAAGAAGCTCGTGATGACGCACGAGATCGATAAACGACACACGGTGTATTGCGGGAGATGCCAGAAGTGAGCAGTGAGCGGTTAGGCGGTTGAGCGGTTGGTCTCTCCAACCGCCTAACCGCCCAATCGCCCGTCAATCCACGAACGCCCAAAGCAAATCTCGGCTGTGCCGGTCCAGGTCGGCTGGAGCCGCCAGATGGTAGAGATCTCCAGCCAGGTCCCGGATCAACAGTCCGCCGTGCGGCAACGTGCGTGGCCAATCGTCGAGCCGGGTCTGAAACAGCCTGGGCCCCTGCTGCGTTTCGACGCGCCAATGCCGGATCTCGACCTCCTCGTCGATCTCCAGCACGCGCGTCACCTCGAAGACGAACCCCGCCACCGCGAGCGCCGTCTCCAGCGCCGCGCGCGAGCGTGGATCGAGCTCCGCGGGATCGCGGACGAAGGCAAACTCCTCCTCGTTCGCGTCGCGCAACGACAAGTGGCGCGTCGGTTCCGTCCACGGGAAGCAGCGGCGCACCGATACCGCGCGTTCCTCGTCGCCGCGCATCGCCCACAACGAGCCGTCGGCCCGCCACTCGAGCGTCAGCGCTCGAGTGACGGTCGCCGATTTGCCCAATGTCAGCGTCATGGCACCTCCTTTCATTGGAGCTGCAGCTGCAGCTCGTACAAATGCCGGTACTTGCCCTCTTGCTTCGCGAGCAGCTCGGCGTGCGTGCCGTGCTCGACTAACCGTCCGTCCTCGATCACGAACAGCCGCGACGCCTTGCGCAGCGTGGACAAGCGGTGCGCGATCGCGAACACCGTCCGTCCCGCCACCAGCCGCTCGAGCGCCTGCTGGATCTCCCGCTCGGTCTCCGTATCGACGCTGCTCGTCGCCTCGTCGAGAATGAGAATCCGCGGGTCGTGCAGGATCGCGCGCGCGATCGACACGCGCTGGCGCTCTCCACCCGACAGCGTGTGCCCGCGCTCGCCCACCACCGTGTCGTAGCCGTGCTGCAGCTTGGTGATGAAGTCGTGCGCGTTCGCCGCCTGCGCCGCCGCCACGACCTGCGCGAGCGACGCCTCCGGCAACCCGTACCGGATGTTCTCGACGACGGTGCCGTGAAACAGGTACGGGTCCTGCAGCACCATGCCGATCTGCCGGCGATAGTGCCCCGTGTCGAGGCGCCGGAGATCCACGCCGTCGATCCGAATCGTGCCGCCGGTCACGTCGTAGAAGCGTGCGATCAGATTCACGATCGTCGTCTTGCCGCCACCGGACGGTCCCACCAACCCCACCAGCTCTCCAGGCGCCACGTCGAAGCTCACGCCCTTGAGCACCTGCCGGACCCCGTCATACCCGAATGACACGTGGTCGAACGTCACGCGCCCGTGCACCGGCTCGAGCCGCACCGGCTCCGCCACGTCGCGGATCTCCGGCTCCGTATCGAGCACCTCGAACACGCGGTGCGCCGATGTCGTCGCGCGGTTGATCGTCCGCGCCATCTGACCGATGACGTCGATGGGCGCGAGGAACATCGTCGTGTAGAGCAGGAACGAAACGAACGTTCCCACCGGCAGCGCGGCGCCGTGTCCCAGGAGCCGTGGCACCGCGAACACCCACACCGTCACCGTCATCGCGTGCACCGCGAGGACGAGCAGCGGCCAGAACGTGGTCCAGGAGCGGTGAATGCGGTTGAACTCCGCCGTCACGTCCTCGTTGCGCTCACCGAACCGCTCGATCTCGCGGTCCTCTTGGTTGAACGCCTTGACCACGCGGATCCCCGGGATCGTGTCCGACAGCACGTCCGTCACGCGCGACCACTTGCGCCACGCCCGGATGAACAGCCGGCTGATGTTCTCGCCGTGCCGGTAGATCACCCAGCAGAGCGCCGGTACCGGCAGGGTCATCACCAGGCCCAGCCGCCAGTCCAGCGTGAGCAGCACCGTCCCCAGCCCCAACAGCATCACGAGCGACAGCGACACATCCACGACGCCGAACGCCAGAAACTCCCAGAGCCGGTCGGTGTCGGCCGACACGCGCGTGATCAGGCTGCCGGTCCGCTTGCGCGAGAAAAACGACAAGCTGAGCCGCTGGATGTGCTCGTATAGCTCGTCGCGCAGATCGCGCGCGACCCACTCGCCCAGGATCGCCATGAGCCGCAGCCGCACGTGCGCCGCGAGCTGCTTGACGAGATAGACCGCCGCCATGGTCGCCACGGCGATCCAGGCAATCGTCCACGCGCGCGCCAGCGCCAGCGTTCCCGCTTGCGCGGGTCGCACCACGCGGTCGATCAGGTAGCCGGCCACGTACGGCGGCACCAAGCTCACGAGCGTGATCAGCGTGGCCGCGCCCATCCCGATCGTCAGCTGGCGCCGGTACGGCGTGAGATAGCCCAGCAGCCGCCGGATCACCGCCGTTTGGCGGCCCGCGACGAGCGCCTGCGCGTCACGGATCGGACGCGCGATGCTCTCGGCGTAGACCTGGTCGGCGTCCACAGCCGGCAGCTGGCGCGCCTGCCCCGCGAGAGTCTCCTCGAGGACGAAGCGGATGTTCTCGAACGCGCGCCGCTGCCGATGCGTGTAGCGCAAGAGGGCGAGCGCCGGCTCACCGGGCGCACCGAGAATTGTCAGCGTGTTGGCGGACAATCCCGGCGCTTCGCGCACGGCTTCGACCCGCGCGCGCTCGACGCTCCGGATCTCCCAGCCCTCCGTATCCCGCTTGGCGACCGCGATGTGCCGCGGGCCGAGCGCGAGCCACGTTTCGGCGAGCCGCATTCCCTGATCGAGATCGGCGAGCGCGTAGAGCTGGACCGGCGCGCCGTTCCAGGCGTGCTCGATCTCGCGCCGCAGCTCCGGTGGGAGTCGCGTCGGTTGTGCCGTGTAGCGCGCGATGATATGGTCGTCGAGTTGTTGCAGCGTGCTCATGATCCTCTCCCCCTGACCCCCTCTCCTTTCAGGAGAGGGGGAACCCAATAACAGAACGGCCCCCCAGGTCCATAAAGCACCCGGAAGGCCGGATCACGGCACGAATACGATCCGAACGACTTCTAGGGTGCTCCTCCACCTCCACCGGCGCCGGCGATGCCGGACGCAATACGCCCACGAGCGTCAGCAAACGGCGCGAGCAGGCACAGCATGCCCGGCTTCGCCCAGATGCGACGCAGCATTGGCGTGACGGTGGAATGACGAATCATTTCAGTCCGAGACCCCTTCGCTTGTGATATGGGAGACTGCTTCGAGCAAACTAAGACGACGTACGGAGACGGTCAAGCCGACGTTTCACGTCGGACGCTGCGCGCCCCAATTCCCTAACACGATCGCAATGCCGCGGAAGCGTTCCGAGTGCGTACAGACCACCTGAATCATCACCGTGAGCGGCACGGCCATGATGACACCGGCGACGCCCCACACCCAGCCCCAGAAGAGCAGCGACAGCAGCACCGCGACCGTATTGAGCGGCATGCGGCGGCCAAGGACCAGCGGGCTCAGCAGACTGCCCTTGAGCAGGTCGAGTAGCAGAAAACCCCCGCACGCAAGCAGCAGCTGCCCCGTACCGTCGGAGGTCGACAGCGTCACAATGCCGATCAGCAGCACCGTGAGGAGCGCCCCCAGATAGGGGATGAAGTTGAGCACGCCGGCGACAGTCCCCCACAGCAGCGCGTTGGGCACGCCGATCGCCGCGAGCAGTGCCCAGGTCGAGAGGCCGAAGACAATACTGATGAGCGTGTTGATCAACAGATACCGGGACATTTGCCGCTCGATCTCGAACAGCGCGCGCTTGATGCGCGTGCGCTGCGTCCCGCCGGGGAAGAGATAAGCGATTTTGCGCCGAAACATCGAGCCCGAGGCGAGCAGGAAGAACGTGAGGAACACGATCGTCAACACGCCGCTGATGACGTGCGCGGTCGTCCAGCCGACCCTCGCGAGCGGCCCCCCACCCGGTGTCGCGACCTCGATGCGCGTCGATGCCGTGTCCGCGCTGGCAACACCGGCGAGATGCGCCATGCTGCTCGCGGTCGCCTGCAGCTCGCTGATCGGCTCGATCGTCCGCAGCTTGGCTTCGACGCTGCGCATCGTCGCCGGCGCGCGGCGCAGCCATTCGGCCGCCGGCGTCGCCAGGACGAACGCCGTGCCGACGATCAACCCGATTGTCCCGAACACGATGAGTCCCGCGGCGACGGGCTCAGCCACCCCGTAGCGGCTCATGCCGCGCACCAATGGGCCGAGCAGCAGCGACAGCAGCAGGGCGACCGCAACCGGCACGAGGAGGCTGCTCGCATACTGAAGGCCGGCAATGAGCAGGACGGCGAAGATGCTCGCCACGAGCGGCACGAGCAGTCGGGAAGCCAGGAGATCATGGCGGCCGGCAAGCGGGACGGTCTGGCCGGGTCCCGCGGCGCCTACGCCCGTCACCGTTCCCCCCCCGACCATGCTCCCTCGGGGTGACTCGATCAGCTCCTGTACGACGACGGCAAAGTCTGTCACGTCCTGCCCGCTGTCCTGGTGTATCAACGCTTGGCTGACTCGGCGTCTAATCCCATAGCAGGAACTATACCGGACGTGAAACTCCATTCAGGTGCCCCGTTTTGGCTGGTCGCCGACGGGTTGGGGGAGCTCGGTACCGCCCCCGTCGCGCCGGCCCCGGCGAAGGCCGACGTCGTGGTCATCGGGGCCGGCATCACCGGGGCGCTGGTCGCTGATGCGCTAACCAGCGTGGGAGCGTCGGTCGTCGTGCTCGACCGCCGGGCGCCCGCATGCGGTAGCACGGCGGCAAGCACGGCGCTCCTCACGTATGAGCTCGACATCGGCCTCAAGGACCTCGGCAAGCGCATCGGCCTGGAGAAGGCGGTGCGTGCGTACCGCGTCAGCCAGGGCGCAATCGACGACCTGGCCCGGATCGCGGACTCGCTGTCAGAGGGGGTAGGACTCGCCCGACGTTCCAGTGTGTGCCTCGCGACGCAGCGCCGCCACAGCCGCGTTCTGGAGCAAGAGGTCGTCCTGCGCCGGCAGTACGGGATCGACGCCGAATATTGGGAGCCTCACAAGGTCGAGCAGACGTACGGCTTCCCGTCGCAGGGCGCGCTGTACACTCGCATCGCCGGTGTGGTCGATCCGATCCGCCTCACACGCGCGCTGCTCGACCGTGCCGTGGGCCGTGGTGCGGTACTGCTCGGGCGCACCCCTGCGCTCGAAGTGCGGTTTGACGCGACGCAGCCGGCGGTGATCACGGACCGCGGCACGATCCGGGCGTCGTGGGTGGTATACGCGATGGGGTATGAGCTGCCGCCCCCGTTGCGCAAAGGACTCGTGGCGCTACACTCGACCTATGCGCTGGTGACGGAGCCGCTCGACGATCTCGGCCCCTGGCGGGGCGACTGCATCGTGTGGGAAACCGCGCGCCCCTATGCCTACATGCGAGCGACGGGAGACCGCCGAGTCATGATCGGCGGCGCGGACGTGCCGTTCAAGGATGCCGCGGCGCGCGACCGGCTGATGCCGGCGCGCTCGCGCCTGCTCGAGCGGAAGGTGCAGCAATGGCTGCCCGACCTCGAGACCGAAACGGCGTTCGTGTGGGCGGGGACGTTCGGTGAGTCCCCCGACGGGCTGCCCTATATCGGTCCCTGGGCCGGTTGCCCACAGGCGCTGTTTGCACTCGGCTATGGCGCGAACGGGATCACGTTCGGCGCCGTCGCTGCGCGGATCATCGTGGATCTCTGCAGTGGTCGTCCCAGTCCCGACGCGGAGCTGTTCCGGCTCGACCGGTCTTCGTAGTCGCGTTCATCCCAACGACCGATGCAGAACCGGGTGGTGTGACCTGTATTTTCTCAATATCGCACCCGTTGGGACGTAATCGGATGAGCACCTCCCTGAAACTCGCGCATGTCGGCCGTTACAAGGACATCGCCCTCCTTTTGATGAAATACGGACGCGGCGACGTCGTCCGGGAAGCGGGTTGGGACGATGACGTCCTGCCGGCGAACGGCACGGCGGTCGCGGCCTCGCCCAAAGCGGAGCAGCTCGCCGCCGACCTCGAGGGGATGGGCCCAACGTTCATCAAGCTGGGCCAACTGCTATCCACGCGCCCCGACCTGTTGCCGCCGCCCTACATCGAAGCCCTGACCCGCCTGCAGGACAAGGTCGCGCCGTTCTCCTACGAACAGCTCGAGCAGATCGTCACCGAAGAGCTCGGCGTGCGAATCTCGAAAGGATTCGCGGACTTCGCGACGGAGCCGCTGGCCGCCGCGTCGCTCGGGCAGGTGCATCGCGCGACGTTGCGGGATGGCCGCCAGGTCGTCGTGAAGGTGCAGCGGCCCAACATCCGCCAGCAGATCATCGAAGACCTCGAATCGCTGGCCGAGATCGCGCGCGTGCTCGACAAGCGCACCAAGATCGGCCAGCGCTATCACTTCAGCGGCATGGTCGAGGAGTTCCGCAAGACGCTGATGGACGAGCTCGACTATCGCCGCGAGGCGGGGAATCTTACCACGCTCGCCGACAATCTCGCCGAGTTCGAGCGGATCGTCGTGCCGCGGCCGGTGCCCGATTACAGCGCCGCTCGCGTGCTGACCATGGACTACATCGCCGGCAACAAGATCGACAGCGTCAGTCCCGTGGTACTCCTCGAATCAGACGGCGCCGCGCTGGCCGAGGAGCTGTTCCGCGCGTACCTGAAACAGATTTTTGTGGACGGCTTCTTCCACGCCGATCCACATCCCGGCAACGTGTTTTTCACCGACGACGGACGCGTCGCACTCCTCGACCTCGGAATGGTGGATCGCATCGGTCCGCGCCTGCAGGAGCAGCTGCTGCAGATGGTGCTGGCGGTCAGCGAGGGGCGCGCCGACGAGGTCTCCGACATCGCGATCAAGATCGGCGAGACGACCGACGAGTTCGACGAGAAAGAGTTCCGCGAGCGCGTGGAAGACGTCGTGGGCCGAACGCAGGATAGCACCCTCGGTGAGCTGCAGGTGGGCAAAGTCTTCCTGGACATGACCAAGCAGGCAGGTGAAGTAGGCATCCGGATGCCGCAGGAGCTGACGGTGCTGGGCAAGGCGCTGCTCAACCTCGATGGGATCGGGCGCGTGCTGGCACCGGAGTTCGACCCCAGTACATCGATCAAGCAGAACTCATCGAAGATCATGCGCCAGCGCATGGTGAAGTCGATGTCTCCGGGCAACGTGTACGCCGGGTTGCTCGAGATGAAGGACCTCGTCATGCGTCTGCCCTCGCGGGTCAACAAAATCCTCGACGCGACCGCGAGCAACAAGATTGGCTTCAAGATCGATACCGGAATCGACGCGGGCGGGTTGATGGGGGGGCTGCAGACCGTCGCGAACCGGATCACGGTGGGCCTGGTGCTCGCGGCACTCATCGTCGGCGCGGCGATGCTGATGCAGATTCCCACGTCCTTCAAGATCTGGGGCTATCCCGGACTCGCGATGCTGTTCTTCCTTGCCGCCGCGGGCGGCGGGCTGGCCCTGCTGATGCGCATCGTGCTTACCGATCGGCAGCGGCGTCGCGCCACGCGCCAGCACGCCGCCAAAGGGCGGAACGGCGGGCCTTAGGGATTCTTCAAGCGCCAGAGAACGACTCTGGCGTGCGACTTATCCAACTCCGTGCACCGGCCTGCCGGTGTCGTGCACGGTGCGACCCACCCGACGATATCTCCGCGCGCATTGATCGCGATCGCGCTCGATCCATTGCGCGCGGCTGTGATGGGCCCGGTGCCCAGGTCGATCGGCGTACTGTCGCTCACCTGCCAGACGAACGCATGCAGCGTCTTTCCGGCGGTCCAGCTTTCTCCCACCACCATCGCGAGACTGTTGAGGTCGTGCGGGAAAGTCCCGCCCCAGCCGCCCAATGACGGAATCTCCCACGGCACGCTGCCACGCGAATAGAAAGCCGCGGAACCAGAAGACTGTCCGATCACATCGCCAGGGTCATTGATGGCCACGGGGTCGATATAGCCGAACGTTCTTGAAATCCGGCCGTTAACCCAGACGGTGATGGCCGGGCGCACTCCCCAGTACTGGGTCCATTCCGGAGTGTCCCCTACTACGACGCCCTCGCTATTGATATCCACGGCGTGACTCGGCAACCCACGGATCTCGAGTGCCATCAGCGAACCATTATCCCAGAGGTACGGAACGTTGCCGAGGTTGCCGGCGATCTGGTGACGACCATTCGAGGCGCGGGCGCGGAAGCCACCGAGGAATTCCTTCACGCCATTGCGCCAGATGGCCGAGCCGCTATCGCCCCAAGCAACCACATCGGTCGCCGTGATCCCCACAACCCCAGCCTGTCGATCGGCTGAACCTACGGGCCCCAGGTCGGTCATCTGCCCATTGTCCCAGCGGAGAATGTGCACTACGCCGCCGATCTCGCTCGTGCCCGCTACGGTGCGCGAGTTTGTGACGACCTGCGCCTCGCTGTGCGCGCCGCTCGGCGACAAGTCCTGCATCACGCCGTTCGTCCACAGGAACGCATGTTGCTCGCCCGTGGCCGTGAGACTGTACCCGACGACGTCGCCACTGTCGTTCAGCGCCAGCGGAAATGCGGCGGCGCCGCCGAGCGTCCCCAGGTCGATCGCTTCGTAGCGCGAGGCGCGTGGGTCGGGAACCATAGGCTTCGGTTCATGAACCGTGATCGTCAATGAATCGCTGACGCAGGCGCAACGGACGGTGAGGACAGTCGTTCCCAGACGTACGCCCTCAATCCAAAAACTGTGCGGATCGACCAGCGGATCGTTCATGTAAAGGACCCGGACGGCTGATGAATCACTGAGGGTCAAGGTGAAGGGTCGATCCAACAGGTACTCCCCCCGCCTCACGAGATTGAAGCCAAACGGGATCGAGTCGCCGATGATGAGGCTATCGAGATTCGTAGTGATCTCGACCTTGGGGACGGTATCGGAGGCTGTCAATTCGCGAACGACAATCTGCAGTGTTCCCGTTTCCCCATCGTGCTCCGCCGTGATCGTCGTGCTACCTACTTTCAGCGCCTTGATGTGAACCCGCGCAAAAACTTGATCAACGATGCGAATGATCGACGTGTCGCCGACGGTCCAGGTCGTCACGGCAGTCGTGTCGGCTCCCTTGGCGAACAGCCAGTCTTCATCCCCTACGATGAGCGTGTCGACCTCGACCGCGCTATCGCGCTCCGACTCGATCAAGAGCGCCCCGCCGGGTGGTTTCCCGGTGATCTCGCCAGCGTCGGTACACGCGATCGTGCCAATGGTGATGCCGATGGCGGTGAGAACGAGGAGACGAGTTGCACTGATCATGACGATTCCTACCCGCGAGGCACGAGCGCGGTTATGACTCTTGGGGCGGGCTTCTGTGCTTGCGCCACAAAATTGCGCGCCTCTCCCACGAGGAGCAGGAGGCTCATTGTTGTGCAGATTGAGGCGGCGCGCGACATGACGACCTGAAACCGTTGGGGGCTGCGCGCTTCTGTTGCAAAGTCCGTGCTTCACTCTGCACCGGGGTTAGTGCTTCAGAGAAACAATTCTTCCTCTCGGAGGAATACCCGGCTCAAGCTCCAGAATCCCAACAGTTGGCGGGATCCCGAAGCGGGGGGCTCCTGCTCCACCGGGATTCATGACTGTGATGGTCTTGTCCACCAGCTCGAGCAACGGCTTGTGGCTGTGCCCAAAGACGATGATCTCGGCATGCGGAAACGCGGCAAACAGCTTGGCTGGCGTGGGACTGCCGAACTGGTCCCCATGCGTCACGACGATCGGAAAACCGTCCAGCTCGAGCTCCGCCACCTGCGGCAGGTCTTTCCGCACCTCGAAGCCGTCGCTATTGCCGTAGACCGCCGTCACCGGCGCGAGCGCCCGCAGCTCGACGAGCAAGTCCGATCGTCCAACGTCGCCACCGTGCAAGATGTGATCGACGTCGCGAAAAACGTCGAACACCTGCGGCCGCAGCATGCCGTGAGTGTCCGAAATGACGCCGAGCCTCACGGCGCCGCGCGCGCCGTCACATAGAAGTTCTCGTCGACCTGAAGCTCGGCCGCGCGCGGTGCGGGCGTCGGCAACGTCTGCCATGCCTCCGTGGGATGGAGCAGCTGCGTCCCCACGCCGGGGATACTCACGCGCACCGGCATGGCAAACCCCGCGACCACATTCGCCCAGTGATAGGACAGCGTGCCGTTCTGAACGCGATACTCGAACACCGGGATCTGGGTCGTCGTGAGGTACTGCGCGAAGACCTTGCTGAGATCGATCCCCGCTTCATGACTGATGTAATCCTCGACCTGTTTGCCGGTCACGGTCTGGTGATAGAAGGTCTTGTTGATCCCGCGCAGGATGTCGCGCCACTTCGCGTCGTCGTCGATGATCGTGCGGATCGTGTGCAGCATGTTCCCGCCCTTGGGATACATGTCGCCCGAGCCCTCGGCGTTCACGCCGTAGACCGGCACGATCGGCCGGTCGTTCCGGATGCCGGCGCGGTTACCGATCTGGTACGCCGCGCCGGCGGTCTTCCCCAGCACGCACTCGACGTAGATCCCCTCGGCGTAGTTGGCGAAGCTCTCGTGCAACCACATGTCCGCCTGGTCCTGCATCGTGATGTTGTTGCCGAACCACTCGTGCGCGCTCTCGTGGACGATGATGAAGTCCCACTGCAACCCGAGCCCGGTGCGCGACAGATCGTGGCCGAGGTAGCCGTTGAGATAGTGGTTGCCGTAGGCCACCGCACTCTGATGCTCCATGCCGAGGTGCGGAGTCTCGACCAGCTTGTAGCCGTCCGCGTACCACGGATATGGCCCGAACCAGTGCTCGAAGCACTGGAGCATCGGAACGACCTGCCGGAACTGGCGCCGCGCGGTCTCCATGTGGTACTCGAGCGGCCAATAGTCGAGCGACAGCTTCCCCGCCTCGCCGTCGAGCGTATCGCTGAAATGCCCGTAGACGGCGGCATTGATCGTGACGTTGTAATTGTTGATCGGATTCGTCACGAACCACTCGTACATCTTTGTGCCGTCGCGATTCTGCGTCGTGCTGCGCAGCCGCCCGTTGGAGACGTCGATCAGCGAATCGCGCACCGTGATCGCGATGCGCTGGCTGTCCGGCTCGTCGGCGAGATAATCCTTGTTCGGCCACCAGATGCTCGCACCGACGCCTTCGTTCGCGGTCGCAAACCAGGAATGCCCCAGGCTGTCGCGCACGAACGTGAAGCCGCCGTCCCACGGCAGCCGTTTGCCGACGTGCGGCGTGCCGTGGTACCACACCGTGATCGTGCGCGTCTCGCCGGCCTTCTGCGGCGTTTTGAGCGTCACGAAGAACGCGTTGCCGTCGCGCCTGAACGCGAGCTTGCGGCGCTCCTGCACGATGCTGTCGATCGCGAGCGGCACCTGCAGATCGATCTGCATTTCGCGCGCGGCCGGAGACCGAAGGACGCGATACGTGATGGCGTTCCAGCCGGCGATCGTCGAGTCGACCTCGTTCACGCGCGCGTGCAAGTCGTAGAACTGGACGTCCCACCACGCGCGCGCCGGTCCATTGGAGCCGCGCACCGTGTCGGCGTGGGTGTAGCGCGTCGTGTCCTGCGGCAGCAGCGACTCGAACGGCACGTTCAGGATCGGATAGTGCTCCCATCCCGCGAAGTCGAAGTGCCACCATTCGCTCGGGTTAACGACAAAGCCCTGGCTCACCAGAGCGCGTCGCAGCAACGCGCGATGCCAGCGCTCGAGCGAGGTGCCGCCGACGAAATCGGCGTACGCGCGCGGCGTCGCCTCGTCGTAGGTGGACGGCATCTCGATGGGCGTACCCGTCTTCAGATCGTAGAGGGTGATGTCGACCGCCGCGCCGCGGTTGTGCTTCGATCCGCGCGTCGGATCCGCGACCAGCCAGCGCGATGCGGGCGGCGTCGCGTCCCAGAACACTTTCGTCACGTACCACGGCCGGTAGGCGTCGTGGATCAGCAGGCCGTAGCCCAGCGGCCGGAGCGCGCGCGCCGCGCGCACCACCGCCTCGGCGGCGGGGCGCTGCAGAAAGGCGTGCGCCGATGAATAGAAGACGCTGCCGAGGAAGTTGTTGGTCGTGGCGTAGCGGA
>DATJKA010000079.1:0-17142 GCA_035491815.1 Gemmatimonadales bacterium | reverse complement strand
TCGTTCGTTCTGGCAGTGCTTTAGGCAGAGGGGTCGAAGCACCAGGCGGCGCCTGCGAACTTCGGCATAGGGCCCAAGTAACGCGCACCGGCGCGCCGTGATGATCCGGCGACCCTCCCCACGCACCAGCCAGCCTTAACTACGGCGCAACACGCCTTTCCCACGAGCCCGACGCCGCAGACACGCGTCGTTCACTTCCTCAACATCGGGAACGTGCTACGACTCCGTCCGGACGCCGGGCAGGAACAGAGTACCTTATGACGATGCAGTCCCAGCAGCACAGTCACCTCGCACGACCGATTCACAAAGAACCTCCCGCCCACGCGCCCAATGCGGCCCTGATGATCGACTTCGACAATGTGACGATGGCGATCCGCTCCGATCTGCAGACCGAATTGAAGCGGCTGCTCCAGTCGGAGATCATCCGCGGGAAGGTCGCCGTGCAACGCGCGTACGCCGACTGGCGCCGCTATCCGCAGTACATCGTGCCGCTCTCCGAATCCTCGATCGACCTGATCTTTGCCCCGGCGCACGGCGCCAACAAGAAAAACGCGACCGACATCCGTCTGGCCATCGACGCGCTCGAGCTCGTCTTCACCCGCCCCGAGATCGGGACGTTCATCCTGCTCTCCGGCGACTCCGACTTCTCCTCGCTCGTGCTCAAGCTCAAGGAGTACGGCAAGTATGTGATCGGCGTCGGCATCCGCGAGTCGTCGAGCGACCTGCTGATTCAGAATTGCGACGAGTACTACTCCTACAACGAGCTCGCCGGCTTCACCAAGGCGAGCGACGTCGAGTACGTGAAGCGCGATCCGTGGGAGCTCGTCGTGGAAGCGGTGAAGCAAATGACCGCGCACAACGACGTCATGCGCTCCGACCGGCTGAAGCAGGTGATGCAGGAGATCGATCCTAACTTCGACGAGAAGGACGCCGGCTTCTCGCGCTTCAGCAAATTCGTGATCGAGGCGGCGCGGCGCGGCTTGATCACCCTCACTCGGCTCGACAACGGTCAGTACGAGATCGCCCTGGGCGACAAGGTCGAGGGCGCACGGGCACAGCCGACGCTAGCCGCGATGAGCGAAGACACTGAGCGCCCGCGCAGCCGTCGCGGCGGCCGCGGGGGGGGCCGCGGCCGGGCTCGCGAAGAGCAACCGACCCCGCCGGCTGAGCAGCCGGTCGAGTCGCCTGAGGCCGAGGAGCTGGAGCAACCGGCCGCGAAGTCCGGCTTTTCTTTCGGTGATGCCTTCGGACGCTTGAAGCAGGCAATCACCGGCGAGCACGAGATCAAGGAAGCGGCAGAGCCCGAGGCGCCCCAGCCCGTGTTTACGCCTCCGCCGCCGGCGGTTGAGGCTGCTGCGACGCCGGACCTGGAAGAAGAGGACGACATCCCGATGCCGGCGTCGTCCGCGCCGCCACCGCCGTACAGCACGCCCCCCAGCGGTATTCCGATGCGCAGCGCGCGGTTCCGCCGCGGCTCGCGCGGCGGTGCGCACCGCCAAGGTGGCGCTCCGTCGATTCCGAAGATCGGGGTCGTCGAGGTAGATCCTAACTTTCGCCCCCGCGGCGATATGATGCCGGCGACGCCCGCCGCTCCCATCGGCGGCGACGAATCGTCCTCATCGCAGCCGAGGGGTGGAGGCGAGCGCGACCGGGGCGACCGGGGCGACCGGGGCGACCGGGGTTCACGGGGTGAACGCGGCGGACGTGGGCGCGGCCGCGGTGGTCGCGATCGCGCGCGCGGCGAGAACGGTGAGCGGGCTGGAGGCGGAGGCGGAGGCGCGGGCGGTGGCGAGCGTGGTGAACGGGGCGGTCGCGGGCGGCGCGGTGGACGCGGCGGCCGTGGTCGCGGTCCGCGCCGGTTCGAGGAATCGAATGAGAACGGCGGTCAGACCGCACGGCCGGTCATCGAATCGGCGGCACCCATCCAATCAGAGCCTCCACAACCTCCACCAACCTCCAAACCGGACGCTGATGACGGAGAGTCCTTCTGGTCGAAGGTGAAGCGGGGGCTGACGGGCGGCGGGTGAGGGGCTTCACGCCAGTCCGGGCAGATTTCTACGCGCGACCAACGGAAGAGGTCGCGCGTGGTCTATTGGGGCGTTTCTTGGTCAGTGATGTCGGGGGCGAGCGCCGTCGCACCGTCGGCCGCATCGTCGAAGTCGAGGCGTATCTCGGTCCCCACGATCCTGCCTGCCACGCGTACGGCCACCGGCGCACGGAGCGCACCGAGGCGCTGTATGGCGACCCCGGGACGGCCTACGTCTACTTCACGTACGGAATGCACTGGTGCCTCAACGCCGTAACCGAGACCCGAGATTTTCCAGCCGCCGTGCTGATTCGCGCGCTCGAGCCCGTGGAAGGTCTCGAGACCATGCGCCGGCGCCGCGGCAAGGAGCCACTCTGCTCGGGACCGGCGCGGCTCTGTGAAGCCCTGGGGGTGACGGGCGCGCTGAACCGCACATCGCTGCAACGCGGCCGGCTCCGCATCGTGGAGGGGACAAAACCGAAGCGGGCCGACATTGCTGTCGGCCCGCGGATCGGCATCACTCAGGCCATCGACTGGCCGCTGCGCTTCTATCTGAAGGACTCGCCCTGGATCAGTTGCGGTCCGTGATCCCTTCCTTCGAGCTGCCGAGGCTATAGCGGATCCCGCCTTGGAGTGTGTGCGTGTTACTGAGCAGCAGGAAATTGTTCGCGCTCGACGTGATCAGATAATGCGCAAACACGTTGAGCTTCGTGGAGTAGTTGATCTGCAGCCCGCCCATCAGCCAGAAGAACGCTTTGCTATCCGCCTCCGCCACGCGATCCTGGGCTTGGGAGAATTGGCTCAGGTCGCAACCGGTGCAGTCGACCAGCGGATCCAGCACCTGCATCAGCGCGAACCCGCCGCCCGCAAACGGCTCGATCACCTTCTGGGAAGGATAGGCGAGGACACCGAACATGAGCCGGCGCATGTCGTGGAACGTGACGTCGCGACAGGGTCCGGTGCCGGCCGAGCAGCCGGAGGAGTTCGGATCGAAGATGATGGCGTTGGCGTCGGACAGGAAAATCGCCTGCTCGTAGGCCACGTACAGCGCCGTGCGCTTGGACGTGATCAGCCAATGTCCGCCGACGATCGGGTCGTACACATAGGGCTGCGTGTTGGTCTTGGAGATGAACGCTCCGCCCTGCGCACCCCAGTACCACTGGAAATTCGTGTTGAAGCCGCGGCCCTGCTGCGGCGGAATGAAGAAGTAGGACGCGCCGACCGACCCCTGGACTTCACCCGTGAACGCATTGCTGAAGAACGGGTTGTCGGGACGGTACTGGGCGCGGACGTCGCCGCGAATCGCCACGTGGCGGCCGACGAAGGCGCGGAAGCCGAGGCCACCGTTGATCAGGTGCTGCGTGAAGTCATATGGGGGATCCGGCCCGAACACCATGCGCGAGTACCCGCCCGAGGCGAGCAGCGTCAGCTTGTCGCCCATCGGAAAGTTCAGCACGAGGCTGCCGCTGACGGTGGACACGTTGACATCCTGCGTCGCGGCGAGATTCGTCGTGGCGACGTAGTCGCCCGTCACCTCGAGCCCGACGCGATCGCTCAAGTTGTAGCCGATCCGCGCGCCGCCCCCGAACCCATTCTGGATCAGGAACGAGCGGTCGAACCGCCACCACGAGCCGAATCCGCCGAACTCGATGTTCTGCGCTCTCTGCGCCGCGGCGGGAATCGCGACCAAGGTTACGAATCCCACCAGGAGAACAAGCCGCTTCATCGGGACGCCCCCCTCCGGGCCCCGGTCAGGGGGCCGCCAACAGGACCGCGTTGAAGAGCAGCTTGAAGGTGCCGTGCGTCTGGCCGCGGAACTGCGGCCGAAAGCCGAACAGGATCACCCGTCCGCTGCCTACCCGTGCCTCTACCAGCGCCGCCTTTCCAACCAGCCGCTCCTGGAACCGGGCATAACCGGAGCGCAGGGGCGCTGGGGGATAGGTCGCCAAGGCCCGAGCCGGGGCCGTTACTGTGAAGGCGGCGCTATTCTCGAAGTAGATGTCGAGGGAATCGGGGATTCCGACGGTTACGGGGCTCTGGACTCGTCCCCCGTCTCCTATCCCCCCTCCCCCCAAAACCGTACCGAAAATAGAACCCGGAGCGTAAAATCGCAAAACTTGGGGGCCCGATGCCTCCCCTCCTAGGACGTTGACCACAGGTAGGTTAAGGCGTGTAATCGCGAAATTACTTGAACCATCCAGGCATACGAGGGTCCCTCCACCCCGAACAAAGTCCGAAATAGCGCCCGCACCCTGCTCCCCCATGCCCCCCGCGTACTGACCCGGTATGCGCGTGGAGTCCACGCCGCGGAGCAACGCATTCGCTTCGGCATCCGGTAGGACGATCACGTCGAATCGCTGGCGCAGCGCGCCTTTGCGGAGGTCGCCGTCGTGTAGTGTCGTGTAGCTGATGCCGTACTGCTCGAAGAGCCAGCGCGTCCACCCCTCGTCGATGTTGCCGGTCCAGGGCTGATACAGACCGATCCGCGGCAGCCGTTGCCGGGTGGTCTTGGGATCGGCGGCAGAAGCTCCGCGCACCGCCGTCACGGTGAATCCATGACGTGCCGCCTGCTCCGTGAGAATCGCCCGGGCCCTCGGCCCGCGCACCAGCAGACTATCGCCCGCGATCGTCACCTGCTGGCCCGCCGCCAGCAGCACCGCAGTCGCGCGCGACTCGGCGTTCGTGCGATTGTGGAGGACGAAGACGTCGCCGGTCCCCTCGATGCGTCCCGGCGCCGGCACCATCGTGTCGATCTTCACCAGATTGGCCGTGAAAGGCCCGTTCACGACGTCGGCCCGGAGGCCCATCGTGAACGGCAGCGTCCATCCCGCGACGTCGTACGGCGGCTTGTCGGCCACGGGCGTGTACACCTGCGGCTCGAGCAAATCCTTGGCGTGCGCGCGGTACGGCTGCGCCATCGGCACGACCAATGAACCGGCCGGATAGCGCTGACCGTCCGCGGTAAATGGCTCGGCTGCGCGATAGAGCTCCACACCGCCGGCAATCAAGACGTTGGCGAGCGCCGCCAATGCCTCCGGATCGCGCTGCTCTGGTGGGAGCACATACGCGAACGGATTGCCGGCCAGGCCGGCTTCCACTTCGCGGCGGCCCAGCCCCACAAAGCGATCGATGATGTGCGCCCGATCGCGCGCCGCCATACGCACGAGCGTCTCGGATGCGATCAGCTCGTAATGCACGATGTCGCCCAGATGCCAGATGCCGCCGGGCCAGGGCTCGGGATAGTTGACGCCGCGCGCCGGCTGCCGGAGCGAGTCAGCCGGCAGAGCGATCGGTGAGCCGAGACGCGAGCTCGCCGCTTCGGTGAGGATGCCGATCATGTTGTGCCGCGTCGGCGTCGAGCGAAAGCCGCCGTGCCACCACAGATCGTACGTCTGCTGATGCGCGACGCCGGTCAGCCCGGCGTCATACAACGCCGACGCCATCTCGGCGCCCACGAGATTGATGCCGGCGACGAGCGCGGGATCGAGATTGGGATTCACGGGATCCTGGAACGGCGGCACGAACAGGCGCGAGCCGTTCGTGCCTTGCTGATGGACGTCGTACACGATCTCGGGAAACCATTCTTTGTAGAGCATCCGCGTGACGAGCTGCGTCTCTACCTGCGTCAGCATGAACCAGTCGCGATTGTTGTCGTGGCCGATGTACTTGTGGTAGAGCCAGGGCAGTGGACCGCCCTCGTAGCGCGTGCCCTTGTAACGCCGATACCAGCTCACGACCGTGTCGAGTCCGTCGGGATTCATCGACGGAATCAGCAGCACGACGACCGAGTCGAGGTAACGACGCAAATCAGGTTCGGTGACCAGCCGGTAGGCCAGCGTCATCCCCATTTGACTCGAGGCGACCTCGGTCGAGTGGATGTTGTTGCTGATCAGGATGACGGCGGGTTGGGCAGTGAGCTTCGTGGTGTCGGGAGGGCCGAGTCGGCGCGGATCGGCGAGCAACGCCTGCACCCGCTTGATCTCGGCGAGGCGCTGCTGATTCTGCGGCGACGTGATCGTCACCAGCACCAACGGCCGGCCTTCGGTCGTCTTGCCGAGTGTATCGATCCGCACCCACGGGCTCTGGCGCGCGAGCGTGTTCATGTAGCCGCTCACTTCCGACCAGTCGGCGAGCATCGAATCGGCGCCCGGTTCGAAGCCCAGACGGGCGGACGGGCTGACGGGCAGCTGGGCAGTCTGAACCAGCGCGAGCACCAGGAGCGGGTGCATCAGATCAGTCCGAGTTTGGAGCCCACCTTCTTGAAGGCGCGCAGGGCAAAGTCGAGATCATCCTGCGAGTGCGCGGCCGAGAGCTGACAGCGGACGCGGGCATGTCCTTGCGGCACAACAGGATAGCCGAATCCCGTCACGAAGACTCCCTCCGCCAGCAAGAGCTCGCTCATGTGAATCGCCTTGGCCGTCTCGCCAAGGATCACAGGGACGATCGGTGTCTCGCCGGGCAGCGGCTTGAAGCCGAGCGCGAGCAGCTGTTCGCGGAAGTAGCGGGCGTTGGCGTGCAGTTTGGCGACGAGCTCAGGGTGCTGCTCGACGTGGCGCACGGCCGCGAGGGCGCTCGCCGCAACGGTCGGCGGCAGCGCGTTGCTGAAGAGCTGCGGCCGCGAGCGCTGCGTGAGGTAATCGGTGAGCGCGAGCGGACCCGCGGTGAATCCGCCCGCCGCGCCTCCGAGGGCTTTGCCCAACGTGGATGTGATGACGTCGATCTGCCCGAGCAAGCCATAATGCTCGGCGGTCCCCCGGCCGGTTTTGCCGAGCACGCCGGTGGCGTGCGAATCGTCGACCGCGAGCACGGCATCGTGTTTGCGCGCGAGATCCACCAGCTCGGGAAGCTTCGCGATGTCGCCTTCCATCGAGAAGATGCCGTCGGTGAAGATCAGCTTGCGGCGCGCCTTGCCAGCCGCTGTGAGCTTGTCCTCGAGATCGGCCAGATCCGAATGCTTGTAGACCGCGGTCTGGCACTTCGTGATCGCTTTCGCCAGACGAATCGAATCGATGATCGACGCGTGGTTCAGCTGATCGGAAATCACGATGTCGGGCTCGCCGAGGACCGTGGGGCACAGTCCTTCGTTTGCGTTCCAACAACTCACGTACGTCAGCGAGGACTCGCACCCGACGAACTTCGCCAGCGCCTGCTCGAGCTCGCGATGGACCGTGAACGTGCCGCAGATGAATCGCACCGACGCGGTGCCGGCACCCCAGTGATCGAGCGCTTGCTTGCCTGCCGTCACCACGTCGGGGACGTCGCAGAGCCCGAGATAGTTGTTGGACGAGAGGATGACGACTTCACCGCGCCCTTCCATTTGCACGCGCGGGTCCTGCGGGGAGTCGAGGTAGTTCATTCGCTTGTAGACGCCGTCCTTCTTGAATTGCGCCAGCTCGTCCTGCAGTTGTCCGATGAAGCTCATGCGATCTCCAGGATGACTTTGCCGGCGTCGCCCGAGCGAATGGCCGCGAGCGCGTCGTCGATCTTGGCGAGCGGAAAGCGATGGGTGATGACGGGACGGGGATCGAACTGGCCGGAGATGAGATAGCGCCGCATCTGATGCCAGGTGAGGTACATCTTGCGGCCGATCACGCCGTAGACGGTGATGCCCTTGAAGATGATCTCGTCGGCGAAGTTGATCGGGACTTCGTTCTTCGGGATTCCGAGCAGCTGGACTCGCCCGCCCAGACTGACGGCCGCGAACGCCTGGTGCAAGGCCGACGGCACACCGGACATTTCGCAGACGACGTCGGCGCCTTCACCCGCGGTTTCCGCCCGCACCGTCTCGACGACGTCCTCCTTGGACGCGTTGATCACGACGTGCGCGCCCATCTTCTCGGCGAGGGCGAGGCGCTTGGGATTCACGTCGGACGCGATGACCTTCGTCGCACCCGCAGCGCGCGCGATGCCCACGGCAAAGCACCCGATCGGCCCGCACCCCACAATGAAAACGGTGCTGCCAGGGATGTCCGCGGTCAGCACCGTGTGAAACGCATTGCCCACCGGATCCATGATCGCGCCGACCTCGGTGGGAATGCCCGACAGCGTCAGCACGTTGGTCGTCGGCATCACGATGTACTCGGCGAATGCGCCGTCGCGATCGACGCCGATGATGCGCGTGTTTCTACAAATGTGGCTGTTGCCGGTGCGGCACTGCAGGCAATGCCCGCACACGATGTGACCTTCGGCCGTCACGAGCTGACCCACCCGCAGCCCCGAGACGCCGGGCCCGAGACCAGCGATCTCTCCGGCGAATTCGTGCCCAATGACCAGTGGCGGCTTGAGCCGGCCTTCCGCCCAATGATCCCAGTCGGCGATATGGAGATCGGTGCCGCAGACGCCGGCGTGGCGGACGGCGATGAGCACCTCGCCGGGGCCGGGAGTCGGCTTGGGCACGGACTTCACCGTCAGACCGGGCGCGCGCTTTTCCTTCACGATGGCTTGCATGAAGACCGGGGAGTGGGAAGTGGGGAGTGGGGGAGTGGGGGAGTGGTCGCGCGGCGTCAGAAGATCGAGCGCGTAAAGCCGCCATCCACCTCGAGCACCGCGCCGGTAATATAGCTGGCCTGCTCGGACGCCAGAAATACGACGGCCGCCGCCAGCTCCCGGGGCGTGCCGATCCGGCCGATCGGCGTTTCGGCCATCCGTTGCTTGATCATCTCGGGCCGGGCCTTCTGCAGCTCCTTCACGCGTTCGGTGTCGATGAATCCCGGGCACACGCTGTTCACGGTGATGCCGTCCTTCGCCACTTCATCCGACAACGCCTTCGCGAAGCCGAGGACGCCGGCGCGCGCGGTCGAGGAGAGAATCAAGCCGGGCAGCGGCTGTAACGCGGCGACTGAAGCGAGACAGACGATCCGGCCCCATTTCGCCTTGGTCATGATCGGGACGGCGGCCCGGGTCAGGTTGATCGTCGAGAGCAGATTGAGGTCGATCGCCTTTTGCCAGGCGTCGGCGGGTTGCTCCCGGAATGACGCGGCAGGCGGTCCTCCCGCATTGCAGAACAACACGTCGAGCCGGCCGAACTTCTGCGCCACGTCGTTGACCAGCTTCTCCGCCTGTGCGGGGACGGCGACGTCGGCGGGGAAGGGCGCGGTCTTCGGGCTGCGGCCGTTGACCGCGACCTGCGCGCCTTCTTCGGTCAGGAGATCGGCGACGGCGCGGCCGATGCCGCGCGTGCCGCCGCACACCAGGGCGACCCGTCCCTTGAGACCGAGATTCAATCGTTCACCGCTTCGATCCGCACTGCGCACACCTTCAGCTCGGCCATCTTCGCGTACGGATCCAGCACCGGGTTGGTCAGCAGATTCGCCGCCGCTTCACGGAAGTGGAACGGCACGAACACCTGCCCGCGCGCGACACGATCGCTGATGCGCGCGGCGGTCACCATGGAGTTGCGGCGCGACGTCAGCCGCACCAATTCGCCTTCGCGCACGCCGAGCTGCTTGGCATCCTCGGGATGAATCTCGACGATGGCGGTCGGCTCGCGCGAGTCGAGTCCGCTCGCACGCCGCGTCATCGTACCGGTGTGCCAGTGGTAGAGCTGACGGCCCGTGTTCATGACGAATGGGAACTGCTCGTCCGGCAGCTCCACAGGATCGGTGTACGCGACGGGCACGAAGTGCACGAGGCCGTCGTCGGTTGGAAATGAATGGTCGAACAGGAACGACGTGCCGGGATGGCCCTGGTCCGGAACCGGGTACTGGAGGCCTGCTCCCTCGAGCCGCTCGTACGTGACGCCCGCCCAGCTGGGGGTGACGCGCGCGATTTCGCGCATGACGTCTTCGGCCGTCCTGAACTCCGTCGGCAGTCCCACGCGGTTCGAGAGCTCGATGAGAATGTCGAGGTCGGCGCGCGCGTCGCCGGGGCAATCGACGGCTTTATGGGAGAGCTGAATGCGGCGCTCGGTGTTCACGAACGTCCCCGTCTTTTCCGCGAAGCTCGAGCCCGGGAGCACGACGTCGGCGTACCGCGCCGTTTCGGTGAGGAAGAGATCCTGCACCGCGAGGAATTCGATCTCCTGAAACCAGTGCTCGGCATGCGCGATGTCCGGATCGGAAATGATGGGATTCTCGCCCATGATGTACATGCCACGAACGCCGCTCTCGGGCTTGACGACCTCCGTGAGCATGAGACCGCCGCGGAGCGACAGCGTCTCGGCCGGCACGCCCCAGGTGTGCGCAAAGCGCTCGCGCACGTGCGCGTCGGTGACTGGGGCATAATCGGTATACGCAAACGGAACCGCCCCCATGTCGGACGCGCCCTGCACGTTGTTCTGGCCGCGCACCGGCAGCATCGCGGCACCCCAGCGCCCGATCATGCCGCAGGCGAACATCAGGTTGAGGAGCGACGTGACGATGTCGGTGCCGTTGGCATGCTGCGTCAGTCCCATCGCCCACAGCGTGCTGGTGTTCGGCCCCCGCGCGTAGATCTCCGCCGCGCGCCTGATCGCTGCGGCCGGCACACCCGTGATCTTGGCCGCTTTCTCAGGCGTGTACGGCTTCACGGCGGCGCGCACGCCGTCGAAGTCGCGCGTCCGGTGTGCGATGAACGTGGTGTTCTCGAGGCCTTGCGCCAGGATGTGATTCAGCATCGCCGAGTAGAGCGCGACGTCGGTGCCGGGCTGCATTTGCAGATGGACGTCGGCGCGGCCCGCGAGCTCGGTGCGGCGCGGATCGGCGACAATCAGTTTCGCGCGTTTCTCGTGCGCGCGCTTGAGCGCGGCGCCGAACACGGGATGCGACTCGGTGGTGTTCGCGCCCGCGATGAAGATGACGTCGCACGCGTCCTCGATTTCGCGCATCGAGCCGGATGCGGCCGCGGTGTTGATCGCGCGCTGCATGGCGGCGACCGACGTCGAATGGCAGAGCCTGGTGCAGTGATCGACGTTATTGGTGCCGAGGGCGCCGCGGTACATCCGCATGAGCAGGTAGTTCTCTTCGTTGGAGCATTTGGCGGAGGAGAAGCAGGCGAGCGCATTCGGACCGCGCGAGGCTTTGATGCGCAAGAGCTCCTGCGCCGTCAGCTCCATGGCCTCTTCCCAGCTCGCCTCGCGGAACGGCGTGTACCAGTCGGCGGGCGTTGCGACGCGGTCGCGGATGTCCATGTCGAGCCGCTCGAGCAGCGGCAGCTCGCGGACGCTCTTGCCGGTCGCGCGCGGCGGGGTGCCGGGTTTGTCGCGCTTGCCTTCGCTCTCGATTGTGCGCCAGGGGCCCGTGCGTCGCTCGGCAGCGACGGGTCCCTTCCAGACCCATCTCCCTTCTCTCTTCTCCCATCCTTTTCTTATCAGCGGCTTGGTCAGGCGGTCGCGGTGCTGCGGGAAATCGTAGCCGAAGCGGCCTTTCACGCACGTCGAGCCCTGGTTCGGCGTATCCAGCTCGATGTCCGGTGACGTGACGCGGATGACTTTGTTGTCGGCGACGTGCAGATCCACCTGACACCCGACACCGCAGTAGGGGCACACGGAGCGTACGACCTTCTCGGGGTGCCTGATCTGCTCGGGCGCGAAGCGCTGTCGCGGCATCACTTCGAAGATCGCGCCGGTCGGGCAGACGCGAACGCACTCGCCGCACCAGGTGCAGCCCGCCTTATCGGGATCGCCGTCGGCACCGACGATGATCTCCGCATGCTCGCCGCGCCACCCGACGTCGAGCACGCCGACGACCTGGATGTCCTCGCACGCGCGCACGCAGCGCGTGCACAGAATGCAGGTGGACATGTCGTGGCGGATCATCGGGTCGCCGGGCCGCTCGTCGCCGGAGCGGAGCGGCAGGTCGCGAGTCAGCGCGGCCGTAGGCACGACGTCGTATTCGACCAGGTAGCGCTCGAACTCGTTGCGCGGATGGCCGTTCGTTGCCGGATAGCGTTCAGAAAGGAGACGGAGAACGCCCTTCCGGTTTTCTCGCGCCGCGTGCGACTGCGTGGTGACGACCATGCCGTCCGCGACTTTGGTCGCGCAGGCGGGAATGAGTTTGGCTTGACCTTCGACGGAGACGAGACAGATCCGACAGTTGCCGACGATTGGCAGCTTGGGATACCAGCAAAGGGTGGGGATCTCGATGCCCGATCCCCGGGCCGCCTCGAGGATCGTCTGGCCTTCCTGCGCGCTTACGAGACGGCCATCAACGGAAAGACTCGGCATGCCTGATAAATAGGCCGCCGAGTCTCAGTGGCAAGGACGGACGGGACTGCTTAAACCTTGGGATCGATCGGTAGATGATTGTGCGTGTGGTCCCCGTTCTCCCCTTCATCGGTGAACCAGCAATACGCCCAAATCTTTGCGGGCCGAAGGACCTGCTGACCAGCGCGCAGGATAATTCCCAGCGGCTCGTCGTCGAGTACTAGAGGAAGGCTCGTCATGCCCGCCGACTTGGCAAGAGTCCTGCCACCGATGACAAGGCCTAACCTGCACTATATCAATGCGTTACAGTTTGGTAAGGGAACGCCTGCGTTACTCCGACACGTTCAGCGCGGTTTGCCCTGTGTCGGCCTGACGCGGCGGCTTGATCGCCGTGAAGCCGGAGCGCTTCGCCTTTCGACCGCGCTGCACCTGCCAGCCCCGATAGAGCGCCTGGAGCGCCTCGGGCGCGAGCGGGATGACGCTCCGGCTCGCGGCTTCCGGCGGCAGCACGACGTGAACGCCGCCGGACGGCGTCCGCACCTGGAGATCGGCGATGAGGGACGCGCGCTCCCGCGATCTGAGCGCGCCGAGACACGCGGGCGCGATCGCGACGAGCGACGGCGCCAGGTCGGGAAACCAGCTGCCGAACTGAATGACCAACGCCTGGAACGTCCCGGCGAGCTGCTCCGCGACCGCCCGGCCCTCGGCTGCTTCCACGGCGCCCAGGTCCTGGTCGAGCAGAAACACTTCGGCATCGTGCGCGGCGAGGTACAGGGCCTCGGCCAGCGCCGCGGCGCCGAGCACGACGACGACGTCGCCGGGCTCGACCCGCTCGGCCCAGGGCGCCAGCGGATGCGCGCGATCGAATCCCCAGTGCGTCGGCTCGCGTTGCGCCTCGCGCAGCGCGCGATGCTTCTGCTTCCAGCGTGGGAACGAGGGCAGCCGCAGCCGGCGGGCGATGATGCGGTCGACGTGCTCGAGCAAGAGCACTTCGGTGAGCAGATACTGATCCTGCGCGCTCGCCTGTAGCTCCCGTACCGCCTCGTCGCCGATTTGGAGCAGCTCGGCGCGCGGCACCGTGTTCTTGTATTCCTCGAGCCGCTGCAGGATGAACTCCTGATACTCCTGCTTGAGCGAGCGGGGCAGGCGGCGCACCGGCGTCATCCCGGGCTTGGTCGTGCGCTCGAACGGCAGCGAGCTCAGCACGGCTCGACGTGCACCGTGACCTCTTCCAGCTCGAGGTCTTGCTTGAGGCGTTCCTCGACGGCGTCTGCGATCGCGTGCGCGTCCGCGACGTTGGCCCCGGAATCGACGGCGATCGTGACCTCGGCGTAGCGCACGCCCGAGTTGCCGCCGCCGGTGCGCGACCGAATGCCGTACGCGCTCTTCACGCCTTCGACCGACTGCGCCGACTCACGGATCGTCGGCTCGGGCACTGCGCGCTCGTCGACAAGGATCGGCAAGACGCGGGCGAGGATCTGGTAGGCGACGCGCACAATGAGCAGCGCCACGACGATCGCGACCGCGGGATCGACCCAGGTATGTCCCTCGCGCGCGAACAGGACGCCGATCAGCACGCCGATCGTGATGAAGACGTCGGTGCGGGTGTGCGCCGCGTCGGCGATCAACAACTCGCTTTTCAGCTCCTGCCCGCGCCGGTTCTCGTACCAGGCGACGAGGATGTTCGTCGCCAGCGTGGCGAGCAGCAGCGCCAGCGCTGCGTCGGTCATCTGCACGACATGCCCGCCCGAGTGCAGTCGCCCGATCGCGCTGCGGACCAGCTCGAAGCAGGTGATCGACAGGAACATGACGATCGCGAGCGCGCCGAGCGTCTCGAACTTGCCGTGGCCGTAGGGGTGGTCTTCGTCGGGCTCGCGCGCCGCGACCCGCACGACCACGAGGCCGAGGATGTTGTAGACCGCGTCGACGGAGGAGTGGACGGCGTCGCCCAGCACCGCGAGCGATCCGGCGACGAGACCGATGATGATCTTGGCGATGAGGACGGCGAGGTTGGCGACGAGCAGTCCCGCGAGTACGCGGCGCACTTGGGCCGACCGTTCCAGGGCTCTACTTCCCGCCGACATGGTGTGCAAGCTTGTGATACACGGTGATTTAGTCAACGTGCTTGACATATTTAGACGATTGTATCAATATCTCTGCCCGTGGACGACTCCCTGTTTCGCGCTCTCGCCGATCCGACCCGGCGGAAGATCCTCGAGCTGCTGACCGAGAAGGACCGGACGGCAGGGGAGATCGCCGAGCAGTTCCCGATCGCGTTCGCGTCGGTATCGCATCACCTCGGCGTGCTGAAGGCGGCGGACCTGGTCGCGACCGAGCGCGAGGGGCAGTTCATCCGGTACCGGCTGAATACGACCGTGTTTCAGGAAGTCGTGCGGTATTTCATGACCCGCTTTGGCGGCGGGGATCAGAAAGGGGCAGAGAATGCGTAGTCGCTGGTTTGGTCTCGTGATCTTTGTGATCGCCGCCGCATTTTCGGTCTGGGCGTATCCGCAGATGCCGCCCACGGTCGCGACGCATTGGAGCTTGAACGGGACGCCGGATGGCTTCTCGAGCCGGCTGATGGCGATCCTCATCATCCCAGGCGTCATCCTCGTGATGATGGGCGTCTTCAACGTACTGCCGAAGCTGGACCCGCGCGGCGAGAACTACGCACGCTTCCTGGGGACGTACTGGCTGATCTGCAACACGGTCATCGCCTTCATGCTCATCGCGCATGCGATGATCATCGCGAGCGGCATCGGGTTCCCGATTCGGATCGACCGCCTCATGCCGGTCGGCGTCGGCCTGCTGTTCATCGTGCTCGGCAACTACCTCACTCGGGTGGAGCCGAACTGGTTCATCGGCATTCGTACGCCGTGGACGCTCTCGAGCGACACGGTGTGGCGGAAGACGCACCGCACCGGCGGCTACCTCATGGTCCTTGGTGGGTTGCTCGTGGCCGCGTGCGCCGCATTGCCCCACGGCGCGTTCATTCCCGTGCTCATCGTTGCCATTCTCGTGATGGCGGTGATTCCGATCGTGCAGTCCTTCGTTCTGTGGAAACGAGAGCAACGGGGTAACGCGGCCTAAGAGCCCGCGCTCGACGTCCACCCACATGAAAATGGGATCGACATGCTAACTCTCACAGCACTTATTTTGGCCGTCTCGCAGACTACGACGCCCGCGTCCGTTGCTGATACCATCCCGCCCGCTGCTGCGGTCGAAACGCCGTACACGATCAAGAGCGCCGGTCTCGAGCTCAGCGGCACACTCGTCATGCCGCGCGGCGTGCCGGGCAAGGTGCCCGTCGCGGTGATCATCGCCGGGTCGGGGCCAACCGATCGCAACGGCAACTCGATGCTGGGGATCCGGCCCAACTCGTACGCGCAGCTCGCGTGGGGGCTCGCGACGCGTGGCATCGCGTCGCTGCGCTACGACAAGCGCGTGATGCCGGGGACCAAAGGCACCGTAGACATTTCGCGGCTTACGCTGGAAGATTTCGCGGCGGACGCCCGGGCCGCCGCCGAGTCGCTGGCGCACGATGCGCGCTTCTCGAAGGTCATCCTGATCGGACACAGCGAAGGGTCGTCGCTCGCGCTCATCGCCGCGCGCGCGGGGCCGCCGGTTGCGGCAGTCGTGAGCGTCTCCGGACTGGGACGCCCGCTCGGCGTCGTGGTGCGCGAGCAGCTCGCGCGGCAGTTCGACAGCGCGACGCTGGTGCGCTACGACACCGCGATGGCGCAGTATCTGCGCGGCGACACGCCCAAAGATGTCCCCCCGGCGATGGCTGCGCTGTTCGTGCCGATCAACCAGAACTTCATGAAGTCATTGACGAGCTTCGACCCACCCGCGGCGATCAAGGCGGTGCGTCAGCCCGTGCTGATCGTGCAGGGCGGCCGCGATCTCCAGGTGCGACCGGTGGACGCGGACGTGTTGCACGCCGCGCGTCCCGACGCGCAGGAAGTGATCGTGCCGCTCGCCAATCACGTGCTCAAGCAGGCGTCGGATACGACGCTGATGGGGCAGATGAGCTTGTATCAGACGCCGACCACACCGATCATGCCGGAGGTAGTGACGGCGATTGCGGACTGGATTCTCAGACTGAAGCCCTGAGCAAGGCACCTTTCAGGTAACCCGTTTCGGGGACGTTGAGCAGTTCGGGGTGATCGCCGGCGGCGCCGGTCGCCGCGAGGAGCTGCATGCGGCGGCCGGAGTCGCGCGCGGCGTCGGCGAGCATCGCGTTGAAGATGTCGCGACTCACATGGTAGGAGCAGGAAGAGGTGAAGAGCACACCGCCGGGCGCCAGGATCTTCATCGCCCGCAGGTTCACCTCTTTGTAACCCGCGACGGCGCGCTCGATGTTTGCCTTCGATTTGGCGAACGCCGGTGGATCGAGCACGATCGTATCGAACTGCTCGCGGCGCCGCTCCAACTCTCGCAAGAAGTCGAACGCGTTGGCTTCCCGCCACTCGATGTTCGTGATTCCATTGAGCCGCGCGTTCTCGGCGCCGCGCGCGAGCGCTTCCGCGCTCTGGTCGATCGCGAGGACGGCTTTCGCATTGCGAGCGAGGTGCAGCGCGAACGAGCCGTGATACGTGAAGAGATCGAGCGCGCGACCTCCGCTCCTCGTGTGCTGGCCCACCATCATGCGGTTCTCGCGCTGGTCGAGGAACGCGCCCGTTTTCTGACCTGACCACGGCGCGGCGAGATACCTCAGCCCGTCTTCTGTCACTTCCACCGTTTGGGGTACCTCTCCCCAAGCCGCGACAACCTCCTCGGCCAGGCCTTCGTGGCGCCGTACGCCGGCGTCGTTGCGGAGCAGAATCCCCGCGGGACCAAACACCTCTCGGATCGCGGTGATGACGTCGTCCCGCGCGGTTTCGAGACCGGCCGATAGCAGCTGCGCGACGATGTAGGGCCCGTACTTGTCGACGATGAGCGATGGTAGCCCGTCGCCTTCGGCATGCACCGCACGCCACGCAGTCGCTGTGATCGC
>DATJKA010000078.1:0-4288 GCA_035491815.1 Gemmatimonadales bacterium | reverse complement strand
TGACGCCATAGTCAGCGGGCAACCCACCTTGCTCGCGAGCGGCGACGCGCCAGCTTTCTGTCATACGACCCAACCTGAGGAACGTCCCGCTTGAAAACCATCGCCGTCGTGCTGCTCGCGCTGAGTGCTCGCCTCGCCGCGCAGGACACCGCACAAGCCCCGGCTGCCGATCCCGTCGCGCAGCTCGTCGCGCGCCTCGACCTCGAGCGTTACAAAGCCACGATCAAAGGCCTGACCCAGTTCGGCGACCGCCGGCAGGGCACGGCGCGCAACCGCGCCGCGGTCGACTGGATCGAACAACAGCTGCGCAGCTACGGCTGCAGTGACGTCTCGCGGATCACGTACGATTTCCAGCCGGAGGTCCGCCAGGGGGTGAGGACTGTGCGGGACACGACGCGCGCCGCCGGCGGCGGCCGCTATCGCGGCATCCGCGCCCCGACCGGCGTGAACACCGACTCGCTCCGCCAGCCCGACGCGAAACTGCGCGCGCTCGACGCCGAGCAAAGCACACCGGGACAACGCCAAGAGGTCTATTGCACGAAGATCGGCACCACCCACCCCGACGAGATGTACATCGTCGGCGGGCACATGGACGGGATCGGGTGGGGCGAAGCCGCGAACGACGACGGCTCCGGCACCGCGCTCGTGATGGAGCTGGCGCGCGTCTTCTCGAGCCCCGACGTGCGGACCGATCGCTCGATCCGCTTCGCGCTGTGGAATAACGAGGAAACGGGGCTGAACGGCTCGCAGGCCTACGTCACCCAGCGCCAGGCGCTGCAGGGAAAAGAAGATCCTCCCGGCTCCGGCAAATATCCCGAGCCCAAGTGGCTCGGCATGATCCAGCACGACATGATGATGTTCGATCACGGCATGCCGCGAGCCGACGGCAGCTTGAGTCCCGAGCAGCGCCCCGAAGCGGACGTGAACATCGAATTCCAGTCGAGCGCCAAGTTCGCCGACGGCGCGCAGCATCTCGCCTGGGTGTTTCAGACGGCGAACGAGAAGTACGCGACCGACTACCCGGCCAGCGTCAGCGCGCACATGACGAACACCGACTCTCGTCCCTTCCAGGACGTCGTCCCGGCGATCAGCCTCCGCGAGAACGAGCGCGGCACGCAGATCGGCGCCGGGTGGGACCCCAACTGGCACCAACCCACCGACCGCTACGCCACCTACAACGACAAGGACTTCCGCCTCGGCCTCAACGCCGCGCAGACGACGTTGGCAGCCATCGCGCAACTCGTGGGGGCGACGCTCAAGTAGGAGATTGTGAGGGCGCTCACCATCGCGGTGCCCGGCCGTTGGTGGCGCCCGTCACGCCGCGCGCTGCGATGCGCCTGCCATGTTCCGTGCAGCTGCTCAGAGCAAAGCCGTCGAAAGGCGGCGACGCAGAGCTATGGGGCTACGGCGGAGTGATCCGCCATGCTCGCCTGGCCGCCAGCAACCTGGCGGCCTTTTTGTTTTCTAGAAAGGAGTGAACGATGAACTTCAAGTTCAAGCTGTCGCGGCGACTTGCGATTGCTCTCGTGCTGACACTGCTCGGCTGCGGTATGTCCACCAGCCCGATCGTCGTCCGCATCGAGGGCATCAACGTCTCACCCGCGCGTCTCGCGCTCATGCCGTCCCAAGCCGCCCCGCTCACCGTAGCGCTCACGCCGTCACGCGGCGATTCGATTCCCGTCGCCGACCTGCAATGGTCCACGACGGGCGGCACCATCATGAACAACGGGATCGCGGGTAACGTCGTCTACATCACCTATCAGGCGCCGGCCACGCCCGGCACGTATCTCCTGATCGTCACCACCAGCACCGCCATGCCCGCCGACACGGCGAGCATCGCCGTCACGGTCGCGGCGTCGCCCGTGAATCAAGTCGCGGTCTCTCCGCCGTCGGCGAGCCTCGCCACGAGCGACACGACCACGTTGCACGTCACGCTGACCGACGCGAGCGGTGCGGTCGTCGTCGGCCGGCCGATCACGTGGACCTCGAGCGACCAGGGCGTGGCCACCGTTCTCGCGACCGGCTTCGTCCGCGCGGTGGCGGCCGGCAGCGTGACGATCACGGCGACCACCGAGGATCACAGCGGCACGGCGGTCATCACGGTAAATCCGTAAGGCTTTGACGCGGCCCCGCGAGGGTCGTAGCGTTCTCGCTTCACCTCGCGGGGAGCGGTCGTGAGCAAGCAGAAGGCAACCTGGTATCGCTGGAACGACGTGGAGCGCGAAGCGCTGCACGAGAAGCTCGCGCGCCGCTTGATCACCGGCGACCAGCTGATGCTCGCCCACGTGTATCTAAAGAAAGGCTGCGTCGTCCCGAAGCACTCCCACCTGAACGAGCAGTTCACGTACATCCTGGAAGGCGCTCTGCAGTTCGCGATCGGCGATGACGGCAAGGAAGAAGTCGTCGTCCGCGCGGGCGAGGTGCTGCATCTGCCGGGCAACCTGCCGCACGCCGCCGTCGCGCTCGAGGATACGCTCGACGTGGACGTGTTCTATCCGCCGCGCGAGGACTGGTTGAAGAAGACGGATGCGTATCTGAGAAAATGACGGGCAGACGGGCAGACGGGCGGACGGGCAGACGGGCAGACGGGCAACTAACTCGCCGCTCGACTGATTGACTTGTACAAGCCCCAGGTCAGTCGACCGACTTCGTCTCGTGCTCGATCCAGGTCGGCCCAACTCGTTGCGTCCACATATCCCAGGTCACGCGCGAGCCGAAATGTGTACGACAGTTCCGAGAGTGAGCCTACGGCGATGTCGAGATAGCGGCGAAATTCCTTCGGGCCTTTCTTTGCCGAGCCTTCCGCGATATTCGCGGCGACTGAAAACGCCGCGCGGCGAGTTTGCGAAGAGAGGCCGTACAGCTCATCTCGGGGGAAACCCCTGGTGGTCTGGTACGTGAGAAGAACCAACTGGTGAGCCGTCTGCCAGGCCGCGAGCCGTTCGTAGGGTTTCATCCAGGTAAATACCGCTCAATCCTATCAACTATCGATCAACCGCCCGTCCGCCCGTCCGCCCGTCCGCCCGTCTGCCCATCTGCCCGTCCGCCCGTCCGCCCGTCTGCCCGCCCCCAAATGCCACACCGCGTCTTTCCGGCCCGACCGCCGCCACCAAGCCTCCGATCACAAACACGAGCGCCGCAGAGAGAGCCATGGTCTGCGCGTAGGTCGCGTGCGCCGCGAAGAGCGCTTGCACGTGCGGGATCTGGCTCGCGACCGCGACGCCACACTGGTAGGCAAAGCCGGGTAAGAATCCGCGCACCCCGTCCGGCGCGAGCTCGTTGATGTGCGCCGGAATCACGCCCCACGCGCCCTGCACGAAGAACTGCATCACGAATGCGCCGCCCCACAGCAGCATGGTGCCGGGCGCGAATGCCCAGATCGGGATCGTGATCACCGCGCCGATGAGCGCGAAGCCGATGGTGCGTCGCCGGCCGAGCCGGTCGGAGTACATGCCGCACATGACGCCGCCGACGAGCGCGCCGACCTGCGAGAACGCCGTCAACGCCGCGCGCATCTGCGGGCCGAAATGCCAGTCGCGCTCGAGGAACGTGGGATACATGTCCTGCGTGCCGTGCGAGACCATGTTCATCAGCGCCATCAGCACGACCAGATAGAGAAAGAGCTTCCAATTCGCCGCGATCGCGCGGCCGAGGTGATCCCAGCTCTCGTGGCGGGTCTCGCGCCACACGTCCGACTCCTGCACGCGCGCGCGGACAAACAGCGCGAGCAGGGCGGGGAGTCCGCCGATGAAGAAGAGCGGGCGCCAGCCCCAGCGCGGGAAGACGAGCAGATAACAGAGCGCCGCGAGCAGATAGCCGGCCGCGTAGCCCTGCTGCAGCAGGCCCGACATGACGCCGCGCAAGCGTGGCGGCACTTTCTCCATCACCAGCGACGCGCCCACGCCCCACTCGGCGCCCATGCCGATGCCGAAGAGCGCGCGCAGCACGAGAAACGTGACGTAGTTCGGCGCCAGGCCCGTGAGCACTTCGACGATCGAATAGAACACGAGGTCGATCATCAGCGGCGTTTTGCGGCCGTAGCGATCGGCGAGCAGGCCGAAGATGAACGCGCCGACCGGCCGGAACAGCAGCGTCAGCGTGAGGGAGAGGGCGATCGCGGCGTCCGACTTGCCGAAGTCCTTGCCGATCGCCGTCAATGTCATGACGACGAGGAAGAAATCGAACGCGTCGAGCGTCCAGCCGAGGAAGCCGGCCGCGACGGTGGCGTTTTGATCTTTCATGGCGCCTGTAGATTACACCGCTTCGCCGTATCCCACACCGGAGGCTT
>DATJKA010000077.1:0-10349 GCA_035491815.1 Gemmatimonadales bacterium | reverse complement strand
GAACCGCGTCGCCTTCCAGAGCGCGATTCCGCACGCGACGAGCAGAGCGAGCATCGCGAGCGCGAGTATGCCGACCCAGTTCCACTGCACGGCGATCTGCGGCCGACGCGCCATGCTGGCGAAGCCCGCGAGCACCGCCGTCGCGCCGCCGACGATCAGCCAGTCGAGCCACGTGCGCTGCGCTCGCGTCGACGACGTCGCGCGGCCATCCAATCCTGCCGAGGTGTACTCGGCCGCCACGCCGTAGCGCTCGCCTTCGACCGAGGCGCGCTTCCGCCAGCGTTCGTGCTCGCTGCGGGTCACGGACGAGAGCGCGATCACGCCGGCGCCGATCGCCATCACGATCGAACCGCCGACCACCTGGGTGAGCACGCCGTGGGCGGCGCCGCGCAGCTCACCGAACACGAAGATTCCCCACAACAGTCCCCAGAGCTGATTCGTGTTCGACAGCGGGATGCCGCGCGTGATGCCGCCGTACTTCACGGCGTACTGCTGGAAGAGATCGCCGATCACCCACACAAAGCCGCCGGCCAGGAGCCAGAACAGCACCTCGCGCGCACCCGTCAACTCGTGCCAGAGCGGCGCGACGCCACCCGAGTAGACGATTGCGAGAATGCTCATCATCCCGAGCTCGCCCACCGTGAAGAAGGTGACGAACGAGAGTGGGCTCATCCCGGTGAGGTACGCCTTGCGGTACGGGATGTACATCGTGCCCCACAGCACGCCGGCGCCGAGTGCGGCGACGACGCCTTTCATCGCGTCGTGCGCCGCGACTTGCTGCGCTGAGGCGATCGCCAGCGCGTACGCGCCGCCGAACATCACCAGCGCGCCGCCGATCACGCCGAACCATCGCCGCCAGTCGGCGCCACGCAGCTCGTGAAAGAGGACGACGCCCCAGAAGATCCCGAGCAGGCTGTTGCTGTTCCACAGTGGGAAGGCAATCGCGAGGCCGACGTTCTTGATCGCGAAGATGGTGAGCGTGTTCGCCACCGCCCAGAGACACCCGGCGAGAATCGCACACACGATGAGGTGCGGTGCCTGCGCGAGATCCGCCCGGATGAACGACGTCCCCTGGATGAGTGCCGGGACGCTCCACCGCGCGAGAAAGACGCCGATCACCATCGCGAGAGAGACGACGACGGGCGAGAGCCCGAGCGTCACGAGCTTGGTCGGCGCTTCGGCGGCGCCGAGCCACGCACCGGCGGCGATGCCGCAGAGGATCGCGACGCCGTGCAACGTTCGAACGCGCGCGGCGTCTGCTCTCGCTCGTAGCTCGACCGTGACGCCGCGGTCAGGCGCGGTGGTGCTCAACTGACCCACCGCAGCGCGAGAAGGCCGCCGATGAGAACAGCGATGGGGATCCAGAACTGGATGTCGCGGAGAATCAGACTGGTCCAGCGGCGCCGGCCCGGCTGGGGAGCGGCTCCTTCTATAGTAGTGCGCACGGCGGCGAATCTCTCCTGCTCTGGGCCGTGGCGCAATACTGGCCGGTCGGCGCAATATTGTGGGCCACCCACCTACCCCGCCCTCGCTCGGATCCCGACAATGCGCAAAGCACTTCTCATCACCGGCGGCACGCTGCTCGTCGCGGTTGCTGCATTCGCGGCATTCGTCGCCTCGCGGCAGCATCTGACGTTCGATGCACCGTACCCGCACGTGATCGCGTCGACGGACTCCACGATCGTGGCGCGCGGGCATTACATCGTGCGCTGCGCTTTGGCGTAGGCCACGACGGCCGGGCCCTTCTGCCGTTCATGGAAGTGCAGGGACTGGCCGACGATGATCTGGAGGCGGTGGTGTCCTATCTGCGGACGCAAGCACCGGTACATCATATCGTGCCGCCCCATCAAACCACCCTGCTCGGCAAGGTGGTGAAGGCGACCTTCCTGTCGCATCCCGTTCGCCCATTCCCTGGCAGGCGTTCTCGCGCATGAGGGAGGACGACCTGCGGGCGATCTACAGGTATTTGCGAACGGTCCCGTCGGTGAAGCGCGATGTGGGCCCGGTGATGGTCGACGTCGCGGCGAGATGAGAGAACGAACGAGAGCGGCGCGAGCTATGGATGTCGGATTCTCACGGATGCAAGCGGCACCCTGAGCCTCACGCGCCGATCACTCCCCTGTTGACATTCTACCCGAGTGAGACCATACTCGGGTAGAATGCCAACCCAAAGCGCATCGACCGCCGCGGCGCGCGATGCCCTGCTCCAGGGCACGCTCGACCTGCTCATCCTCCGCATTCTCGCGCTTGGCGCCCACCACGGCCAAGGCATCGCCCGCGCCATTCAGCAGCGATCCGGCGACACACTGCTCGTCGACCACGGTTCGCTGTACCCCGCCCTGCAGCGGCTCGAGGACCGCGGGTGGATCAAGGGCAGCTGGGGCACGTCCGAGAACAACCGACGTGCGCGCTTCTACGCGCTCACTGCCGTGGGACGCAAGCAATTCGTCGCCGAGACCGGGCGATGGAATCGACTCGTCGAGTCGATTGCCCGCGTACTCGGTCCCGAGCTCGTGGAGGGATGAACGATGCCGTTTCGCCGCCGCGATCAACGCGACTTCGAGGACGAGATCCGAGCGCACATCGAGCTCGAGACGGAGCAGCTCGTTGCCGAAGGCATGAGTCCGCACGACGCCCGGCTCGCGGCGCGCAGGCGATTCGGTAACGTCGGGGCGGCGCAGGAGCGGTTTCACGACGCCAACCGTCTCGTGTGGCTCGAGCAGTTCCTCGCCGACGTGCGATACGCCGGACGCATGCTGCGCAAGAGCCCCGTCTTCACGGCGACCGCCGTGCTCACGCTCGCCCTGGGGATCGGCGCCAACACGGCCGTGTTCAGCGTCGTGAACGGCGTGTTGCTCAATCGCCTGCCGTATCCCCAGCCCGACCGCGTCGTCGAGCTGTGGGAGTCGCTGCCCGATGCGGACAGGATCATGGTATCGTACCCCGACTTCCTCGACTGGAAGGCACGCAACCGCGTCTTCGAGGACGTCGGGATCTTCAGTCCCTATGGCGGCAAGGCCAACACGACCGGCGATGTCCCTCGAGAAATCGGCGCCGGCACGGCCACGCCGGATTTCTGGAACGTGCTCGGCGTGAAGCCGATCCTCGGCCGCACGTTCGTTGCCGACGACGATCGGGCCGGCGCGGCACGCGTCGCGCTGCTCGGGGCGGGATACTGGCGTTCGGAGTACGCGGCTGATCCGCACATCGTCGGCAGAACGATCTCGCTCGACGGCGAGCCGCACACGATCATCGGCGTGCTCCCGCCGCTTCCGGGGTTTCGGCCGCTAGATGTCTGGCTGCCGATCCGTGTCGATCTCGACACGGCGTCGTTCCATCGCGGGAACCATCCCGGATTGATCGGCCTCGCGCGGCTCAAGCCGGGCGTGACGATCGAGCAGATGCGCGCCGATCTCGCGCGCATCTCCCGCGAAATCGTCGCCGAGCATCCCAAGGAGTCGGCGGGAATCGGCGCCGGGGGCGAGGTCCTGCGCGAAATGCTCGTGCACAACATCCGGCCGGCGCTCACGGTGTTGAGCTGGGCCGTGCTCTGTGTGCTGCTCATCGCCTGCGTGAACGTCGCGAACCTGGTTCTCGGCCGCGCGACGTCGCGGCGCAAGGAGCTCGCGCTTCGCCGCGCGCTCGGCGCGGGCGAGTCCAGGGTGCTGCGGCTCCTCGTGATCGAGAATTTGCTATTCGCGGTGTTCGGTGGCGGTCTGGGCGTGGGGCTCGCCTACGCCGGCGTACGCGCGCTCGTCGCGATGCGGCCGCCCGGCGTGCCGCGGCTCGACGACATTCACGTCAATCTGACGGTGCTGGCCTTTGCCGCGATCGTCTCCGTGGGAACGGGATTGTTGGTGGGCGTTGTGCCGGCACGCCAGGCATCGCGGACGGATCTCAACGATTCGCTCAAGGAAGGCGGTCGGGGCACGTCCGTGAGCCGCCGCGCGCTGCGCATGCGCAGCGCGCTGATGACCGTCGAGGTCGCGATGGCGCTCGTGCTCCTCGTGGGGGCGGCGCTGCTCACCCGCAGCTTCAGCAAACTCCTGCACGTCGATCCCGGCGTGAACCCGACGAACATTGTGGCCGGCACGGTCGTGCTCGCGGCGAAACGGTATCCGGACGAGGAGAGGCAGCGGGTCGCGATGAACGAGATCCTGCGCCGCGTGCAATCCTTGCCCGGAGTGACGAGTGCAGCCGTGACCAGCACGCTCCCGCTTTCCGGCAACATTCAGAACAAGTTCACATTCGAGGGTCACCCGCGCCCCAAGGGCCAGGAGCCCCTCCTCGAGGCGCAGTTCATCACGCCGGACTACTTCCGGACGGTGGGCATGCGGGTGTTGGCGGGCCGCGGATTTGGCCCCACGGACGTGCACGGCGGCACGCCGGTCGCGTGGATCGACGAGGTCCTTGCCAAGAAATTCTTTCCGGGCGAGAACCCGGTGGGAAAATGGCTCGTCCACGGCGCGTTCGACTCGACCGAGCCGAAGCAGATGATCGTGGGCGTGGTGAATGCCGTGCACGACCAAGGGCTCGGCGAGCGGGCCGGGGGCATCGTGTACGCCCCGTTGGATCAGGCGCCGCTGAACTGGGGGTGGCTGGTCGTGAAGACGGCCTTGCCGTTCGAGCAGACGATATCCTCCATGCGGCGCGAGATCGCCTCGTTCGACAAGCAGCTCCCGCTCAGCGACGAACAGACGCTCGCCGACGTGATCGGCCAGTCGGTTGGGCAGGAGAAGTTCATCCTCGAAGTGCTCGGCATGTTCGCGCTGGTCGCACTGTCACTGGCCGCCGTCGGCGTGTACGGCGTGATCGCGTACTACGTGGCGCAGCGGTCGCGCGAGATCGGGATCCGCGTGGCGCTCGGCGCGCGGCGCACGAACATCGTGAAGCTCGTCGTCCAGCGAGTGCTCGTGGCGACGGGGGCGGGCGCGATCATCGGGCTGTCCCTGGCATCGATGGCGAGCGGTCTGATGACGAACCTGCTCTACGAGGTTCGGCCGACGGATGCGCTGACGTACGCCATGTGTGCAGTGCTGCTGCTCGCGATCGCCGTGCTCGCGGCATTCGTGCCGACGATCCGCGCGACGCGGGTCAGCCCCGCGGCGGTGATGCGGGCGGAGTGACGGGGGGGCCTGCGACAGGCGGCCGCGTCGCGAGAGCCGCCAGCAGCTGCTTTGCTTGCCGCGCGGCATGATGCATAGGGCCCAGACCGTATTCGAGAGCGGGAACGGCGCGCTCGAGATCCAATCGCGCGTCCGATGTGTCGCCCTGAACGAGCCGAGCGCGTGCAATCACAAGGAGCGCCTGCCCGATTTCTCCGCTGCGGGACTCGCTCTGTTGCAGTTCCTTCGAGAGGCCGGTGGCCATACGCGCGAGCGAGTCCGCAGCGAGCGGATCGCCGGCACCAAGCGCGGCTCGGGCAGCGCGGAAAACGATCCGATGCCAGAACGGGGCATGCGTTCCATCGTCGGGGTAGTCATTGTCCTTCCATGCAGCCACGTACATCCGAGACGCGCGAGCGGAGTCGCCAGCGGCTTCGACGATGCTCGCCTCCAAGACCTGTTGGACGCTGCGGCGCAGCTTGGGCGACATCGCCTCGCGCTCGGTCAGTAACGCGCGCGCGCCGCGGCCGCGCCCGGCCTCGGCCAGTGCCCAGACTAATCTCGTCACGAGGCTTGGCAAATAGGGCGAGTTGTTGTTGGCCCGGGCAGTCGCGATGCCCCGTTCGTAGGCCGCAATCGCCGAGTCTGGCCGATCGAGCTCGAACGCCAGATCGCCGATCATTCCGAGCGACTCCTCGGTGCCAAAGCTCGAGTCGGCGCGTTGCACCATGCGGAGAGCGTCCCTCAGAGTCGAGTCGGCGGTTCGGAACTCACCCAGCATTTTGAGATCGACGGCCTCCTTGCTGCGGGTCTCGAACATACGCACAGTGTTGCCGCGTCCAATGCGTTCCAGGGTTGCCGTGATGGCGCGCTGTGCGTCGAGCGCGTCACGCCACCGGTATTGCGCTGACAGCTGGATGGCTACTTCCTCGAGCGCATCCACAAATGCCGGTGAGGTCGTGTCATTCGCGGCGCGCATCACGGCCACGGCCTCGCGCGAAATCGGCACTGCGCGCGCGGGATCGCCGTCGTTGGTCGTGAGCTGGGCTTTGGCGATGAGACAAGCCGTTCGCGCGCGAGGAGCGGCGTCGCGAACCCGAGCCAAGAGCGTCGTGCCGCTGTCGAGATTCGCACGAGCCGATGGATCGACCCACTGCGCCTTCCACCTGGCGATTGTACACTGGCCAGTGGCGGCGGTCTCGGCGTCGCCGGCCCGGGCCGCCATGCTCGTCGCCCGCTGGATCAGCGCGAGCTCGTCCGTCTGCTCGAAAAACGCACTGTAGTACTCCGAGAGTTCGATGAGCATGCGCGCGACGAACCGCGGATCTCCCTTGTAGTCGTCTTCGAGCAGAGTGCGCGCTCGATCGAGCAACGCGCGTACGGTATACGGACGACCCGGTGGAACGCTTTGCAGTACCGCTTCCATATAAGCGGCAGTGGCGTTGGCGTGCGCCTCTTCGAAGCGCGCTCGGTCCCGCTGCGTCCGGGCCTCGTCGCGCTGTCGTCGCGCCTCGCGCATGCCGTGTACCGACACCGCCGTCGCGCCGAGCAGGGCCATGGTGACCACCGCGGTGGTCACTACGCCCGCGACGTGGCGGCGGACGAACTTGTTCAAGCGATATGATGTACTATCGGGACGCCCGCTGACTGGCCGTCCCTGGCGATAGCGCGCAAGGTCATCGCGCAGCGCCACCGCGGATGGATAGCGTCGCGCCGGGTCCTTGTGGAGTGCCTGCATCACGATGACATCCAAGTCTCCACGCAGGGCGCGGAAGAGACGATCGGGCGTGGTGCTGCGGGCTCCCGCTTGGCCGGCACGCCGCTCGAACGGCGCGCTGGGAAGGAGCACGGCGGTCGATGGCCGCGGAGGGTCGATGTCGCAGATGATCCGCTCAGCTTCGCCCGGAGTCTTGTTGCGTACTTCGTACGGCCGGCGCCCCGTGAGCAGGACGTACAGCAGCACGCCTAACGCGTACACATCAGTGGCGGTGCTCACCGGCTCGCCGCGCAACTGCTCGGGCGCCGCATACTCCGGCGTCATGGCGCGCCAGACGGTTTCGCCGTCGGCGCCGGCCGCACGTGGATCGACCAGCTTGGCGATTCCGAAATCGAGCAGCTTGAGCTGGCCGTCGGCGGTCACCAGGATGTTCGATGGCTTGAGGTCACGATGCACCACTAGCTGCTGGTGTGCGTACTGCACCGCGTCGCACACCGCGTCGAACACCTCGAGGCGGCGGACCAGGGTAAGGCGTTGCGCGTCGCAATACTGGTCGATCGGCTGGCCTTCCACGTATTCCATCGCGAACCACGGCATGCCGCCGTCGGCAACACCGCCGTCGACAAGACGTGCGATGCGTGGATGTTCGAGGAGCGCGAGGATACGGCGTTCCTCCAGGAATCGCGCGATGAGCGCGGGGCTTTCGCGAATGAGTTTGATGGCCACGCGCTGCGCGAACTGGCCGTCGTCGCGCTCGCCCAGATACACCGTGCCCATGCCGCCGTGACCGATCTCGCGCACGATGCGGAATGGGCCGACGCGGCCGGGTGTGCTCGGCAGCGACACCGCCGGGTTCTGAAAGAGCGGGGCCGCGAGCTCAATTGCCGGCTCGCCAAGGAATGCTCCGGAGGACCGCTGCGCGTCGAGCAGCCGGTGAACGGCGCTTCGGAGGTCCGCGTCGTCGCCGCACGCGCGATCGGCGAAGGCGTATCGTTCGTCCGGCGCCAGGTCGAGCGCGGCGTCGAAAATTGCGTCGATGCGACGGAAGCGTTCGGCCGCCTCAGGCGCCTTCATAGATCTCCTGGTACAACCAGCTTCGTGCCTTGGTCCAGTCGCGCCGGACGGTGCGTACGGCGATCTCCAACGCCTCGGCCGTCTCCTCCTCGGTCATGCCGCCGAAGAAGCGACATTCCACGACACGCGCCTGGCGTGCGTCGAGTTCTCGCAGGCGCTCGAGCGCTTCGTCGAGGGCGACGAGCAATTCTGCGCGTTCGTCAGTCGCGAGGTCGATCGAGTCGATGGGTACTCGCTTGAGCGCGCCACCACGTTTCGCGCTTGCGTGCGCGCGCGCGTGGTCGACCAGGATGCGCCGCATAGCGATCGCCGCCACGGCCATGAAGTGAGATTTGTCGCGCCATTCCGTGCGTGTCTGTCCGGCAAGCTGCAAATAGGCTTGGTGGACCAGATCAGTGGTGGTGAGCGTGTGCCCGGTGGCCTCGCGATCGAGGTGACGGTGGGCGACGCGGCGCAACTCGTCATAGACGAGCGGCACGAGCCGCTCGAGCGCCGCGGCGCCCGCAGCGTCGTGTGAAGAGAAACGCGGGTCGGTCGTTTCTCGATCGGCCATGAGCCAGATTGGGTTGGCGCGAACGCGGGCGTGCGCCCCGCGGCTCGCGACTTCGCCCAATCTGGCTTTAGCGTATGCCCGTCGCAATGCGCCGCCGGCTACTTGTGGCCCCAGTACAGCTTGACCGAAGCGCTCGCCGATTGAGGCAGTACGTACGCGGATTCGTGATCGGTGTTCACCGTGACCGTGCCGTTGCCATTCGAGAAGGCGCCGGTGGGCGGTGTGAGCGCGACGCTCCACGCCTTGGAGCCGCTCGTGCACGTGAGGGGGATCGAATCGGTGGCCGCAACGACGGCCGGCACCTTGCCCACCTTCTGCGGTTCGCTGAGCGTGACATGGAGCAGGACACTCGCCGGCTCCGAGCAGCCAAAGGCCCCTGTCACTGCGGCCGTGCCGGTGTTCGGGTTCACCACGACGCTGGCGTCAACTGACAATGTCGTCTTGACGTAGTTGTCGAACTCGTACGCGCCGATGTCGCAGGCTGCGCCGAGCGGTCGGGCGACGTGGCGCTGGTCGTCGGTCACGGTGCAATCGGTCGCGGCGTCGATCGCCGGGCTGCCGCGGAGGACCGCCATGGTCTTGGTGGGCCCGGCGTTGTCGGCCAGCGCGCCGAGCATCGGATCGGCGACAATCATGTTCGGCCCGGGCGGACCGCAGCTCAAGTCGTCGGCGATGTTCGTACCGGTGACGGAATACGGCAGGTCCTGACTGCAGTTGGGACCATTTGGAGATGTGTTGCCGGCGATGATGCTGTTATGAATGTCGGCGCGCAGATTGTCCTGGAACATGTTGCTGACGTACACGCCGCCACCACGCGTTGGGGCGTTGTTGCCTACGATCGTCACGTTGTTCAGCGACATGTCGCGGGTATTCATGATTCCGCCGCCTTGGAACGCGGTGTTTCCGGCGATCGTGCTGTTGGTGACGACGAGCGGACCCGAGCTGAAGATCCCTCCGCCATAGTGCCCGCCATAGTTCCCTTTGATGAGCACGTACTCGAGTACCAAGGTCATGTTGTCGTGCTCGATACCACCTGCTTGTCCGTCGGTGTAGCCGCCGGTAATCGTCAGGTTTCGCATTGTGACGACGCCGTCGACTAACGGGCCCTGGATCTGAAAGACATGGCTGTGGCCACCGCCGCTGATCGTGACCCCGTTCGTCGAGGGCCCGGCGATCGTGAGCGAGCTGTGGATCAGTATTTCGCCGGACGTGAGAGTGATCGTCTGCCCCGCGATGGTTGGATCGAACACGATTGTCGCGCCATCGGCGGCGTTCCCGATCGCGTCGCGGAGTGACCCCGATCCCGCATCAGCTGTATTCGTGACCGTCACCGTCGTGCCAGTGACAGTCCGACTTGACGCGAGGCTCCGTGGGATGCCGGTTGGTTCAGGTTGGCGGTCGGTGCATCCGGCGAGCGTGGCGAGCGCCGCGCTGGCGATCGTCAGCCGCACGCGGGCGCGAGGCGCGGCGAAGCGCATGGTGCCTCCCGAAGAGTAAGAGTGAGCCGATCGCGGCACGCCCGACGAGCCGGTCGATGCCGTCACTCCCATACGCGGGAATGCACTGGGAAAGCGGCCACCGACCTCGGTCCTGGGGAGGCCGACCCGGAGGGTCCAACCTTCTTGCCCAAGCCTGTGTCGAAGCACTATAGGCAATTCGCCTATAGCCCATTCGCCACATGCCGCCATCCCGGACCCCCGACGACCTGATCCCGCTCAAGCCGGTCGAGACGCTGATACTCTCGATGCTCACCGCCGGCGAGCGCCACGGCTACGGCATCCGCCAGGACGTGCTCGAGCACACCCATGGCCGAATCGAGCTGGAAGCAGGGAGCTTGTACCGTTACATCCGCCACCTCGAGGGCGACGGCCTCGTTGAAACAACGGGCGGCGGGCGGCGG